>DASQMJ010000018.1:0-33780 GCA_035645535.1 Microvirga sp. | reverse complement strand
GTGCGCTTCAGCGGCGTTGCCGCCCATGATGACGACGAGATCCGTGTTCCGGATATCCGTCCAAGAGTTGGTCATCGCGCCACGACCGAAAGTTGGGCCCAGACTGGACACCGTGGGGCCGTGTCAAACGCGCGCCTGATTATCGAATGCGACGATTCCCGTGCTGCGGACGACCTTGTAAGTCAGCCAAGCAGTCTCATTGGTGGTTGCCGAAGCGGCCAGGAAGCCGACCGTCGTCCAGCGATTGACGGGCACGCCGGCCGCGTTGGTGGCGATGAAGTTCGCATCGCGATCGTCCTTCATCAGCCGAGCGATGCGGTCGAGCGCCTGATCCCATGACACCCGCTCGAACCTGTCCGATCCGGGCTTGCGGATCATCGGATACTTCAGGCGGGTTTCGGCCTTCACGAAGTCCTTCAGCGCCGCGCCCTTCGGGCAGAGCGTTCCACGGTTGGTCGGATGGTCTGCGTCGCCTTCGATATGGACGATCTCGGCCGTCTCACCCTTCCGAAGGTCTCCCTTCGAATACATGATGATGCCGCAGGCAACCGAGCAGTACGGACAGGTGTTGCGCGTCTCCATCGTGTTCGTCAGCTTGAAGGGCCGTACGGCCGCGGCCTGCGCCGCTTCAAGCTCCGAGAACCCGAAGGCTCCCAACGTGGTACCCGCAACGCCCACGCCGGCGGCTTTGAGGAAGCCGCGTCGTGAGAGTTCCATGTTCATGGCAACCCTCCCTATGGTTTTGCACTGCAGCAGCGTCTCTTAGGGCAACTAGAGTAGTTTCGAACGTTTCTAGTGTCAAACCGGAGCAGTCTGCAGCACAACCCGTTCGGGGATACTTGATGGCTGTGGCTTTAGGCTTGACCTGGACGGAATTAAGTCCACAATTTCTGCCGTGTGCGTCACAGCCGCTCCTGCGTCGCAGGCCATGTCACACGCCACCGACTTCCTGTCCGCCGGATCGCGCACGACCTCACCCTCCCGGGCGCGACAGGCCCGACCGCCGGCTTTCTGATGTATCCGCAGGTCGAAACAGCGGCTGGCCGTCTCGATTGCCTTCAGTCGGAGACGGCGAGGTACTCCATAACCACCGCCGAACTCGCAGCGTAACACCGGCTCGGCTACGAGGATGCGTTCGCCGATGCCCGGGAAGCCGACTGCATGCAGGCAAGGCACCAGGACGCAATCCGCTTCGGGTCCGCGGCGAGTTGAACGAATGCCTGGCCAGCAAAGGTATGCCATGCCGGCATGAGTTCCGTGCTGACCGCTGTCACGACAGGAAGACCGGTGGCGATGGCAGCAGCGATCTCATCCCGCAGCCCTCGCCCGGCCGCCTCCTGCCGCCCGAAGCGGTTGACGAACAGAATGTCGGGATTCCCTTCGATGGCTGCCCGCAGCCATCCTCCGGCCTCAGCAAGGCTGGAGGAGTTGAGGCGGCATCCCCGCGTGCCGCTCCCCCGCATTTCGAAAGCCTGGATCCTGCGGCCGGTTCCGATGTCCTCCAGGAACAATGTTCCACAACGGCTGGCATCGCCGGATTGCCCCTCCTGAAGAAGGCCGCCCACACGCAAGTCCATGGACTTCAAGTATTCGACGACCTGACGCAGGGCCGCATCGGGGCGGCTATTCCTGTCATAGACAACGACGCCGATCAGGCTTCCAGTCACAGGCGACCTCCAACCCGGGGGCACGAAGCCGAATGTCCAGGCGCTGGATCAGCTTAGTCGACAAACCAATCGCTGTCCCGCTGATTGCCGCGGTTAGCACTCCCGAGGGACACCGAGCCGTCGCGACGCATCTCCGCCCTTCATCACTGCGGCTTGGCTCCAGAGATCGCCGCCGTCTCCCCGCTCTGGGTGTGTTCTACACGCCTTGTGCATCGTCGTCTCGCGAGGCACCAGGTCCGGACATAGCTTGCGCCAGGGTGTCGCGCTTCCACGTGAGGCCGGCGACATCATCTTGTCGGCATTGTCACGCGTTCCGGAGATCCGACATGACAGTTCGCCCACCCCGGAGCCTATCGGCTGGCCTCCAGCGGGGAACCGGCTGGAACGTGCTCGACTACGAGCTACGCGAGCAGAAAGCACAAGCCCTGGGGACCTTGAGCGGCCAAGTCGAGCGGGCTCTTGCGGCATTGAGGGCCTTCGATGCCGGAGCGCCGGGATCGGACGGGGACGATCGGCGCCATGTCTTGCTGGACGAGGCCGCGGACCGGGTCTGGGCCTTCATGATCCAGCGGGAGATGTGTGGGCTACGGAACTGGGAAGCCGTGGTGAGGGATTACGGCATTCCGCGTGAGGTGTTGAATCGGGTCGGGCAAGTCAGGCGCAAGGCTGACTAGGGCCTTGTCACGGAACCTGTGAAACCTGCCTCCGCCAGAGTCCGAAACTCGTCGGCCGGGACGCCGACACCGAAGATCAACATTCTCCACCACTGCCCGACCGGCTTGCAGAATTGTGACCTCAAAGTTGCCTCGCGGCACCGATCTATGCCGCGACGACAATGTCGAAGTGCCCGTGGAGAGCGCCGGACTCGAGAGATTGCGCGGAAGTCAGGGGAACAATCACGCTACGGCGGGCCTGGGGATCACGGATGCGGCTCAGAACCCCGTCTCGTGAGTTGAGGGGTTCTCCCTCGATATACATCTGGGTGACCAGTCGGCCCTGCCCTGGCACATGCACGGCAAAGTGGATGTGCGGCGTCCGACCGGGATACGGCACCGGCCGGATGGTGCGGAAGCGATATCGTCCCTGCTCGTCCACCTGTGTGCGCCCGTAGCCCTGGAAGGCATGGTCGATGCGTCCCTGCCCGGCCGCCCGAGGATGACGGTAGATGCCGTTCGCATCGCACTGCCAGATCTCGACCACGCTTCCCGGCCTGGGCTGCCCGCGGGTATCCAGCACGCGCCCTGAGACATGGATCACCTGCCCCAGAGCCTGAGCGGCCTGACCGGTGACACGCACCAGGTCGTTGTCCATGTCAGGCGGAAACTCGACAGGGTAGAAGGGTCCCTCCGTCTGCCCTGGTGTCGGGACGAGCTCGGCCGCAACCAGGCCCGTCGGGATCATGACGCTTGCCGAGGTGACCACCGTCTTGATCAGCAACGACCGTCGATCAAGGGAGAGAGCGGGATGGTCGGTCATCGAAGAACTCCAGAATCCGGATTTCCGTATGGGAGCATAGACCACCGTTGCCCCCGGACCAGTTCGCCGCGTCTGACATCGCGATGGATCGCATGAACGTGATGAGGTCCCGGTGCCTCGATGTCAGGAGTCCCGAACCAGGCAAGTTGCCTCTGCAGGCATCGGTCGGGACACGACCGAAATGCGATCCGCGACCCCAGATCGCAACGAGGATCCCCCGCTGCACGCCATAGCGCCGCTCCAGGTCGTCAAGGGCAGCGCCCCATCGCTTCAGAAGGCTTCCGCCGCATGCGCCCTACCTCGACCGGGATGAGCATGACGGGAATAGATCCGGTCGGGCCCAGGTGGCTCAGGTCCTTTTCCCCTTCGGGGGTGCTTCTTGAGCTGATGTGGCTCCAGGCAGGGTCAGGGCATGCGGAAGGGACGAGAGCCAATCGACAATCGTGCCCGGCTCGAGACCTCTCCTGGCGCGCCCGCCCGCGAGCCGCTTCTCCTCTAGCCTCTGCTGGCGCTCGGCCCATTCGTTCACCGCAGTGGCCACACGCCCGAAGTAGGCAGCAGGAGCACCCGCGCCAGCCACGGCGCTTCCTGTCTCGTCGCGGCGTCGGCCCATCCAGACCCCGAACACCCGCTGCTCGCTCCAGCCGATGAACCATGCATCGGCATTGCCGGTCGAGGTCCCGGTCTTCCCGTACGCTGCCCACCGCTTCAACCGCGCCGCACGTCCGGTTCCATTCTGAACCACCTCGCGCAGAACGGCCTGGGTTGGCTCGATGCATTTCTCGGAAATAATCCTCTTTCGCACAGGAGTGAGAAAGTCGGCCCGGATTTGGCCGCGCCCGTCAACCACCGCCAGCACTCCCGAGGGACCGATCCGATAGCCGCCATTGGCCACCGCCGTGTAGGCCGCCGTCATGGTCATGACATTGGTCGAATAGGAGCCGAGGACAATACCAGCATCGGCAACAGGGCCAGGATCGATCCCGATGCGCCGGCTGACGTCCGCGACGGCACCGGTTCCGATTTCCTGCGCCAGGCGCACGGCCGCCGCATTGCGCGACGAGGCAATCGCCTCCTTCAGCGTCGTCTGCCCCCGGTAGCCCAACTCACCGTTCGCGGGCCAGGTCCCCTTTATCGGCTGGTCCAAGACCCGGCTCTCCGGGGTCTTTCCGGCCTCGCAGGCGGCAATCAACAGTGGAAGCTTGGCCGTCGATCCGGCCTGCACGCTGGCTTTCACCGCGTTGTTGAACTGTCGCTGCGACCAGTCGACGGAGCCGACCATCGCCTGCACGCGCCCGTTCGGCGCCAGCATCACCGCGCCGGCATCATAGGTGGACGGAACAGACCCTTCCTTGACCAGACGGCTGAGATGGTGCTCCGCCATGTGCTGGATCCGCGGATTCAGCGTGACGAAGAACCGGACGGTCTCGCCGGGCTGCACATACTTGTCCCCCCAGGTCTCCACCACCCATTCGGCAAAGGCCTGCGGCTGAAGCTTGAACTCCGGCAGCAGGCCGGGGCGGATGCCGGCCCTCTCGGCCTGGCGACGCTCCTTCTCCGTGATCCTGCCCTGCTCGGTCATGAGCTTCAGGACGAGAAGAGCCCGTTCATGCGCCCGTTCCCGGGTTTTCTCCCGGAGAGGGTTGAGCCGGGCAGGCGCCTTGACCATGCCGGCCAGCAGAGCGGCTTCATAGAGTGTCAGATCCTTGGGCTCTTTGCGGAAGTAGTGCCGGCTGGCCCGGTACAGCCCGACGATGTCGCGGCCGCCGAATTCGATCTGGTTGAGGTACGCGGCCAACAGTTCCTCTTTCCCGACCGCTCCATCGAACACGCCGGCGTACCAGACCTCCGCCCCCTTGCGCTCGAGGCGACTGAGCACATCGCTGCCGCGCAGATCATGGAGAACCAAGTTCTTGAGAAGCTGCATCGGGATCGTGCTGCCGCCTCGGGTTAGACCGCTTTTTAGGACGGAGAGCAGCGAGACCACATCGAC
Source organism: Microvirga sp. (assembly GCA_035645535.1). GTDB lineage: Bacteria > Pseudomonadota > Alphaproteobacteria > Rhizobiales > Beijerinckiaceae > Microvirga. The sequence goes on along the minus strand of DASQMJ010000018.1, from coordinate 28,644 downwards.
CCCGCCGTGGTCGAAGTAGCGCTTGTCCTCCACGGCCACGATCGCCTTCTTCATCACCTCGGGGATCTCTGACGGTGCGAGGACGACCGGGCAGCGGCAATAGGCGTCCCATCCGTTCTTTGTGCGGGTGACCATCACCTGCGGGGAGGCCACCAGAAGGCGGAGGGAGCGGGGTTGCAGATCCCAGAAGTGAACGGGGTCTGCGGCTTGTGCGGTGGAGGCGGATGAGAGGCTGGCGAGCAGGAGAGCAGTGGCGAAAGCCAGAGCACGGGTCATTTGAGGCCCTGAAATGCGCCGACCGATTCGGCGCCAAGGCCTTCAACAAACACGATGATTATGGCTGAAACTGGTATGCTGTTACGGCCAAGCTGCTGCGGCTTCCTGCGGCCGGGCGGACTGCCGGCACCGCGCTCTGGAGAGGAGCCAAGGTCGCAGTTCATGACAGGCCTTCGGCATGCCTGGGCAGTATGGTGGCCAGACCGATGGGGAGCCGATCTCTCCTTGAAGTGGATGGTGAGCGCGGATGGAATCGAACCATCGACCCGCTGATTAAAAGTCAGCTGCTCTACCGCTGAGCTACGCGCCCATCCTAAGTCGCTCCAGACCGGCAGACGTCTCGCCAAGTCTTTGGCATCCGTCGCCTTTCTGCAAAGGCACCGGAGCCGAAAGGGCAGATGTCCGGCCGGGTGGCCAGCGCCTATGAAGCGAACCCGAAATAGGATCTCTCGGCTGGCGGGTCAATCAAAAAGGCTTAGTATGGGGACCGAAATCCTCAACCCGGACGTGGGCCAGGCCGTTGCGGCCCGGCCGCTCCTGCTTCCTTGGGCGCCCCGATGACAGACCCCCGCCTGCCGTATCTTGCCGAGCTCGAGCGCAAGATCCTCTGGCTTTCCAGCTGGACGATCCACAATGCCAATCACCTGCGCCCCAACCGAGACGGTCTCAAGGTCGGCGGGCACCAGGCCTCCTCCGCCTCGCTCTCCACCATCATGACGGCGCTCTACCTCGCGGTTCTGCGCCCGGAGGACCGGGTGGCCGTGAAGCCTCATGCAAGCCCGATCTTCCATGCGATCCAGTACCTCCTCGGCCACCAGACCCGGGAGAAGCTCGAGAACTTCCGCGGCTACAAGGGCGCACAGTCCTATCCGTCCCGCACCAAGGACATCGACGACGTGGACTTCTCCACCGGCTCGGTGGGCTTGGGCGTCGCCCAGACCCTGTTCGCCAGCCTCGTGCAGGACTACGTGCAGGCGCATTGGGCGAAGGACCGGCCCGAGGGGCGCATGATCGCCCTCGTGGGCGACGCGGAGATGGACGAGGGCAACATCTTCGAGGCGCTGCTGGAGGGCTGGAAGCAGGGGCTGCGCAACACCTGGTGGATCATCGACTACAACCGCCAGAGCCTCGATGCAGTCGTGCGCGAGGGGCTCTATGCCCGTTTCGAAGCGCTCTTCCGCTCTTTCGGCTGGGACGTGGTGGTCCTCAAGCACGGCTCGCTCATGCAGGAGGCCTTCCGCGAGCCCGGCGGGGAGAAGCTGCGCGAATGGATCGATTCCTGCCCCAACCAGCTGTATTCCGCCCTCACCTTCCAGGGCGGCGCGGCCTGGCGCAAGCGGCTCCTGGACGATCTCGGCGACCAGGGCCCGGTGACGCGCCTCATCGAAAAGCGGTCCGACGAGGAGCTGGCGCGGCTCATGTCGAATCTCGGCGGACACGACCTGCCGAGCCTGCTTCAGGCCTTCGAATCCATCGACCACGACCGTCCGACCGTATTCATCGCCTACACCATCAAGGGCTTCGGCCTGCCGCTCGCCGGGCACAAGGACAACCACGCGGGCCTGCTGACGCCGAGCCAGATGGAGGGTTACCGCGCCTCCGCGAAGGTCCGGCCTGGCCACGAGTGGGACAAGTTCGAGGGCCTGAACGTTCCCGCCGAGGACCTCCAGCGGTTCCTCGATTCGGTGCCCTTCAACGCGAAAGGCGCCCGCCGGCACGAGGCACCGGTCGTCCCCGTGCCGGATAGGCTGCCGACACCAGCGCAGCCTTCCATGTCGACCCAGCAGGGCTTCGGCCTCATCCTCAACGAGCTGGCCCGTTCCGACACGCCGCTCGCGGACCGCATCGTCACCACGGCTCCGGACGTGACCGTCTCCACCAATCTGGGCGCATGGGTGAACCGGCGCGGCCTGTTCGCCCGGGAGGAGATGAAGGACATCTTCAAGGCCGAGCGCATCCCGTCCACCTTCACCTGGGACTTCAGCCCGAAGGGCCAGCACATCGAACTCGGCATCGCCGAGATGAACCTGTTCATCCTGCTCTCGGCCCTCGGGCTGTCGCATTCCCTCTTCGGCGAGCGGATCCTGCCCATCGGCACGCTCTACGACCCGTTCATCGCCCGCGGCCTCGATGCCCTGAACTACGCCTGCTACCAGGACGCCCGCTTCATCGTCGCCGCCACGCCCTCCGGGGCGACCCTGGCGCCCGAGGGCGGGGCGCACCAGTCGATCGGCACGCCCCTCATCGGGATGGCCCAGGACGGGCTGGCCTCGTTCGAGCCGGCCTTCGTGGACGAGCTTTCGGTCATCCTCCGCTGGGCCTTCGACTATCTCCAGCGCGACGGCGAGGGCCAGCCCAACGAGCGCTCCTGGCTGCGCGACGAAACCGGCGGCTCCGTCTATCTCCGCCTCTCGACCCGCACCATCGACCAGCCCCAGCGGACGATGACCGGGGACCTTGCCGCCGATATCGTCGACGGCGCCTACTGGATGCGAAAGCCCGGGCCGAACGCGCAGGTCGTGATCGCCTATACAGGCGCGGTTGCGCCCGAGGCCATCGAGGCCGTGGGCCTCATGGCCGAGGACCGGCGCGACGTCGGGCTCCTCGCCATCACGTCGGCGGACAGGCTCAATGCCGGCTGGACGGCGGCGCAGCGTGCCCGCGAGCGCGGCCTCGTCCATGCGAGGAGCCACATCGAGCGCCTGCTCGGCGAGCTGCCGCCCCATTGCGGCCTCGTGACGGTGCTCGACGGCCACCCGGCGACGCTGGCCTGGCTCGGATCGGTGCTGGGCCACCGCACCCGCTCTCTCGGCGTCGAGCATTTCGGCCAGACCGGCACCGTGCAGGACCTCTACCGCCATTTCGGCATCGACGCCCAGGGCATCATCGCGGCTGCAGAGATGATCGCACCCGGCCGGCCGATCCGTCACCTGAAGGCATTGGGATAGGGCGGGAGACATCGCATGAACTCTCGCCCGCCGGGACGCCGCCTCACGGGAGGTTGCCAGTGCGGCGCAGTCCGCTACGAAATCGCCGGCGCGCCGCACGAGATCTACGTCTGCCACTGCCGGGAATGCCAGAAGCAGTCGTCATCCGCCTTCGGAATCTCGGTCATGGTCCGAAGTGCCGATGTCGCGCTGCAGATGGGAACCCTGCGGCGCTGGGCACGGCCGACCGATTCCGGCGGTACGCTCGCCTGCTTCTTCTGCGGCGAATGCGGGTCGCGGGTCTGGCATGGCGACCCCGAGCGCGCGGAGGAGATCAGCATCAAGGGCGGCTCGTTCGACGAGCCGGTCGACCTGACACGGGCCGTACACATCTGGACCGCCCGGAAGCTACCAGGGGTGATCATTCCCGAGGGAGCACGCCAGTATCCCGGTGAGCCGGACTAGATCTTGCTGTTCCCTAGCGGCCGGTGAATCTCTGAACTTCCGGTCCGAACCAGCCTAGATTGGCCAGATAGTCGAATGACACGACCAAAAGAACGAAAATGCCCCCGAGCTTGATGGCGTTGATCCCGCGCTCGATGCGCGTGAGCTTCTCCATCAGGATCGCCGTGAGGTCCTCTTCGGGATTATATGGTTTCATTTGGCCGTTCCCCTCGCCCTGCGGCTAATCATTTCCCAATCAAGTCGCGAATTCTAGCCTCGGCTAAAGCCCTAGGGAGGGTCCGACTATCGTCGGACCGGCCGGCTCACCCCTCCGCCGGCATGGCGATGTTGTCGGCGTGCTCGCCGATCTCGGCCTTGCTGTCGCGCTCGCCCCTGGCCCAGCCTTCCTTCACCTCGCCGATGTAGTCCTCAAGCCGGCCCTCGCCGATGGCCCTGCGTAGGCCCGCCATCAGCTCCTGGTAATAGGCCAGATTGTTCCAGGTCAGCAGCATCATGCCCAGGATCTCGTTGGAGCGTACGAGATGGTGCAGGTAGGCGCGCGAATAGGTGTTGGAGGCGGTGCATTTCGACTCCGCATCGAGCGGCCGCGTGTCCTCGGCGAACTTCGCATTGCGCAGGTTCATACGCCCATGGCGGGTGAAGACCTGCCCGTGGCGCCCGGCCCGCGTCGGCATGACGCAATCGAACATATCGACGCCGCGGCGCACCGCCTCGACGATGTCGTCCGGGGTGCCGACGCCCATGAGGTAGCGCGGCTTCTCCTTGGGCATGTGCGGCTCAACCGTCTCGATCATGCGCAGCATCACGTCCTGCGGCTCGCCGACCGCCAGCCCGCCGATGGCGTAGCCCTTGAGGTCGAGCCCCGCGAGTTCCTTCGCGCTCTCGATGCGCAGGCGCTCCACGGCGCCGCCCTGGACGATGCCGAACATGGCCTTGCCAGGCTGCTCGCCGAAGGCAACGCGGCACCGCTCCGCCCAGCGGAGCGAGAGGCGCATCGCCTTCTCAGCCACCTCGTCCGGGCAGGGGAGCTTCACGCACTCGTCCAGCTGCATCTGGATGTCGGAGCCCAGCAGCCCCTGGATCTCGATGGAGCGCTCCGGCGTCAGCACATGGGTCGAGCCGTCGATATGCGACTGGAACGTGACGCCGGTCTCGTCGATCTTGCGCAGGGCCGAAAGCGACATGACTTGGAAGCCGCCGGAGTCGGTGAGGATCGGATAGGGCCAGTTCATGAACTGATGCAGCCCGCCGAGCCGCGCCACCCGCTCGGCGCCGGGGCGGAGCATGAGGTGATAGGTGTTGCCGAGCACCACGTCGGCCCCCAGCGCCTTCACCTGATCGGGATACATCGCCTTCACGGTCGCGGCCGTGCCCACCGGCATGAAGGCGGGCGTGCGGATGACGCCGCGCGGCATGCGGATCTCGCCCGTGCGTGCAGTACCATCGGTCTTGGTGACGGTGAAGGTGAAGGCTTCAGTGGTCATGGATCATCCTGAAAATGGTGCCCCTTTATCCCCCATCGACGGCACAAGAGAAAGCACATCCTCTTTTTCGCACCCGGGAAGGTGCCGGAGGAGTGGCGTCCAACTTCGGCTGAAGTGTAGGGCCGGCAAGGATTTGGTTCACGAGGCGACACGGCTCAACACGATCCGCTCGATGAATTCCACGGCCTGCGCGACGCCGTCCTCCTGTCGTACCGCCTCACCCAGGGCGGCCGCCTGACGCCGCATCCCAGGGGTGCCCATGGCGGCGATCGCCGCGGCAAGCCTCTCGACTGTCAGCGTTTTCCGATCGAGCGGCGGCGGTCCCGCGCCAAGCTCCACGATCCGTCGGCCCCAGAAGGGTTGGTCCCCGAAGAACGGACAGATCGTCATGGGTTTGCCGGCGCGGATAGCGGCAGCCGTCGTTCCGGCGCCGCCGTGATGCACAACGGCCGCCATCCTGGGAAACAGCTTGTCGTGGGGCGCGCCGGTTAGGACATGAACATGCGCCGGCACATCGGCTGCCGCCAGCGCGCCGCCGCCGGTCGCCAGCACACCACGCTTGCCGGTTTTCGCAAGCGCCTCGATAACCATCTCGGTCATTCTCTGCGGATCCAATCCGGGCATGCTCCCGAATCCCACGTAGATCGGCGGCTCACCGGAATCGAGGAACGCCGCGACATCGGCAGGGATCTCCCAATAGTCGCTGTCCAGGAACCAGTAACCGCTGACCAGCACGTCGCGGTCCCAATCCGGCGGCACCGGAACCACATGGCGGCTATAGGCATAAAGCGTGCCCGAGGGGCCGACGGCGACGTGGGAGCGGCGGGGCAGTCCCAGCACCTCCTGCCGCCACTGGCGGATCATCCCGCCGAACAACCATCCTGCTCCCCTGATGGCGAGGGAATGACTGACGCGGTTCAGGGGTCCCAGGGAACCGAAGGGCAGCAGCGGGCTGGGAAAGGCGGAGGTTGGCGTGAAGCCGGGCAGCGGCGATGCAAGAATGCACGGGCGCGCCAGCGCCTCACCCATGTGGGGCGAGGCCAGCGACTTCGGATGATGGATGATGATATCGGGCATGAATTGCCTGACCGCCGCCCGCTCCGCATCCAGAAGCGATCTCATCAGAGGGCGAAAATGCTTCAGGAGCTTCAGCCCGGGGCGAAAGCCCCGGCCTCCCGCAAGGGCGGCCTTTCCTTCCCGCGTGTCCATAAGGGCAAGGAATTCCGCCGGAAGCGGCGCGAATGGGATGCCGCGCCCGCGCACCATCGCGTCAAACTGCACCGGCGCCGCGATCTGCACCTCGTGTCCCTTGCGCATCAGCCCAAGCGCCAGCGCGATATAGGGCTGAACGTCGCCTCTCGTTCCGAGGGTTTGGATTGCCACGCGCATGCCGGTCCTCGACCTCGTTTCACGCTCCCGCTCGACGCAAAAAAGGTCGGTGAGGGTAGGTGCAAGTTTTCAATCGTCCATCCGGAACAGCAAACTTGAGTCGCCATACGAATAGAAACGATAGCCCGTCTCGATGGCATGGGCATAGGCCGCCCGCATCCGCTCGAGCCCCGAGAAGGCAGAGACCAGCATGAACAGAGTCGAGCGCGGCAGGTGGAAATTGGTCATGAGCATGTCCACCGCCTTGAAGCGGTAGCCGGGCGTGATGAAGATCGCCGTGTCCCCGGAGAACGGCGCGATGGTGCCGTCCTCCCGGGCGGCGCTCTCCAGCAGCCGCAGGGATGTGGTGCCCACCGCCACGATCCGGCCTCCCCTCGCCCGCGCCTCGTTGAGGGCACGCGCCGTCTCCTCGGTCACGGTGCCCCATTCCGCATGCATCCGGTGCTCTGTCGTGTCCTCCGCCTTGACAGGCAGGAAGGTGCCTGCGCCCACGTGCAGGGTCACGAAATGGCGCGCGATGCCCCGCTCGTCCAGGCGGCGGAACAGGCTTTCCGTGAAATGCAGGCCGGCGGTAGGCGCCGCGACGGCGCCCTCGTCCCGCGCATAGACGGTCTGGTAGTCGCGCAGGTCCTTGTCGTCGGTAGCACGCTTTCCGGCGATGTAGGGCGGCAGCGGCAGCTCGCCGAGCCGGGCGATCGCCTCGTCGAGGAAGGGGCCGGCAAACGAAAAGCGGAGGGCAACCTCTCCCCCCTCGCCCTTCTCCTCCACCTCCGCATCGAGGCGCACGAGTTCGCAGGCGGTGCTCTCCGACGCCTCGCCGAACCGGATCCGGTCGCCGACATTGAGCTTCTTGGCCGGCCGCGCGAAGGCCCGCCAACGGTCCGCCCCCTCGCGCTTGTGCAGCATGATCTCGACCCGCGCGGCCGTTTCCTCGCGAACGCGCAGGCCGTAGAGCCGCGAGGGAATGACCTTGGTATCGTTGAGGACCAGCACGTCGCCGGGCTGCAAAAGGTCCGGCAGGTCGCGCACCGAGCGGTCCTCGAAGGGAGCCTCGTCTGCCCGCACCACGAGCATGCGCGCGGCATCGCGCGGCTCTACCGGGCGGAGCGCGATGCAGCGTTCGGGAAGGTCGAAATCGAAGAGGTCGACGCGCATGGGCTACTTATCGGATCGGAATGTTTAGGGGCTTATCGGTGGTTGGAGATCAGCCCGTCAATGGCTCGTTCTGCCCGTCGCCGAATCGCGGATACGCGTTTCGTCCCCGCTAAGAGCTGATACGTGATAGGCTTGCCTCCTTCTACATGAAATAACATTCTGTTATGAATCTGTATCGTCCTCCCTACAGAGGAGCGAACGCTTGCGGCTTACCCGTTTATTATGGCCTGATGTAACAACGGAAAATGGTAGAGTACATGCCGTCAGGATCGGTGCCGCCACCCTCGCATTTTGGATGGCTTTATCGATTTTCACTGCAGTCATAGTCGCTTTTACAGGATTTGATCCAAGAGACGGCACAAGAGAAGAATACCCTCTACTGGTTTCAATAGCCATTCTTATGGTCGCTGCCCCCAAAGGCGGTCTGGCATGGCTGATCTTGAAACGCCAGAACCCGCTGGCTGCCAGCGTAGGACTGCTCTGGATCACAGTTGAACTAATACTAACAACGGTGCGGGATTGGCCCAGCTTCAACGTGATCCTCAGCGTCCTCTTGATCCTCAGCATCAATGGCGTGCGAGGCACATTTGCCGCTAGGAGCCGAACGAGACAGATCCCTACGCAGGACTAACCGGCCGGGTTACACCCGCGCTTGATTTCGCTACACCCGCCATCCCGTAGACCACTTTTTTGGTTTGCTTCGGGTCGAAGACACGGATCCCCGGGACAAGCCCGGGGATCACGCGATGAAGATACCAGAGGCTTACGCCACGTCCGCCGCGACCTTCATGGACACGATGCGGTCGGGATCGCGCACGGGTTCGCCGCGCTTGATCTTGTCCACGTTCTCCATGCCCTCGGTCACCTTGCCCCAGACCGTATACTGCTTGTCGAGGAAGCGGGCGTCGTCGAAGCAGATGAAGAACTGGGAATTGGCCGAATGGGGCTGGTTGGTGCGCGCCATGGAGCAGACGCCGCGCACGTGTGGCTCGGCGTTGAACTCGGCCTTGAGGTCGGGCAGGTCGGAACCGCCGGTGCCGGTGCCGGTGGGATCGCCCGTCTGGGCCATGAAGCCCTCGATCACCCGGTGGAACGGCACGTTATCGTAGAAGCCCTGGCGCGCCAGGGTCTTGATGCGCTCCACGTGGTTCGGCGCCAGATCCGGACGCAGCTCGATGACCACGCGGCCCTTGGTGGTCTCCATGATGATGGTGTTTTCGGGATCTGCCATCGGATTCTCCTGTTCTGGCGGTTGTGTCGTTGGATGCCGAGCCGGTCAGTTGGACCGGGTGTCGACGAAACGGATGGCGAAAATTCGGCCTGCAACGGCCCGGCCAAGACCTTCCGTGAAGGGCAGCGGCGTGCACCGCTCGAAGGCCTCCCTCACGGAGCGGGTGAAGGGCTCGCGCCGGTTCTCCTCACGGCCGGCCCTGTAATAGGCGATCCGGGGTTTTCCCAGGACCTCGCCGTTGCGCTTGAAGCTGAGGCGCACAGTAGCCTCCTGGCCCGAGTACCCGCTCCCCGCCGGCACCTGCCAGCAGGCCTCGAGGGCGCGGAAGACCTCGCGGATGGTATCGACGCGCCGGAGGGGCACCGCATCGTCCCGCCGCCGTACCGTTCCCCGAAGCCCTTCCGGCAGGGGAATCGGCGGCTCGAGTTGCTCCTGCCGCTCGTCCGGGTCGCCGAAGCGCCCGAAGAACTCGTCCTGCGCGGCCGCGGGCGAGCCCATGGCGGCTGCGAGAACGAGCGCAGCGGCGCGCCGCGATCCGGATGGCAGGCGACAATGCATCATTTCGCGTCGGCGGCGAGCTGCATCTTCACGATCTTGTCCGGGCTCGTGACCATGCCGTTGTTGGCGGGATCGCCCTTCTTGATCTTGTCGGCCACCTCCATGCCGGACACCACCTCGCCGAAGAGGGTGTATTGACCGGTCAGGGGACCGCAGCCCTCGTAGCAGATGAAGAACTGGCTGTTGGCCGAGTTCGGGCTCTGCGAGCGGGCCATGCCGACGGAGCCGCGTTTGTACGGGGTCCTGGTGAACTCGGCCGGGATGTTCGGCAGGTCGGACTTGCCCATGCCGGTGCCGGTGGGGTCGCCGGTCTGAGCCATGAAGCCCTCGATCACCCGGTGGAAGACGACACCGTCGTAAAAGCCCCGCTTCGTCAGCGCCTTGATCTGCTCCACGTGCTTGGGCGCCAGATCGGGACGCAGGCGGATGGTGATGCGGCCGTCCTTGGTGTCGAGGTAGATCGTGTTTTGCGGATCGTTGGCCTGCTGGGCGGCGGCCGGAACGAGGCCGGCGAGCACGAGCGCCCCGGCTGCGAGCAAACGCTTCATGGAAGTAGTCTCCCTTCGAGGATCACGGCATCATGGCCGCTTGAATTTGGCCCTTAAGCGTTCGGCGACAAGGCCCGGCACGAAGGCCGAGACGTCGCCTCCCATCCCGGCGATCTGGCGCACGAGCGTGGCCGTGATGGGGCGGACCGGAGGCGAAGCCGCGAAGAACAGGGTCTGGACCTCCGGTGCCATGGCGGCGTTCATGGAGGCCATCTGGATCTCGTAGTCGAAATCGGTGCCGTCTCGCAGGCCCCGGACGATGAGAGAGGCCCCGTGGCGGCGGGCGGCCTCGACGGCGAGGTCGCTGAAGGTGGTCACCTCCAGCGCGACCCCCTGCCCCTCCAGCACCGGGCCGCACACGGCGCGCAGCAGTTCCGCCCGCTCCTCGGCGCTGAAGATCGGAGTCTTCGACGAATGAACCCCGATGGCCACGACGATCCGGTCCGCCACCCAGCAGGCCTGGCGCAGGACGTCCAGGTGGCCGTTGGTGACGGGATCGAAGCTGCCGGTATAGAGCGCGGTTCGGGTCATGCGCCTATGGCGTAGCTTGAGACGCGGCGGAGGGCAAGCTGTGCCTTTCGGGAGCTTCAGCGTACGTCAATCTGATCCCAAAGCGCTGCGCTTGTAGATCTCTCATCGTTCTCCAACAAGGCCGTGCAAGGTATGGCTCAGCCCGCATCTCACACCCAGTAATTGCATATTGACAACCTGTGCGATCATCTCTATCACCGGGAAGCAACATAATAACAATTGGAGATTTGCCTTGGCGCATCAGATACCTATCGTTCCAGTCGCCTTAGAAACGATAAAAGAAACGCTCCAAACGAAAGGAGCCTGCATCGTTTCAGGGATCGAGACGGAAGAGGCATACATCGAAATCGCACAAAGTATCGGAGAGGTATACCATCATAGAGCCTCAACAACGAATGGTATAACCAAGGTCACGTACAATCCTAAATGCGAAAGCATTTCCGGTTTCGGCGGCTTCAGTCAGGACAGCCTTGAGTTTCACACGGACCGCAGCACATCGCCGATCCACCCGCTATTGTGGCGCTATTCTCGAACACGGTGGCACCTAAAGGTGGATACAGCCTCTTGGTAGACGGCGATGACCTGTGCCGCTACATCGCAGAATTTGATACTGAAGCATTTGATTTTATGCTGTCGTCGCAACGATACATTTATGATGATGGCTGCAACATCTATAAAGGACCAATACTCTATCCTTTGGCCGGCGGCCGTTATGGCTTGCGATTTAGATGCGATGGAAATGGATTTTATACGTATCGCGATCAGTCGATCTTAAACAGAATTATTCAACATGCCAGGAAGTTCGAACATGCGTTTGTACTTGAGCGAGGGCACATTCTTATCGCAAATAATGAGAGATGGCTTCATGGGCGCACTGCCTTCCGGGGCGAGCGAGCACTGATGCGCCTCCTCCTAAAGCCCGGATCTTGGTTCCTGCGTGGCTTTCATTTTCGTCGCCCTGAACTGACGGAAGCAGCATAGCACCATCTCTCCAACATACCCTCAAGACTCAACTTGCACCGCACATGGGGATGCAAGTCGCGATACAATTATCTATCTAGATAGATTGATGGAAAGCCGACGCATGTCCAGTGGTGAAAAAATCAGAAGCATGACGTATGCATTACTTGGCATGCTGCTTTATATCCTGTCAGACATCATTACAAAATATTACCTTAATACAACGCCGGTTTTAGACATTTCTTTGGTACGCTTCGCAATAGGACTGCCTTTGATCGCATTCATTCGCCCTGCGATGCGAAAGAACTGCCATGCGATTGGGTTTGCCGTAGTTAACACGTTCAACTCTATGGCAGGCGTTTATGCTTTGACGGCAGGATCGCTCACGGGGTTTGCAATCGCCAGTCAGATGCGGCCTCTGTTCCTATCGGGTTTTGGGATCTTGCTTTTTGGAGCATTTTATTCGCGCAAGACCCTTATGCTCCTTATCGCAGCCTTTGTCATGAGCGTCGTTATATTTTCTAGGGATCCCGATATACAGCACATGGCGAATATCATCTTTGTTGTTACTGTCGCATTTCAGAGTCTTTCCTTTGCAGCATTTGGGAGCCATCACAGCAGCCAGGATGTGCTAGGTTTCACGGGTCTTTATAATCTTGTCGGTTTACTGAGCTGTCTCGGCGTAAAATTCGTCTTGTCCGAGCAGACCTTCGCCTTGGAAACCATCTCCGTAAATGCTCTGAATGCAGTGATAGCGCTTGCGGCAAGTCTTTTGGTTATCATGAGCTATCGTACGCAATACAAAGTGCAAGCAAGTTCAATCAACTACTTGCGCTTGCCAATTAGCCTCGCTCTCGCGGTCGTACTCTTCGGCGAAGCAGTCACCGCACTTACCGCCGTTGGAAGCCTGGGTATTATTGCCATCGTGTACGAAATTGGCAGATCGAAAGTGGAAGCCTCGTCCCATCGTTTATTGTGGCTCCGCAGGAAGCAATCCGAAGCTTAATCACAAATCCTTTCTTCAGACATCTGCTGCCGTTTCAGCCTCGCCTAAGCATTCTCACTGCTCTTCTTGGCCTCAAGGGCACGAGTAAGCTGTGCCGCAGCGCACAGCCGCTCTCGCCCTCCCGTGCAAAAACCGGCTCGACCTTGAAAAGGAGGGTCCGATGATCTTTCGTCTCTTCGTCGTCGCGGCGACCGCCGTCCTCGTCATCAGCCCGGCCGCCCTGTCCGGTCTTGTGTAATTCTCTCCTCCGGCGCAGGACGGACCTGCGGAGGATGCGACTCCGGCCGATGAACCTGACGGTCGTTAGGCGGCAGCGATAAGAAGAGAGGGAGACATGTGGGCAAAGAGGCTCGTGGTGGTCGCCCTTGTCTCCGCGTGTGGCGCGGAGGCCGTGCGGGCTGACGAGCTCACATGCCAGGAGCCATTTTCCAAGACCTCGGATCACACCCGCCTTGTCGCTGCCTTCGGGCCAGGCAACGTGGCTTCGGAGACCATCTACGGGCCGGAGGGCGCCACCTTCAAGGCGAGCGTCATCTTCCCGAAGGATCCAGCGCGGCGGGTTGAGATCGTCTGGTGGGACGAGAAGGCCCGTAAGCGGCCCGCGAGGATCCGAGTCGAGGCCTCAGGCTGGACCGGCCCCGGCAACATGCGCGTCGGCATGCCCCTGCAGGAGGCCACGGAGATGAACGGCAGGCCCTTCGGCATCTACGGCTTTGGCTGGGATTACAGCGGCACTGTCGCCGACTGGAAGGGTGGCAGACTGGCGAAGATCCCCGGCGGCTGTACCCTCTTCGTTCAATTCGAATCCGATGAGCAGGCGCCGGAAGCAGAGTTGCTGAAGGTGTCGGGCGACCAGGAGTTTACATCCTCGGATGCCGCGATCGTCGCCGTGAAGCCCAAGGTGAAGAGTTTCGGAATCGGTTATCCGCAGCGCTGACTTCGCGGCCCTAGCGTCCTGCCGGCATTGACTGGTGAGACAGGCGGGGCTACAAACGCCCCATGATCACGCGCCTCAACCACTTCGCGAAGTATTTTACGCCGTCCCCATAGGGCGGCTGCGTTTGGTTGCGACCTGACGATCCAAGCCGCCGCAGTCCGGCGGCGTTTTCATTTTTGGATCGGTCTCCGGACCGCGGCTCCCCTCAGAGCTCCGGAGACAATGATGACCACACCCTCCTCCATTTTTCTGAAGACACTCACCGAGCGCGGCTTCGTCCACCAATGTACGGATCTCGGCGCCCTCGACGCGCGGCTCTCCGCCGGTCCCGTTGCCGCGTACATCGGCTTCGACGCGACGGCCGATAGCCTGCATACGGGTCACCTCCTGCCGATCATGGCCCTCCGCTGGCTTCAGAGATGCGGTCACAAGCCGGTGGTGCTCATCGGCGGAGGCACGAGTCAGATCGGCGACCCGAGCTTCCGCGACACGAGCCGCCCCCTGCTCGACGATGCCCAGATTGCAAGGAACATCGAGGGATTGAAGAAGGTCTTCTCCCGTTACCTCACCTTCGGTGACGGTCCGACCGACGCCGTGATGGTGGACAACGCGGTTTGGCTCGACCCGCTGCGTTACCTGCCTTTCCTGCGCGATTTCGGCACCCACTTCACCATCAACCGGATGCTGAGCTTCGACAGCGTGCGCCAGCGGCTCGAGCGCGAGCAGCCCCTGACGCTGCTCGAGTTCAACTACATGGTGCTGCAGGCCTTCGACTTCCTCGAATTGTCGCGCCACCACGCCTGCGTGCTGCAGATGGGAGGGTCCGACCAGTGGGGCAACATCGTCAATGGCATCGAGCTCGCCCGGCGTATCGATGGGCGCCAGCTCTTCGGCCTCACCACGCCGCTGCTCACCACATCGGCAGGCGCCAAGATGGGCAAGACGGCGGGCGGCGCGGTCTGGCTCAATGCCGAGCGCCTGAGCGCGTACGAGTTCTGGCAGTTCTGGCGCAACACGGAGGACGACGACGTGGCCCGTTTCCTGCGCCTGTTCACCGAACTGCCCCTCGACGAGGTGCAGCGCCTCGGCCGGCTTCAGGGCGCGGAGATCAACGAGGCGAAGCGGATCCTCGCGACGGAGGTCACCCGGCTCGCGCACGGCGACGAGGCGGCGCGGGAGGCCGAGGAGACGGCGCACCGAACTTTCGTGGAAGGGCAGTCGCCCGACGGCCTGCCGAGCATCGAGCTCCCGAAGGCAGAGCTGGAAGCAGGCGTGCCGGTCGCGAGCCTGCTCCATCTTGCGGGACTGACCGCATCGCGCAGCGAGGGACGGCGGCTGATCACGGGCGGCGGCGCCAGGCTCAACGGCGACATCGTTGCCGACGAGGCAGCCATCGCGACGACGGCCGATCTGCGCGATGGCTCCCTGGTGCTCGCCGCCGGTCGGAAGAGATACGTGGTGGTCCGAGCGGCGTGATCCAGGCGTCCCAGGAGGGAGAGGTCGAACGAAGCAAGGATGAGGAGTTGCGCCCTCTCCGGGCAAACTCGCCTCACCCCGACCCTCCTCCCCCTAGGAGAGGGAGCCGGTCGCGTTCTCAACAGCGAAATGGCCGGGACTGAGCCCGGCCATCTCAAAGTTCGGCGGATATCGCGGGAGGACTTACTCCTCCCCGCCCTCGGCGAGGTCGCTGTCGGCATCGCCAATGACCTCGGTTTCCTCGCCTTCCTCGTCCTCGCCCTCGATGT
Source organism: Microvirga sp. (assembly GCA_035645535.1). Lineage (GTDB taxonomy): Bacteria > Pseudomonadota > Alphaproteobacteria > Rhizobiales > Beijerinckiaceae > Microvirga. Next base: position 13,432 of record DASQMJ010000018.1, on the reverse strand, counting down.
GCTCCACCGAGACGACCTTCTCCTTGCCCTTGGTGGAGAAGATGGTGACGCCCTGCGAGTTGCGGCCGACGATGCGGATGTCGTCGACGGGGACACGGATCAGCTGGCCGCCGTCGGTGACGAGCATGATCTGGTCGGCGTTCTCAACCGGGAAGGACGCCACGAGCTCGCCGTTTCGGCCGTTGACCGCCATGGCCGTGATGCCTTTGCCGCCGCGGCCGGTGATGCGGTACTCGTAGGACGAGGTGCGCTTGCCGTAGCCCTTCTCGGAGATCGTCAGGATGAACTGCTCCTGCGCGCTCATCTCCGTGTAGCGCTCCATCGAGAGGGCCTCGGCGGCGACATTCTCCTCGTCGCCTCCGTTGCCATTGCCCCCCTCGGCGCCGTTCTCGCCGTTCGTCTGCTCCCCCGCGATGGCGCGGCGCATCTTGAGATAGCCCGCGCGCTCCTCGCCCGTGGCCTCCACGTGGCGCAGGATCGCCATGGAGATGATCCGGTCGCCGTCGGCCAGGTTGATACCGCGCACGCCCATGGAATCACGCCCCTTGAACACGCGCACTTCCGTCACCGAGAACCGGATGCACTGGCCCCTGGCCGTGGTGAGCAGCACGTCGTCGTTCTCGGTGCAAATCTGCACGTCGACGATGTGCTCGCCCTCGTCCAGCTTCATGGCGATCTTGCCGCCGCGGTTCACCTGCACGAAGTCCGACAGCTTGTTGCGGCGGACCGTGCCGCGGGACGTGGCGAACATCACGTCGTACTTGTCCCAGGTCGCCTCGTCCTCGGGCAGCGGCATGATGGTGGTGATGCGTTCGCCCTGCTTGAGCGGCAGCATGTTCACCAGCGCCTTGCCCTTGGCGTTTGGAGCGGCGAGCGGCAGGCGCCACACCTTCTCCTTGTAGGCTTGTCCCTCGGACGAGAAGAAGAGAACCGGCGTGTGCGTGTTGGCCACGAACAGGCGGGTGACGAAATCCTCGTCACGGGTCGCCATGCCGGAGCGGCCCTTGCCGCCGCGGCGCTGCGCCCGATAGGTCGAGAGCGGCACGCGCTTGATGTAGCCGGCATGGGAAACGGTGACGACCATGTCCTCGCGGGCGATCAGGTCCTCGTCGTCCACGTCCGAGTCCCAGTCCACGATCTGGGTCTTGCGCGGGGTGGCGAAGGAGTTGCGCACCTCCGTCAGCTCGTCGCGGATGATGCCCATGATGCGAACCCGCGAGCGCAGGATCTCGAGGTAGTCCGAGATCTCGGCCGCGAGCTTCGACAGCTCGTCGCCGATCTCGTCGCGGCCGAGCGCGGTGAGGCGCTGCAGGCGCAGGTCGAGGATGGCGCGCGCCTGGGTCTCCGAGAGGCGGTAGGTGCCGTCCTCGTTGATCTTGTGGCGCGGATCGTCCACCAGCGCGATGAGCGGCGCGATATCCTGGGCCGGCCAGTCCCGGCCCATGAGGGCCTCGCGGGCGGCGTTCGGATCGGGCGCCGTCCGGATCAGGCGGATGACCTCGTCGATGTTGGCGACCGCGATGGCGAGGCCGCACAGCACGTGGGCGCGCTCGCGGGCCTTGCCGAGCAGGAACTTGGTGCGGCGGGAGACGACCTCCTCGCGGAACTCCACGAAGGCCCGGATCAGATCCTTCAGGGTCATCTGCTCGGGGCGGCCGCCGTTGAGCGCCACCATGTTGGCGCCGAAGCTCGTCTGCAGCGGGGTGTAGCGGTAGAGCTGGTTCAGCACCACGTCCGCCATGGCGTCGCGCTTGATCTCGACCACGATGCGCATGCCGTCGCGGTCGGATTCGTCGCGCAGATCCGCGATGCCCTCGATCTTCTTCTCGCGCACCAGCTCCGCGATCTTCTCGATCAGCGAGGCCTTGTTCACCTGATACGGGATCTCGGTAAAGATCAGCGCCTCGCGGTCCTTGCGGATCTCCTCCACCTCGGATTTGGCCCGCATGATGATGGAGCCGCGGCCCGTGGTGTAGGCGGACTTGATGCCCGCGCGGCCGAGGATGAGGGCGCCGGTCGGGAAATCCGGACCGGGAATGATCTCGATGAGCTCCTCGGCCGAGATGTCCGGGTTCTCGATATAGGCCAGACAGCCGTCGATCACCTCGCCCAGGTTATGCGGAGGCATGTTGGTGGCCATGCCCACCGCAATGCCGCCGGCGCCGTTGACGAGGAGGTTCGGATAGCGGGCGGGCAGTACCGCCGGCTCGTGCTTCGACTCGTCGTAGTTGGGCGTGAAATCGACCGTGTCCTTGTCGATGTCGTCGAGGAGCGGCATGGCCGCCCGAGCCAGGCGGGACTCGGTGTAGCGCATGGCCGCCGGCGGGTCGCCGTCGACCGAGCCGAAGTTGCCCTGCCCGTCCACGAGCATGAGACGCAGGGAGAAGTCCTGCGCCATGCGCACGAGGGCGTCGTAGATCGCGCTGTCGCCGTGCGGGTGGTATTGACCCATCACGTCGCCGACGATGCGGGCCGACTTCACGTATTTCTTGTCCGGCGTGTAGCCGTTCTCGTGCATCGAGTAGAGGATGCGCCGATGGACGGGCTTGAGCCCGTCGCGGGCGTCCGGGAGGGCGCGGCTCACGATCACGCTCATGGCGTAATCGAGATAGGAGCGCTTCATCTCGTCGACGATGGAAATCAGCTTAACGTCGCTGGCCGGCTGATCCCCTGCAGGGCCGCCGGAGCGGATATCGTTCGGATCGGTCAAGGTAGGTCTTTCTTAAATCGTCTGCCCCTTCGCGAGAGGCGGCTTTTACGCCGCTCCGTCAGCCGTCTGGCAGCCCACGCGAATCCAAGTGAAATCAACTCGTTAGATGGGCGATTATGGGCCGATTTTCAAGGGATTTCAGGGGTTTTCCAAAGGCAGGAGCGCTCTTTTCGCAACCAAATGGCCGCACCGGCAGGCCCTGCCCCTGGGAGAGGAAGAAAATCCCCTCACCTTGCTGCCGGGCTCCAGTCATGGCATCTGTGACGCAACGAAATAAGGGGGCACGACAATGGAATGGGTGATCTGGGGCGTCTTGGGCCTTGTCGTCCTTTATGGGATCTCCGTCTACAACGGTCTCGTGACCCTTCGGACACGGGTCAACCAGGCCTTTGCCGACATCGACGTGCAGCTGAAACAACGTCACGACCTGATCCCGAACCTGATCGAGACCGTAAAGGGCTATGTGGCCCACGAGCGCGGCACCCTGGAGGCGGTGGTCCAGACCCGCAACGCCGCCCTGAAGGCGCAGGGTCCCGCCGAGCAGTCCGCCGCCGAGAACGCCCTGTCGGGGGCGCTGGGGCGGCTGGTCGCCCTCGGGGAGGCCTATCCGGACCTGAAGGCGAGCGCCAACTTCCAGCAGCTGCAGACGGATCTGGCCGACATCGAGGACAAGCTCGCCGCCGCCCGGCGCTTCTTCAACAACGGGGTTGCCGAGTACAACGCCGCCATCCAGCACTTCCCGGCGGTGCTCTTCGCCGGCCTCATGGGCTTCCGTCCCCAGGTCTTCTTCGACGTCGGGGCGACCCAGCGCCTGGCTCTCGAAACGCCCCCGAAGGTGGCGTTCTGACGCCGTGCTCCCCGCCTTCGGCCTCTATACCCACATTCAGGCCAACCGCCGGCGCTCCGCCCTGCTGATCGCCGGGCTTTTCCTCCTGTTCCATCTCCTCGCCTTCGCCCTCGCGATCCTGCGGAGGGCGTGGCTCGACGACGGTTCGGGAGCCCTCGGGGCCATCGTGCAGGCTGCGCTGCGGGACTGCCTCTGGCTGGCCCCCGCCGTCACGGCCGGGGTTGCCCTCTGGGTCTGGGCCGGCTTTCGCCTCAACACCTTCATCCTCAACTTCACGACCGGCTCCGCGGCGGTGACGCGCGCCGAGGCCTCCGGCCCCTACGGCCTGCTGCAGAACCTGTGCATCTCCCGGGGCATGGCCATGCCCAGGCTGCGGATCCTGGAGACGGAGGCACCCAATGCCTTCGCGTCCGGCACCCGCCCGGACCAGTACACGATCACGCTCACCCGCGGCCTCCTCGACACCCTCGACGACCGGGAGCTGGAGGCGGTGCTGGCCCACGAGCTCACCCATATTCGCAATGGGGACGTGCGAACGATGATGATCGCCGTGCTCGTCGTCGGCATCGTGTCGTTCATCGGCGAGCTGGTTTACCGGTCCCTGCGGGAGAGCCCCGGCCTATGGCGCCCGTCGTCCTCCCGCGGCTCCTCGGGCAAGGGCGGAGGCGGCGGACGTCTCGCGGCCGTCCTGGTAGCGCTCCTGTTCATCGTGATCGCCTGGCAGCTCTCGGTCGCGATCCGCTTCGCCCTGTCCCGCCGCCGCGAATACCTGGCGGACGCGGGCGCGGTCGAGCTGACCAAGAACCCGGACGCGATGATCTCGGCGCTCAGGAAGATCGACGGCAGGGGTGAGATCGCGGGCGTGCCCTCCGCCGTGATGGAGCTGTGCCTCGACAATCCGAGATCGGGATTCTCCGACCTCTTCGCCACTCACCCTTCTATCGAGAAGCGCATCGACGCCCTGGTGCGCTATGCAGGCGGCAAGGCGGTCATCGCGCCGGTGATAGCAGAGCCCGAGGCCCCCGCTGCGTGAGGCCGCCCTCGCCGCACCCGAGAAACGCCCTAGAAACTCAGGCAGCACTGGCGGGAACAGAGCTGTTTGCCTACGATTCCTCCAGAAACACACCGAAGGGCCCATGGTCCGGATTCCGAGCCGCCGATGAACGACAGCCCGACCAGCACCCTTGTCACTACCCAGTCAGTGTCATGGCCGAGCGGCGCCGGGGAAATGGCTGAACGCATCCGTAACCACGACTGGGCCGCAACTCCGCTCGGCCCCATCGAGACGTGGCCGCAGAGCCTGCGCACCGTGATCGACCTCATGCTGAATGCGCGCCAGCCCACTTACGTAGCCTGGGGTTCTCTTCAGACCTCCTTCTACAACGACGCCTACATCCCAATCCTCGGGACCAAGCATCCGGACGGCCTAGGCCGGCCCTACTCTACCCTCTTCGCCGAGATATGGGACGAGTACCGTCCTGTCGTTGCCGCCACCATGGCAGGCAAGGCGCAGCACTTCATCGACCAACCGGTCGCCCTTGCCGGCAGGCTTGGGCTCCCGACGAGCTGGTTCACGTTCTCATGGACGCCGCTGCGTGACGAGACCGGTGCAATCGCCGGCTTCTACTGCGCGGCGACCGAAACCACCGAGAAGGTCCTCGCAGAGAAAGCAGCGTCCGAGAGCAAGGCGATGGCACTGCGCCAAAGCGAGGACCGCTACCGGAGGCTCTTCGAGTCCATGGACGAGGGCTTTTGCGTCCTGCAGCTCATCTTCGGCGAAGACGGGTGTCCCGTCGACTACCGATACGTGGAGATCAACCCTGCCTTCGAACGGCAGACCGGGATGAAGGATGTGCTGGGCAAGACCTTCCGCGAGCTCGTCCCCGACATAGAGCCGTTCTGGCTCCAGATCTACGGCAGGGTCGCGCTCACCGGCGAGCCGACCCGCTTCGTCGACCACGCGAAACCCCTGGGCCGATGGTTCGACGTGAACGCCTTTCGGGTCGGCGAGCCGCATCGGCACCAGGTCGCGGTGCTTTTCAACGATATTACCGCCCGTAAGCTGGCTGAGGAGGCGCTGCGCCGGAGCGAGCAGCGGCTCCGGAGCGCCCTCGCCATCAGCACGGTCGGCGTGATGTTCTGGGGCGACGGCTTCGGGTTGACCGAGGTGAACGACGCCTTCCTCCGCATGACCGGCTTCAGCCGCGAGGAGGTGCTCGGCAAGACTTGGCAGGAGCTCACGCCCGAGGAATTCTACGAGCCGTCCCTGCGGGCCGTCCACGAGGTGACCACAAGGGGCGAAACCACCCCGTACGAGAAGCAGTATTTCCGCAAGGACGGATCGCGCTGGTGGGGGCTTTTCGCGGCCCGCAGGGTCGGCGACGAGGTGGTTGAGTTCGTCCTCGACGTCACGGATCGCAGAGTGGCCGAGACGGCCCTGCGCGAAAGCGAGGCGCGGCTGAGCCAGGTGCAGGATGCGGCCAGGATCGGCAGCTTCGATTTCAACCGCATCACCGGCAAGGCGACGGCGTCGCGGCAGTATCTCGAGCTCTACGGCCTGCCGGAGGACCGGTCGGGAGCCTTCGGCTACGCGGACTGGCTCGCCCTCGTGCATCCCGAAGACCGGCCATGGGTCGAGGCGGAAACGCGCGCGGCGGTCGCCGATCCCTCGCGCGACCAGCTCGACTATGACTTCCGCATCATTCGGGCCGATACCGGCGAGACCCGCTGGATTGCGGCACGAACCCGCCTCCTGCGCGACCCCGAGGGTCGCTTCGTCCGGTCCCTCGGCGCCCAGTGGGACGTGACCGAGGAGAACAAGGCAGCGGCCGCCCTGCGGGAGAGCGAGGCGCGCTTCCGCCACATGGCAGACTCGGCGCCCGCGCTGATCTGGATGACGGACGCGGAGGGCCGGATCGTCTTCGCCAACATGCACTACGATCATGTGTTCGGCCGCCCTGCGACAGAGATGCTCGGCGACGGCTGGCGCGACATCGTCCACCCGGACGACCTGCAAGGCTTCGAGAGCGCATTCCTGGAGGCATTCGACGCCCGGGCTCCCTTCCGGCGCGAGGTGCGCGTTCGGGACCGGCACGGCGCTGTACGCTGGCTGCGCTGCGAGGGGGTGCCGCGCCTCGACGATACGGGCCATTTCCTCGGCTACACGGGCTGCAACGTCGACGTCACCGAGGCGAAGGTGGCGGAGGAGCGCCGCGATCTGCTGATCAACGAACTGAACCACCGCGTGAAGAACACCCTCGCAACCGTCCAGTCCATCATGAGCCAGACCCTGCGCAACACCGAGACGGCTGCGGAGGCCAAGGATGCTATCGAGGGCCGCTTGCTCGCCCTTTCCCGGGCGCATGATGTGCTGACGCGGGAGAACTGGGAGGGAGCGGATCTCTACGAGATCGCCGCGCAGGCGGTGGCTCCCTATTCCAGTCGCGGCGAGGACCGGCTCCACCTGGCCGGACCGAAGGTTCGTCTGCCGCCGCGCACCGCCCTGTCGCTCGCCATGATGCTCCAGGAACTGGCGACGAACGCCGTGAAGTATGGCGCGCTGTCCAACGCCACAGGCGAGATCCGAATCGTCTGGCAGGTGGAGCGCACAGAGGATTCTCCACGCCTCCATCTGCGTTGGGAGGAAAGCGGAGGACCTGCTGTCCAGGCGCCCACGCGCCGCGGCTTCGGCACGCGCCTCATCGAGCGCAGCCTCGCCCAGGATCTCGGCGGCGAGGTCGGCATCGCCTACGATCCGGCAGGCGTGGTCTGCACGGTGAGCGCGCCGCTGGGGTAGACCGGCCCTCTGTTATGGCCGCTTCGGAGCGATGCGCCAGGTCACATTGACCGAGGCGTTGAACTCCAGTGCGGCAGGAGGAATGATCTGCACCGTATATCGCGCATCTGCACGGCGGTATGGCATATCCGCTTCACCGTTAGGCGGGGTGGCTTCCCCATCCGTAATCGCAACAATTTGCTCAAGCTCGAGATCGACCGGCTCCGTGTAGGCATGGGCCTGCTCAAGTGCGTCCAGCATTGCAGCGCGCCGTGCCTGATTCAAAGCAGCACGTTCGTCGGTGACACCGAAATTCACTTTTTGGATTTCGAAGAGGCCTGTCTCCGCGAGCTTTGTGGCAAGCTGATTTAGCTTCTCAAGGGAGTCTACCTTCAATGAGAAGCTTGTAGTTGCCACGTAGCCCTCGATGACGGATTCCGGCCTTTTGCCTTGTGCGATTTCTGTTTGACTGAGTGGCCGTGGGCCGCGTCGCTCATTGATCGTGAAGTTGCTTTTTTCGGTTTCTAGACCGCTCGCTTTGAGCTCCTGCAAGAGTTTCATCGCGCGTGTCGCCCGCTCTTCATGTTGTTTGGCGGCACTCTCAAGCGAACGTGCATCGGTCGAAACGCGGGCACTAAAGCGGGCCAAATCGGGCTTGGTCTCAAAGCTCCCTCTTCCAAGCACGGTCAGAACCGGCTCCCGTCGGCTGTCCTGCGGTGAGGTTTGAGCGAAAGCGGTGGCAACGCTGGCTAGACACAATAGAAATCCGGGGGGTAGTCGAGAGAGCATAGCCAAACCCAGCCTTGAGAATTATCATTCTATGATTTGATATATCAATGCATATCTCGTTTGCAATTGAAGATCGACTTGCTCCTCAGCTTTGCACTCAAGCGGATGGGTTTGCCAAAACCCTCAACAGGAGCGCCGTCGTGTCGTCGCTTTCCTTGAAGCGGGGATAGAGCGTGCCGGCTGGATCGACCTCGGTCTCGATCCGGCGCGCCTCCCGCGCCAGCGGCTCGAGTCCGTCTGCGAGCGCAGCCTCCACCAGCGCCTTTGCGTCCATGGCGCCGTAGAGATCGACAAGGGCCGAGAAGCCGTCGCTGGTGAGGAGGATGGCGGTCCCGTCCGGACAGGGCACGCGCTCGTGACGCAGCCTGTCGGCGGCGAGTGGATCGAGGCCTAGGACTGCGAGCCCTCTGCCCTGCTTCTGGCGCTCGCGACGCCCGGCGAGCCATTCCTGGAAGACCCGCGTGCCGGTAATGGTCTTCGGCGTCGCCCCGCTCGCCTGGAGCAGCTCGGCGGCCTTGGCGGCCTCGAACTGGCGCAGGTCCGGCGCCTCGCCCACGGTCCGGACCGTGCCGTCCGGCCGCCGCACGAAGGCGGTGGTGTCGGCGAAGGACCACACGTCGAGGCTCGTGCCCTGCCGGCGCACCAGGGTCATGGCGCCGACCGGCCAGGTGAGGAAATCGTGCCGCTCCTCCGGCGCCTTCGCCATGAATGCGGTCCGTGCCTCCTCCATCACGTGGCGGATCAGGGACGGTCCGTCCCCGGCACCCGGTGCGAGGTCCGATAGGCGGCGGTTTGCGAAGCCTGCGAGCCAGGCTGCGTCGCTGGCCTCGCCCATGATCGGCTCGGTGCCGGGAAAGATCGATGTGTCGATCACCCAGGCCCAGTCGCCGGACGCCCCGCAGGCGTCCTCGTTGGGCCTTTCGGCCGACCCGGGCCAGCTGATGCGATCCAAAACCGTGAACATCGTTGCAGCAGACCTCGCCAAACCACACCCGGGACGCCATAACGCAAAGCTAGCCACAAGGTCCAGCCGATGCTCTTCGACTATATCTCCGCCGCCCTCGTCACCCTGCTGGTCACCCTCGATCCGCCGGCGCTCGCGCCGATCTTCGTGTCGCTTACGCGCGGCATGAACGCGGACGAGCGTCGTCGCGTCGCCATTCGGGCGGCCTTCATTGCATTCGGGATTCTCGCCTTCTTCGGCCTCGGCGGCGAGGCGCTGCTGCGCCTCCTCGGGGTCGGGATCCCGGCCTTTCGCATCTCGGGCGGCCTGCTGCTGTTCTGGATCGCCTTCGAGATGGTGTTCGAGCGCCGCAACGAGCGCAAGCAGCACACGGCTGACGTAGCGATCACCGAGGATCACATCCGCAATGTCGCCGCCTTCCCGCTCGCCATCCCGCTGATGGCCGGGCCCGGCGCGATCACGGCGGTGATCCTCCTTGCCGGACGGGCCGACGGCAACGTGATCTACCTCGGCTTCCTCATCGCCCTAGTGGCCTTGGGCGTGGCCACCTGCTTCGCGGTCTTCCTGGCAGCGGACCGGGTTTCGCGGCTCCTCGGCGTCACCGGCAATGTGGTGCTGAGCCGTCTGCTCGGTGTCATCCTGGCGGGACTTGCGGTGCAGTTCATCATCGACGGCGTCGTTGCCCTGCTGCGAGCGGCACCCCTCTAGACCAACCTGCAGGAAATCGGCCCGTTTCCCATCGGACGATGCGCTCCGTGGACCGATCATCGCACCGACAAGGGCGGCAGCTGACGGACTCCTCTAGTCGCGCTCCCCGTGATTGGCCGCCGCTGTGGTCAGGCTCTCCCGCAAGGTGTTGAGCTGTTCTTTAAGGGTGTCGAGCTCATCCATGGTAAGGCCAGTGGCGCAGACCACGTCGCGCCACACCGCCGCCACAGGTGCTTTCAGGCCACGCCCCTTCTGCGTGAGGTCGATGCGGACCTGCCTCTCGTCCTGAGCATCGCGGGTGCGGCGCACAAGCCCCGCCGCTTCGAGGCGCTTCAGCAGAGGCGTGAGCGTACCCGAGTCGAGGTGGAGCCGCTGTCCGATCTCCTTGACCGTCACGTTCTCGCGCTCCCACAGGACCAGCAGCACCAGGTATTGCGGATAGGTCAACCCGAACGGGTCGAGAAGCGGCTTGTAGTAGCGGTTGAAGGCATGCGCAGCCGCATAGGTCGCGAAGCATAGCTGACCTGCGAGCTGCAGGCCGTCGCCATCACTCGATTCGGCGGGATTGTCTGGGGTCATACGAAACTCCGGCTTCAGTTATGAGACTATCGTATAGTTAACCATTAAATAGCGCAAATTTAAATTGCGCACAATTTGATAACGCGCTATTAAATTGAAGCTGGTCGCTTCGTCCGCACAACGTGCTCCGCATGCTGGAAGCTCGCTTCGGCCAGAAATTGCACCTTAGACCCGGAGAACGACCATGCGGCACCCGCGTGCGATGCCCCTCTGCACGGAAGCACAGGCCGCTGCCTGCCGTGATCGGATAGAGGAAACGATTATCAGAGAATACGTTCGTCTGGCCGTCACGCCGGCTCAGGCGAGCGGACTGCGGACCATCACGCTTGGCCAGTTCGGCGCCCTGGAGGTGCGCCTGACGGAGCTTCCGACCATGGACGGGTCGCCAATACCGCCATTTTGGCTGGAGATCTATTCTCATGCCTGCGAGTCGGTCATCGACAGCTGCGGCTGCTTCGAATTCAACGAGCATGAACTCGGCAATGCCGTCGAACTGATCGTCGACGCCCATAGGCGCCAACCGGGCCCGAACTGACCGGCAGGCGCAACACGACTCGCCGTGCAGGCGCGGCAGTCGCGGGGACGCCTCCGGAACGATAGACCTAACGCACGAACACGACGGTCGGCTGGTCGTTATAGGTCGTGCGTGCGAATTCCCGGTACCCGCATTTCTCGGCGACCCGGATCGACGGGAGGTTCTCGGGGCTTACGATGCAGAAGGTCCGCATCCCGTCAAAATGCGCGTCGCCCCAGGCAAGCGCCGCGCGCACGCCTTCCGTCGCATAGCCCCTGCCCTGCGCATGGGGCGCGAGCACCCAGCCGATCTCGGGCACGTCCTCGAGACCGGTGTTCAGGTCCCGCCTGAAGTCGGCGAAGCCGAGCTCGCCCAGGAACCGGCCGCTCGCCCTCTCCTCGACCGCCCAATAGCCGAAGCCGAGCAGCGACCAGTGCCCCACATAGCGCAGGAGCCTTGTCCAGCTTTCGGCCTGCGTGGAGGGACGCCCGCCGATGTGGCGCGTGACCTCCGGATCGGCCCACATGGCGGCGCAATCCTCGAAATCGTCGAGCCTATGGCTGCGCAGGACGAGGCGCTCCGTCTCGATGATGGGGACGCCGGAATGCTGCGCGAGCCTGGGCATCGGGCCAGCCGCCGTGTCAGCGCAGGGTTTCCAGCAGGCGCTTCATCAGCTCCTGCCGGGGCGCGATGGACGAGATCAGGCCGTATTCCTGGAGCGTGTGCGCGCCGTCGCCGTCGATGCCGAGGCCGTCGAGGGTCGGCACCCCGATGGCGGCCGTGAAGTTGCCGTCCGAGCCGCCGCCGGCACGGGGCGACGAGACGAGATCGAAGCCGATCTCGGACGCCAGCACCTTGGCATGGTCGAAGAGCGTCTGGGTGCCCTCGGTGCATTCGTAGGGCGGCCGGTTCATGTCCCCGGTGACGGTGATCGTTACGTCTGGATTGTGCGGCTTCAGCCCCAGGATCGCGGCGGTGAGCGCCTCGCCGTCGGCAACGGTCTCGACCCGCAGGTCCACGGGGAAATGGCAGTGCTGCGGGATGGTGTTCACCGCCGTGCCGCCGGAAATCATGCCGACCGTGGTGGTGACGCCGCGGGCGTAGTCGGTCATGGCCTCGATGGCCAGGATCTGCCGCGCCGCCTCGTAGATGGCGTTGCGCCCGTCCTGGTGGCGCGAGCCCGCATGGGCCGGACGGCCCTCCACGTGCACGTCGAAGCGCCCGACTCCCTTGCGGGAGGTGACGATCTTGCCGCCGTCGCGGGCCGGCTCGGTCACGAGCGCATAGGCCGAGCGGCGGCCGAAATCCTCGATGATCGGCCGCGTCATCGGCGACCCGATCTCCTCATCGGGCGTGACGAGGAACACCATGGGACGCGCCGCGCTCCCTGAGCGGGCGACCTCCTTGAAGGCCTCCAGGGCGAAGAAGGCGCCGCCCTTCATGTCGTAGACCCCCGGCCCGTAGATCCTGTCGCCCTCGATGCGCAGCGGCAGATCGCGCTCGATGGTGCCGACCGGGTGGACCGTGTCGAGATGGGACATCACCAGGATGCCCGGCTCGTCGCTCCACGGCCCGGCCCGCAGGATGAGGGCGTCGCCCAGTCCCCTCTCGCCCCTGACCCGCTCGACGGAGACCGGCGCATCCTTCATCTGCTCGACCACGAGGTCCATCATCAGGTTCACGCCCGCCACGTCATGGGTGGGGCTCTCGGTCCGGATCCAGGTGCAGAGGGTGTCGAGGGTTGGGGAGGTCATGGGCCGCTTCGTGATCCTGTGCCAAGAAAAAGGCGGCCGAAGCCGCCTTTCCGTTCTAGCCGCGCCGGGCAGCCCTGTCACCCGCCCCGGCTCCACGGGAGCCATGAGGCTCCCGCATGGCGGGGCGACCCGCAGGCCGGACGAGAGCCAGCTTTGCTGGCTCTCGTCCCGGAAGCGGCCAGCGTCACACGAAGAAGAAGTCCTTGTGGGTGAGGGTCGTGCCCTCGCCCTTCTGGAGCTTGAGGCTGGCGATCTCCACCATCGCCTTCGAGCCGGAGCCGTCCACGTCGAAGTACAGCTTCTTCGTCCGCTCGTTGTAGATGAAGAAGTCGTCCTTGTCGGTCGCCCGCTCCCCCTTCTTGAAGAAGCCCGCCTTCATCTTGACCGGCTTGTCGAGCGAGGCTCCCTTGCCGTTCAGGTACTTGGCGATGGTCTTGTTGGTGAAGGCCGCGTCGTCGAACCAGATGCTGTCGTACTTCGCCCCGAAGTCGAGGATCTGGTCCTTGCTCTTGTTGGCCAGAGACTTGCTGGGCTTGCCCTTGGCGTCGGTGAGCTTGGTGTCGAACAGGAAGGCATCCTGGCTCAGCTTGCCCTTGCCGCCGGTGAGCTTGTCCTTGCCCTCGCCGCCGCCGAGCACGTCGTGCCCGGCCTCGCCCTTGAGGATGTCGTTGCCCGCTCCGCTGAACAGCCGGTCGTTGCCGGCATTGCCCGAGAGCTGGTCGGCAGCCGCGCCGCTCTTGAACACGTCGTTGGCCACCGAGCCGGCGGTGATCTCCTGGTAGACGTCGGTGA
>DASQMJ010000017.1:0-8473 GCA_035645535.1 Microvirga sp. | reverse complement strand
GGTTGCCGCTGCAATGCGAGCCCATCCTCTGCCTGCGGGGACGAGGAGGACGGTCTGCGCAATGGCAGTCGAAGCTTCCGCCATCTTCGATCTCCGGGACGATCGCGCTTGTGAGCAGATTGGTATCCGCCGTAGCGATGCGCTCGCCCCTTGGCAGGAACTGGTTGCAAACGGCGGAGTGCCAGCCTCCTGGGGTGTAAGGGAGCGCTTGGAGGGTGCAGGGGCCAATGGCTTGATCGACCCCTCCCGTGCGGCGAGCGGTCTATGGCACCTTGTCTTGTTCCGGTGGAACATACCGGGCGCCCCAATCGTGGAGATAGTTGCGCAATAAGTCGCCACCTTAACATTGCTCACTCGGAATGGTGCAGTGGACTACTCATAGTGCCGGATCGAGGCTGGTGGCGTTTGATACCGAATGCCGGAGAATGGCTTATTGCTGCTCCGCCGTCAGATCCATTCGTTTGGCGCTTTGGAATACCGCTCCGCCCCTTTCATCAGTCCCGGCCTCCTGCGTAGCGGGATTGGCACGAGCGGCGCGATAAGCCAGTGATGCTGTAGGTTTGGAAGGGGTAGCCTCTCCCCTTGGTCACGCATGATCACACAATGGGCGCATCGACCATGCATCGGACCCCTTCGGGTCGAAACTCCAGCCTCGCCTGCCCCCCCAGTTCCATGGCGAAACTGCGTTCGATCAGACGGCTTCCGAACCCGCGGCGGGTCGGTGGGTTCACGGCCGGTCCGCCTGCCTCCTCCCAACGCAGCACGAGGCGCCGGCCGGTCGCTGCACCCGCAATCTCCCACGTAATTCGCACCACACCCGTGGCGTTCGACAGCGCGCCGTACTTGACCGCATTCGTCGCCAGCTCCTGCAACGCGAGAGCGACGGCCAGTGCCATTCGGGGCGAAAGGCGGACATCCTCGCCTGCTACATGGAAGCGGTCATCGTCGTGCCGACGGTATGGCTCTACCGCCTGCTCGACCACCTCGCGGAGGTTGGCCCCCTCCCAACTCTCCCGCGTCAGCACATTGTGGACCCGGGACAAGGCAAACAGCCGCCCCTCGAGGTCTTCGCGCACCTGCTCCATGGATGAGGCATTTCGCAGTGTCTGGCCTGCAATGGACTGGACGGTGGCAAGCGTGTTCTTCACCCGGTGATTCAGTTCGTTGATCAGAAGCCCTTGATGCTCCTCCCAGCGCTTGCGATCGGTGATGTCCTGGTGGATGCCCACCACGCGCCGCGGGGCGCCGGCTGCATCCCGGTGCACGACCGCCTGCGAGCTGACCCAACGCTCTCCACCGCCCTTGGACCGAACCCGGAACTCCGCCCGGTACGGGGCCCTGCCCTCCAAAACAGCCTGGAAGGCGGTGGCGATCCGTTCCCGGTCGCCCGGATGGATCACGGCCTGCCACGCCTCGCGGTCGAGGAGTTCGTCGGCCGGAACCCCGAAGATTTCCGCTGACCGGGGTGACAGCAGGCGACGGCCGGAGCCGATGTCCAGCTCCCAGGTGCCCAGCCTGCCGGCCTCCAGGGCCAGCAACAGCCTCTCCTCGCTCTCCCGCAGCCCTTCTTCGGCCCGGCGCCGCTCCTCCAGCTCGTGCTGAGCCTCCCGGCTCTTCCGGTCGGCAGCGGAGCGCGCCTTGATCTGCGCCCGAAGCACGCCGGAGACCAGCAACGTCGCGACGAAGCCGCCGGCGAAGAAGAGCGGGATCAACGACCGGGTCGAGTTCCGTTCCAGTTGCTGGCTGCTGAGGTATGCGACGGTCCACTGGCGGCCCGCGATGTCCAGCGTGCGGGTCTCGGTGTACCGGGCAGCCCGTTCGCTTCGCCCGTCCGGCTGCCGCGAACCGGACTGGTGCAAAAGGTTCTGGGGAGCCGGCGAGCCGTCGTAGACCCGCAGTTCCAAGCCTGGATTGCGCCCACCCTGGAAAATCGCCGTGAAGAGATCATCCGCCCGGAAGGGACTGTAGACGAACCCGGCGAGCGCGTCCTGCCGCTCCGGGGTCGTATTGGGCGTCGCGCCGCCGCGATACACCGGCACATAGATCAGGAACCCGGCCTGCTTGGCCTCATCGATCTCCTGCACCAGCTCGACCCTGCCGCTTGCTGTCGGTTGGCCGGTGTCCCGGGCCTGCTCCATGGCCGCCCTGCGGATCGGCTTCGAGAACATGTCGAAACCGATGGCCGCCTCGTTGCGGCGATCCTGCGGCTCAAGATAGATGATGCTATGGACCTCCGGCCGAGGATGATCGGGCCAAATTCCGAATGCCGGCATGCCCTGCTCGCGTTGCGCCTTGACAAAGGCATCGCGTTCATCCGGTCTCACGCGAGCGGTGTACCCGATGCCTTGGATCCCCGGGTAATCCTTGTTCAGGCGGAGCCCGGCCGCGAAGGCCCGGAACGCTTCCCTGTCGACGTTGAGATGGTTGGCGTTGAAGAGGCCCACGCCGGCCCGCAGCAGGGTGACGTACGTATCGAGGCGGTCCCGGATCGCATTCTGGGCCTGATCGACCCTGCGCTCGAAACTGTGGCGGTCGCGTGCGTCGACGACGGTCCACAGGCTCACCGCAACGAGCGTCGATGCCATCGCCCCGCCCAGCAGGGTCGCAAGAGGAATGAGCATGCGCCAGCGGCGCGGCTGTTGGGGCATTGATGGTCCGAAATGATCGCGAGCGGCGTGAGCGGGAACTGTTCCGCTCCTGGGTCTAGCATGGTAACAGGGGTTGGGAGAGAGCTTGGTATAGAAACGGACGCTGGAGCCGTGCAAGGTGCGTTCCCGCGGCGACACGGACCACCGGCGTCAGTCGCTGCCCGTCATGTCCTCCAGCGGGGCCGTCAGGGTACACACCACCCCGGATGGCTCGTAGTCGAGTTGGACTTGGCTGCGCCCATCGCCCCCAAGCCCCCGCGTGATCAGCCGCGTGCCGAATCCCTTGCGGGCAGGCACGACGACCGGCGGTCCTCCGTGCTCGGACCAGCGCAGCGCGAGGCAGGGTTTCTCGTCCTCGGTGATCGCCCAGACCAGATCGACATGGCCGTCTGGGACCGAGAGTGCACCATACTTGATGGCGTTGGTGGCGAGTTCATGCACCAGCAGGGCGAGCGACAGTGCCGAGCCCGAGTTGAGCCGAAGCCTGGGACCACGCAGGCGGAAGCGACCTGTCTGGTGCCAGCCGTGCGGCTCGAGGGCCGAGGCCAGGACCGTTGCGACATCGGCCTCGTCGGCGGTCCCGTCGATGAGGACATCCTGTGCCTTGCCCATGGTGATCAGGCGAGCAGCCAGGGTTTCCCGCGCCTCGTCCAAGGAGGCGGAACTGCGCAAGGTCTGCGACGCGATCGCCTGGACCATGGTGAGCACGTTCTTGAGCCGGTGCCCAAGCTCACGGTGCAGGAGCCGAAGTTGCTGTTCCGCCTGCTTGCGGTCGCTGATGTCGAGCATGGCACCGATCATGCGGATCGCCTGTCCGGTCTCATCCCGCAGCACATGCCCGCGATCGAAGATCGTCGCGTAGGTTCCGTCCGCCCGCTGGAAGCGGTATTCCGCCGACCAGTGCGTGCCCTCGCCGTCGATCGCGGTTTGGATGTCCTGCGCCACTCGTTCGCGGTCGTCAGGATGGATCTGTCGCTTCCACCATTTCCCGGACGGGCCCACGTCCTCCGGCGCGTAGCCGAAGAGCGTCTGGACCGCCTCGTTCCATTGGATGTGGTCCGTTGCCAGATCCCAGTCCCAGATCGCGTCGTTGGTGGCACGGGAGGCCAGCCGGTAGCGCTCGGCCGTCTGGGCGGCCAAGTCTTCGGCCTGCTTCATCTCGGTGATGTCGCGCGAGATCGACAGCAGACGCTCCGGTCGGCCGTCGGGCCCTTTGATGACCGTGACCAGCACGTCCCACCATTTGGGCGCTCCTGCCGCTGTCGGGCAGAAGCCCTGGAAGCGTCCGGTGCCGCCTGCCCGAGCAGTGTCGACGGCCGCACGGGCCTCCTGCGCCGCCGGACCGTTCCAGAAGCCAAGCCAGTCGGCGCCCTCGATCTGGCAGAAGTCGCTGACCTCCATCACGCGCTGCCCACCCTCGCTCATGAATCGAAGGGCGCCGTCGAGGTCGAGCACCTTGATACAGTCATCCGAGCTCGAAAGGAGGCGTCGGGTGAACTCCTCGCTCTCGGCCAGGGCCTGCTCGACCTGCTTGAGATCGTGAATGTCCGTGCAGGTGCCGAACCAGCGCTCGATCACGCCCTGCTCGTCGCGTATGGGTGAGGCCCGGCCCAGCACCCAGCGGTACTCGCCCGAGCGGTGGCGCAGGCGGTACTCGATTTCATAGGGCTCGCCGGATTCGAGCGAATGCCGCCAGAGCTTCCAGGCCCTCTCCCGGTCGTCCGGGTGGAACATGCCGTTCCACTCCTCGCCGTCCGTCGAGCCCTCCGGCATGCCGGTGAAGTCGTACCAGCGCTGATTGTAGTAGTCGTGGTAGCCGTCGGGCCGGGTGAACCATACCATCTGCGGCATGGCATTGGCGAGAACCCGGAAGCGTCGCTCGGAGGCGGCGAACTCAGCCTCGCGCTGCCTCAGGACAAGCTCCGTCTCCTTGCGCTGAGTAATGTCGACCACGACCCCGGCCAAGGCGACGGTTTCGCCGTCATCGCCCATAAGAGCCTCTCCGCGCGCCATGATCCAGCGGACTGCGCCGGTGGGGAGAACGACACGGTATTCCTGCTGGTAGGGTCCGCCGCTCTTGACGGCAGCCAGATGGGCCGTCCTGACTCGCAGGCGATCCTCGGGATGGATGCGGGCGGTCACGGTGTCGTAAGTAACCGGCTCATCGACCTCGAGGCCATAGAGCTGCCCCAGCCCCGGATAGGCGATCAGCTTGTTTGTCGTCAGGCTCCATTCGTAGGGATGCGCTCCGCCAAGCTGCTGGGAACGGCGCAGGCGCGCCTCCGTGGCCGCAAGAGCAGCCTCTGCCTGGCGCAGACGGAGAGTGCTGTGCTCGTCCGCGGGCGGTGCTTCCTGGGTCGATGGTATCACGTTTCCTGCTTCAGCTCTGAGGTGCTGACCCTACCCACGTCCTGAATGAGCCGTCCCTGCCCTGACCTCACCCTTGCTCGGCTTGTCGGAGCAGGCGCACCAGCGATTTGGTCTTTGGAGGAAGGGGCGGGATCGCAACAGCGCAACGGGTCAGACGACTGCTCAGTCATCCCTACCGACTGAATAGCCAGGCCATTATGGCTTTTTGAGGTGAGCGGAGCCGTAGCTCCACTCCGCCCTTCCGTCTGCTCCACCGTCGTTTGGGGGCGGGAATCGCTTGAAGCGATGGATGCGATCCTGAGGATCATAGGTACGCGTGGTCGGCGCGACGCACGGTGCGCCACACGGCTTCCTCGACAGATCCGCGATGCTGAAATTCCGGTCAGGCCGGTGGACCAGTGACGATCAGGACTGGCCTCCATCGAGCATGCCCATCACCTTCGAGGCGGGCCCGGCATAGGTAAAACCTTCCTGATCAGATGCATCCCAGGGTCATGCCGACGGCCTGTGTCATTCAGATCGCATTCCCCCGAGCACCGCCGCCTGGGCTTCCGCGGCATCCCGGGCCCGTTCGACCACGACGTCCGTCTCATCGACGTCGCCGGAGGACCCGGAGCCGGGGCGGCCGCCTTCGGGTCGAGGGCCACCTGTGCCCATGGTCCCGACCGCGCCGGTCCGATCGCCCTCGGCGCGCCCGCCCCGTCGCTCTTCCACCGAGGAGATCACCTGTTCGGCCGCGCCCGCGACTTGGTTGAGATGATCCGCCACCGTGCCCTGCACGCGCCGCTTCACCGCGTCGCTGGCGCGGCCGACATAGCGGTCTTCGACCTCGGTCGGACGCAGCGCGGCCCCGACGGCCGCACCGATGACGAGCCCGAGGGTGCCGAGAAGGAGCGGATACTGCTCGGCCATGCCGACGAGTTCACGGCTCGCGCGCTGCGCGATCACAGACCTCTGCCGGTCGCGCCTCCCCTGACGGTGGCCGCGCCCCGCTTGGCGGGCCGATGCCGACCGCTCGCGGGCCTCTGGGGCCGTCGACGTATCCTGCCCGCCGGCGGACGTCACACTCCGCCTCACTGCATCCGTGACGCCGGAGGCGGCTTCGGGAACCCGTGTCCGCACCATGTCCGCGACCTCGCCCATGGTCGAGGCGACGCCGCTGACCCGCGAGACCATGCCTCGGGCGCCCTGTCCGAGCATGTCGGTGCCCTCGTGCACCAGACGGTCTCCGGTCTCGGTCGCCCGGATGGACCGTGCAACCGCCGTGCCGGCGGCAAGGCTGATCAAGCCGAGCAGCAGCGGGTTGTGCCGGACCGCCCGGGCAAGCCCGCTCATCCCACCCGAAACGTCCCCGGCCGCACCCGCGACCCGCGACCGCGCTCTTTCGGCAGCGTCGCGGACGGTCTCGCCCATGTGGCTCGCCTGGGCCAACATCTGCTCTGTCGTGCTGGAGCCCGGGGCATCCTCCTCGACCGGGTACCCGTATCCGGCAACGCCTCCGGGCACATAACCGCGCGGCTGCGTCTCGTCGTAGGGATCCCGATAAGCCCGGTGGTCGCTCTGCGCGGAGGAGCCGGGCGTGCGCATGAGCAGCACCATTCCGGTGCCCACGAGAAGGGTCGTGATCGGCGGGTGCTTGTAGAGGCGCCAGCCCACGCCGGCGCCGATCATGGCGACGGCGAGCGGGTTGTTCAGCGCGCGCTGCTTTAGGTCGTCGGCGATGCTGTGCAGGGCCTCCCGACCCGAGTCCCGCGCCCGCTCCATGAGTTCGTTCTTGTAGGAATCGGCCCGCTCCAGGAACTCGTCCTTGTAACAATCCGCACGGGTCAGGAACTCGCCCTTGTACTGCTCGGCGCGCTCCATGATTTCGCCCTTGTACTGTTCGGCGCGGGTCAGAAGCTCGCCCTTGTAGTCGTCGGCGCGGTGAAGGAGTTCGTCCTTGTACTTCTCGGCCATCCTGAGAAGCTCGTCCTTGTAGCCCTCCAGATGCCCAACCATTTCCGCCTTCACGGCCTGCTGCGTCTCGGGGCTGGTCAGCGTGTCGAAGGTCCTGGCCAGTCGGGCACGCGCCTCCTCGGCCTCGGCCTCACGCGCTTCAAGTTCCGGGGTTCCAGAAGTGTTGGCCATCTTGGCGTCTCCTGCAGTGGGTCAGACTGCGCCCTGGTCCGGTGCCTCGGCGGCCCCTCCGGCGCTGGAGGTCCCGATGGTCTTGCCGGTGGTCCCGGAGGCGGTGTCGGGCATCGACCCCATGCCGGCGGCTGGCGAGGGCACCTCGCTCAGCCCGCCTTCATTCAGCCCGCCAGCGACAGGCGACGCATCGGGTGAGGCCGTCCGGCCCGGCGACGGAGCCGGCATACCGGCATTGGACCGGGCGGATTGCCGGGTCTGGACGTCGTCGAAGCGCTGCCGGCCGGACGCGTGCCGGTCGGCGGAGCTCTTGAGGAACCGGGCCAGCGCGAACCCGCCGATCAGGGTGACGCCGATGACGGCCGCCGGCCTGCGCCCGGCGAATCTCCCGAAATCCCGGAGGATCTCATCGACGCTGCGGTCGCGCAGGGACGTCGAGACCCGGCGGATGCTCGTGGCCGCGTGGCGCAGGTAGGGTGCGCCCGCCGGAGCGCTCTCGGCGACGCCGTCGAGAACGCGGGCGATGTCTTCCACCTGCTCGGCCGCTGCGGCCTTCTGCTGCTCGACGATGCCGACTGTCTTGTCCTTGGCGGTCTGCGCCAGATCGGCTGCGATTGCCTGCGGCTCACTGGTGCTTCCGGCGCCCTGCGCCGGGGCGCCTTTGGAACGAGCTTTCTTGCCCATGGCAGTTCCTCCTGCACCGTGGAAGGCTCGATGTGCAGACAAAACAATGCCCTGCGATCAGTGTTCCCAAAGGGAGCGCGTTTTTCACACGAGCGGCGCAGCGGCGCTTACCGGCTTTCCGGCGGTCGCGGGAACAGCCGCTGCCGAAGAGAGGAGGAACGCTCCCGGACTCCCGAAGGGCCCACGTAGCCTTTTGTGGCCGAGCGGGCGGATGGACTGACGTTTTCCACGCTCAGGCAGCCTGCCGGGTGGTCAATCCGACCGGTACAAGGATCTTGCAGCACACGCCGCTCCGCTCGAACCGGACGTCGGGCCGTCCGCCAAGCTCGCGGGTGATCGTCTGCCGCAGGAGGCGAGAGCCGAAGCCGGGCCTCCGTTCCGCTCGACCGGGGGTCCGTCCATCTCGCACCAGTCGATGGTGAGCATCGTGTCGGCGCCCTGCCCGGCGAGATGCCAGTCCACCTGGATGCGGCCGTCCGCCGACGACAGGGCCCCGTACTAGGTGTTCAGTCCCGGCATTTGGTGGACCGGGTCAAATTTGAAGCATTTGGGCTCCTTGAGCCAGGTTTTGCAAATGAACTCGTAGGGCGTGAGCCCTTCAGAGTCTTGAGCCTTCGAGCGAAGTTGTAGGCGTTCACGAAGTC
>DASQMJ010000016.1:0-60231 GCA_035645535.1 Microvirga sp. | reverse complement strand
GCCTTCATCTTGACCGGCTTGTCCAGGCTCGCGCCCTTGGTCTTCAGGTACTTGGCGATGGCCTTGTTGGTGAAGGCCGCATCGTCGAACCAGATCGCGTCGTATTTCGGCCCGAAGTCGAGGATCTGGTCCTTGCTCTTGTTGGCCAGGGACTTGCTGGGCTTGCCCTTGGCGTCGGTGAGCTTGGTGTCGAACAGGAAGGCATCCTGGCTCAGCTTGCCCTTGCCGCCGGTGAGCTTGTCCTTGCCCTCGCCGCCGCCGAGCACGTCGTGGCCGGCCTCGCCCTTGAGGATGTCGGCCCCGCCTTGGCCGAACAGCCGGTCGTTGCCGAGGTTGCCGGCGAGCACGTCGTTGAGGGCACCGCCCTTGAACACGTCGTTGGCGGCCGTGCCGGCGGTGATCTCCGGGTTCACGTCGGTGACGCTGATCGTGAAGTCCTTGTCGACCGTGTGGGTGCCGTCGCTGACGCGCACCTTGACGGTGTGGGAGGCCTGCTGCTCGAAGTCGAGCCGGAAGCCGTCCGCGACCAGGATCTGGTTGCCCGAGAGGGTGAAGCGCCCGTCGGCATTGCCGAGGAGGGTGTAGGTGAGCGCGTCGCCGTCCGCATCGGTGGCCGAGAGCGTGCCCACCAAGGTGCCGGCCGCGGCATACTCCACCGCCGCGTTGCCGCTCAGCACCGGAGCCGGGGGATTATTGATCTGCGGCGGAGCGACCGGAATGGTTGAGTCGACCTTGATGGCGCCGTTCGATGTGACCGTGGCGCCGCTCTCATCCTGCACGGAGATCGTGAAGGTGGTCGTCTCCGTGCCATTCCCCCCATCGCGGTCGCGCGGGTTGAACTGGAGCGCCCGTACCGTGGTCTGAACCGTCGCTGCGGTTCCGGTGATGGTGTAGGTGCCCTCAGTCTCGTCGTAGACGCCTCCGCTCAGGTTGCTGAACTGCCCCTTGGCGGCGAGGTCCATCCGGATCACGACCGTCACGTCGTCGCCGGCCTTGACCTCGCCGATGCTCACCTGATCGAACGGGGTCACGAGGGTGGTGTTTTCGTTGTGGGCAATCGTCTTGGTGACCGCCTGGGCTGTGAGCGTCGGTGCCCGGTTTGCGGTCGCCGAGCGCACGGTGACGTGCGAGTTCGGCGTGGCCGGGAGCCCTTCGACATCCGTTACCTCGATGGTGAAGGTGGTGTCCTGGGTAGCCCCCACCGCTGCGGTTTCCCGGTCGGCCGGGTCGAACTGCAGGGCCCGTAGGGCCACCTGGGCTGCTGCTGCCGTGCCCTGGAAGGTGTAGGTGCCCTCCTGAGCATTGTAGGTGCCGCCGCTTAGATTCACGAAGGCGCCCTCACCGGCATTGTCCATGGTGACCTTCACGGTGACCGTGGCGCTGTCGTCGGCGATCGTTACGTTGCCGAAGGGCGTTGCCACGGCATTGTCATCGACGTTCACAACGACCGCCTCTGTCACGCCGCCGATTTCAGGGGCCGCGTTGTCGTCGTTGTTGATGGTGCCTTGGGCGTTGCCGTTGTTGGTGCTGATCACAGCGCCGCCTGTCGGCTGAGAGAGTGCGATCGTGAAGTTTTCATTCAGCTCCCGCGCCGTATCCTGGCGCACGCGTACGGTGATCACCGCCGTAGCCACGCCGTCGTCGGCAAATGACACGGTGCCGCCCAGGGTCTCGAAATCGTCGGCGTCGATGCCGTTGCCGGTTGCGATCGTCCAGGTGGCGCCCACCGCGGAGCCCACGACGCTGCGGGCGACCGTGAACGTGAAGTCGGTATAGCCGTCTTCCGAGGTGCCCTCGCTCCTCACCGCATTGGTGGCCGTGATCGACAGAACCGGAACTGGTGCCTCCGTCACTGGATTCACCCGGATCAGGAAGTCCCGGTAGGTCGAGGTCGAACCCTCATCGCCGTTCCTGTCCGTGACCTTGATGGTGACGGTGTAGGTCTCGGGCTTGGTGATGTTGGTCAGCGCCGCGACCTTCAGCTTGCCGTCTTCGATCTTGAACCGACCGCCCGCATTGCCGGCGCCGCTCGAGCCGCCGCGGCCGCTGGTGTCGAAGGCGAAGATGAGATCCGTGTCGCCCTCCGGGTCGAGCGCCATGAGGTCGCCCACCACCGCGCCGTCGGTCGCAGCCTCGCTGATGGTCGCCGCTCGCGTGCCGTCGGTGAAGCTCAGGCCTGTCGGCGCCTCGTTCACGTCGGTGATATAAACCCTGACCGTGGTCTGGCCCGACGAGATGCCGCTGGCGGTCTCGGCGGCGCGAACCGCGAGATCGTAGAACCTCCGCTCCTGCGGTGTACCGGCATTCTCCGTCTGAAGATCCGGATCCTGAGCTGCCGTCGCTTCGTAGTTCACGGCGCCCAGCAGCGTGATCACGCCGGTCGTCGGGTCGATGGCGAACTTGTTGCCGGGATTGGTCGCCAGGGAATAGGTGAGGGTATCGTTCTCCGCATCCGTCGACCGCACGGTCGCCACTACCGAATGGACGGGCGCATTCTCGTTCACGGGACCGACGGCGCCCTGCACGACCGGCGCGGACGGCGCCTTGTTTGTCAGCAGCAGGGTCCCGTCGCCGAACCGGAGCGCTTCCATATTGCGCAGCAGGTCGACGCCATCCCGTCCGGCGGTGTTGTCGGTGACCGTCACGCTGCCATCGTCGTTCAGGACGATCGTATAATCGGCCCGGTTGCCGGAAAACATGGCGGTGTCTGTGCCTGCTCCGCCATCGAGGATATCGTTGCCCATGCCTCCACGGAGCATGTTGTGACCCGCATTGCCCGCGAGGGTATTGGCGAGATCGTTGCCTGTTCCGGCAAGATCGGCGCTTCCGGTCAGAATGAGATTCTCGACATGCGCACCGAGCGTGTAGCTGACGGAGGCCTGAACCGTGTCGATGCCGGCATCCTCGTCTTCGGTGACCACGTCGCCGGAATCGTCGACCACATAGGTGTCGTTTCCGTCTCCACCCGCAAGCATGTCGGCGCCCGCGCCGCCGTCGAGGACATTGTTGCCGCCGTTGCCGGTGAGGGCATTGGCAAGACCGTTCCCGGTGCCGTGGATGTGGCCGGCGCCGGTAAGGATCAGGGCCTCCAGGTGAGCGCCGAGCGTGAAGGAGACGGAGGACTGGACCGTGTCGTCGCCCTCTCCGGCCGCCTCGTTCACCACGTCGCCCGCATGATCCACAAGGTAAGTGTCGTCGCCGTCGCCGCCCTGGAGCAAGTCCGCGCCCGCGCCGCCGTCGATCAGGTTATCGCCGCCGTTGCCGATGATGACGTTGGCGAGCTGATTGCCGACGCCATTGATATCCCGTGCACCAGTCAGAACGAGGCGTTCAACATTCAGCGAGAGCGCGTAGCTGACGGAAGCATGAACCACATCGGTTCCCTCGTCTGCCGCCTCAACGACCACATCGCCTTCATCGTCGACGACGTAAGTGTCATTGCCCTTGCCGCCGCGTAGACGATCAAGGCCCAGGCCGCCGTCGAGAACGTTGTCGCCGTCGTTGCCCGTGAGGATGTTGGCAAGCTCGTTGCCGGTGCCGCTGAGATGGGCTGCTCCGGTCAGCACGAGGTTCTCGACGTTCGCTCCCAGCACGTACGAGATCGACGCCCTGACCGTGTCAGCGCCGCCCACCTCGTCAGCTTCCTCGACGTCGTCGTCCAGGCTGGCGACCACATAAACGTCATCCCCAAGGCCTCCCCTGAGGATGTCCGCACCGTCGCCGCCGTCCAGGAAGTCGTTGCCCGCGCCGCCGTCGAGAACGTCGTCGCCGCCATTGCCAGACAGGCTGTCGTCGTCGAAGCCGCCGTTGAACAGGTCGGCCGCATCGCCGCCATGGGCGGTGTCGTTCCCGTCTCCGAGCGTAACAGTGCCCAGAACGCGTCCGCCGCGCCCGTCATAGATGTCCGCGCCATCACCGAACGTAAGATTGCCCTCGATCCGCCCGGTGTTGAGGACCGTGTCGCGTCCGCCCCCGCCCTTGAACGCGACTGCGGCTACGATGGTGCCGGAATTGGTCAGAATCGACTGCTCGTCTGCCCCGGTCGTCAGGGAGACACCGAGATCCGCCGCATCGATGAGGCCGGTATTCACCACACGAACCGGCCCGGTTCCCTCGATACCGATGGAGCCGCCGAGGACGTCGCCGTGATTGAAGACCCCATACCGCGACGGATCGACGGCCGAAGCGCTTACGCCCGAACCGGTCAGGCCGTTGAACAGGTTCAGGGAGATCGCGGTCTGAGATCCGGAAATGACGCCCCTGTTGACGATTTGGTTCTTGTATCCCTCGAATTCGGCTCGAATGCCGAAGACGCCTGCGATCGAGCCTGTGTTGAAGACGTAATTGTCGGTTCCGCCGAGGAGGACGCCAGAATTGACGGTGCCGTAGTTGGCAGCCAGGATCTGCCCCTCGTTCCTGAGGACGCTCTGGCTGCCGCCGAGGTTCACGCCCGCAAAGCCGCCATAGACAGTGCCGGTAGATGCAACGGCAATATTGCTGAAGTCATGAGCAAAATTGATGCCGGTGTCGTTCGCATACACCGATCCGAAGATCGTAGCGTACGCGGCTGAAGCTCCGGACAGATCGATTCCGTAACCATTGTTGCTTGTGATCGAGCCACTCGCAGTGACAATGACATCAGGATCGAGATCAGTATCAACAATGACGGTGTTCGTTTCAGCCGTCGAAACATATCGTGTCATTTAACAATGCCCCTCACGCTTGGTCAGGAGCATCTTGTAACATTATATAATATCGATCAACTGCAATGATGACGTGTTGCCGCTCGCCAGCGATGCGTCCCCGCAAGCCGAGTTTGCCGGAATGCCGGACAATCCGGCTTGCAGTTTGCGGCAGTCGTGCTCGATCCTACCGAGCTGCCGTCACCTGCACCTTATCGTCGACACCCGCTCCGGCATGTCCGTCACGGCCGGCTCGAACTCTCCCGTCTCCGGGTTGCGCACCATCAGCACGCCCGTGGCCACGCCGAAGAAAGCACCGTGGAGGTGGAGCTTGCCGCGCTCCACCAGGACTCTTACGCAAGGGAATGTCATGAGGTTGCGCAGGCTGTTCTCGATGGCCGCGAGCTCCAGCTTCGCCACGTACTCGTCGAGGCTGCCCTGGCGTGGGCCGAGGCGCTCCGCCGCGGGAGCGATCAGGGTCATCCAGCGGCCGATGAAGTCGCCGGGCGACAGGGGGGCGGTGTCGTCCGCAAACGCCCGCACGCCGCCGCAGCGGGCATGGCCCAGCACCACGATGTGCTTCACCTTCAGGGCCTGCACGGCGAATTCCAGCGCCGCCGAGGTGCCGTGATACTCGCCGCCGGTCTCGAAGGGCGGGACGAGGTTCGCCACGTTGCGCACCACGAAGAGCTCGCCCGGGCTCGCGTCGAAGATCACCTCCGGCGAGACGCGGCTGTCGCAGCAGCCGATCACCATGATCTCCGGGGATTGTCCGCGCTCGGCCAGGGCCTCGTAGCGGTCCTTCTCGCGCGGGAAGCGGTCGCCCAGGAAGGATCTGTAGCCGTTGGTCAACCTCTCGGGGAACATGATGCGTCTCCTGAAAGAATGCTTTTGGGAATGCCTGTTGGACGGACATATAGTCCGGCTTGGCGCGGGTGGCGACCCCGTCTTCCGGGGCCGTTATCCGGCGACGTCCTTCAGGCTCGCAAGGTCCACGTTGGCGCCGCAGAGCAGCACGCCGACCCGCTCGCCGGCGCTGGGCCGGTAGGCGCCGGACACGAGGGCCCCGAGAGCCGCGGCGCCGCCGGGCTCGGCGGCGATCCGCCAGTCGCGCCAGAGCAGACCTTGCGCCTCGCGGATGGCCGCGTCCTCCACCAGGGCCACGTGGTCCACCGCCTCGCGGCAGATCTCATAGACCAGATCGCCCGTGTTGCGGGCGCCCAGCGAATCGGCCGCCACCGAATCGACGTCCACGTCGATGGGTCGTCCGGCCTCCAGGGCGGCGTGGAGAGCCCGCGAGCCCTCGGGCTCGACGCCCACCACCTTCACCCGGTCCTTCCACCAGCTCGCAATGCCGCTGATGAGCCCGCCGCCGCCGACCGCGACCAGCACCGTATCGAGGGAAGGGGCATCCTGCTCCCATTCGAGCCCGACCGTGCCCTGGCCGGCGATGGTGGTGTCCGCCGAGAAGGGATGGACCCTCAGCGCCCCGCTCTCGGCCACGTAGAGGTCGCAGGCCTCCTGCGCGTCCGCGTAGCGCGCGCCGCCGATCACCACCTCGGCGCCGTGCGAGCGGATGACGGCGATCTTCGCCGGGCTCGAGATCTCCGGCACGAAGATGCGGGCCTTGATCCCGAGCTGCCTCGCCGCATAGGCCACCGCCGCCCCGTGGTTGCCGCCGGACGCGGCCGCGACCCCGGCCTCCGTCACCGGCTGGGTCAGCAGGGTGTTGAAGGCGCCGCGCGTCTTGAACGAACCGGCATGCTGCAGGAATTCCAGCTTCAGGCTCACCGGCCCGTCATGGCCGAAGGCGGACGGCAGGGTCCAGGCGGGCGTGCGGCGGATGTGGGGCGCGATGCGCGAATGGGCGGCTTCTATGTCGGCGCGGGTGATGAGCATCGGTGGCGAAGGGTCCAGATGGCGACCGGCAGGCCGTGAGCGTCACGGCCGGGCGGATCGGGGAAGGATCGGCCCCCACCTCTTGCGAGATCGAGCGCCACGGTCAACCCCGCAAGCGCATCGATCAGGTCGTCCGCGTCCGCGCCCTGGGGCGGGGCGGCATCGGTCGCGATGCGCGGAAGCCCGGCCCCGGCGAGCAGGGAGCGCCGCAGGGCGAGCCCGGGCCCATAGGGGCGGTTCTTCACCTTCTTCGGCTCGGGCAGCGCCCCCTCGCCGTTGAGGGACCAGAACGCGACCTCGGGATGGACTTCGAAAACCCGCGGAATCAGCCCGGGCCGCGCCCGGAGCAGGGAATCGATCTCGCGGATCCCAGGGAAGATGTTGAAGCCCTGCCGGGAGACCTCCCGGGGCGGCTCGGAAGTGGCGAGCGCCGCCGCGCAGGCCGCGCCGTAATCCTCCGCATAGACCGCCGAGCGCGAGGGAATCGCGAAGACCGAGGACTGCCGCCCGCCGAGGAGCGGCCGCACCAGCCGCTCGGGCGCGCGGCCCGAGCCCTCCGTCCGGTCGGGCAGGCCGATGGGCATGTCGACCGCCACGATGCCGGGCGCCTCCGGGCCGTCGAGGATCGCCGCGAGGGTGGGGGTAACGCGGAAGGAGACGGAGGTCGGATCGTCGAGGCGCATCAGCGCCGCCATCCAGCCCGCCCGGCATCCGTCCACGCCGGCGATCCACATCGCGTCCACCTCCCGATTTCGTTTGCTGAGACTCGAGGGAGGCCATTAAATCGCCGCGACAGCGATGAGGAAAGCATGACCCCGATCCGTCCCCGCCGCAGTGCCCTCTACATGCCCGGCTCCAACGCCCGCGCCATCGAGAAGGCCAGGGGCCTGCCGGCCGACGTGGTGATCGTCGACCTGGAGGACGCGGTCGCGCCGGACCGGAAGGCGGCGGCGCGCGAGCTGGCCTGCGCGGCTGTCGCGGCGGGCGGCTACGGCGACCGGGAGGTGGTGCTGCGCATCAACCCCCTCGACACGCCCTGGGGCGAGGCGGACCTCGCCGCCGCCGCCCGGGCCGCGCCGGATGCGGTGCTGGTGCCGAAGGTCGCCTCGGCCGAAGACCTCGTGGCCGTGGGCCTGCGCCTGCGCCGACACGGGGCGCCGGAGCGCACCCGCGTCTGGGCCATGATCGAGACGCCGCTCTCGGTGCTGAAGGCCGAGGAGATCGCCAGCTCCGCCCTCGACGTGGACACGCGGCTTGCCTGCTTCGTGCTCGGCACCAACGACCTCGCCAAGGAGACCCGCGCCCGCCTCCTGCCCGGACGGGCTGCGATGCTGCCCTGGCTCATGCAGGTGCTGGCGGCGGCGCGCGCCTACGGCATTGACGTGCTGGACGGGGTCTACAACGACCTCGCGGACGAGGCCGGCCTGCGGTCGGAGTGCGAGCAGGGCCGCGACTGCGGCTTCGACGGCAAGACCCTCATTCACCCGAACCAGATCCCGGTCGCCAATCAGGTCTTCGCGCCGACGGCCGCGGAGGTCGAGACGGCGCGCGCCGTCATGGAGGTCTTCGAGCGGCCGGAGAACGCCGACAAGGGCGCGGTTGCGGTCGACGGCCGCATGGTCGAGCGGCTGCACGCCGAAATGGCGCG
This sequence comes from Microvirga sp., assembly GCA_035645535.1. Classification (GTDB taxonomy): domain Bacteria; phylum Pseudomonadota; class Alphaproteobacteria; order Rhizobiales; family Beijerinckiaceae; genus Microvirga. The sequence continues at coordinate 52,002 of DASQMJ010000016.1, read as the reverse complement.
GCGGGTGCTGGATCTGGCGGAGGCCATCGCGGTGCGGGAGCGGGGCTAGCACGACCTTCTTCCCTCCCCCTGTGGGGTGGAATTGAGGGCTGGGGTCGCGAAGCCGAAGCTCTTCAATGTCGGTGGTGGCGCGACGCGGCTGCCATCTCACCTCTCCCGTTGGCAGAGGTCGAGCGATGCGAGGGTGAGGGTTGCAGGTCCATCTGGAGAGGGGCGCATCCCCTCACCCCAACCCTCTCCCGGTCAGAGGGAGGGGAGAGCCGCCGCCTCACTCCAGCGGGCGCGCCTCCTCGGGCAGCATGATCGGGATGCCGTCGCGGATCGGGTAGGCCAGCTTGGCGCGGCGGCTGATCAGCTCCTGGCGGACGGGGTCGTAGTCGAGGGATTCCTTGGAGAGCGGACAGACCAGCAGCTCGAGGAGCTTGGGGTCGATGCGCGTCGCCTCCACGGGCGGGGGCGTGTCGTCGGTCATGGGTGGCATTCCTACTGCATGGTCGAATCCGAGCCCGAGCCGCTGCGGGCGAGCTCGATCTCGGTGAGCGCGATCAGCACCTCGGCGCGCTTCTTCAGATCCGGCGCCTCCAGCAGGGCCTGCTTCTCGCGCACCCCGAAGGGGCTCATCATCGAGAGCGCGTTGACGAGCGCCTCGTTCGGGGCCTCCTCGATTCCCTGCCAGTCGACCCGCACATGGGCCGCCTTGACGAAGTCGCGCAGCGCTTTCACGACGCCGGCCCGGTCGACCTCGTTCTCGCCGGCCCGGGCCGTGAAATCGATCTCGAAGCGATCGAAGCTCACCCGGCACTGCCGGTAGGGTGTCGTGGTGGGCAGTTCCTCCTCGATGTGGAAGCGCGCGATGCCCACCAGGGTGATCAGGTAGCGCCCGTCGCCGGTCTCGGCGAGCTGCGTGATTCGGCCCGCGCAGCCGACCTGATAGAGCTTCGGCACCAGGGGCGAGCCGCCGCCGTCGGCATCGGGCTGGACCATGCCGATGATTCGGTCGCCCTTGAGGGCGTCGTCCACCATCGCCAGGTAGCGCGGCTCGAAGATGTTGAGGGGCATCTGGCCGCGGGGGAGGAGAAGGGCCCCGGGAAGCGGAAACACCGGTATGACCGTGGGACAATCCCCTGGCCCTCGGTACACCGCGTTCATTCCCATGCCGATCTCCCCAAAGGACGAGCGGCGTCAAGCGAACAGGATCGAGGAGAGCTTCCGCCGTCCTGCGAGAGTCATCTCGTCCGTCGGGCCCCAGGCCTCGAAGAACTGGACGAGTTGCTTGCGTGCGCCGTCATCGTTCCAATTGCGGTCCCGGCGGACGATTTCAAGGAGGTGGTTGACGGCTTCTTCGCGGCGGTTCCGCGCGTTGAGGGCAATCGCCAGGTCGAAGCGCGCCTGATGGTCCTTCGGATCGGCCTCCACCCTGCGCTGGAGGTCGGCGATGTCGCCCAGCGATCCGGCCTGCTCGGCGAGCTCGATGGCCGCGCGGGCACCGACGATGGCCGGGTCGTTGGCCTTGGCGACGGGCGCCATGTCGAGCAGCCGCTTGGCGTTCTCCAGGTCGCCCAGCTCCACATGAAGTTTGGCCAGCGCCGCGAGGGCGGCGACGTTCTCCGGATCCTGCGACAGGACGGCGGCATAGAGCTCGGCGGCTCCGCCGGCATCGCCCTGGGCCGCGAGGCGGTCGGCCTCGGCCAGGAGCTCCTCGGCGGCGCTGGGGCCGAGCGGGCCGACCAGGCGCTCGATGAAGCCCTTGATCTGGCTCTCGGGCAGGGCACCCATGAAGCCGTCCACCGGCTGGCCGCGCTGGAACGCGAACACCGCCGGGATCGACTGCACGCCGAGCTGGCCGGCGATCTGCGGATGCTCGTCGATGTTCATCTTGACGAGCTTCACCCGGCCGCCGGCGGCGCGCACGGCCTTCTCCAGCACCGGGGTGAGCTGCTTGCACGGGCCGCACCAGGGGGCCCAGAAATCGACCAGCACCGGCTGCTTCATGGATTCGGCCAGCACGTCCTGGCGGAAGGAGGCGGTGGTCGTGTCCTTCACGAGATCGTCGGGCGTCGTCGCGGAGGAGGGGGTGTCGGAGAGCATGCGATCCTCGAAGGCAGGCGTGATGAGACTTCTCCCTCACATGGGAGCGGAGGGGCCTTCCGGCAATTCCCCGGGCGGCTCGGGCAGGTGGAGAATCAGGGGCTCGTGCCCGGTCGAGCGGATGAATTTTAGCAGATCCTCGCGGGAAACGCCCGTGGTCATGGAGTTGACCAGCGGATGGAAGTTCACCCGCTCGTGCTCCATGAGATTGGCGTCGAGCACCATGGTGACCTGCTTCGCCCTGTCGTTGACGATGGCGAAGGGCGTCACGGATCCAGGCTCCACGCCCAGGACGCTGCGCAGCTGCTCGGCCGACCCGAACGAGAGGCGGCCCGAAGCCCCGATGGCCTCATGGGCGCGCTTCAGGTCGATAGGCGTCTCGTCCTTGGCGGTGATCAGGAACAGGCGGCCCTTCTTGTCCTTCACGAACAGGTTCTTCGAATGGGCGCCCGGGATCCGCGCCTTCACGGGCCGCGATTCGGCCACCGTGAAGACCGGCTCGTGCTCGACCGTATCGGCCTCGATGCCGAGTGCGGCCAAGTGATCCAGAAGGGCTTGCGGGGAAAGGTGGGACAAGGCGTCGAAAACTCCGGTCGTGCCTGGCTTCTAAGCGATGACGCCGTCGCGGCTCAAGACGTTCGTGCGAGCTTCCGGCAAAACCCTCTTGCAATCCGCCCCGTTTTGGGGCACATCACAGGCCTCGCAACGACGCCCCGGCGTCGCGGAGCGCGGGTGTAGCTCAGGGGTAGAGCACAACCTTGCCAAGGTTGGGGTCGAGGGTTCGAATCCCTTCGCCCGCTCCATTTTCCAAAGACTTCGTTGGAAATCGCAAAGGCCGCCTCCGGGCGGCTTTTTGCTGTTCTGGGCCTCGCGGCACGACTGAGTCAGCGCGATTTCCAGGTCTCGCAGGATCGGCCGTTGCCGTCCTCATCCTGGTGCGTCCAATATCCCGGATCTCCCCTGTAGGCTGGCGCCAAACCGATGACGCGGGCCAGTCCGCACGACGGGAATGACGCGACATGCCTGACGGTAGTTGCCAGGGGCCAAGGGCTCAGGGTCGTCAGTGCTGCAATCACCGCGAAGGACCCGATTAGGAGCAGGACCGGCAGCCGCGCCTTGTGGACGATGGAACGCAACCTGCGTGTCCGGTGGAAGCGGCCCGACACTGCCTGGAAGCGCCGTTTCAGCTTGTGCAGTTCTTCTTCCGGATCACGTCCGCGATGGATGCGCCATCCCTTCGGCAGAGCCTTCATTCCATCCCCCGGAAGGGACTATAACGTAATTACATTGGAGGTCTAGGCGGGTGCTCTACGCCCGCACCGGCATGTGAATGCGCTCGTCGCGGCGGCGCAGCCAAGCGATGACTGGGATGCTCAAGAGAACCATCCAGGCCTTGCCGAGGATCTGGGGCAGCAGGAAGTCGAGATTGCCGAAGGCGAGCTGCAGGAACACCGCGCTGTCGATGGCGAGCCCCACGAGGCTGCTCGCCACCACGGCCAGAACGAGTCCCCGGCGCTGGAGCGGGGTATAGACCGCGAGGTCCGCGAGTTCCGACAGCAGGAACGCGGCCGTGGAGGCGACGATGAGCGCACTCGGCGCCACGGCGGCCGACAGGACGGCGCCGGCCAGGATGGCGGCGAGCGCCCACCACTTGCCGAGGCGCCGCTGCACGAGGTCCCGCAGCACGAGGGCGAGGCCCACCACGAGCACGGCGCTCGGCGCCGCGATGCCGGGAGCGACCGGGATCAGGCAGGGACCGTCTGGCACGCAGATGGTGCCCACGTTCCCGACCATCCAGTTGGCGAGCGGGATGCAGGCGGCGAACCCGATCAGGAAGGCGATGCCTTCGACCTTACGGCGCGTGTCGAGATCCATGGCGGCGTCCTGTCTGTCCCAGCGCCGCACCTGTCAGCACCGATGCACCGGAATTGCAAGCGCGGTTTGCCGCCTCACCCCGTCCATGCTACCCGGACGCCAGATCGTGGAGCACGGAACGAATGGCCCGAAAGAGCCTCCTGAGAGGCGACACCCTGCCGCTGATCCGCCGCCTGTGGCGGGATTGGATGCGCCCGCACGCGAAGGCGCTGGCGGTGGTGCTCGTGCTCGTGGTGCTGGTGTCCGGTGCGACCGGGCTCTACCCGGTCCTGATCAAGGCCGCCTTCGACGCCTTCGCGGCTAAGGACGCCACGGCGATCCTGCTGGCCCCGCTCTTCGTCATCGCGGTTACGTCGGTGAAAGGCTTCTCGCTGCTCGCCCTCACGGTCATGACCAACCGGGTGGTGACCAAGATCGAGGCCGACCTGCAGACGGCCCTCTACGGTCACATGATCGACGCCGATATCGCCCAGATCGGGCGCGAGAGCCCGGCGGCCCTGACCCAGCGCTTCACCACCGATTTCCTGTTCATCAAGGAGGCGCTGACCCGCCTCTCCACCGTTTTCCTGCGCGAGGTCACGACGGTCGTGGCGCTCGTGGCCGCCATGCTCTGGATCGACCCGGTCCTGACCCTGGTGGCCGGCCTCACGGTCCCGTTCATCGCCTGGCCGATCGAGAAGATCGGCCGCAAGCTGCGCCGGGTGGCTGTCTCGACCCAGGAGCAGACCGGCCAGATGGCGAGCCTCATCACCGAGAGCCTCGCCGGCACCCGCATCGCCAAGACCTACAGCCTCGAAGGCTATCTCAAGGGCAAGGCGGCCGCCACCTTCGACGAGATCCGCCGGCTCAAGATGAAGGCCGCCAACGCCCGCGGCCGCCTCGACCCCCTGCTCGAGGCCGGCGGCGGCGTCGCGGTCGCGGCCGTGCTGGTGCTCATCGGCCAGCGCATCGTGTCGGGCGGCAGCACGGTGGGCGACTTCACGGGATTCGTCAGCGCCCTGATCCTGGCCGCGCAGCCGATCCGGGCGCTCGGCAATCTCAACGCCATCGTGCAGGAGGCGGCCGCCGCCCTGCAGCGGACCTTCGCGGTCATGGACGAGGCGCCGAAGATCAAGGATAGGCCCGGCGCGAAGGATCTCGACATCAAGGGCGGCGAGATCCGCTTCGCAGGGCTCGGCTTCTCCTATGCCCAGGACGGCGCCGCCGCCATCGACGGCATCGATCTCGTTGCCGAGGCCGGGCGCACCACGGCCCTGGTCGGCCGTTCCGGCTCGGGCAAATCGACGCTGCTTTCCCTGGTGCCGCGCCTCTACGACGCCACAAGCGGCGCCGTCCTGATCGACGGGCAGGACGTGCGCGACGTGACCCTGAGGAGCCTTCGCTCGGCCATCGCCATGGTGAGCCAGGAGGTGGTCCTGTTCGACGACACGGTCCGGGCCAACATCGCCTTCGGCCGGCCAGGCGCCTCCGAGGCCGAGATCGTGGAGGCCGCGAAGGCCGCCGCCGCGCACGACTTCGTCATGCGGCTCCCTGAGGGTTACGATACGGTGGTGGGACCCGGCGGCGGGCGCCTCTCCGGCGGCGAGCGCCAGCGCATCTCCCTCGCCCGCGCGTTCCTCAAGGATGCGCCGATCCTGCTGCTCGACGAGGCGACGAGCGCCCTCGATTCGGAATCCGAACGCCTGGTCCAGGACGCGATCCGCCGCCTCATGCGCGGGCGAACCACGCTCGTGATCGCCCACCGGCTCTCGACCGTGCGCGACGCGGACAAGATCGTCGTCATGGAGGCAGGCCGGGTCGTCGAGACGGGGCCGCACGAGGCGCTGATCGCCCGGGGCGGGGCTTACGCCCGCCTGCACCGGCTGCAGCTGTCGGACGACGGGGAGACGGCTACTCCAGCCGCATGACCTGAACGGAAGACCCGTTCCGACGTCTTCGGCTCATGCTCATTCCCGCCGCATGATCCGGTCGACCAGCAGGTTCGACCAGAAGCCGGGCCTGAAACTGCGCTCTAGTTCCTCGGGATCGTACGTCGTCTCGATCCAAGTCAGGAAGGGCATGCCCTTGGCCTCGCCCTGGCGGCGGTAGAGGTCGAAGAAGGCGTCGAGGATTCCGGTCTTCGAGAAGCGGAAATGGCCGTAGCGCACGGAGAGCTGGCGCTGCGCCTCGTCGACGCTGCGCCCCTCGTGGACGATGAGGTAGAGCGCCGCCACGAAGCCCGCCCGGTCCGCCCCGGATTTGCAGTGCATGACGGCCGGGTACTCGATCTTCTCGAAGAACTCCGCCGCCCTGAGCAGGGTGTCCCGGTCCGGTGCGCCGCGGGAGCGGACGACGAATTCGGTGAGGTGGATGCCGAGCCGCTCGCAAGCCTCCTTCTGGAGCTGCCAGGAGCCGTGCTCGCGGCCGCCGCGCAGGTTGACGATGGTGCGCACGCCTTCGGCCTTCAGGCGGGCGATCTGGTGGGGGGCGGGCTGGGCCGAGCGCCAGAGCCGCTCGGAGACCCGGTGCTTGTTGAGATAGATGAGACGGAAGACCCCGTGGTCGACGAGGAGCATGTGGGCCCAGGCGCGCAGCCGGCCGATCCCGTTCTCGACGGGCCTGTCCCAGCGGGCGATGCGGGCCATGCGCCGCGCATAGCGGACTTCAGGCTTGAGGAACCTGTTAATCACGTCGATCCGGTTTCGAGGTCGAAAAGAGCAAACGGGGCCTCGAGGCCCCGGATTCGCCCCCCTTATCCCCGATGGGGCCCGATTAATCAACGTTTCGCGCGAGGTCGTCGCCGCCGCAGCCCGCTCCCGGGCCGGTGAGGGGCATCCATTCCCAGGGCGACTTTAGGGAAGGTTCACCGCGAACAATCGTATCTGTTGCCGCCCCGCGACCGGTCGTGTAAGGGGTGCGTTTCGATACAACCCCTCCTTGACGACAAGAGCGGCCGGGGGATCGGGCCTTTCGGAGCCCGGCAGCGCCGCATCGTCGAGACCAAGCACTGCAGGAGAGCGGCGCCATGTCGTCCACCTTCGAGACCGTCGCCGGCATCATTTCCGAGACCGCCGACATTCCGCGCGAGCAGATCACGCCCGAGAGCCATGCCATCGACGACCTCGGCATCGACTCGCTCGCCTTCCTGGACATCGCGTTCGCGATCGACAAGGCCTTCGGCATCAAGCTGCCCCTCGAGCAGTGGACCCAGGAAGTCAACGAGGGCAAGGCGCCGGCCGAGGAATACTTCGTGCTGAAGAACCTCGTGGCGCATATCGACGCCCTGATCGCCGCCAAGAGCAACGCTTAAACCGCAAGAAATCTCCCGGCGGGCCGGCCCCGAGGGGCCGGTTCGGAGAGGCGATCCACCGGAGCGGCCCCGCCTCATGGATCTTCGTCCCTTCCCTGGCCCGGCCGGACACGAACTGGAATGGCCTGAAGGTTCCGGATGCGCCTCGAATATTTCGAAATGATCGATCGGGTGACGAGCCTCGACCGCGAGACGAAGCGGATCGAGGCCCAGTCCACCGTGCCCATGGAAAGCCCTGTCTTCGAAGGGCACTTCCCCGGCCACCCGCTGGTGCCCGGCGTGCTGCTCACCGAGACCATGGCGCAGGCCTCGGGCTATCTCGTGCTCGGTCTGATGGACTTCACCCACATGCCCTTCCTCATGGCGGTCGACAAGGCGCGCTTCCGCAGCTTCGTCGGGCCCGGAACTGTCCTGACCGTCACGGCGAGCCTGGAGCACGAGGGTTCGGGCTATGCGGTCACCAAGGCGAAGATCGTCGCCGAGGGCAAGTCGATCTGCGATGCGGAGCTGCGGTTCAGGATCATGCCGTTCCCCGACCGGATGGACGAGCTGATGCGCGCCCAGGGCCGCCGGATCGGCCTTCTGACGGAGAAAGCCGATGCGTGACGTGGTGGTGACCGGCATCGGCCTCGTGTCGAGCGCAGGCGAGGGCGTCGAGCCCCATCTGGCGGCCCTGTCGGGCGGCGCCGAGCCGCGCGTCGACCAGGACACCTTCGCGCCCTATCCGGTCCATCCGGTGGTGGCGCTCGACTGGGACAGGCAGATTGCCAAGAAGTCCGACCAGCGGCAGATGGAGGCCTGGCAGAAGCTCGGCTGCTATGCGGCCGGCTTGGCCCTCGATGCGGCCGGCGCCAAGGACGACGCGGCCCTGAAAGGCCGGATGCACCTGATCGTGGCGGCGGGGGGCGGCGAGCGCGACTACGCGGTCGACGGCCAGATCCTCACCGGCCTGCGGCAGGCCGAAAACCCCGGCGTCTTCCTCAACGAGCGCCTGATGGGCGACCTGCGCCCCACGCTTTTCCTGGCGCAGCTCTCCAACCTGCTCGCCGGCAACATCTCCATCGTGCACGGGGTCACGGGGGCGTCGCGCACCTTCATGGGCGAGGAATCGAGCGGCGTGGACGCGATCCGCATCGCCCATTCGCGCATCGCCTCGGGCCAGAACGACATCTTCCTGGTAGGCGGCGCTTACAACGCAGAGCGGCCGGACGTGCTCCTGATCTACGAGATGGGCGGCTTCCTGTGGAAGCAGCCCTTCCGGCCGGTCTGGGAGCGGGGTCCCGACGGCGGCGGCATGATCCTCGGCAGCGGCGCCTGTTTCCTGGTGCTGGAATCCCGCGAGCACGCGGCCGCCCGCGGCGCCAAGCCCCTTGCGACGATTGCGGGCGTCGCATCCGACCGCAGCCGGCGCGAGCCGGGCAGCGTCGGCCGGGCGATCCGGGCGCAGGCGGAAAAGCTCGGCGCGAGGCCGGACGTGGTGATCTCGGGCGCGACCGGCATCAAGGGCATCACCGGGGATGAGCAGGCCGCCCTGACCGCGCTGGCGCCCCAGGCCGCCGTCCACGCCACCGCCGACGTGGTCGGACACACGATGGAGGCGCAAGCCCCCATCGGGGTCGCGCTCGCGGCCGCCCTAATCGGGCAGGGCCGGGCCGGCGAGGCCCTCGTCACATCGGTCGGCCACTGGCGCGGCGAAGGCGCCGTGCGGATTACCAAGGCTTGAGGAGGCACAGATGGCGCTTCGCGACAAACAGGGCCGCCCGCTCGTCGCCGTCACCGGCATGGGCACGGTCACGTCCCTCGGCCAGGGCCGGGAGGACACCTGGGCGGCGCTGACCGCCGGCAAGTCGGGCATCCGCCGCATCGGCCGCTTCCCCACCGAGGGGCTGCGCACCACCATCGCAGGCACCATCGACTCCATCGAGGTCGAGCCGTTCTGCGCGCCGATGCTGTCCGAGCGCCTGGCGATGCTCGCGGCGGAAGAGGCCATCGGCCAGTCGGGCCTGTCCCGGGACGATTTCCCCGGCGCCCTGTTCATCGCCGTGCCGCCGGTCGAGATGGAATGGCCGCAGCGCGAGGCCCTCGCCGACGCGTCGGCTGAGAGCGGCGACGTCACCTACAAGGACTTGCTGAAGGCGGCCGCCACGGGCCAGTTCAAGCCCTGGCACGACCTTTTCATCTTCGGCACCGTGGCCGACCGGGTCGCCGACCGCTTCGGCACCAAAGGTTCGCCGATCTCGCTCTCCACCGCCTGCTCGTCCGGCGCCACCGCGATCCAGCTCGGCGTGGAGGCGATCCGCCGCGGCGAGACGCAGGCCGCGCTCTGCATCGGCACCGACGGCTCGGTGAACCCGGAATCCCTCATCCGCTTCTCGCTGCTCTCCGCGCTCTCGACCCAGAACGAGGTCCCGGAGGGCGCCTCGAAGCCGTTCTCCAAGAACCGGGACGGCTTCGTGATGGGCGAGGGCGGGGCCGCCCTCGTGCTGGAGGACGCCGAGGCCGCGAAGGCGCGCGGAGCCAGGATCCTCGGCTACGTGCTCGGCTGCGGCGAGAAGGGCGACGGCTTCCACCGCACCCGGTCCAGTCCGGACGGGATGCCGGCCATCACGGCGATCCGCGAGGCCCTGGCCGATGCGGGGCTGGAGCCCGACGACATCGACACCATCAACGCCCACGGCACCTCGACCCCCGAGAACGACAAGATGGAGGCCATGAGCTGCACCGCCGTGTTCGGCGAGCGCATGTCGAGCCTTCCGATCTCGTCGAACAAGTCGATGATCGGCCACACGCTCACGGCGGCCGGCGCGGTCGAGGCGGTCATGTCGCTCCTCACCATCGCCAATGGGCGCATCCCGCCGACGATCAACTACGCGGTGCCGGATCCGACGATCCCGCTCGACGTGGTGCCGAACGTGGCTCGGGACGCGAGCGTGAACTACGTGCTGTCCAACTCCTTCGGCTTCGGCGGGCAGAACACCTGCCTGGTCTTCGGGGCGGAGCCCAAATAACCGGAGCCTCGATCATGACCCGCATTCTCGTCACCGGCGGCGGCAAGGGCGTCGGCGCCGCCATCGTGCGGGCGCTGGTGACGGCCGGCCACGACGTGGACTTCACCTACCGGTCCTCCGGGGACGCCGCCATGGCGCTCGCCGACGAGCTGATGCGCGCCTATCCCGGCCGCACCGTGAAAGCCCACGCCATCGACCTCGCCGACAAGGCAGCGCTGGAGGCCTTCTGCGAGGCGATCGAGGGCGAGAGCTTCTTCGGTCTCGTGCACAATGCCGGCCAGCCCTACGACGCGCTCGCCGCCATGATGCAGCAGGACAAGGCCGAGGCCGCCATGCAGGTGAACTTCTGGTCGTTCACCCGCATCGCCAAGGCGCTCATGCGCGGCATGATCCGGGCGAAGGCCGGGCGGATCGTGGCGATCGGCTCCGTGGCGGCCCTCCAGGGCAATCCCGGCAACGCGGCCTACGCGGCCTCCAAGGGTGCGCTGATCTCCTATTGCCGCACGCTTTCCGTCGAGACCGCCAAGCGCGGCGTCACCGTCAACGTGATCGCCCCGGGCTTCATCGACACGGACATGATGGCGCCCTACGCGGCCTACCGGGAGACCATGGAAAAGCAGATCCCCGCCGGACGCTTCGCGAGGCCTGAGGAGATCGCGGGCCTCGCGGCCTTCCTCATGAGCGAGCCCGCCGCCTACATTACCGGCGCGGTCCTGCCGGTCGACGGCGGCCTGACGTCGATGCTCGGAGTGCATCGGTAGCGCTCCTCAACTGTTCCGTCGGGAGACGTGGAGTACGCGGCGCGGTCGAAGCTTGTCATCCGCCTCGCTGCCCTTTAAGCCGCCACAAGAAATTTCTCGCCGTCATGGCCGGGCCTATCCCGGCCGTCCGCGTCCTCGTTCGAGACGCGGAACCCAAACCGGGAATCGGGATGGCGGCCTCAGACGGACATCATCGCATGCGCTCCCTTCAGCTCTTCGGCGACCGTGACCTGCGCCTGACCGAGATGGATCCCCCGCCGCCTCCGGCCGCGGGCGAGGTGCAGATCCGTGTGCGGGCGCTCGCCCTCAACTATCTCGACGTGTGGGGCTTCCGCGGCATGGCCTTCGCCAAGCGCAAGATGCCCCAGGCCGTGGGCGTCGAGGCCTCGGGCGAGGTCGTGGCCGTGGGCGAGGGCGTGACCCGGTTCGAGGCCGGCGATCCAGTGACCATGTACGGGGCCGAGACCTGCGGCCACTGCAAGGCCTGCCGCGAAGGGCGCGACAATCTCTGCGAGAACGTCGCCGGCATCATGGGCTTCCACATCGACGGCTTCGCCCGCGAGTTCATCAACCGGCCCGAGCGCCTCGTGATCCCGGTGCCGAAGGGCGTCTCCTTCGAGGAGGCGGCCTGCGCGCCCATCGGTTTCGGCACCGTGCAGCACATGCTGTTCGACAACGCGAAGCTGGAGCCCGGCGAATCGATCCTGGTCCATGCGGGCGGCTCGGGCATCGGCACGGCTGCGATCAAGATGGCCAAGGCCATCGGCTGCACGGTCTACACGACGGTCGGTGACGACGAGAAGGGTGAGAAGGCGAAGGCGCTGGGCGCCGACCACGTGATCAACTACCGCACCGAGCGCTTCGAGGGCGAGGTGCGCCGCCTGACCAAGCGGAAAGGCGTCGACGTGGTGTTCGAGCACGTGGGGGCCGACACCTGGAACGGCTCGCTCCTCTGCCTCAAGCGGGGCGGGCGCCTCGTCACCTGCGGCTCGACCTCCGGCGTCTCCACCACCATGAACCTGATGCAGCTCTTCCAGCAGCAGTATCGGATCTTTGGCTCCTTCGGCTGCCGGATCGAGAACATCGCCCAGTCACTGGACAAGATGGCGGCCGGCATGAGCCCGGTGATCGATTCCGTCTTCCCGCTCGACGACTTCCAGAAGGGCCTGGAGCGGCTCGAAGGCCGCAAGGTCTTCGGCAAGGTGGTGATCTCGTTCTAGGCCAGTCGCGGCGCCGCCTGCCGGCCTGACCGGCGTGGAGCCGACCCCGGTGGAGCCCCGCCGGAGCGCTCGCGAGCCTGCGACCGCACCGATGCAGTCTGCCGATCCCGGGCAAGGTCGAGGCATCCCCTTGCTCTGCCCTAGAGGCGGGAACTCCGGATGGTCCGGCCGTCATGGGACGATAAGCTCCACATCGGCTTCGTTGAGGCCGTCGCCTGCATGGCCCGCAGCGCTCCGTCAGACGCACGCGCCCTGGCAATTCTGTCAAGAACTGCTACGGGTGAAGGCATGCGCACCGTTATATCGACACCGATACGCCTTCCGCCGCGAGTCAAACTCTGGTTACATGCGGCGCTGCTGACTTTCGCGTTGACCAACCTCGCACTTCTTGCAACGGCAGCCCTCACGGGAAGCTGGATCGTGAATGCCCGAAGCGAGGTCATTCCGACCGACTTCGTCAGTTTCTGGTCCACGAGCCGCCAAGTGCAGGACGGACCTGCCGCACAGGTCTATGACTGGAGCGCGCATCGTGCCGTTGAGGCTGACCTGGTTGGACCGGGACACGAGGGCCAGTTCCCATGGCTCAATCCTCCGATATTTCTTCTCGCCGTCGTTCCCTTGGCTTTCATTCCTTATCCGGCGGCGTTCCTGGGCTGGGTCGTGGTTACGCTGGCGGCATATGCCGCTGCACTAAGGACCGTGGTGCCAAGTCGCTGGGTGCTGGTCGGCGCCTGTGCGTTCCCGGCAACGCTGTGGACGGCAAGTGTCGGACAAAACGGATTCATCACGGGTGCTCTCATCGCAGGGACTCTCGGGTTGCTCGACCGGCGACCATGGCTGGCGGGCTTCCTTCTTGGACTTCTCACCTGCAAGCCCCAGTTCGGCATCCTATTTCCGTTTGTTCTCATGGCCGGTGGAAAGTGGCGGGTCATAGGTGCGGCAACCATCACGGCAGCACTTCTGTCGGCCGTAACCCTGATGATGTTCGGGCCCGACACTTGGGTCGCTTTCCTGGCTTCCATGGCCCTGTCAAAGCAGGCCGTCCTCACGGAAGGGCGAATGGGACTCTACAAGATGCAGTCCCCGTACGGTGCGATACTCTGGATGGGTGGAGACGCCGAGTCAGCGTGGGCCGTACAGATCATCACGACGTCTGCGACATTGGTCGCTGTCGCCTGGGTTTGGCGCAGACCAACATCGCCTGAGGTTAAGAGCGCGTCTCTCGGCCTCGGTGCCCTCGTGGCAACGCCATACGCCTTCATCTATGACTACCCGATTCTTGCAGTGCCGATCGCGTTCCTCATCCGAGCCGGCATCTCCCGAAACACGACACTAGGCGAAGTGATACTGATCGCGACAGCTTCAGTGCTCATATTTGCTTTTCCCCTCGTCAAGGCGCCGGTGGGGCCGGTGGCCGCGTGTCTCGTGGCCATCGCGGTTGCCCAGCGAGCAAGGCTTGAGAAGCAGCTCGATGGCTCCGTTCCTTCTCTTCCTTCATCGGGCACGGCACCCGGCGGAGCATCATGAGGGGGATCCCGGGGGCGAACTTTCGAACCATGACGACAAGCTGCCGCGCAGGCGGGTCTTGACGGCGGGGACAAGTCGCGAAAAACACCCGTCTCCCGTCGCATAAGGTTCTCTCAGGCCAGGATTAATTCGTGGTTCACGCTTCCAAACGCTCCCGCAGCCTCGCGTCCCGCCTGACCGAGACCGTCATGGTCGGCCTCGTGCGTGGCGTCTTCGCCCTGGCGCGGGCGCTCGGGCCGGAGCGCTCGGCGGCAGTCGGCGCCGCGCTCACCCGCGCGATCGGGCCTCTCCTGCCCGCCCACAGGACGGCTCTCGCCAACATCCGGGCAGCCTATCCGGATATGCCCGAGAAGGACGTGAGGGCGCTGGCGCTGGCGGCCTGGGACAATCTCGGCCGGGTCGGGGGCGAGTATCCCCATCTCGGCCGCCTGTTCGACTACGATCCCGACAGCCCCACGCCTGGGCGCACCGAGGTCGAAGGGATCGAGCACTTCCTGGCGTTGCGCGACGACGGCAAGCCCGGCATCATCTTCTCGGCCCATCTCGGCAACTGGGAGCTGCCGGCGATCTGCGCCGCCCGGTTCGGGCTCGACGCGACGGCCGTGTTCCGCGCGCCCAACGATCCGGCGGTCGCCCGGGTGCTGCACGAGGTCCGGAGCGAGACCATGGGCGGGCTGGAGGCGGCCCGCCAGGGCGCGGCCTTCGCGATGCAGGGGGCGCTGGAGAAGGGTGGCCATCTCGGCATGCTCATCGACCAGCATTTCACCCGCGGCGTCGTGGTGGACTTCATGGGGCGTCCGGCCCTCGTGAACCCGATCCTGGCCAAGTTCGCGCGCCGGTTCGAGTGCCCCGTCCACGGGGTGCGGGTGATCCGGCTGCCCGGCCACCGCTTCCGGCTCCAGCTCACCCCGCCCCTCGACCTGCCGCGGGATCCGGACGGGCAGATAAACGTTCAGGGAGCCATGCAGGCCATGACGTCGGTCGTGGAGGGCTGGGTGCGGGAGCACCCGGAGCAATGGCTCTGGATGCACCGCCGGTGGCGGGTCGGGGCCGGCGTTCAAGGTAAAGTGAGTTCCCCTTGAGAGGCGATTCGTGTTCCATGGCGGCATCATGGTGTCACGACTGAAAACGATATCGGCGGCCATCCTCCTCGCCGCCCTCGTCCAACCTGCCCTGGCGGACCCGCCCCGCGCCGTGGTCGAACTGTTCACAAGCCAGGGCTGCTCGTCGTGCCCGCCGGCCGATGCGGTGCTGGTCGAGCTCGCGCGCGAGCCGGACATCGTCGCCCTGTCCTTTCCGGTCCATTACTGGGACTATCTCGGCTGGAAAGACACTCTCGCGCACAAGATGTTCACCGAGCGGCAGAAGGCCTATGCGCATGCCCGCAGCGACCGGCAGGTCTATACGCCGCAGATGATCATCAACGGGACCAAGCCCTGCATCGGCTCGAACCGCGACCGGGTCGAGCAGTCGATCAAGGAGGTCACGGCGATGCAGTCGACCCTGCCCCTCGACGTGGACGTCGAGGAGCGGAACGGTATGGTAAGGATCTCCGTCAAGGAAACCGCGACCGCCGAGATGCGGCCCGCCGACGTCTGGGTTCTGCCGGTGCTGCGCACCCATACGGTACCCATCGAGCGCGGCGAGAACCAGGGGCGGACCGTCACCTACGCCAACGTG
Source organism: Microvirga sp. (assembly GCA_035645535.1). Classification (GTDB taxonomy): domain Bacteria; phylum Pseudomonadota; class Alphaproteobacteria; order Rhizobiales; family Beijerinckiaceae; genus Microvirga. The sequence goes on along the minus strand of DASQMJ010000016.1, from coordinate 36,554 downwards.
GTCCGCGGCATGAAGCGCGTCGGCGAGTGGCGCGGCGGCTCGGCCCGGTTCGAGGTTCCCCTCGATACGGCCCGCGGCGGCGCCGACGGCTACGTGGTGCTCCTCCAGACCACGACGGAGCAGGCGAAGCCCGGCGCCATTCTGGGCGCGGCCAAGAGCGCGAGTCTCCGGTAGACCTCCTCTAGAGCAGGATCACCCGGTTCGGCAGCTCGTCCGCATCGTCGAACCGGGGAGGGGCGTGCATTGCCAGGATCCTGCCCGCCTGCCTGATGGCGCCCACGAGCCCGTCCGCGAGCCGCCCGGCCCTGATTTCGCCCGTCAGCCCGCCGACGATGTCCTGCCAGACATGAGGCTCGACCCGGTCGGCGATGCCTGTGTCCGCCAGGATCTCCGCGTAGTGCTCGGCCAGGGCGACGTAGATCAGTACGCCCGTCTTCTCCCGGGTGCGGGTGAGCCCTCGTCTCAGGAATTCCCGCGCCGCGGCTTCGCGCGCTCGAGTCTGTTTGATGGAGCGGGGCACCAGGGCGAAGCGCAGCTTCGGCCAGGACAGGACGAGACTCAGGATCAGAGCCGCGGCGAGCTGCGCCTGGAAGATGCGCGCGGAGCTGAGGTCCGTCAGCCAGATCAGCGGCCAGGGAACCGCCAGGGAGGCCAGGAGCCCCCAGAGGAGCGGAACCGAGCGGTACTCGCTCGCATGGCCGGCCACGACAACCACGACCTCGCCCGCGGTCTCGTCCTCCACGTCCCGAATGGCGCTCTCCAGCCGTGCACGGTCCTCGCCCGAGATCATTCCTACCAGCTCCCCGAAGCCCCGCCGCCGCCGGACGAGCCGCCGCCGCCCGAGAATCCGCCGCCGGAGAAGCCGCCTCGCGAACCTCCCGACCATCCTCCGCCCCATCTTCCGCTCGTCGGGACGATCCAGGGCCCGCTACGCCGCACCCGCCTCGCGCCGCGCGGTCCGCCGCTCATCAGGCGCGTGACGACGATGAAGAGGATCAGCATGATGACGAAGGCCACCACCGGGTCGATTGGGCTGGTCTCGTCCTCGCGCACCTCGGCCCGTCGGTGCCACTCCTCGGCGTCGCCGGTCAGGATCGACAGCATCGCATCGACGCCCGCGTCGATGCCGCCGGCGAAATCGCCCTTCTGGAACTGCGGCGCGACCGCCGTGGTGATGATGACCTTGGACAGGGCGTCGGTCAGCGCGCCCTCCAGCCCGTAGCCCACCTCGATGCGCACCTTGCGCTCGTTCGGGGCGACGAGCAGGAGGGCGCCGTTGTTCCTGTCCGCCCGGCCGAGCTTCCATTGCCGGAACAGACGGTTGCCGTATTCCTCGACCGTGAGCCCGTCAAGGGACCGCACGGTGGCGACGACCACCTGATCGGTGGTCCTGTCCTCGTGGGCCTTCAGCTTCGCCTCCAGGGCGGCCCTCTCCTCCGGCTTCAGCAGGCCCGCCGCATCGACGACGCGGCCGGTGAGGGGCGGGAAGGATTGGGCGAGGGCCGCCAGGGGCAGGAGGAGGAGCAGGAGAGCGGCGAACGGTGCGGCCCACCTCTGCCAATGGGAGAGGCCAGGGGGGCAGCGGCACAGGTCGGTCACGTCAGAACTGCACCTGCGGCGGGCGGTCGGAGCCGGGCGTGGCCGAGAAGGTCTCCATCGGCTTCGCGTCCGGATACACGATGGCGGCGATCCAGCGGCCGGGAATCGTGCGCAGCTCCGTGTTGTAGGCGCGGACCGCCTCGATGTAGTCGCGCCGGGCGACCGCGATGCGGTTCTCCGTGCCCTCGAGCTGCGACTGCAGCGCCAGGAAATTGGCGTTGGACTTCAGCTCGGGATAGCGCTCCACCGTCGCGAGCAGGCGGCCGAGCGCCCCTGAGAGCTGGTTCTGCGCCTCCTGGAACTGGCGGAATTTCTCCGGGTCGGTAACAGTCGAGGCGTCGACCTGGACCTGGGTGGCGCGGGCGCGCGCCTCCGTCACCTGGGTCAGCACCTCGCGCTCCTGCTGGGCGAAGCCCTTCACCGTCTCGACCAGGTTCGGGATCAGGTCGGCGCGGCGCTGGTACTGGTTCTGCACCTCGCTCCAGGCCGACTTCGCCTGTTCCTCGAGGGTCGGGACGTTGTTGATGCCGCAGGCCGAGAGCCCCAGCGCCAGGAGCATCATGGCGATGGCGGTTCGAAGTCGCACCGGCAGCAATCCCGACATCGTGGCCTCTCTCGCTCTGGTTCCTGCCCTCAAGCTTCCCACACATGGCGCAGGTCGCGCCGTTCAACAAGTCGTTTTGGCTGGCTCCCGGAAGAAGGCTGGGGCATGATCCGGCCGCTTCGCCTCAAGGTGTCCCCATGACTTTCCTGCCCGATTCCAGCACCCTGCTCACCTATTCGCTGGCCTGCTTCGTCCTGTTCATCACGCCCGGACCGGATATGAGCCTCTTTCTGGCCAAGACGATGGCGGGCGGGCGCCGGGCCGGCATGGCCTCGATGCTGGGCGCGATGGCGGGATGCTGCGTCCACACCCTGTTGGCGGCGCTCGGCCTTTCGGCCCTGCTCGCCGCCTCCGTGACGGCCTTCACGGTGCTCAAAGTGGTTGGCGCGCTCTATCTCCTGTGGCTCGCCTTCGACGCCGTGCGCCACGGCTCGGCCCTGCACGTGAAGGAGGAGCGGAAGGCGGACGTCTCGTTCTGGAAGACCTTCATGGTCGGCGTCGGCATCAACCTGACCAACCCCAAGGTGGTGCTGTTCTTCGTGACCTTCCTGCCGCAATTCGTGAACGCGGCGGACCCGCACGCGGCCGACAAGCTCGTGTTCCTGGGGCTCTATTTCGTGGCGCTCACGGCCCCCATGGGGGCGATCATGGTGCTGGGCGCCGACAAGGTGCTGGCGCTCCTGCGCGGCCACCCCCGGGTGATGCGCGGCATCGACTACACCTTCGCGGGCCTGTTCTCGGCCTTCGCGCTCAAGATCCTCACGACCTCGACCCGGTGAGGATTTGTAAAGGAAATCGGACTCCATCCTCAGCCGGACGACCTAGGCCGCCGCTCGGCCACCTGACCTAATTGTGCCGCCGCGATGGATGATACAAAGTATCAATGCCATCGATTGGCAACTCCCTGAGGGTTCCTCCCGAACTTCGGAAGCGGCATGGGCCACCATGCGGCTTCCATTTTTTTGGCTCAACGTGCTTCGGATTCGGGGGAGCGTCCCGCGCTCTGCCCGGCGATGGCCCAGTAGACCAGTCCCGCCACGGCGCCGGTCAGGCCGAGCACGAGGCTGACGTGGAGTTCGAGGGGCGAGCCGAGCCGCGCCGCCCCGCGCAGGATCCACGGCACCGCGGCCGTCAGCACGCCCACGGCGCCCGCGTACCAGACGACGCTGCGCATGCCGAGCAACTCGCTGAGCACCGCCACCAGCAGGGGCGGGAAGACCAGCAGGGTGAAGACGAGCCGGCCGACGGCGAGAAAAGCCTCCGACACGATCGGTTGCGGATCCTCCGCCGAGAAGACCGCGTCGACGAAGGCCCAGAACCCGACGAACAGGGTGTCTCCCGTCAGCGTCGCCATGACCGGGTCGATCATGGCTGCGACCATCAGGAAGAAGCTGCTCGCGCCGATGGCGATGAGCAGCGCAAGGGGGATGAGCAGAAGCCAGCGGATCATCGGGGTTCCTTGCCGGTCGCGGAGGTTCGCCGCCGGCGGATCACACGCGATCCCGCCGGAGCAGGTCTGGCATTCCACGAAACCCGATCCAAGACAAGCAGCCGGTCCTCCGGCGGCTGCCCTCGTGTCCGTCCGAGAGTCCGACTCATGAGAGGGTTCTTGCGACGCGCCAGGTGTGGATCTCAAGGCGGGCGATAAGCCCCCAGGCCTCTCCGCTGGCAAATGACGGCCGGAGGTCGTTGGCCAGCCGCTGGACGCAACCGCCACAGAACACGCCCGATCAGGATCATCGGTCCCTCGATGAGCTAAACCTCGAGGAGCGGCCGGAAGGTAGGGTCGCCTCGCTTCGGCTGTCGGAGACACTTGACTAAATCAACTTAAAAGTTGACTATTATCCCCTCGACAGGAGATGGTGCCATGGATCATGTCCGCACCCCGGCCCAGGAGGAGCAGATCGCTGCCGTCCGGGCGTTCAGCCGGTTCTACACCCGCCAGATCGGGCTCCTCGAGGAGGGGCTCTACAGGAGCCAGTTCTCGCTCACCGAGGTCCGAGTCCTGTACGAGCTCGCTCACCGGGAGGGGCTCACCGCCTCCGATCTCGTGCGGGATCTCGGCCTCGATGCCGGTTATCTCAGCCGTCTGCTCAAGAAGTTCGAGGCGCGGGGCCTGCTGACCCGCACCGCGTCCGTGGAGGACGCCCGGCAGGCGGTGCTCGCCCTCACGGACGCGGGGCACGAGGCCTTCGCGCCCCTGAATCAAGCCTCGCACGACCAGATCGCCGCCATGCTCGACCGGCTCTCTCCGCACGAGCGGGAGAGGCTGGTGCAGGCCATGGGGCAAGTCCAGCGCCTGCTCGGGGGCGCGCCGGAACCCCGAGTGCCGTACATCCTCCGCCCCCCGAGGCCCGGCGACATGGGTTGGATCGTTCACCGCCAGGCGGTGCTCTACGCGGCCGAATACGGCTGGGACGAGACCTTCGAGGCGCTGGTGGCCGAGATCGCCGCCGCCTTCGTGAGGAATTTCGATCCCAAACGGGAGAACTGCTGGATCGCCGAGCGCGAGGGCGAGGTCGTCGGCAGCGTACTCGTGGTGCGCCAGTCCGACGAGGTCGCCAAGCTGCGCCTGCTCTATGTGGAGCCCTCGGCGAGAGGCCTCGGCATCGGCCGGCGGCTCGTGGACGAATGCATCCGCTTCGCCAGACACAAGGGCTACAGGACCCTCACCCTCTGGACCAACGACGTGCTCGTTTCAGCCCGGCGCATCTACGAGGTGGCCGGGTTCAGGCTGGTCGAGGAGGAGCGCCACCATTCCTTCGGCAAGGACCTGGTGGGGCAGAACTGGAACCTCGACCTGTGAGGGGCCTGCGGGACGCGCTGGCGCTGGCGGCGGCCGCCACCGTCGGGGTCCAGGTCGGGGCCGCCATGGTGGCGACCCGCTTCGTGATCGACGAGATCGGCCCTGCCTCCCTGGCGCTCCTGCGCTATGCCATCGCGGTCCTGTGCCTCGTGCCCTTCGTGCTGGCGGCGGGGCGGGTCCGCATCGCGGCCCGCGACCTCGCGGGGATCATGGGCCTCGGCATCGTGCAGTTCGGCATCCTGATCGCCCTGCTCAACATCGGCCTGCGCCTGATGCCCTCGACCCGGGCGGCGCTCCTCTTCGCCACCTTCCCGCTTCTGACCATGGTGATCGCCGCCCTGCTCGGCCACGAGCGCCTCGGCGCCGCCAAGGCCGCCGGGGTGGTGCTGACCGTCCTGGGCGTCGGCGCCACCCTGGGCGAGAGCCTGCTCGTCGAGACGGGCCAGCGCGAATGGCTGGGGGTGCTGGCCGTGCTGGCCGCCACCCTCTGCGGCGCCGTCTGCTCCGTGCTCTACCGGCCCTATCTCGTCCGCTATCCGACCCTGCCCCTCGGGGCGCTGGCGATGCTGGCTTCCGTGGTGTTCCTGGCCTTCCTGGCGGCCGGCGAAGGCTTCTTCGCCGCGCCGCCGCGGGTGACGGCCTCCGGCTGGGGCGCGATCCTGTTCATCGGCGCCTCGAGCGGCATCGGATACGTGCTCTGGCTCTGGGCCCTCAAGCACGCCTCGCCGACCCGGGTGACCGTGTTCCTGTCGCTCAGCCCCGTGACGGCCGCGCTCCTCGGCACAGCGCTCCTGGGCGAGGACTTCACCGCTGGGATCATGATCGGACTGGCCGGCGTGGCGGGAGGCCTGTGGCTCGCCACGCGGACCAGCCGGGAGCCGGCCTGAGGGTTCAGCGGGAATAGATGGCCGAGTTGCCGCCGTGCTCCTTGACCTCGACGCTCTCGAGCCAGACGCGGCCCTTGGTTTCCTCGCGCACGAAGGTCGACACGAAGTCGAACACATGCTTGGCGGTCGCCTCGCAGCCCACCGCCGGCAGCACCCTGAGATTGATCAGCCCGTCGCGGTGCATGGCCTCGAAGCGCGGCAACTCGGGATCGTCCTGTGCCACCAGCATGGTGTGGTCGAAGAGATCCTTGAGCCAGGCCTTCACGGGTTTCATCCCGCCGAAGTCGAAGCACCAGTTGCGCTCGTCGAGCTCATGGGTGGCGAAGACGAACCGGAAGGCGAGGGCGTAGCCGTGGATCAGCCGGCAATGGGAGTGGGTCGCCCGCCACTGGCGGAAGCAGCACGACAATCCCTCGCTGTGGTCGTAGCTCTTCGTGGAGCGGTAGATCTCGCGGCCTTGGGCGATGCCCTCGGGAGCAGGGGGCGGCATCACGACGGACAGGTTCATTCTGGCTCTCCACGAGGATCGGATTGCGGCGACGCTATTCCAGGGGCGCGCGATCGAGAGCGATGCATTCCTGGAGGAACTCGTTCTTGTGCTCGGCATTGGCGGCGAGCTCGCCCCAGAAGCAGGTGTTCACCATGCGGCTGCGGCGGCTCGAACGCACGCCGCGCTGGGTCTTGCACATGTGCACGGCGCTGATGCGCACGGCGAGTCCGCGCGGCTTCGTCATGTCGACGATGTAGTCGCCGATCTGCTTGACGAGTTCTTCCTGGATCTGCAGCCGGGAGGCGAAGTACTCCACGATGCGGTCGTATTTCGACAGGCCGATGATCTTGCCGTCCGCCGACGGCAGGATGCCGATATAGGCATGGCCGTAGATCGGCATCAGGTGATGGGCGCACATGGACCGGAGATCGATGGGGCCGGTCACGATGAGCTGGTCGTAGGACCGGGCGTTGTCGAACTCGGTGATCTTCGGCGGGGCGGTGTAGCGGCCCTGCAGGATCTCCTCCACGTACATCTTGGCGACGCGCAGGGGGGTCTCGCGGGTGTTGTGGTCGTTCTGATGGTCGATGCGCAGGATGTCGAACAGTTCCTCGACCTTGCGGGCCGCGGCGGCGATCATCTCGGCCCGCTCCGCCTCGTCCATCGGCTGGTCCAAGGCCTCGTTGCAGAGCCGGGAAAACTTTAGTCCAGTGGAGTGGAAGTTCATAATCGACCTTTATTCCTTATCCTGCGGAACCCTGCTCATTCCCTAGTGTCGAAGTCGACGTGGCCGGCGCCGCGCAGAGACCGCAACAAGCTATATCCCATTCCTTAGGACAAAACACTTCTTAAAGAATAAATTATAACTCTCGTATTAAAGCAGATCCTTGGTATTAATGTTCTAACCCGAGCCGGAGTTTAGAATGATTATTAGCTACATCAAAGGATATATCGTTGCATCGGTGATGATTCTCCTTGGAGTCCTCACCGTAAATGCCGCTGCCGCCGATCCTTTGCCCGCCCCGTCCGGGAAACCGATCCTGACGATCTCCGGCAAGATCGCCACCACCAACAAGGACGGCACGGCCCAGTTCGACCGGGAGATGCTCGAAGAGCTCGGGCTGGAGACGGTCGAGACCAACACCCCCTGGTACAGCGGGCCGGTAAAGTTCGAGGGCGTCTCCCTCGACAAGCTCATGAAGCGGGTCGGCGCCAGCGGCGAGCGCGCGGTGGTCGTCGCCCTCAACGACTACAGCAGCGAGATCCCCATGGAGGACTTCGCGAAGTACAACGTCATCCTGGCCCTGAAGCGCAACGGCGAATACATGCCCGTCCGCGACAAGGGACCCCTCTTCGTGATTTATCCCTTTGACAGCAAACCGGAGCTGAAGAGCCAGACCTTCTACGGAAGGTCCGTTTGGCAGGTCGCGAAGATCGTGGTGAAGTAGCCGCCATAGCCCCGGCCCGGAGGACAGCCCTTGTCGCTGCGCACGCTCAAACTGGTGCTCGCTGTCGTCATCGCCAGCTTCCTCCTGTCGGCGGCCTATATCTCGGTCCTGGTCGTCAAGCGCCAGAACGCCCTGAAGGAGGTCTCCCGGTACAACATCTCCTGGCTCGCGAGCCAGGCGGTGTCGGAATATACCCGGCTGGGCCAGCGCCTCAACGCCTTCGCGGTGCCCGGGAGCGGGGTCGACAAGGACGAGGTGCAGCTGCGCTACGACATCCTGCTCAGCCGCGCGAAGCTCCTGAACGACGGCGAGTTCCAGTCCTTCGTGGTGCTCGATCCCGAGCGGCAGGCGACCGTCCGACGCCTGACCGAGATCCTCGACGAGGTCCAGCCCATCATCGACCGGCTCGCGACGCCGGCCGAGGCCCTGGCAGCCTACAGGATCCTGCAGCCGCACGAGGCGAGCCTGATGGACCTGGCCTCGGCGGCCAACCAGTACGGCGGCCGGCGCGTGGCGGAGGACCAGCAGGAGCTCATCCGCCTGCACTGGCTCTTCTCGGGCCTCGCAGCCTGCCTCATCGTCGTCGGGATCGTGCTGCTCGGCCTCCTCGGCTGGCACAACAGGCTGCTTGGGCGCGCCCACAAGGAGCTGCATTCCCTCGCCCGAAATCTCCAGCAGGCCTCCGCCGACCTGGAGGACGCCAACAAGGCCCTGGGGCTCGCCTACAAGGAGCTGCAGCACCGCAACGAGGTCCTGCAGGCGCAGGAGCACGAGCTGCGGATGCAGAACGAGCGCTTCGACGCGGCCCTCAACAACATGTCCCACGGCCTGTGCATGGTCGACGGGGGCGGGCGGATCATCGTCTTCAACGCGCGCTTCGCCGACCTCTTCGGCCTGGACGATGCGGCCCGGCCGGGCGTGACCCTCGACAGCCTCACCCGGAACGCCGATCCGGAGCGGATGCCGGGCGCCGTGGCCCTGCGCCAGATCTGCGCCCATCAGGACGAGTTCATCCAGGGCCGACGGCATGCCTCCTTCATCCACGAGGAGCCGGACGGGCAGACCTTCTCGGTATCCCACCAGCCCATGACCGGGGGCGGCTGGATCGCCACCTACGAGGACGTCACCGAGCGGCGCCGCGCCGAGATGCAGATCGCCTACATGGCCCATCACGACGTGCTGACGGACCTCGCCAACAGGATCCTGTTCCGCGAGCGGCTCGAGCAGGCGCTCGCGGCCGCGCAGCGCCAGAGGACGACGGTAGCGGTCCTGTGCCTCGACCTCGACCGCTTCAAGGACGTGAACGATTCGCTCGGCCACGAGACCGGCGACGAACTGCTGAAGATGGTGGCGGACCGGCTGCGGGGCTGCATCCGAGAGGGGGATCTCATCGCCCGCCTCGGCGGCGACGAATTCGCCGTGCTGCAGGCCGCCGTCGGCGAGCCGAACGACTGTGCTTCCCTCGCGGCTCGGATCATCAACGCGGTCGGCGCCCCCTACGAGGTCCACGGCCAGGAGATCGTGATCGGAACCAGCGTCGGCATCGCTCTCGCGGCCGAGGGCACGATCGCGCCGGACCAGCTCCTCAAGCACGCGGATCTGGCGCTCTACCGCGCCAAGTACGACCGGCGCGGGACCTACCGCTTCTTCGAGCCGGAGATGGACGAGCAGCTCCAGGCCCGCCGCCACCTCGAGGCGGATCTGCGCAAGGCCCTCGCCAACGGGGAGTTCACCCTCGCGTTCCAGCCCCAGATCAACATCAGGCGGCACGAGATCAGCGGCTTCGAGGCCCTGCTCCGCTGGCGCCATCCCGAGCGCGGCCCCGTCTCGCCGGCCGAATTCATCCCGGTCGCGGAGGATATCGGCCTCATCTCGCCTCTGGGCGAATGGGTGATCGAGCAGGCCTGCCGCGAGGCGGTCCAGTGGCCGGACGGGATCAAGGTGGCGGTCAATCTCTCGCCGGTGCAGTTCCGCAACAGGACCCTCGTCGAGACCGTGAGCCGGGCGCTGGCGCAGTCCGGCCTGAGCCCGCGGCGGCTGGAGCTGGAGATCACCGAATCGGTGCTCTTGCAGGACAACGAGACCACCCTCGAGACCCTGCACCGGCTGCGCGAACTCGGCGTGTGCATCGCCATGGACGATTTCGGCACCGGCTACTCGTCCCTGAGCTACCTGCGCAGCTTCCCGTTCGACAAGATCAAGATCGACCAGTCCTTCGTGCGCGAGCTGACGTCGCGGGCCGACTGCCTCGCCATCGTCCATTCCATCACCCGGCTCGGGTCGAGCCTCGGCATGATCACCACGGCCGAGGGGGTGGAAACGGAGGAGCAGTACCGCCACCTTCTCGCGGCCGGGTGCACCGAGGTGCAGGGCTATTATTTCGGGCGTCCCCTGCCGGCGGAGGAACTCGAGTTCTCCCTTTACCCGGAGCAGAGGCGGGAGGCTCTTTAGGGGCCAAACCCGCGCGCTCGGAGACCATGGCCTTTTGACCCCCACCGGCCGGCGCGGTACATCGGAGGAACGCCATGTTTCCACGCAGGGGTCCGCCGGAATGCCCTCATGAGCGCGACGCAACGGCTTGAACTCCGCCAGGGGCAGTCCTTGGCGATGACCCCACAGCTGCTCCAGTCCATCAGGCTCCTGCAGCTCTCCCACGCGGAACTCGTCGCCTATGTGGAGGCCGAGCTGGAGCGCAACCCGCTCCTCCAGGAGGCGGAAGGCGGCGCCTTCCCCCGCTCCCCGGCCCGGCAGGCTCCGGCCGCCCCGCGCCCCGACTCCGCGCGGGTCCGGAGCACGCCCCGACCCCTGCCGGTGCCGAAGGGGGAAGCCTCCGGCGCATCCTCGCCGCCGGGCCGCGGCCAGGAGCTGAAGCCGGAGCTGGAGGCGACCCTCGCCCGGCCGGACAGCCTGACCGAGCACCTGGAGGCGCAGCTCGACCTCGCCACCGCCGAGCCCGCGGCCCGCGCCATCGGCCGGCATCTGATCCACAGCCTCGACGAGGCGGGCTACCTCACGGAGGACGTCGCCGTCGTCGCCGAGCGGACGGGCACGACGCCCGGCGAGGTGGAGGCTCTCCTCGCCCTGATCCAGACCTTCGACCCGCCCGGAACCGGCGCCCGAACGCTGGCCGAATGCCTCGCCATCCAGCTCAAGGAGCGCGACCGGCTCGATCCCGTCATGCAGACCCTCCTGGGGCGCCTCGACCTCGTGGCGCGGCGCGACTTCGCGGCCCTCAGGCGCCTGTGCGGGGTCGACGAGGAGGACCTCGTCGACATGCTGTCCGAGATCCGCCGTCTCGAGCCGAAGCCCGGCCTCGCCTTCGCGCCCGCGCCCGTCGACGTCCTGGTCCCGGACGTGCTGGTGCGGGAGGCTCCGGAGGGCGGTTTCGCGGTGGAGCTCAATCCTGACACCCTGCCCCGGATCCTCTTCGACCGGTCCTATCATGCACAGGTGGTGCGGTCCGTCCGGTCCGAGGAGGACAGGATCTTCCTGTCCGAATGCCTCCAGACGGCCCACTGGCTGACCCGAAGCCTCGACCAGCGCGCCAGGACCATCCTCAAGGTGGCGACGGAGATCGTGCGGCGGCAGGAGGGGTTCTTCCGCCACGGGGCGGGAGCCCTGCGGCCCCTGACCCTGAAAAATGTGGCCGAGGCCATCGGCATGCACGAATCCACCGTCTCCCGGGTGGTCGCCAACAAGGCGGTCGGGACGGCCGGCGGCGTCTTCCCCATGAAGCACTTCTTCGCCAGCGCCGCCGGAGACGGCCACCATGCCTCCGCGGCGGTGCGCCTGAGGATCCGTCAGCTCGTCGAGGCGGAGGAGAGCGCCGGCGCGGTGCTGTCGGATGATGCAATTGCCCGAAAACTGAACGCCGAGGGCATCGGGATCGCGCGCAGGACGGTGGCCAAGTACCGGGAGGTCCTGCGCATCCCGTCCTCGGCCGAGCGACGCAGGCGAGTCAAACAGCGATTGAAGACGCCCTGAGGCACAACATCAAGACTTGTTTTGCTTTTTCGAAGGATCATCATCACGCAAGCGTCGCCTTCGGGAGGTCCCGCGGCGATGGCGCAGAGGGAGAACGACATGACGTTAAGGGTATCCGGTAAGAACCTCGATATCGGCGAAGCCCTTAGGTCGCAGGTCCAGGCGCGAATGGCGGGCGCCCTGACGAAATATTTCGACGGCGGCTATTCCGGCCACGTGACCGTCGCCAGAGACGGCACCGGGTTCCGGACCGACTGCGTCCTCCATCTCGCGTCCGGCACCACGCTGGAAGCCTCCGGGGCCGCCCACGACGCCTATGCGAGCTTCGACCAGACCGCCGATCGCATCGAGCGGCGGCTGCGCCGCTACAAGCAGCGCCTCAAGGACCGTCCGGCGGGAGCGAACGGCCGGCCGAGCCTCGAGGCCCCCTATGCGGTCTTCGAACCGCCGACGGACGACGCGGTCGAGGACGAGAGCTACCATCCGGTGGTGATCGCCGAGACCACGAAGGCGCTCCACCGCTACTCCGTCAGCGACGCTGTGATGCAGCTCGATCTCACGGGAGCCGCGGCTCTCGTGTTCATCCACTCTGGCACTGACCGCGTGAACGTCGTATACCGCCGCGGCGACGGGGCGATCGGCTGGGTCGATCCCCCACCGGCTCAGCCCTGACGTTCCCGACGGGATTAAGTCGTTTGGCCCGAGACTTGCTTGGAACGGCACGAGGCCGTATCGGCTTCACAACCTATGCAGCTTGATAGATGCCCTTGCTGGATTTTCTAGACCCTCAGGCCGTTCTGCCCGCGCTCCGGGTGAACAGCAAGAAACAGGCTTTGCAGGAGCTGGCCGCCCAGGCGGCCCGCCTGACGGGCCTCGACGCGACCCTGATCTTCGAGGCGCTCCTGCAGCGCGAGCGCCTCGGCTCCACCGGGATCGGCGAGGGGATCGCCATTCCCCATGGGAAGATAGCGGGCCTGCCGCGGATCTTCGGTCTCCTGGCCCGGCTCGAGAAACCCATCGAGTTCGAGGCCCTGGACGGCCAGCAGGTCGACGTCCTGTTCCTCCTCCTGGCCCCGGAAGGCGCCGGGGCGGATCATCTCAAGGCCCTGTCGCGGGTGGCGCGCGTCCTGCGCGAGCCCGGCCTGATCGAGCGCGTGCGGGCGACGCGGGATGCGGCGGCCCTCTACGCGATCATGACGGAGTTCCCCAAGGCGGCCTGACCTGCGCGGCCATCATTCGCGCTCAGGCTGGCTCGCTTCCGGTTGCACGACAATGGCGCCAGCGCTGGGGTGACGATTGTCCACGTGCGCTCCCCGCCGGACACCATCACCTTTCATTCGTCCATCGAACAGGAACGGCTGTGTTCCGTTCACACCGGCAGCAGGCCGTGTGCCATTCGTGCCAGTAGTGGCCGGAGCGTGCAATTGTCTGGACGGAGCATCTTGGGCATTGGCGGTGGTTGCGGCCAGTGCCAACGCAAACGCGATTGCTAATCTTACCATGACAGGAATCTCCTCTTCCCGCGCGGGGTCCGCGCGACGGCATGGCCCGTTTCAGTCACCTTTTAGGAGGAACTGGGCGCCAGGATGGCCGCTGTCTGGACGGCCCGGCAAGCCCTGGCGATCCGAATTTGCGTCGGTCAGGCTGTGGCTGCGCTTTGGTGGGTCCACATCCTAGCGCGGCTCGTTCTGAAGGTTCAGGAAGGCCGGGTCGAATTCGGCCACCCGGACCAGCCCGTCCCAGTCCTCGATTTCCACCGTGTCCCCGCGCCAGGAGATCAGCCCGTCGGCTCTGAGCTCCTGGAGCACCCGGTTCACGTGGACGGTGGACAGGCCGAGCGTATCCCCCAGCTCTGCCTGCGTGAGCGGCAGCCGAAAGCTGTGGTCCTCGGTAAGCCCCACCGCCTGGAGGCGCAGGAACAGCTCACAGAAGAGATGGGCCATCTGGCCGGGCGCCGGGCGCCGGCCCATGGCGACGATCCATTCCCGGTGGATCGCCCCGTCGACGAGGGTGTTGAGCCACAGCAGACGGGCCAGGTGGGGATGGCGCTCGCTGATCTCGCGCAGGGCCTCGTGCGGGACGGCGCCAGCCCTGCAGGGGGTGAGCGCCACGATCCCGTGGTCCATTGTCTTGAGCAGGAAGCTGTGAAGGTCGACGAAATCGCCCGGGACATGGAGGGCGGTGATCTGGCGCTTCCCGTTCGCGAGACCCTTGTAGCGGGCGGCAAAGCCCTCGAGGAGAAGGGTGCTCTCGGTCGGGCGGTCGCCCTCCCGGATCATGTCCTCGTCGGCCCGGTATTCCTTGATGCGCACGATGATGTCGCGAAGAATTCGCTTCTCCTCATGGGAGAGTTCGTCGCGCTGCGCCAGCTTGCGGACGAGGGCTTCACCATGGAGCTGCTGCTCTTCTGTCGTTCTCATCTTAGGCCTCCCCGGCGGCGGTCGCCACGACCTTAAACGGACCGGCGGGTGAAGGCGAGGGCAGGATGAATGCGGCTCCGGGTGCGTCGGGAAATCCCGGGTGGCGAAGGCCCTTTCCTTCCGGCCGCCTGGAATAAACGCGGCCAAGAGGTGTCTTAAAGGTCGGGTCAAGGACGACCCGGGGAGAACTCCCATGACGATTCCGGCCGGATCGGCGATCCTGGTCGGCGCGCTGCTGGCGCCCTGAGGCTGAGGAGCAACCAGGAAGGTGTCGACGACAGGCTCGACGATCCGCAGGGCCGGCCGCCGCGGACGGGTCTACCGCCAATTGATGACGGCGGTACCTCCGTTTGGACATGCGAACTTGCGCCCGGCGCTCTTATCCTCGGCAGACGGGACGAGGCCAGGACGAAGGGGGCGGACCCAGATTGTCGAGCGAGACGAAGATCGGACGTGTTCGCGCGCATGCGGCGCGATGCGGGCTTGCCCGCCGCCTGACCGGCGGCGCCGTCATCAAGATGGTGTACCGTGTCGAGATCCGATGATCCGGGCTATCCGGCTCCCCCGGCGCCGGCGTCCGGGGGATTGCGGGACGCGGCGCGAAGGAACGACGCCATGGACGAGATCGCCGCTCTCATCGAGCCGCAGATCCCGGGGTTGAGACGTTATGCCTGGGCCCTGCTGCGCGACGACGAGGCGGCGGACGATCTCGTCCAGGACACCCTGGAGCGCGCCATCAGCCGCTGGCACCAGCGGCGGCGGGACGGCGACCTCAGGGCCTGGCTGTTCACGATCCAGCGCAACCTCTTCCTCAACGGGCTGCGCCAGCGCCGGCAGCGCGGCCCGCATGTGGGGGTGGAGACCCTCGACGACATGCCCGCCTCGGAGGGAGGCGAGGACGGCACGGGCCTGCGCGACCTCCTGTCGGGGCTCGACGCCCTGCCCGAGGAGCAGCGTTCCGTGCTGCTTCTGGTCGGCGTCGAGGATCTCTCCTATGAACAGGCGGCGCAGGTGCTCGACGTGCCGATCGGGACGGTGATGTCCCGCCTCAGCCGGGCCCGGGAGAAGATGCGGCAGTTCATGGAAACCGGACGCAACGCGGTCCTCAGGAGGATCAAGTGACGGACGAGCCTCCCATCGGCGAGGACGACCTGCAGGCCTACGTCGACGGCCGGCTCGCGCCCGCGCGCCGGACGGCCGTGGAGGTCTGGCTGGGGGAGAACCCGACGTCGGCCGCGCGGGTCGCCGCCTATGCCGAGCAGCGCAGGGCCCTGCGCGAGCGGCTCGCCTTCAAGGCGAGCGAGCCCATCCCGACGCGCCTGCGGATCGCCAGCCTGACGGCCGCCCGGCATCAGCCGACCCGCTCCCGGGCGGCTCCGGTCGCCGCGGTCGTCGCCTGCCTTCTGGTCGGCCTGGCGGCTGGGGGCGTCGGCGGCGCCTGGCTGGCAGGGGGCGGTCTGCTGCCCTGGGGCCAGGGGAAGAACGTCGCCCGGGAGGCCATCACAGCCCACCAGACCTATGTGGGCGAAAGGCTGCATCCGGTCGAGGTGGCAGCCGACCAGGAGGCGCATCTGGTGCAGTGGCTGTCGCGCCGGGTCGGCCACCAGCTCATGGCCCCGAATCTGACGGGCCAGGGCTATCGCCTCATCGGCGGCCGCCTTCTGCCGGCCGGGACGGAGCCGGCCGCGCTGTTCATGTACCAGAACGAAGCCGGCCAGCGGGTGACGCTCTACGCCCGCTCGAGCCCCGCCGAGCAGGAGACCGCCTTCCGGTTCGAGACCCGTGACGGCGTGGCGGCCTTCTCCTGGATCGACCGGGGATGCTCCTACGTGGTGACCGGGAGCATCGGGCGGGAAGAGCTGCTCGCCGTTGCCCAGACCATCTACCGGCAGTTCGAGACGCAGCCGGCCCCGGCCCCGACGCAGGGCCGCCTTTGAGCCGGATCCGGCGTCAGGGCCGCGCCGCCATCTCCCAGACCATCTGGACGCTCGCCGTGTAGCGGATCGTGGCCGGCGGCACGATGGGGACGGATTCCGCGCCCTTGGACAGGGCCATCTGCATGCGCATCTCGGGCCGCGGCTCGAAGGGCTGGGCGGAGCCGTCCCGGATCTCCATCAGCCGGCCGAGCGACACGCCCGCGGCCGACGCGTAGACCTCCGCCTGGCGTCGGGCGTCGCGCACGGCGGCCTCGCGGGCCCGATCGGCGCCCTCCTCCTGTCGGTCGAGGCCGAAGGTGACGGACTGGAACGTCATGTCGCCGCTGGCCAGGATCTCGCCGGCGAGGCGCCCGACGCCGTCCAGGTCGCGGGTGGTGATGCGCAGCTGGTGATGGGCCGAGAATTTCGGCTGCTTGATCTCCTTGCCGTCGGGCGTGTGCTGCACCGGCGTCTGGAAGACCTGGAAATTGGCGGTCTGAATGTCCTCCCGCTTGATCCCGAGGCCCTCGATGCGGGCGAGCACCCGCTCGGTCGCGGCCCGGTTCTGGCTCGCCGCCTGTGCCACCGTGTCGGCCTGGGTCGCCACCGTCACGTGGACGCGGGCGAAGTCGGGCTTCAGCTCCGCCTCGCCGGTGCCGAGGACGCTGATCGTCGGCTGATGGCGTGCGGAATCGCCCTGGGCGAAGGTCGGGGTCGCAAGGGCGAGGGCGGCCAGAGCCGCGAGGGTGGCAAGGCGCATGGGAGGTCTCCCTGAAATGACTGCTCCGCCGGAGCGGCGGAGCAGAAGGCATGGCGGATGATGTCGGAGCGACCCTGAGCGGCCGATTAACGGCCGGTCTTCACCCGGGTCCAGAGCCGGGTCACCGTCCGCTGCGCGCGCTGGTCGTAGGCGGTGTTGGTGAAGAGGCGCTTCATGGTGGCATCGTCCGGGTAGATGCCGGGATTGTTGAGGATCTCCGGCTCGATGTGCTTCTTGGCCGCGAGGTTGCCGGACGCGTAGGACACGAAGTTCACGTTCATGGCGGCGATCTCAGGGCGAAGCATGAAGTTGATGAACTCGTGCGCCTCGGCCACGTTCTTGGCGTCCGCCGGAATGGCGAAGCTGTCGAACCACATCAGCGCGCCCTCGCGCGGGATCACGTAGGCGATCTCGACCCCGTTCTTGGCCTCCTCGGCGCGGCTCTTGGCCTGGATCATGTCGCCCGAATAGCCCACCGCCACGCAGATGTCGCCGTTGGCGAGGGCGTTGATGTACTCGGAGGAGTGGAACTTCTGGATGTTGCCGCGGATGCGGAACAGGGCGTCGCCCGCCTTGTTGAGATCCTCGGTGCGCTTGGAATCCGGGTTGAGGCCCAGATAGGCCAGCACGCCCGGGAAGAGGTCCTCCGGACTGTCCAGCATGTAGATGCCGCAGGCCTTGAGCTTGGACGAGATCTCCGGCTTCAGCACCAGATCCCAGGTGTTGAGCGGCACGTCGCCCAGGATTTCCTTGACCTTCTTGACGTTGAGGCCGATTCCGGTGGTGCCCCACATGTAGTTGACCGCGTACTGGTTGCCCGGGTCGAACACCGCCAGCCGCTCCGTCACCTCGGGCCACTGGTTGGCGAGGTTCGGCAGCTTCGACTTGTCCAGCTTCTGGAACACCTTGGCGCCGATCAGCCGCTGCACGAAGGGGCCCGACGGCACCACGATGTCGTAGCCGGACCGGCCGGCCAGAAGCTTCGTCTCGACGATCTCGTTGTTGTCATAGGTGTCGTAGACGACCTTGATGCCGGTTTCCTTCGTGAACTCGTCCAGCGCCTTCGGGTCCACATAGTCCGACCAGTTGTAGACGTTGACGACGCGCTCCTGAGCGGCGGCGCCCGTGACAAGGCCAAGGGCCAGGGCAAGCGAGGCGAAAGTACGGATCATCGAATTCAGAACTCCTATGGCTCGAGACCGGGTTTCAACCGCGTGAGGCTAGGATTTTCTCTGCGAAGAAACAATGTTGATTTGAGCCCTCGCGCGCCCTGTCCTTAAGGCACGGCTCACGAATGAGCGATCACCGCTTCGGCCCTCATCCTGAGAATCTGGCTCATCATGCGCCGCCCTGGCGACCTCTCACGCGGCCTTTCGGGCCACGCCCGCCAGCCGTTCCAGACCCGCATCCAGGGTCTCGTCCCGCTTGGCGAAGCAGAAGCGCACCACGTTCTTCACGGCTCCCTCCGCATAGAATGCCGAGACCGGGATCGCCGCGACCCCATGGTCCATGACGAGGCGGCGGCAGAAGGCGACGTCGTCGGTTTCCCCTAAGGGCGCGATGTCGATGTTGAGGAAATAGGTGCCCTGGCTCGGGATCACCTGGAAACCCAGCGTCTCCAGGCCCGCCGCGAAGCGGTCGCGGCTGCGGGCGAAGTCGCGCCGCATCCCGTCGAAATAGGCGTCTTCCTTGGCGAGCCCGTAGGCCACCGCCACCTGCAGGTTGGGCGGGGTGGTGAAGGTCAGGAACTGGTGGGATTTGGCCAGCACCTTCATGATGTGCGGCGCGGCGCACACGAAGCCCACCTTCCAGCCCGTGAGGCTGAAGATCTTGCCCGCCGAGCCGATCTTCACCGAGCGCTCGCGCATTCCCTCGAGCCCGAGCACGGTCTGATGGCGGCGGCCGTCGAAGACCACGTGCTCCCACACCTCGTCGCTGATGCAGATGGCGTCGAAGCGGCGGCAGAAATCGGCGAGCAGCGCGAGGTCCTCGGGCTGGAAGACCGTGGCCGTGGGGTTCAGCGGGTTGTTGAGCAGAACCGCCTTGGTCTTAGGGGAAAAGGCTTTCGCCAGCGCCTCCTCGGTGAGCCGGAAATAGGGCGGCTGGAGGGTCACGAATTTCGGCACGCCGCCGGCGAGGCGCACGAGCGGCAGATAGGCGTCGTACATGGGCTCGAACAGCACCACCTCGTCCCCGGGCTCGACGATGCCCAGGATCGCGCCCGCGAGCGCCTCCGTGGCGCCGGACGTGACCATCACTTCGGTGTTCGGGTCGAGGTCGACCCCCTGCCAGTGCCGGTAGTGCGCCGCGATGCCCGAGCGCAGCTCCGGGATGCCCATCATCGACGGATATTGGTTGTAGCCGTTGAGCACCGCATCTGCCGCCTTCCGCCTGACGTCTTCGGGACCCGGATCGTCCGGGAAGCCCTGGCCGAGATTGATGGCGCCGGTCTCGCGGGCGAGGCTCGACATCACTTCGAAGACGGTGGTGGGCAGGTTGGCGAAAAGCGGGTTCATGCCGGGCTCTCGACGTTCGATTCCTGAGGCGTTGCCTGCTTCGTAGCACGGTCCGGCGCCGGATCGAACCGGCTTTGTCGGAGGTCGTCCCGGGCTTTCCCTTCCCCCTTGCGGTGAGGGCAGGGGTGGGGGTGGTGCGACCGGGCGAGCGGCCGAACCGGCGACGCGCTCTTCTCCCTCCCGTTGGGAGGGAAGACGGCGAGCGGGGATGACACCCGGCGGCGCTGTTGCTATCGCCTGTTGAAACAACGAAGACCTGTCCATGCCCGCCTCCCGGCCCTCCCTCATCGCAGGCCTCGCGCTCCTCATCGTGATCTTGAGCCTCGCATCGCTCGCCATCGGCCCGGCGCCGATCTCAGGCTTCGCGGCCGCGAAGGCGCTTGTGTCGGATCAGGGCAGCGCCAGCATCGTGGTGCGGGAGCTTCGCCTGCCGCGCACGCTCCTCGCCCTCCTGGTCGGCTGGATTTTCGGCCTCACGGGGGCGGGCCTGCAGGGGCTGCTGCGCAATCCGCTCGCCGACACGGCGGTGTTCGGCGCGCCGCAGGCAGCAGCCTTCGGGGCGGTGCTGGTGCTCTATTCCGGCCTCGTGGGCGCCCTGTCCTGGGTCCTGCCGTTCGCGGCCATCGCCGGGGCGCTCCTGTCGGTCGCCCTCGTGGTGGCGGTGGCGGGGCGGGGCGCCACCGTGGTGGTGCTGGTGCTCGCGGGGCTCGCGGTCGGCGGCCTCGCCGGGGCCGGGACCTCGCTCGCCATCAGTCTCTCGCCCAATCCCTTCGCGGTGACCGAGATCGTGTTCTGGCTGCTCGGCTCCTTCGAGGACCGCTCCATGGTCCATGTCTGGCTCGCGACGCCGTTCATCCTGGGCGCCTCCGCCCTCGTGCTCGCGGCCGCGCCGGGCCTGAGGGCGCTGGCGCTGGGGGAGGAGACGGCCCGGAGCCTGGGCGTCAACGTGCGCCTGAACCGTCTCCTCATCGTGGCGGGGGCGGCGGTCGGAACCGGCGCCTCGGTGGCGGTCGCCGGCTCCATCGGCTTCGTCGGGCTCGCGGCCCCCCACCTGATGCGGCCCCTCGTGGGCTACGATCCGGCCCGGACCCTGGTGCCTGCCGGCCTCGCCGGCGCGGCGCTCCTGCTGGCGGCGGACTGCGCCGTGCGCCTGATTCCGTCGACCGTCGAGATCAAGATCGGAGTGCTGACCGCCATCCTGGGCATGCCGTTCTTTCTCTGGATCATCGCCCGCCGGAAGGCCGAGCTGGCGGAGACGCCCGCATGACACGCCTCGCCGCAACCTCCCTGTCCGTCGCCCTCGGTCGCCGCCGCGTCCTCTCGGAGATCGACCTTGCCCTGGAATCCGGCCGCTTCACCGTGATCGTCGGCCCGAACGGGGCCGGCAAGTCCACCTTGCTGCGGACCCTGGCGGGGCTCCTGGCTCCGGCCGAGGGCACGGTGACTCTCGACGGAGTGCCGGTCCCGCGCCTCGGTGCCGCCGACCGGGCGCGCGCCATCGCCTACCTGCCCCAGAGCGGCGCCGTCGCCTGGCCCCTTCCGGTCCGGGAGGTCGTCGCTCTCGGGCGCCTGCCCCATGGCGAGAGGCCGGACGCGCTGTCCGCCGCCGGGCGGGCGGCGGTGGCGGACGCCCTGGCGGCGGCCGACCTCGGCGGTTTCGAGAGCAGGCCCGCGACGGAACTCTCCGGGGGCGAACGCGCCCGGGTGCTGCTCGCGCGCGCCCTTGCGACCAAAGCGCCCATTCTCCTGGCCGACGAGCCGGTGGCGGCCCTCGACCCGCGCCATGAGCTCATCGTGCTGGAGGTGCTGCGGGCCCAGGCGCGCGCGGGCGCCCTGGTGGTGGCGATCATGCACAACCTCACCCTGGCGGCGCGCTTCGCCGACGACATCGTCCTCCTGGACGGGGGCCGTCTCCAGGCCCATGCGCCTCCGGCCGAGGTGCTCACCGAGGCGCGGCTCGCCGCCAGCTTCGGCATCAGCGCCCATGTGTCGCGAGAGGCAGGCGGCCTCGTGGTGGTGGCCGAAAGTCCCCTGCCGCCGGCCTGAACCGCGCCGGCGCCCGACTCGGGCCTTCCCGGCCGTCACATTGACAAAGGCGGGTGCCCGGCAGATACCGCCGGAACAATATGTCGGGGCCCCTCCATTGAATCGGCAGGATTTCAAGAAAGTACTCATCGTCGTCCACGACCTCGCGATGACGGCCGTCGCCGTCCTGGCGACCTTCTTCGTGCGCTTCGACGGCAGGCTTCTCGACGATCGGCTCCAGCACCTGCCCCTGTTCCTGCCGCCCTTCGTGGCCTTCGCGGGGCTGGTCTACTGGTTCTTCCAGCTCTATCGCTCGAAGTGGCGCTTCGCCTCCCTGCCGGATCTGTTCAACATCTTCCGGGCGGTCGGCGTGCTGGCCCTGACGCTGCTCGTCATCGACTACGTCCTGTTCTCGCCCCAGCTCTTCGGGTTCTACTTCTTCGGCAAGATCACCATTGCGCTCTACTGGCTGATCCAGATGTTCCTGCTGGGCGGCCCGCGGCTGGCGTTCCGCTACATGAAATACGCCCGCTCCCGGCAGACCCTCGAGCGCGACTCGAACGTGCCGACCCTGCTGCTCGGGCGCGGCAGCGATATCGAGGTGGTTATCCGGGCGATCGAGTCGGGAGCGGTCAAGAAGCTCCAGCCCAAGGGCGTCCTGTCTTACCGCTCGGACGATCTCGGCCAGTCGATCCGCGGCGTTCCGGTGCTCGGCACCTTCGCCGACATGGATCAGGTCGTCCAGGACTTCCAGGAGCGCGGCACCCCGATCCGCCGCCTCGTGGCGACCCCCAGCGCCCTGGCGCCGGAGGCCCATCCCGAAATCCTGATCGCCCGGGCGCGGCGCCTCGGCCTGCCGCTTGTGCGCGTCACGAGCCTCGGCGAGGGCATGCGCGACGCCGAGCTGGCGCCCCTGGAGATCGAGGACCTGCTGCTCCGCCCCACGGTGCAGATCGACCGCAAGCGGCTGGAGACCTTCATCCGCGACAAGCGCGTGCTGGTGACCGGCGGCGGTGGCTCCATCGGGTCGGAGATCTGCACCCGCGTGGTGGCCTTCGGGGCGAGCGACCTGATGATCGTGGAGAGCTCGGAGCCCTCGCTGTACCACATCCTCGAAAACCCCACGCTCCTGTCGAGCGACACCAACGTGGATGGGGTCATCGCCGACGTGCGCGACCGGGAGCGCATCCGGCAGGTGATGCACGAGTTCCGGCCCGACGTGGTGTTCCACGCCGCCGCCCTCAAGCACGTGCCCTATCTCGAGCGGAACTGGACCGAGGGCATCAAGACCAACGTGTTCGGCTCCGTGAACGTGGCCGACGCGGCCGTGGAGGCGGGGGTCGGCGAGATCGTGATCATCTCCACCGACAAGGCCATCGACCCGGTTTCCATGCTGGGCGCCACCAAGCGCTTCGCCGAGATGTACGCCCAGGCCCTCGACGCGGAGTTCAAGGGCCATAACGGCGCTCCGCGGCTGATTGCGGTGCGCTTCGGCAACGTGCTGGGCTCGGTCGGCTCCGTGGTGCCGAAGTTCAAGGCACAGATCGCCCGCGGCGGGCCGGTCACGGTCACCCACCCGGACATGGTGCGCTACTTCATGACCACCCGCGAGGCGGCGGATCTCGTGCTCACCTCCGCGTCCCACGCGGACGAGGGGCGGCGGATCTCGGCGGACACCGAGGCTGCCTACGAGCGCGCCTCGGTCTACGTGCTCAAGATGGGTCAGCCGGTGCGCATCTATGAGCTCGCCGAGCGGATGATCCGGCTCGCCGGCTACGAACCCGGCGAGGACATCGAGATCGCCGTCATGGGCACGCGGCCCGGCGAACGCCTGCACGAGATCCTGTTCGCCCGCGACGAACCCATGGCGGAGATCGGCATCGACGGCGTCATGGCGGCAAAGCCCATATTCGCCGACCGGGCGCGGGTGGACGGCTGGCTCGACTCCCTCGACAGGGCCGTCGCGTCGGGCGACCGCCGGGCGGCCGAGCGGGTCTTCGAGGAGGCGATTCCCGAATTCAAGCGCCGGGCTGCAGCCCCGCCGCCTCCCGCGCCAGCCGCGCCAGCCCGTCTGGCGTCGAACTGACCGGCTGCCAGCCGAGCATCTTCAGCGCCTCGGGGCTCGCCACCAGGGAGCCGGCGAGGCGCTCGTAGGCCTCCGCCTTCCCGGCCAGGAGAGCCGCGCCCTTGAGGGCGAAGGCCGGGACCGGGATCAGGCCCGGGCCGCGCCCGAGGCCCGCGCGCAGGGCTGCGACGATTTCCGGCACCGTCACCGGCTCCGGATCCGCCACGATGAAGGGGCGCTTCAGGGTTCCCTGCGCCTTGAGCACCGTGTCCACGGCGGCGGTGAGGTTGTCGAGCGACAGCAGCGAGCGCTTGGCCTGGAGGCCGCCCAGCGGCAGGGGCCAGGGCGACTGCGCCAGCTTGAGGAGCGCCGCCATGTTGCCCTTCACGCCCGGCCCGTAGACCAGGACCGGCCGCAGGGCCGTCCAGTCGACGCCGAGGCGGGCCAGGCCTTCCTCGGCCTCCAGCTTGGACCGCCCATAGGCGTCGGTGGGGGCGCAAGATCGCTCCTCGGTCAATACGCCCTCCGCTACCGGCCCGCTCTGAGCCCGGATCGAGGACAGGAACACGAAGCGCTTCACCCCCGCCCGCTCCGCCGCCTGGGCGAGCTTGATCGTGGCTTCAGTGTTGATGGCCCGGTAATCGTCCTCCGGCCGCCCCGACATGGCGTGGGCCAGCCCGGCCGAGTGGATCACCGCGTCCACGTCGCGAAGCGCCGCCGCCATGTTGTAGGGCTGGGCGATGTCTCCGATCACGGCGCTGGTCGCGCCTTCGGGAACCTCCGAGGGGCGGCGCAGCAGCACGCGGATGCGGTAGCCGCGCTTGGGGAGTTCCTTGAGGAGATATTGGCCGATGAAGCCGGTCGCGCCGGTGAGCGCAATGAGGGGTGCTGTCATGCAGGGGATTTTAGGCGCGGGCGTGCAAAATGGGAGAGGAGCAGACCGACGAGGACGACGCCCGCCGCAAGGCAGGCGATCTGAACCGGCCAGGAGGGCCACAGCAGGGTGACGCCCGCGAGCCCCGCCAGCACGAGGTTGAGGCCGAACACGTGGAGGCTCACGGAGAGCGGCGTGAATCCGTTGTTGGTAGCCTGCTGGTAGAAATGGCTGCGATGGGCCTCCCACACCTTCTCGCCCCGGGCCAAGCGCCTGAGCAGGGTGATGGTCGCGTCCATCAGGTGGTAGAGCGGCAGCAGCAGCGCCGCCGCGAGCGCGCCGGTTCCGGCAAGCTCCAGCAGCATCCAGCCGACCAGGAGTCCGATGGGCAAGGAGCCGACGTCGCCGAGGAAGAGTTTTGCGACGGGCTTGTTGAACGGGGCGAAGCCCAGGAGGGCGCCGCAGAGGGTGAGGGCCACGAGGGGCGCAGGGCCCGGGTCCGGCGGCAGCATTCCGAAAACGGCCACGAAGGCCGTGATCGGCACCATCTCGGCGACGGTGATCCAGTCGAGCCCATCCATGAAGTTGACGAGGTTCACGAACCAGACACCGCCGAGGATGAGGAGAGCTTGTTCCAGCACCAGAGGCACCGCCTCCGGCAGCACCCGGACCTGACTTGCCACCACGACAGCGGCGACGGCCGCGACCTGCAGCAGGAGGCGGGGGCCCGCCGGCAGGGGGCGGATGTCGTCCACGGCGCCGACCACCGCCAAGGCGACGCACGCCCCGGCAACGATCAGGAGCCGATCCAGAGGCAGTTCCGTCCACCACAGGATAACGCCGGCCACGACGAGGCAGGCGCCGACCACCGCGATGCCGCCGCCCTGAGGGGTCGGGATGCGATGGCTCGAGCGCGCGTTAGGGCGCGCCAACGCGTAGCGGACGAGGAGAGGTTTCAGCCCGACGATCAGGGCGGCCGACAGGAGGGCCGTGCCGACCAGGATCGCGGCCGGGACGAGGATCAGATGGAACGGCATCATGTCAGCCGTGATACCCGCGATACCAGTCCACGAACCGCCGCACGCCTTCCTCCAGCGACGTGGTGGGCGCGAAGCCCACGTCGCGGCGCAGGTCCGTCACGTCGGCGCGGGTCTCCAGCACGTCGCCGGGCGGCAGGGGCTTGTCGATGCGCTGCGCCCTGCGGCCGACAGCCTCCTCGATGATGGCGATCAGGCGGTTGAGCTCTTCCGGGTTGTCGTTGCCGATATTGTAGACCCGGTGCGGGGCGGCGCTGGTGGCCGGATCCGGATCCATGGCGTCCCAGGCCGGATCGCCTGTCGGTTCCTTGTGGACCAGGCGCACGATGCCCTCGACGACGTCGTCCACATAGGTGAAGTCGCGCCAGACCTTGCCCGCATTGGCGACCTCGATGGGCCGCCCCTCGGCGATCTCGCGGGTGAACTTGTAGACCGCCATGTCGGGCCGGCCCCAGGGGCCGTAGACGGTGAAGAAGCGCAATCCCGTCGCCGGCAGCCCGAAGAGATGGGCGTAGGAATGGGCCATCATCTCGTTGGCCTTCTTGGTGGCGGCGTAGAGGCTCACCGGATGGTCCGTCGAATCGTGCTCCGAGAAGGGCAGCTTGCGGTTGGCGCCGTAGACGGAGCTCGACGAGGCATAGACCAGGTGCTTGATCTCTCCGTGCCGGCAGGCCTCCAGCATGTTGGTGAAGGCCACCATGTTGGAGGTGACGTAAGGCGTGGGGTCGACGAAGCGCACGCCGGGCTGGGCCGCGAGGTGGATCACCCGCTCGAAGCGGTGGCGGTGAAAGAGGTCCCGCGTGGCCTGCGGGTCGGCGAGGTCGATCCGCTCGCCCTGGAAGCTATTGCGGGGCGTCAGGTTGCCGAAGCGGGCCTCCTTCAGGGCCACGTCGTAATAGGGCGTGAAGCTGTCGACCCCCACCACCTGATGCCCCTCCTCGAGGAGGCGCTGCGCCACATGGAAGCCGATGAACCCGGCAGCGCCGGTGACCAGGATGGGTGACGACATACGAACGCCCGTGACGGTGAATGCGCCGGCACATTAGAGCATTTTTCGGCGAAGTGGAGGCCGATTAGGCGTCAGGGATGACGAGATAGCTGATCACATAACATCAGATTGCTTGTGTCGCATTGGGCCGCGAGGATCAGCGGTGTTGTCTCTGAGGCCCAAAGCAAATCTGAGCGCCTGAGGCGAAACCCTGTGCCCCGCTCAGGCCTTCGCCAGAGCCGCCTTCGGCTCGACGACCGCCTTCCCGGCTCCTGTCTCGAGCGTCACGAGCTGCCGCTCCCGGGCCACGAAGGCGGTGGGCATGTGGGTCTGCATCGCGGCCTCGGCCTCCTTCAGGAAGGCGTCGTCGTGGCCGGGATAGAGGTGGAAGATGGCGAGCGCCCTGGCGCCGGCGGATTGCGCCAGCTCAACGCCCTTCTGCCAGGTGGAATGGCCCCAGCCGCGGCAGTTGGAATATTCGGATTCGCAGAACATGCCGTCATAGATCACGAGATCCGCGTCGCGGATGAAGTCCACGAGGCCCGGGTCGGGCCAGGGCTCCGAGTGCTCCAGGTCGCTGATGTAGCAGACGCTGCGGTCGCCGTGGCGGAACCGGTAGCCGGTGGCGCCGCCGGGATGGTTGAGGAGATGGGTCTCGACCTGGGCGCCGTCGTCGAACACCAGGGGCTCGCCGGCCCTGAAGCCGTTGTGCTCGAAGCGGGCGGGAAGCTGGCCGAGGCGCACGGGGAAGAGCGGCGGCGCGAAGAGGCGGTCGAGGGCCGCCATGGCGCTCTCGCCCTCGAGATGGCCGCAATAGGTGCGGATCACCCTTTCCTGGCTCAGGAGCGCCGGCTTGAAGAAGGGCAGGCCGCCGACATGGTCCAGGTGCAGGTGGCTGAGGAGGATGTCGATCTCCTTCGGGGCGGAGGCCCCGAGATCGGCCCCGAGCGCCGAGATCCCGGTCCCGGCATCGATCACGAAGAGGCGCTCGCCGCAGCGGATCTCCACGCAGGGCGTATGGCCGCCGAATTCCACGAATTGCGGGCCTGACGCGCATGTCGAGCCGCGGACCCCCCAGAACCGGATCTGGAGCAGGTCGGAAGGTGCAGCTCGGTTACTCATTCTATCATCATGCCCGATCTGGCCCCGGGTTCGTGTGCGTTGGCGCACACGGTTCCAGCTGACCGCGAGTTTGCCTCAGGGTCAAGGTCGAATCGCTCATGCGGAAAGCGCCTCCGGCTCGCGCCGGCGATGATCCATCGCGGGCTCTCCGCGCTCAAAACGGATAACGGCGTCGAAGGGCGGTCGATCCATCGAGGGCGTGATCTCGGGCGTGACGACGATCAGGCCACGTCCCACCATGGCGCGGCGCAGGTTCGCCACGAGCCGCTCGGCGGCGGGGCCGGGAAGGCCGTCGAGGGCGCGCTGGACGATCAGGATGCTGGGCCGGCGCACGAGGCAGCGCACCAGGTCGATGGCGGCGATGTCGCTCAGGGTGAGGTCGGAGCCCTGGACGTCCACCGGGGTGCCCAGCCCGATGCGCGACACCTCGCCGTCGAGGCCGCGCTCGGTCAGCACCCGGCGGATCACCCGCTGAACCGCCTCGGCGGCGCCGGCCTGATCGGCCGCGATGCGCCCGAACAGCACGTTGTCCTGCACGCTCGCGGCCGCGCAGAAGCGGTTCTCGTCGTAGAACTCGATGGTGGGCTTCAGGCTGACGGGCAGCATCCGGGTGAAGTCGGCCCGGGCCGCCAGGATGCGCGCCTCCATGGCGTCGTCGAGAAGCCCCAGGCGGTGCCGGTTCTCGTTGTAGCGCAGGGCGAGGCCGATCAGGCGCTCCTGGTCGCGGGCGGTCTGCAGGCCGCGCCGCTTCTCGTTGCGGCGCTCCACCAGATCCTCGAAATAGGCCCGGTCCGAGGCCGCGAAGAAGCCGAACCGCTCGAAGAGCGGGTGGCCGTCGGGGATCTCGGCGAAGATCTCGATCATGCTGGTGGCGATGGAGAGCCCCATCCGGGCGAGCGGCTTGGTCAGGTCGTCGGCTTCCAGGATCGCCCGCACGAAGGGATGGGAGGCGAGCCGGTCCTCCCGGAAGGTGTCGCCGATCGCCTTGCCGAAAAGAAGGTTCTCGCCGATGGTCGCATAGCGGTTGTAGCGCTCGGCGTTGAAGGGGTCGACGAAGCGGTCGAGGTCCTCGCGGGCGAGCGCCTCCTGCACGGCCCGGCGGGATTCGACGATCGCCGCCGCCACCTCCGGCTCCCGCTTCGGGTTGAGCGTCCCCGACAGGCCGCGGGCGTGGATCAGGTGGTCGAGGCCCGCCACCGAGATCGCCTCCCACAGGCGCCCCTCCACCTCGTCCGGCGGGGCGGTGCAGCCGTAGAGCAGGTTGTCGCGCAGGGAGCCGGGGATCAGCACCGTGTCCCCGGCGAGCGCGATGCGCTGGGCCCGCTCGACCGGATCGGCCTGCGCGAGGTCGACCCCGCCATAGGTCAGCCGGCCCGTGGAGGGTTCGATCAGGCCGCCCACGAGGGCGGCGAAGACGCACGGCCCTGCGTCGTGGTCACCCACCAGGGCCACGTGGGATGGGAACGCGAGGGTGAGATTGACGCCCGTGACCCGGGCCCCGCTGGCATGGTCGTAGGCGGAGAGCCCCTGGGCCACGAGGGCGCCGCTCTCCGGCAGCGCAACGGTCGAGCGCGGCTCGTCCCGGGGCTGGAGGCCGGCCAGGCTCTGGACGATGTCGGACAGGAGCGCCTGCGCGCGAGCCTGGACGTGGTGCCACTGCACCAGCTCGCGCACTCCGAGGGCGGCGAGCGAGGCGGCCAGGATGCAGGCGGCGACGCCGCCCGCCGTGACGGGCCGCTCCGGCGCGAACCAGACGCCTAACGCGAGCACCGCCAGCGGCGCGACCATCAGAGCGACGACGGAAAGCGCATCCGCCGGCGCGAGGAGGTATTCCCGCGCCTCGACCGGATGGTGGCTCCGCACCAGGGCCTTGCCGACCCGCTCCCTCTCGAAGCCGGAGGTTCCGTGGGCGCGCAGGGCCGGAATGCGGTGGGCGAGATCCGCGAAGGCGGCTTCCGCGGCCTCGCCTTCCCGGTGCCGGGCCCTGGCGGCGTCGCGGCGCCGGACGAGGCGGCGGCCGTTGACGATCCCGCCGAACGCCAGGGCGGCCGCGAGGACCGCGCCGAGCCACCAATCCGTCACGAGCACGTAGGCGGCGGCCAGTCCGACCATGCCGCCGAGTTGCACCGGCGTGAGAAGCGCCGCGCCCAGGACCCCGCTCTCCCGCGCCAGCGCGCCGCCCGCGAGAGTCGTCACCGTGGCGACCTCGTCCTGCGCCGAGGGGGGAGTCCTGAGGAGCGTCGCCACCACCTTCGACCGCACCCGCGCCAGCACGCCCGCGCCGATGCCCACGCCGAGCCAGTCGATCAGGGCCAGGACGAGCCCGAGCAGCACGGGCACGAGCACCAGCCCGCCGACGGTCGCAATCGCGAAGGTCTCCGCCCCGAGCGGGATGCCTGAGAACAGCACGACGGGCTCGGCCCAGAGGCGTTCGGGCGGGGTGATCGCGAGGCGCAGGAAGACGTTCGCGGCCGGCTCCGTCCCGGATGCGCCGACGGCCCGGTCGACGACGATGCGGACCAGGTCGAGGCCCAGGAGAAGGAGGAGACCGGCCAGGATCAGGAGAAGGAACCCGGCGAGATGGCGGGCAGGCGTCGTCTTCCAGGCAAGGCGCAGCGGGTCGCGCTCCATGGGGGCTCCAAAACACGGTCAGGTGACCCGACGTTAGCCAAGCCTAGCGGCAACCACCAGCCCCAAAGTCTCACCCCCCTCGCCGGGAGGCGCGCGGCCTCTATCTCTCCCCTCCTGCGCCCTGTCCCGAGGAGGATGATCGAGAGCCGCCATGACGTCTTCCCTCCCGGTCGATCCGGTGCTCCGACTCATCCTGGATCTGCCGTCGCGCAAACCCGCACCCGGGACGCCGCGGCGGCTGACGGCCCTGTTCCGGGAGCTGGCGCTGACGGAGCCGTCGCGCTCCCCCGAGGAGATCGAGGACCAGATCTGGGCCCTCTGGATGTCGCATGAGGACCGGGCAGCGGAGGAGACCATGGGGGCGGCCGTCGAGGCGATGGCGTCGGGAGCGCTCAAGCAGGCCCATCCGTTGCTCGATCACCTGATCGAGAAATATCCGGACTGGTCCGAAGCGTGGAACAAGCGTGCGACGCTCGCCTATATCGAAACCCGCGACAGCGACAGCCTGCGGGACATCCAGCGTGCCCTCGAGCTGGAGCCGCGCCATTTCGGCGCCATCTCGGGCTTCGGCCAGATCTGCCTGCGCAACGGCCACCTCAACGAGGCCCGCGCGGCCTTCCAGATCGCCCTTTCGATCAATCCGCATCTGGCGGGCCTGCACGAACTCCTCGAGGATCTCGACCCGCAGCTCCTGATGCTGCACTAGGGGGACGCGAGGCATGGATGCCTCGCGCCGGCCGGAGAGCGCCGTCAGCGCATCTTCTGCTGGATGGTCTCGAGCAGGGCGATGTGCTCGCGGATCTGGCCGCGGGCCATCTTGGCCACGTTCATGTGCTCGCGGTTCTGCGGATTGGACTGGAGATAGCGCTCCTGCACCTGCAGCAGATCCCGGTGGCCCTGGATCTGGCCCTGCAGATACTGGCGGTCGAACTCCTGGCCGGCATCGGCGCTCTGGAGCTTCTGCACCATCTCACGGCTCTGCGCGTCCATCTGCATGGCGCCCGACGCCATGTTGCTGCTCGCCTGGTTGGTGGTGCCCGTGGCGGCGGTCGCGGCCGGCTCCATCATCGACCGGAGGACCTCGGAGAGGGTCATCTGCTCCTGCACCTCGAACTGGGCGAACTGCTTGAGCTCGGGCGTCTGCGCCTTCTGCTGCGCGATGCGGCTCGTCTCGAGAGCGATCATGCCGAGCATCATGGTCTGTTGCGCGTGCTGCATGTCGGCCTGGCTCATCTGGCCGCCCGCCTGGTTCGTGCGACCGCCAGCGCTTCCGCCGGCGGCACCCGGCTGCATGGTGGATGAGGATCCGCTCGTCTGCGCGAGAGCGGGCACGACGGCGAGCGAGGCCAGGCCGGCCAGAAGGATACGGCGATCCATGGGTGTCTCCTTGTCCCTGAAAGTGCGGGCCGGCCGTGACACGCCTCGGCGGATCCGGCCGACCGCAGCAACCCAACGGCTCCGGCGATCCATTGTTTCAGCTTGAGCGGAGGAGAATTCTCGTCAAAGCGCGACAATGCCGCCGTTGCAGCGCGGCCGCCCGCGGGTACTCTCGGGGCATGTCCGATTCGCCCGCCCTCCTCGGTTCCCAGCCCGTCGCCTTCACGGACGGCCGCCAGTCGCCCGTCGCCGCCGGGGTGCAGCGCGGCGTACGCCGCCTGTTCGCCCAGATGGGCCATGCGACGATCCCGGAATTCACCCTCGCCAACGGCCGGCGGGCCGATGTCATCGCGCTCGCGCCGAACGGCACGCTCACCATCGTGGAGATCAAGTCGAGCGTCACGGATTTCCGGGCCGACAGGAAGTGGCCGGACTACGAGGATTTCTGCGATCGGTTCTATTTCGCCGTTCCGGAGACCGTCCCGTTCCACATCCTGCCCGAGGATCGCGGCCTCATCCTGGCCGACAGCTTCGGGGCGGCGATCATGCGAGAGGCGGCTCATCACCCGCTCCCGGGCGCACGCCGCAAGGCCGTGACCCTGCGCTTCGCCCACGCGGCAGCCTCCCTGCTGCACGCGCTGGCCGATCCGGAAGGGATTCCGGACGGGCGTTTGTGAGCGCCCTTACCGCGGGGCGCGCTTCGCCAGGATGCGCTGCAGGGTCCGGCGGTGCATGTTGAGCCGGCGCGCCGTCTCCGAGACGTTGCGGCCGCACAATTCGTAGACCCGCTGGATGTGCTCCCAGCGCACCCGGTCCGCCGACATGGGATTTTCCGGCGGCGTCGCGCGCTCGCCGGGCTGGGCCATGAGCGCCGCGTGGATCTCGTCCGCGTCGGCAGGCTTGGCCAGATAGTCGAAGGCACCCATCTTCACGGCCGTCACGGCGGTCGCGATGTTGCCGTAGCCCGTGAGGATGACGCCGCGCGCGTCCGGGCGACGGCTCTTCAGGCGCTCGATCACGTCGAGGCCGTTGCCGTCGCCGAGCCTCATGTCGATGACGGCGAACGCCGGCGCGTCGGTCTCGATCGCCGCCAGTCCGTCGG
Organism: Microvirga sp.; assembly: GCA_035645535.1. Taxonomy (GTDB): domain Bacteria; phylum Pseudomonadota; class Alphaproteobacteria; order Rhizobiales; family Beijerinckiaceae; genus Microvirga. The sequence continues at coordinate 3,903 of DASQMJ010000016.1, read as the reverse complement.
CCACGCTCTCCGCGACGCGGACCTGATAGCCGCGCGTCTCCATGGCGCGGGCGAGACGTGTCGAGAAGGGACGGTCGTCGTCCACGATCAAGAGGCTCTTGTCGGCCCGATCTTCAAACGCCAGAGGCGCGTCGGCCATCAGAACATCTCCTTGCATTCCGGGAAGAACTCCTATGAAGCCGGGCCTATTCGACCCTGTCCTTCATATGGGAATCCTTGCCCTCGTCTTTGAGGGCTCCGTCCGAACCCCCCTGCGGCGATATTGCCGCACCTCGGTCAAACGCGTGACGGGGCCAAACGATCCGCGCGATGGCTCCGGAGGCGGGCGGGGCCGCGTTGGTGAGGGTGAGCTGGGCCCCGGAGCGCTCGATCAGGGTCTTGGCGATGAACAGCCCGAGCCCGAGCCCCGAGCCGCCGTCCTCTTCGTCCGTTTCCGCGCGCTGCGCGGCGCTGCGGGTCGTCACGTAGGGCTCCCCGACCCTGAGCAGGATGTCCGGCGCATAGCCGGGGCCGTCGTCGCGGATCTCGATGAAAACCTCGCGAGGCGACCAGCAGGCCTCCACCGTCACCTTGCTGGCCGCGAAGTCGGCGGCGTTGTCGAGGATGTTGGAGAGGCCGTAGATCACGCCGGGGTTCTTCTGGACCATGGGCTCGGGGCCCTCGCCCCTGGCGATCACCTCCACGTCGAGGCCGAGCGCCCGCTGCGGGCCGACGATCTCCTCCACCAGGTGGCTCAGGGACACCGTCTCCAGGAAGCCGCCCTGCTCCTGGCCCATGGAGGTGAGCTTGGTCAGGATCGTCCGGCAGCGCTCCACCTGCTCCCGCAGGAGCTTCAAGTCCTCGGCCACGGGGCCGTCCTGGGGCAGGGCATGGTTGAGCTCCTTCGCCACGAGGGCGATGGTGGCGAGCGGGGTGCCGAGTTCGTGGGCGGCCGCCGCCGCGAGCCCGTCGAGCTGGGACAGGTGCTGCTCGCGGGCGAGCACCAGCTCGGTGGCGGCGAGCGCCTGCGCCAGCTGGCGCGCCTCCTCGGCCACCCGCCAGGCGTAGATCCCCGTGAAAACGGTGCCGAGAAGGATCGCCGTCCAGATGCCGGTGACGTAGAGGAAGGGAAGCGAAAAGGTCTGCCCGGGGAACCACGGCAGGGGCCGGTGCGCCAGGACCAGCAGCGTCGCCGAGCCGACCGCGAGCAGTCCGAGCCCCAGAGTCCGCTCCGGCTTCAGGGCCGTGGCCGAGATCAGGACGGGCGCCAGGAACAGCATGGCGAAGGGGTTCTCCAGCCCGCCCGTGAGGTAGAGCAGGGCCGCGAGCTGGAGGATGTCGAAGGCGAGCAGCAGGGTGGCGGCGTTGTCGCTGAGCCGGTGGCTCGCCGGAAATTGAATGCGCAGGAGCAGGTTGACCCAGACCGAGGCGGCGATCACCAGGAAGCACAGGCCGAAGGGCAGCGGGAAGCCCAAGCCGAACCGGACCCCGGCCACGGCCGCCGTCTGGCCGGCGACCGCGAGCCAGCGTAGCCGGACCAGGGTGTCGAGCCGCAGCTGGCGGGCATGCCGGGTCAGATTCGTAGGCTTGATCTCTACCATCAGCCAACAGGATAGGGTCTCGGCGCCGTTCGCCAAGCAACGGACGGGGCCGGAATTTTCCTGATCTCAGCTCCGGCTCGTTATTTTATCTCAGCCTAAAGCATGAGAGAGCCCCATAAACAGCTTGGCAGCATTGCAATTGCCTGCAGGAACTTTCATCTTAACCCTCTGGTTGGAAGATAAGCTCAAACTCGCGTTGGCGAGGGAAAACCGGGCGCCCGACCGTTCGTGGGGATTTGGATGAACTTTTCATATTATTGGTACGAGACGGCCCATTGGTTGCTAGGGCCGGCCCGAGTCGCCTCCAGTGCAACGAAATCCTTGATCGAGCTTCCCGGAAATCCGCTCGCCGACACACCCTACGGACGCACGGTGGCGGCCACCTGCGAATTGTTCGAGCGCACCACCCGGCGCTACGGCAAGCCGGAATTCGGCCTCGCCACGACGGTGATCGACGGCGAGGAGGTGACGGTCACGGAGCGGATCGTGTGGGAACGCCCGTTCTGCGACGTGATCTCCTTCGAGCGCGATTCCGCCGCCGCCGAGACCCAGCCCAAGCTTCTCATCGTGGCGCCCATGTCCGGCCACTACGCCACGCTCCTGCGCGGCACGGTCGAGACCTTCCTGCCGACCCACCGGGTCATGATCACCGACTGGGCCGACGCCCGCAACGTGCCCCTGGCGGAAGGCAGCTTCGACCTCGACGACTACATCGACTACCTGAAGGCCATGTTCCGGTCCCTCGGTCCGGATCTGCACGTGATGGCGGTGTGCCAGCCGGCCGTGCCGGTGATCGCGGCGATCGCCCGCATGGAGGCCGAGAACGACCCCCTGACCCCCCGCTCCATGGTCCTCATGGGCGGCCCCATCGACACCCGCCGTTCGCCGACCGCCGTCAACCAGCTGGCCGAGGAGCGCGGGATCGAATGGTTCCGCCAGCACTGCATCACCAAGGTGCCCCCGGGCAATCCGGGCTTCTGGCGCGACGTCTATCCGGGCTTCCTGCAGCTCTCCGGCTTCATGGCCATGAACATCGACCGGCATCTCACGGCCCATTGGGAGATGTTCAACCACCTGGTCGAGGGCGACGGCGACTCCGCCGAGAAGCACCGGGACTTCTATGACGAGTATCTGGCCGTCATGGACCTAACGGCCGAGTTCTACCTCCAGACCGTCGACAAGGTGTTCGTCCGGCACGAGCTGCCCAAGGGCGAGATGATGCACCGGGGCAAGCCCGTGGACCTCATGGCGATCCGCACCTGCGCCATCATGGCGGTCGAGGGCGAGCGGGACGACATCTCAGGGGTGGGCCAGACCCTGGCGGCCCTCGACCTGACCCCGAACCTGTCGCCGGACAAGAAGCTCTACCACCTGCAGAAGGGCGTCGGCCATTATGGCGTCTTCAACGGCTCTCGTTTCCGGGCTGAAATCGCTCCTCGAATCGTTGAATTCATTGGGAATCACGACCGGGAGGCCGAGCGAGAACCAGTCCGGCGCAGGGCGTCAAGAGCCTAGGCCCGTTCCGGATCGGTTCACGGCAGCGGCAAACGGCTGCGCTGACAAAAACGACCCGGCGGGGCAGATTGCGGACATGAGATTCGCCCTGTTCCGCCGCGTCCCTGCGGACCCTCCCTATCTCAAGGTTTCCCACGAGGGGCAGGCTTTCAAGGTCGCCCTGAAACGCCGTCCCACCGCCAAGCGGATCACCCTGCGCGTGTCCAACGCGACGGGGGAGGTGGTGCTGACGATCCCAGAGCGCACCGACGTGGGGCTGGCCCAGAAATTCGCCGACAGCCACGGCGGCTGGATCGCGAACCGGCTCGCCAAGGTGCCGAAACGCGTCCTGTTCCAGCCGGGCTCCCTCGTGCCGCTGCGGGGCGTGCCCCACCGGGTCGTTCATTGGTCGAACATTAGGGGAACAACCCAGGCCACGCGCGACCACGCGGGCGAGCCGATCATCGCCGTCACGGGCGATCTCGCCCACGTGACCCGCCGGGTGCAGGACTTCCTCGAGGCGGAGGCGAAGCGCGACTTCGCGGCCGCCGTGAAGCGCCACACCGCGGCGCTGGGCGTCACCGCGAAGCGGATCACCGTACGCGACACCAAGAGCCGCTGGGGTTCCTGCTCGGCCACGGGCGCTCTAAGCTTCTCCTGGCGCCTGATCATGGCCCCGCCCTTCGTGCTGGACTACCTCGCCGCCCACGAGGTGGCGCACCTGCGCGAGCTCAACCATTCGCACCGGTTCTGGAAGCTGACCCACCAGCTCTGCCCCCGCACGGACGAGGCGGAAGCCTGGCTCAAGACCTACGGCAGCGCCCTGCAC
>DASQMJ010000015.1:0-98257 GCA_035645535.1 Microvirga sp. | reverse complement strand
ACCGGGGCGGCGGCTGCCCAGGTGCTGGCGGCCGCGCAGGAGCTGGCGCGGCACTCGGCCAGCCTCGGCCAGGAGGTCGATCACTTCCTCTCCGGCGTCAAAGCCGCCTGACCACAACAGGCCAAGCCGGCGCCACAAGCCCCGGCCACTCCGCCTCAACTGCTGGTGGGGATGGGTGGCGCTCACCAGCCCCAGAACAGCTCCTTCCGTTATCCTGAGTGCCGATCAAGTCCTTGTTTTCAATCAAGCAAAAAGCCGCATGAACTTTTTCTGGAGTTTGAGACCATGAAGCATTGCCTGGTCGTCGACGATTCCGCCGTCATCCGCAAAGTCTCCCGCCGGATCCTGGAGGAGATGGGGTTCCGCGTGTCCGAGGCGGAGAACGGGGAGAAGGCTCTTGTTATCTGCCGGAGCGGAATGCCCGATGTGGTGCTCCTCGACTGGAATATGCCGGTGATGGACGGATACGAGTTCCTGACCCAGGTGCGCCGCATGCCAGGCGGCGGTGAGCCGAAGATCATCTTCTGCACGACCGAGAACGATATCGCTCACATCTCCCGTGCCCTCGATGCCGGAGCGAACGAGTACATCATGAAGCCGTTCGACAAGGATATCGTGACGGCAAAGTTCCAGGAGGCGGGCATCATCTAAGATGATCCGCGTCTCAGTTGCATTGATGAACTCCATGAACCTTTTCAGCACCGAGCCAATTTGATGCCCCTAGAGTCCGCCTCCCAAACGCTTCCTGCAGGGTCTGCGCGGACGCGTGTCATGGTCGTCGACGACAGCGCCGTCATCCGTGGCCTCGTTGCGCGGTGGATCACCGAGACCGGCGACTTCGACGTCGTCACGACCGCCGCCAACGGACGGATCGCCCTCGATGCGCTCGAGCGCTTCGAGCCCGACATCGTCCTGCTCGATCTCGAAATGCCCGAGCTCGACGGAGTCGCAGCCCTGCCGCTCATCCTGAAACGTCGTCCCGGTACCAAGGTCATTGTCGTATCAACGTCGACCCGGCGGAATGCCGAGATTTCGCTAAAATGCCTGTCGCTCGGCGCGGTTGACTACCTGGCCAAACCGGCGACCCAACGAGAGAAGTCGGCCTCCGACGATTTCCGGCGCGACCTTGTCGAGAAGCTCAAAGCCCATGCCTGGTCTCGCACGCGGCCCCTGCGGATCGCTTCTGTCACACCGCGTCCGGCACCGAAGCCAATCCTGTGCCGCCCGAAAGTTCTCCTGATTGGGGCATCGACGGGGGGGCCGCGGGCGGTCGAGCAGGTTCTCACCGGCCTGGGGCCCGCTCTTCTCAAGGTCCCTGTGCTGATCGTGCAGCACATGCCGCCCATGTTCACGACCGTGTTCGCGGATCACCTGCGCTCTCAGTTCAAGGTGCGGGCATGCGAGCCGCAGGACGGCGATCCGCTCGTGCCAGGCACGGTATTCATTGCTCCCGGCGGACGGCACATGGGGCTCTCAAGCGGCCCCAACGGACCCGTCGTCCGTCTCGACGATGGCCCGCCTGAGAACTTCTGCCGGCCGGCCGTCGACGTGCTCTTTCGCGATGCCGCCGCGATCTTCGGAAATTCAGCTCTCGCGGTCGTACTGACCGGCATGGGGTCGGACGGAACCCGCGGATCACGATCCATCGTACAGGCAGGGGGCGCGGTTCTCGTCCAAGACGAGGCTACCAGCACCGTTTGGGGCATGCCGGGCAGCATCGCCAAGGCGGGACTTGCCCAAGACATTCTTCCGCTCGAAGCCATCGGACCCGTCCTCAAGGGTCACATCACGGGGTCGACCCCATGACCGAACTCGATTTCGAATTCCTCCGCGGGTTTCTCAAGACGCGCTCCGGCCTCGCGCTGACTCCGGAGAAGCGCTATCTCGTCGAAAGCCGCCTCAGTCCGGTCTGCCGCCGGTTCGAGCTGGGCACCCTCTCGGGGCTTGTGTCCGCCTTGAAGGCCGGTCGCAATCTCGCCCTGGAGACCGCCGTCGTCGAGGCCATGACGACAAACGAGACCTTTTTCTTCCGGGACAAGGGACCGTTCGATCTCTTCAAAGGCGTTCTGCTGCCAAGATACCTTGCGGCCCGCGCCTCGACGCGGAGGCTGCGGATCTGGTGTGCGGCAGCTTCGACGGGGCAGGAGCCCTATTCGCTCGCCATGATCCTCAACGAGGCCTCGTCGCAACTTGCCGGGTGGCGGGTGGAGATCGTCGCCACGGACATCTCGTCGGAAGTGCTGGAGAAGGCCAAGGCCGGCCTCTACAACCAGTTCGAGGTGCAGCGCGGACTACCCATCCAACTCCTCGTGAAATACTTCAAGCAAAATGGCGACCATTGGGAGATCTCGCCGCAGATCCGCGCCATGGTCGACTACCGACCCCTTAACCTCATCAAGGACTTCGGCCATCTCGGCACGTTCGACATCGTATATTGCCGCAATGTGCTGATCTACTTCGACAAGCCGACGAAGACCGACGTGCTGCAGCGCCTCGCGAATGCGATGGCGCCGGACGGCGTGCTTCTGCTCGGCGCCGCCGAGACGGTGATAGGCTTGACCGAAGCTCTCGCCCCCGATCCGATCAATCGAGGGCTATACGGGAAGATGACGTCCGAAACCGCGGCCGCGTCGAAGTTCGCCGTTTCCCGCTGAAGCAGACGGGCAGCGGGAAACGGTGCTTGAGCGGAGGCTCAGCTCCGCTTGCGCTTCTCCGAGGGACCCGCCTTCTTACGTGATGGCGGTTTGCCGGCTTTCTTGCCGCCGCTTTTCCTCGCAGGCTTCCTTGCCTCTTCGCGACGCTCGGAGCGATCGAAGGCTGCCGGCTCGATCCGGATGTCCTCGTCGCTCGCCTTGCGGGAAGCGGCAGCGAAACGCGGGGCGACCGATGTGACAATTTCGAACTTGGTTTCCTGATCGAAGATCCGGATTGCCCCGATCTCCTTCTTCGTCACGTGCCCGAGACGGCAGATGATGGGAATAAGCCAGCGCGGGTCAGCGTTGTTGCGGCGGCCCACATTCATGCGGAACCAGACCATATCGTCGGAGCGGCGGTCTTCCTCTATGCCTCTCTCGCGTCGACCACGCTTGTCGGCGTGATCCTCCCTGTATTCCCGCTTGTCCCGGCGCCGCTCGCCTCGCTCGGGACCGGCATCGAAAATCTCCTCGGGAGCAGGAAGCCGCGCCCTTTGGGTGCGCACCAGCGCGATGGCGATCTCCTCCGCCGAGCGTCCTGCGAGGAGGGCACGGGCCATGCCCAAATCCTCCTCCGTCGCCTCTTCCGAGAAGACCGGGTCCGTCAGGAGTCGCTCCTGGTCGCGCGTGCGGATCTCGTCGGCCGAGGGAGGGCCGCCCCAGGCGACGTCCACCCCGGCGGCATCGATCAGCCGCTCAGCTTTGCGGCGGCGGGTGTAGGGGACGAGCAGCACGCACACGCCCTTGCGCCCGGCGCGGCCCGTGCGGCCGCTGCGATGGAGCAGGGTCTCGTGATCGTTCGGCAGATCCGCATGAATCACGAGGCCGAGATCCGGCAGGTCGATGCCACGCGCCGCCACGTCGGTCGCGACGCACACGCGGGCGCGCCCATCGCGGAGGGCCTGCAGGGCATGGCTGCGTTCGCTCTGGCTGAGTTCGCCCGAGAGAGCAACCGCCGCAAAGCCCCGTTCTAGAAGGCTGGCGTGGAGGTGTCTGACGGCCTCTCGGGTATGGCAGAACACCATGGCCCCACGGCTCTCGTAGAAGCGCAGCACGTTCACGACCCCGTGCTCCATCTCGTTGGGAGCAATTCTGACCGCACGGTATTCGATGTCGCCGTGGGGCTGGTTCTCGACCAGGGTATCAATGCGCACCGCATCGCGCTGGTAACGGCGCGCAAGGGCCGCAATATTCTTCGGAATCGTCGCCGAGAACAGCAGCGTCCGTCGCTCGGCCGGCGTTGCGTCCAGGATGAATTCGAGATCCTCGCGAAAGCCGAGATCCAGCATCTCGTCAGCCTCGTCGAGCACGACTGTGCGCAGCTGCGAGGTGTCGAGCCGTCCGCGCTCCAGGTGGTCGCGCAGGCGGCCAGGGGTGCCGACGACGATGTGGCAGCCATCCTCCAATGCACGCTGCTCCCGGCGCACGTCCATGCCGCCGACGCAGGATGCCACCCGCGCTCCCGCCGGTCCGTAGAGCCAGATGAGCTCCCGGTTCACCTGCAGGGCCAGTTCCCGCGTCGGCGCAATGATGAGAGCCAGCGGCTCCCGCGGCGGGCCGAACCGCTCCGCTTCACCGAGCAGGGTAGAGGCGAGGGCAAGCCCGTAGGCGACGGTCTTGCCGGAGCCGGTCTGGGCGGAGACAAGAAGGTCCCGGTCCAGGGTATCCGGCTGGAGCACGGCGGCTTGAACCGGAGTCGGATCGGTATAGCCCCGATCCGCAAGGGCGCGCTCGAGGCTGGGGTTCGTTTTTGGGAAAGGCATGTGTTTTGGCTGAACCGTTTCTAGGGGAGCTTCGGCGGGCTCCGTTGTGACCATCAGCCCGAGGCGGCGTTATCGTCTATTTCGTCTATGGAAACCAGGAAAACCACGTCGATGTCGAGATCATCGTCCGTAGCGTCTTCCTCCTGGTCCTCTTCGTCCAGGGCCTCATTGAAGGCATCGATTTCTTCTTCCGATGCGCTCCTGGTCGTTAGGGCGGCCGATCCGTCCCAAAGGGGCCGTCCTTCGCTCTTAAACGACAACAGGTCATCTTTGAAGCTCTCGCTGAGGAAGAGTTCCCGGGCCTGGCTCTCGTCCGCATTGGTGACGGCAATGGCCCTCCCGGCGATCTCGAGGGTAAACATGGCTGTTCCTTCACTGGGCAGGTTGATCCACTGCACTAACGCCCGGGCCTGCGATTTCGATCAATCCCCGGACTGGCCCGTCAGGGACGCCGCGCCAAGGCTGCTGCCTTCCTGGCCTCCTGATATGCCAGGGCGTGCACCTGCTCGTTGCGGACATCCCCGGCATGGCCCCGGACCCAGAACCATGAGACGGGGCGCTCTTCCATGAGGGCGGCGAGGCGCTGCCACAGGTCCCTGTTGGCGAGCTTACCGCCCTTCACGATGCGCCAGCGCCGTGAGCGCCACCACGGCAACTGCTCGGTTGCGCCCCGAACGACGTATTGGCTGTCGCTGTAGATCGCCGCCGGAATGAAAGGGGGAAGCGCCTCGAGTGCCCGGACGGCGCCCATCAGTTCCATGGCCGTGTTGGTGGTGGCCAAGCTCTGCCCGGTGAGGATCTCCTCCCGATCTCCGATCAGGATCAAGGCCGCATAGCCGCCCGGACTGCCTCCGCCGCTGCCGATGCAGGCGCCATCGGTATAGATCGTGGCGCCGGGTCCTTCGGCTGTCATCGGGAGGTGAGCCGCCAGAACTCGGCTTCCGTGATGATGGAAAGGGGATGGCCCCCTGCCATGAGGCGCTCCGCCTCGCGCTCCTTCGAGCTTCTGGCTGTTCGGTCGCCTCGGTTCCCGACACAGAGCAGGCGCGTTGCCGGGGATACGGATGCCGCGACGGTGAAGCCTTTGGCCGCCGCAATCCGGATGGCCTCCTGCCGCGCCACCTGCATTCGCCCCGTGAACACGATGGTCTGGCCAGCGAAGGGCCCATCGGCTGCGCCCTGCCGCAAAATTCCCGCTCTCGCGTCAGCGCCTCCTGCCATCGTGACCCAGTCGCTGGCGGTGCGGCCGCTCTCCAGCAGGGCGCGCCGGAAGATGTCTGCCGTTGCAATCGCATCCTGAAGGGCATCGTGGTGCTGGAAGGTGATGTCGAAATGGCGGGCGAGATTCCCAAGGGAATAGCCCTTCTTGGCAAACCGGGGCCAAGTCCGGCGCACGACGGTCTGGTTGTCGAGCCAGGAGGCTTCCGGGACCGGCAGGTCGTACTTGTGACAGGCTTTGGTGATCGCAACCCGATCGAACGAGCCGTGCGTCACCACGATCTGTCCCGCGAGCAGGGGTGCGATCTCGGGTAGAATTTCGCAGAATGCAGGACAGCCCGCCACGTGGTCGGGCTCGATCCCATGCACCCTAATGTTCCAGTAATCGAATCGGTCCCGCGGGTCGATGAGGTGCGAGATTGTGGCGGTCGTCTCACCGTTCTCGACCTTCACGATGCCGATCTGGCAGATCGAGGCGCAGTCCGGATTGGCCGTTTCCAGGTCGAGGACGAGATAGTTCATCGAGAGGGGCTTCGTATGGCTCAGATGCGTTCGGGTTTCGTATCGTGTCCGAGATGTACGGGTTTTGAGGGAGGAATGGGCATGAAGGATTGTCGCATACGACGACCGTGTATCGAACGCTCGTGGCCTTTAGGCCGCTTCCAGGAGATCCTCCGGGAGGCGGCCGGAGAAGGCGATGGCAACGGGTCCGGAGAGCGTAATGCTTTCGTCCTCGTGGACCTCGACCTGGAGGGTGCCGCCCGGCATTTCCACCGTGATCCGCCTCTCCTCCGTGAGCCCCTTGCGTCTTGCCGCAAGAGCGGCCGCGCAGGCGCCGCTGCCGCAGGCCTGCGTCAGGATACCCGGCCTCTCCCAGACCACGAGGCGGATGCGATCCTGCGATACCAACTCGGCGACGCCGATATTGGCACCTTCCGGCAGGAGAGGATGGTTCTGGAGCGGTGTGGCCCAGCGGGGAACGTCGATCTCCTGCCCCTTGTCGACGAAGCAGACGAGATGCGGATTGCCGAGGTTGAGGGCCGTGGGCCCTGAGAGAGGGCCGGAGGAAATGTCGAGGGCGAGCGTATCGGCGGGGGAGGCGAGGGGGATGCTCTGCCAGTCCCAGCGGGGCGGCGCCAGCCGCAGGGCGAGTTCGCTGCCTTTCAGGTCCCCCGCTTCGATCAATCCTCCCAGGGTCTCGAGAACGATCCGGGATGTGCCGCTCTCCCGAAGCAGGAGCCAGGCGACGCACCGGGTCGCGTTCAGGCAGGTCTGCGCCTCCGTTCCGTCCACGTTGTAGATCCGCATGCGGGTGTCAGCGCCAGGCAGGGTTGCCGGCTCGATGACCAGAAGCTGGTCGCCGCCGACGCCGATGTGACGGTTGCAGATCAGGCGGATGAGCTCCGGCCCTGGGACGAATGGCTCATGCCGACCATCCACAACGACGAAGTCGTTGCCCAGGCCGTGCATCTTCAGAAAGGGGCGTCCGGAAAGATTGATCGGCACGGTGAGGGACTGCGCAAAATTCGAGAAGCCTGCCGGTCGAGCCCGACGAAGAGCGAGACTGGAAGCTCCCTCGGGAGGTGTCAAGGAGCTTGGCGGTTCGCGAGAGCATCGCGATAGGCCCCGGTCTCACTAGAGCGCGTAGCGAAGAGCCTCGCTTGCTTCTCTCAGGGCAGGGAGCAGGCGCACCTCCATCTCTGCCGTTGAGGCGTGGGCTACCTGGGCGCTGATGTTCAGCGCGATGGTCACCGTGCCGTTCTTCTGGAACAGGGGCACGGCAATGGAGCGAAGGCCGAATTCGAGCTCCTCATCGATGATGGCAAAGCCTTGATTTCGCACCGTTTCGAGGACCTTGCGGAACTCGGCCTTGTCCGTGACGGTCTTCGGCGTCCTCGGCTCCAGCTGGACCCGCTCGATGTAGGCGTCCAGCTCCTGTGGCGGACGGAAGGCAAGGATGGCCCGCCCCAGCGACGTACAGTAGGCCGGCAACCGGCTGCCAACCCCGAGGCCGATGGACATGATCCGTCGGGTTGCCGAGCGGGCGATGTAGACGATGTCGTCTCCATCGAGCATCGCGGCCGAGCTCGATTCCCCAGTCTGCTCGGAGATCCGCTCCAGGAAGGGTTGGAGGCGCTCCGAAACAGCCGTGGATGATAGGTAGGCGTAGCCCAGCCGGAGGACGCGGGGGCTCAGGCTGAAGTAGCGCCCGTCGAAATCCGCATAGTTGAGCTTGGCGAGCGTACGCAGATAGCGACGGGCCCCGGCGCGGGTAATGCCGGTCAGCTTCGCGACCTCCGACAGGGTGAGCTTCGGACGGCTCGCATCGAAAGCTTCGATGACCGCTAGTCCCTTCTCCAGGCTTGCAACGAAGTCGCGATCGTCCGACGCATCCTCGTCCTTATCCTTAATCGTCATTGGCCTACGGTCTCCTGAGGCGTGCGGCGCCTCGAACTTTGTTAGCCTTGACACCGGCCGCTCATTTGTACTTCATGTTCGCTGTGATAATCAATGTTCGCAATACGAACAAGTCTGAGGCTAGAACTGAGACCGCAGGCCCTGCTGAACGAGGCCGCGGCGGCTCCGGGAGGAAATGAGGATGTCATCTGTGAAGAAGCTTCTTTGCGCCGCCGTCGGCGTCCTGATCGCAGGCTCCGTCTCGGCCGCGGCCGAGACCGTCAAGGTCGGCATCATCGGCCCGTTCTCCGGGCCGTTCGCGCTCCAGGGCAAGAATTTCCAGGCCGGCGTCGAGGCCTACATGGCCCTCAACGGCAAGAGCGTGAAAGGTCATGACATCGAGGTCATCTACCGCGATCTCCCGGCCGCCAACCCGGCACAGTCGCGCGCCCTTGCCCAAGAATTGATCGTCAAGGAGAAGGTGCAGTATCTGGGCGGCGTCTATTTCACCCCGGATGCACTCGCCATCACGCCGCTGCTCAAGCAGGCCAACACGCCGCTCGTCATCTTCAACGCCGCCACCTCGGCCATCATGACGCAGTCGCCGCTGGTCGTGCGCACCTCGTTCACCACTGCCCAGACGACGACGCCTCTCGGCAAGATCGCCGTGGATCGGGGCGTCAAGAAGGTCGTATCCGCCGTAAGCGACTATGGGCCAGGCGTCGATGCGGAAAATGCCTTCAAGAAGGCCTTCGAGGCGGCCGGTGGTCAGGTGGTCGAGGCCATCAGGATGCCGCTCAACACGACTGATTTCAGTCCGATCATGCAGCGCGTGCGCGATTCCGGCGCCGAGGCGGTCTTCGCCTTCCTGCCGTCCGGCCCGACGACTCTCGGATTCGTGAAGGCCTACAACGAAACCGGCCTGAAGCAGGCCGGCATCAAGTTCTTCGCCCCGGGCGACCTCACCCAGGAATCCGACCTGCCGGCGCTGGGCGACGGCGCGCTCGGCCTGCTCACCACCTTCCACTACGCGGTGTCGCACGACTCGCCCGAGAACAAGCGCTTCGTCGAGGCGGCCACCAAGGCCATCGGCAGCGCGGATCAGCTCTCGTTCCCGGCGGTCGGCGCCTATGATGGCATGCATGTTATCTACAAGATGATCGAGGCCACCGACGGCAAACAGGACGCACAGAAGGCCGTGGACGCCGTGAAGGGGCTCTCCTGGACGAGCCCGCGCGGGCCGGTGAGCATCGATCCCGAAACCCGCCACGTCACGCAGAACATCTACCTGCGCGAGGTCACAAAGGGCCCGGACGGGAAGCTCATCAACAAGGAGATCGAGACCTTCGCCAACCAGAAGGATCCCGGCCTCGAGAAGTGATGGCATCGGCCGTAACGGCTTGGACGAGCGCGGCCTAGGGCGGGGCCGCGCTTTTCACCTAATCCTCAACTCCATGGTTGGTTGAGACGTTCAAATGCAGACTGTCCTCAGCATCGGGATCGACGCCTTCGCCTATGGCATGGCTCTGTTCATCATCTGCATTGGCCTGTCGCTGACGATGGGTCTGATGCGGGTGGTCAATCTGGCCCACGGAGCCTTCGCGATGATCGCCGGCTACATCGCCTCCTATGCGGCGCGCGATCTCGGATTGGGATATGGGGTTGCGATCTTCCTGGCGATCATCGGCACCATCATCCTGTCGATTCCCTTGGAAAGGCTTCTTTTCCGCCGTATCTACGGCAGCCCGGAGCTGACGCAGGTTCTGATGACCATCGGCATCACGTTCTGCGTGATCGGCGTCACCAATTATTTCTTCGGTCCGACGCTCAAGACCATTCCACTCCCCGAGACCCTGGCCCAGCCGGTGGATGTGGGTTTCCGGACGATTGCGGCCCATCGGCTCTTCGTCATGGCCTGCGGTGTCATCGTCGCCGCCAGCCTCTGGTATCTGATCGAACGGACCGCCTTCGGCATCAAGCTGCGCGCCACCGTCGACAACGCCGCCATGGCCGACGCGCTCGGCGTGCGCACGCAGGTGGTCTACGCGATCAGCTTCGCCATCGCGATTGGACTTGCAGCTTTCGGCGGTGTGGTCGGCGCGGAGTTCCTGCCCATCGAGCCCTATTATGCACTCCGCTACATGGTGACGTTCCTGGTGGTGGTCTCGGTCGGAGGGGCCGGTTCCATTCTGGGCGCGGTGATCGCGTGCCTCGTTCTCGGGGCCGTCGACACGACCGGCCGTTACCTCATGCCCGAGTTCGGCAACTTCTTCTTCTATGCGGCCGTCATCGCCATCGTTTGTGTCTTCCCGCGCGGCTTCTTCGGAAAGGCTCAGTAGCATGCAGACCCTGGCCCAGCCCGAGAAGTTGACGGCTGCACCATCGTTCGGTTCCCGGGTTCTCCGCGAACTCATCGGCGTGATCGCGATCATCGCGGTCGGCCTTGCCGGATACTGGCTGTTCCCGGATAACTTGGCGCTTCTCACCCGCGTCATCGCGGTGGCGCTCCTTGTTCTCTCCATCGATCTCATCACCGGCTATTGCGGCGTCGCGACCCTGGGGCAGGCGGCCCTCTTTGGCGCGGGCGCCTACGCGGCCGGCATCGCCTGTGTCAACGGGGTCACGGAGCCGCTGACCTTGATACTGATCGGAACCATAGCCGGAGCGGTAGCGGGTCTGCTCATGGGCACGATCATGCTGAGGGCTCATGGGCTTGCACAGCTCGTGCTCTCCATTGCCACAGTGCAACTCTTCCATGAGGCGGCGAACAAGGCGTCGTCCTATACGGGCGGTAGCGATGGGTTGGCCGGCCTAATGGTGAGCCCGCTCTTCGGCATGTTCGAGTTCGACCTCTGGGGCCAGACCGCCTATCTCTTCGGCCTTACCCTTCTGGTCGTTGTCTTTATCGTCCTGAAGTTCATCGTCTCCTCGCCGTTCGGCATGCTGTGCCGGGGCATCAAGGAGGACCCGGTCCGCATCCGCGCCATGGGTGCCTTCGTGTTTCCGGTGCTGCTTAAGATGTTCGTGATCTCCGGCGCCGTGGCCGGGATGGGAGGAGCCCTCGCGGCGATCTCGACTCAGGTGGTGGGTCTCGACAGCGTCAGTTTCGAACTCTCCGCCAACGCTCTTGTCATGCTGGTGCTGGGCGGCCTCGGAACCCTCTACGGCGCCCTCGTGGGCACGGTCATCTTCATGGGCTTCGAGCACATGGTCTCGTCCGTCAATCCCTTCCACTGGATGACGATGGTCGGAGCCCTGCTGATCGGGGTGGTGCTCGCGGCTCCGGCAGGCCTCAGTGGGTTGGCCGACAAGCTGCTCCCATCGGAGCATCGGCGTGGAGGGGAGCGGTCATGAGCGATCTCTTCCGCGTCGAAGGCCTGACCAAGTCGTTCGGCGGCCTCGCCGTCAGCCGCAACATATCGCTTGCCATGCCGGCGGGCGAGCGGCTGGCCCTGATCGGCCCCAACGGCGCCGGCAAGACCACCTTCGTCAACCTGGTCACGGGGCAGATCGCTCCAAGCGCCGGCCGTGTCGTCCTCAGTGGGGAAGACGTCACCCGTCTCGGTGCCGTGCAGCGGGTCCGCAAGGGGTTGGTGCGCACCTTCCAGGTCACGCGCCTCTTCACCGACATGACGCCCGAGGAGCATGTGACGCTCACCGTGCTGCAGCGCGCGGGCAAGGCGTCCCGCATTCTCGGCCGTTTCCACGGCATTTCGGAAGTCGCGGACGAGGTGGAAGGGATCCTTGCGACGCTAGGCCTCATCGACGTCGCCCGTCGAAAGGTTCGGGAGATCGCCTACGGACAGCAGCGCCTTCTCGAGATCGGCATCGCGCTCGCGCTCAGGCCGAAGGTGCTTCTGCTCGACGAGCCGGCAGCTGGGGTGCCATCGAGCGACACGCCGCGCATCGAGCAGGCACTGGAGCGCTTGCCGCCGAGCCTTGCCGTACTCATGATCGAGCACGACATGGACCTCGTCTTCCGCTTCGCCAAGCGGGTGGTGGTGCTGGCGGCCGGCGAGATCATCTTCGAGGGGCTGCCGTCGGAGGTCGCCGCCAACGCCAAGGTTCGTGAAGCCTATCTGGGGAACTACGCCAATGCCCGCAGCGTCGCTTGAAGTGCGCGGATTGAGCGCCGGTTACGGACCGACCGTTGTCCTTGAGGACATGTCGTTTTCCGTACCGGCTGGCTCGCGCCTGTCGATCCTGGGCCGCAATGGGATGGGCAAGACGACGCTACTCGCGA
The DNA here is from genome assembly GCA_035645535.1 of Microvirga sp. GTDB lineage: Bacteria > Pseudomonadota > Alphaproteobacteria > Rhizobiales > Beijerinckiaceae > Microvirga. The sequence goes on along the minus strand of DASQMJ010000015.1, from coordinate 85,943 downwards.
GCCTCATGGGGATGACTCGGCGCTACAGCGGCGAGATCAAGGTCGACGGAGTCGACGTATCGGGTGCCAAGAGTTCGGAGCGGGCGTGGACGGGCATCGGCCTCGTGCCGCAGACCCGGGACATCTTCCGCTCGCTGACCGTGGAGGAAAACCTCCTGGTCGGCATCAAGGACCGCCCGAAGAGCGTGATCGAGGAGGCCTACGAGATGTTCCCGCGCCTAAAGGAGCGGCGGAGCAATCTCGGCTGGCAGCTCTCGGGTGGAGAGCAGCAGATGCTCTCCACGGCGCGCACCATCTTGGGACGCCCATCCGTGCTCCTCCTCGACGAACCGCTCGAAGGGTTGGCTCCGGTCATCTGCGACGAGCTCATGGCCGCGTTCACGCGACTGGCGGCGACCGGTGAGATGACGATCCTGCTCGTCGAGCAGCGCCTGGAGAGCGCCCTCGACTTCGCCGACACGGTCATGATCCTGGAGCGCGGACGGATCGTATGGCAGGGTACCAGCGACGTGCTGCGCTCCGACCACGGCCTCGTCGAGCGCTATATCGGCGTCGGCTCGCTGCACTGAGGGGCTCCATGGCATTCGCGCTCGCAAACGGCATCGTCCTGCACTACCAAGTCATGGGAAGAGCCGAGGGTCCGGCCCTCGTCTTCCTGAACTCGCTCGGCAGCGACCTGCGGATCTGGCAGGAGGTCGTGCCTGCCTTAACCGACCGGTTTCGCGTGATACTCTACGACAAGCGTGGGCACGGCCTCTCCGATACACCGCCGGCGCCTTACACGATGGACGATCACGCCGACGACCTTCTGGCGTTGCTCGACGGGCTTCAGGTGAGGAGCGCAGTCCTGATCGGCCTGTCCATCGGCGGCATGATCGCCCAGCGCATCGCCGTGCGTGCGCCCGAGCGCGTCAAGGCCCTCGTGCTCTGCGACACGGCGGCGAAGATCGGAACGCCCCAGATGTGGGCCGAGCGCATCGCCGCCGTCGAGACGGGCGGGATCGGCTCCATCGCCGAGCGGATCCTTGAGCGCTGGTTCACCCCAGAGTTCCGCGCGAGCCGCATCGAGGATTACACAGGCTGGAAGAACATGCTCGTGCGCATTCCGGCCCATGGCTATGCCGGAACCTGCGCGTCCATCCGAGACGCGGACCTGACGATGGATGCCGGCAGGATCCACGTGCCGACGCTGTGCGTCGTGGGCGACCAGGATGGCTCGACGCCGCCCGAACTGGTGCGCCACACCGCAGATCTCATTCCCGGCGCACGCTTCGAAATCATTGTGAACGCGGGGCATATTCCCTGCATCGAACAGCCCGCTGTGCTGACGGGGCTGATCGAAGAACATCTCCGGGAGGCGAGCCTTGTCTGAGAAGGAAAAGAGCGAGCGCTACAAGGCCGGCATGGCGGTGCGCCGGCAGGTCCTGGGCGATGTCCATGTGGACCGCGCCACTGCCCAGATGACGACCTTCGACGAGGATTTCCAGACCTTCATCACAGAGGGCGCCTGGGGCTCGGTGTGGTCGCGTCCGGGCTTCACGAAGCGGGAGCGCTCCATCGTGACCATTGCGCTCCTCGCGGCCCTCGGGCAGGACGAGGAGGTCGCCATGCACGTGCGCGCCACGCGCAATACCGGGGCAACCAAGGACGACATCAAAGAGGCGCTCCTGCATGTGGCCGTCTATGCCGGCGTGCCGGCGGCAAATCACGCCTTCAAGATCGTCAAGAAGACTTACGCAGAGATGGAAGCGGACGTCGGATGAGGTGTGGGCGGCCAAGCCCGCGCTCTCGTCTTCCGGCACAATCGATGAGTGGCAATGATGGTGGATCAGGGACCTTTCTATCAGCGTGATCGAAACTGGCATCCGCCAGCCTTCACGCCCCAATACAAGACTTCGGTGTTGCGCTCTCCGCAGCAGGCGCTGCTTTCGCTCGACAACACGATCTCGGAGATGACCGGTCCGGTCTTTGGGCATGACAAGATTGGTCCACTCGACAACGATCTGATCCGCAACTACGCCAAGACCGGCGATCCCATCGGCCAGCGCATCATCGTCTATGGACGCGTGCTGGACGAGAACGCCCGGCCAGTTCCCGGCGTTCTGGTGGAATTCTGGCAGGCCAATGCGGGCGGTCGCTACCGGCACAAGAAGGAGACCTACCTCGCGGCCATCGATCCGAATTTCGGAGGCTGCGGGCGCACCATCACCGACGAGGAGGGGCGCTACTGGTTCCGCACCATCAAACCCGGCGCCTATCCGTGGCCGAATGGCGTCAACGACTGGCGCCCGGCACACATTCACTTCTCGATTTTCGGCCATGCCTTCGCGCAGAGGTTGATCACCCAGATGTATTTCGAGGGGGACCCGATGATCTGGCAGTGCCCCATCGTCTCGACTATCCCGGATAAGGTCGCCGTCGAGCAACTCATCGCGGCGCTCGACCGAAACAACACGCTGCCCATGGATGCGCTGGCCTACAAGTTCGACATCGTCCTGCGCGGCCGCCGCTCGACCATGTTCGAGAATCGGATGGAGGGGAACTGATGGTCCAGAAGCTCGGATTTCTGAAGGAGTCGCCCTCCCAGACGGCAGGGCCTTACGTCCATATCGGCACGAACCCGAACTGGGTCGAGATCACCGGCGTCTGGAAGGAGGACCTCGGCCTCGTGCTCGTCGGCCCGGAGACGAAGGGCGAGCGCATCGTCATCAAGGGGCGAGTCTTCGACGGCGCAGGCGATCCGCTGAAGGATGCGCTGATCGAGATTTGGCAGGCCGATGCGAACGGTCTCTACAACAGCCCGCAGGAGAGGCGCGGGCGAGCCGATCCGAACTTCGTCGGCTGGGGGCGCCAGCCCGCCGACGGCGTGACGGGGGAGTATAAGTTCGAGACGATCAAGCCCGGCCGCGTTCCTTATGTCGACGGGCGTCTCATGGCGCCGCATATCACTTTCTGGATCGTGGCACGCGGCATCAATATCGGCCTGCACACCCGCATGTATTTCAGCGACGAGGAGGCTGCCAATGCCGAGTGCCCGGTGCTCGCCCGCATTGCCCACAAGGCACGGGTGCCGACCCTGATCGCCACCCGCAGCATGGAGAAGGGTCTCCCAACCTATACCTTCGACGTCCATCTCCAGGGTGAGAAGGAAACCGTGTTCTTCGACATCTGACCGTCAGCCGAAAGCGTATCATGGCCAAATTCCAGAGCCTCCAACAGGCCGTTGCCGAGAACCTCCGCGACGGCGATACCGTCGCCTTCGAGGGATTCACCCATCTCATCCCCCATGCAGCCGCCCATGAGGCGATCCGCCAGGGCCGTAAGGACCTGACGCTGATCCGCATGACGCCGGACATCATCTACGACCAGATGATCGGCATGGGGCTCGCCAGGAAGGTGATCTTCTCCTATGCGGGCAATCCAGGCGTCGGCCTGCTGCGCCGCATGCGAGACGCCATCGAGAACGGCTGGCCGCGAGCCATCGAGACGGTGGAGCACAGCCACGCCGCCATGGCCAATGCCTACGAGGCCGGCGCGGCGGGGCTGCCCTGCGCGGTGTTTCGCGGCTATCTCGGCGCGGGCCTCAGGGAGGTCAACCCGGCGATCAAGAACGTCACCTGCCCCTTCACCGGCGAGGTACTGGCCGCCGTGCCTGCCCATCGGCCGGATGTGACCTTCATCCATGCCCAGAAGGCCAACCGGCGCGGCGACGTCCTCATCGAAGGCATCGTCGGCGTGCAGAAGGAGGCAGTGCTGGCCGCCAAGCGCGCGGTGGTGACGGTCGAGGAGATCGTCGACGACTTCAATGACATGCATCCGAACCTGTGCATCCTGCCTCACTGGACGGTCACGGCCATCGCCCACGTGCCGGGCGGCGCGCATCCTTCCTATACCCACGGCTACTACGACCGCGACAACGCCGCCTATCTCGAATGGGACAAAATCTCGGCTGACCGCGATCTGTTCACCCAGTGGATGAAAGACAACGTGCTCGCCGTGGGGCCGGAGGCCTTCGCCGTCCGCGTACAGGGATTGTGAGAAGAGACATGCCCGCTTTTACTCCCACCGAGATGATGACCATCGCGGCTGCCCGCGCCCTGTCCAACGACGACGTGTGCTTCGTCGGAATCGGAGCTCCGTCGGCCGCGTGCAACGTGGCGCGGCTGACGCACGCTCCCGACATCACCCTGATCTACGAGAGTGGCACCATCGGCACCGCGCCCGACGTGCTGCCCCTGTCCATCGGCGACGGCGAATTGTGCGAGACGGCCGTGACGACGGTGTCCGTGCCCGAGATGTTCCGCTACTGGCTCCAAGGCGGACGCATCTCCATCGGCTTCCTCGGTGCCGCGCAGCTCGACCGCTTCGGCAACATCAACACCACCGTGATCGGCGACTACCGCAAGCCCAAGGTGCGCCTGCCGGGCGGCGGCGGCGCGCCGGAGATCGCGACCTCCTGCAAGGAGATCTTCATCACCATGAAGCAGACGACCCGCGGGATGGTGGAGAAGATCGACTTCTACACCTCCTTCGGCCACGGCGAGGGCGGCGACCACCGCCAGCGGCTCGGCATCGCCACCAAGGGGCCGACGCTTCTGATCACCGATCTGGCGGTCTGGCGGCCGGACCGGGAGACCAAGGAATTCACCGTCGTGTCCATGCATCCCGGCGTGACCCGCGAGCAGGTCCAGGAGACATGCGGCTGGAAGGTGCGCTTCGCCGACAAGGTGGAGGAGACGCCGCCTCCCACCGAACTCGAGCTCAAGACCCTGCGCGACCTGCAGGCGCGCACCGAGAAGGCCCATGGCGGCAAGAAGGGAGCCTGACATGCGCGACGCCTATATCTGCGCCTATGTGCGCACTCCCATCGGCCGCTATGCCGGCGCGCTCTCCGGCGTTCGCGCGGACGACCTCGGCGCCGTTCCGCTCAAGGCGCTCATGGAGCGTCACCCGGGCGTCGACTTCGAGGCTGTGGACGATGTGATCTATGGCTGCGCCAACCAGGCCGGCGAGGACAACCGCAACGTTGCCCGCATGTCCCTGCTGCTCGCCGGGCTGCCGGGTTCGGTTCCCGGCACCACTATCAATCGCCTGTGCGGCTCCGGCATGGACGCCGTGATCGCGGCGGCACGCGCCATCAAGGCGGGCGAGGCGGAGCTGATGATCGCAGGCGGCGTCGAGTCGATGTCGCGCGCGCCCTTCGTGATGCCGAAGGCGGATACGGCCTTTTCCCGCACGGCCGAGATCTTCGACACCACCATCGGCTGGCGCTTCATCAACCCGCTGATGAAGAGCCAGTACGGCGTCGACTCTATGCCGGAGACCGGCGAGAACGTGGCCGAGGAGTTCCAGATCTCACGGGCCGACCAGGATACCTTCGCCCTGCGCTCGCAGAAGAAGGCTGCGGCCGCGCAGGCGAACGGGCGCCTCGCCAAGGAGATCGTGCCGGTCACGATCCCTCGTCGGAAGGGGGATCCTGTGGTGGTCGACAAGGACGAGCATCCGCGCGGAGACACGACGATCGAGGGGCTCGCGAAGCTCTCGACCCCCTTCCGTAAGGACGGAACCGTGACGGCCGGCAATGCCTCAGGCGTCAACGACGGCGCCGCGGCCCTGATCGTCGCGTCGGAAGAGGCGATGAGGCGGTACGGGCTTGAGCCTATCGCCCGCGTCGTCGGTGGTGCCACGGCCGGCGTGCCGCCGCGCATCATGGGCATCGGCCCGGCGCCCTCGACGAAGAAGCTCTGCGCCCGGCTCGGTCTGAAGCCGACCGACTTCGACGTGATCGAGCTGAATGAGGCCTTCGCCAGCCAGGGCATCGCAGTCCTGCGCGAACTCGGGATCCCGGAGGATGCGGATCACGTGAATCCCAACGGGGGCGCCATCGCGCTCGGTCACCCGCTCGGCATGTCGGGCGCGCGCATCACCGGCACGGCGGCGCTGGAGCTGAAGTTGACCGGCAGGAAGCGGGCGCTCGCCACCATGTGCGTCGGTGTCGGCCAAGGGATTTCCGTCGCCCTCGAGGCCGTCTAGGCTCCCGCTCATGGCTGCATCGGGATCATCCTCCTCCCTTCTTCACGCTCTCGTCGGCGACGAAGAGATTGGCGCCTTCTTCGAGAAGGATGCCGAACTCCTTGCCATGCTGCGAACCGAGGAGGCGCTGGCACTGGCCGAGGCTCAAGTCGGGCTCATTGGACAGGATGCTGCCGCATGCATCGTCGAGGTCTGCCGCACGTTTCAACCGGATTGGGAGCGTCTCGCGCGAGGACTGGCGCGGGACGGTGTCGTCGTGCCGGAATTCGTGAAGCAGCTGCGTGCTGCCGTCGGTGAGACGCACGCCGAGGCGGTCCATCTCGGCGCCACGAGCCAGGACATCATCGATACGGGCCTGATCCTGCGCCTGAAGGCTATCACCGAGGTATTCCTACGTCGCCTCGACGGGGTGATCGGGGCGCTCCATGGCCTGAAGGCGCGCGATGGGTCTATGCCGCTGATGGCTCATACGCGAATGCAGCAGGCGCTTCCGTTCACGGCTGCCGACAAGATCAACACCTGGCTCCAGCCCCTCGAACGCCAGCGGGAAGCCTTAAACGAGCTCATGCCGCGTCTGCTGGTCGTTCAGCTCGGCGGTCCAGTCGGAACACGGGCCGAACTCAAGGGACATGGCGATGCGGTGGCCGACGCAATGGCCGAGCGGCTGGGCCTTGGATATGCGCCGCAATGGCATTCCCAGCGGGACCGGCTCGGCGAGCTCGGCTCCTGGCTCTCGATCCTGTCCGGCTCCCTCGGCAAGATCGGCCAGGACGTTACCCTGATGGCGCAGAACGAGGTCGGCGAGGTGCGCCTCGCGACGGGCGGCGGGTCCTCGGCCATGCCGCACAAGTCCAATCCCGTGCCGGCGGAAGTGCTCGTCACGCTCGCCCGCTTCAATGCGGGCCTGCTCGGCACCCTGCATCAGGCTCTCGTGCACGAGAACGAGCGCTCCGGCGCGGCCTGGACCCTGGAATGGCTCGTCCTGCCGCAGATGGCCGTTGCGGCTGGCGCCGGGTTGAACCTTGCCCAGGCTCTCCTGAGCAGCCTGACCTTCCTGCGCTCGGGTGCAGCGAAGTAGTGGACTTCAGGCGTCGCCCACGATCACCGTGATATGGCCGCTGCCGCCGCAATCCGGGCAGGGCTTGTGGCCGACATTCCCTGAACCGTTGCAGGTCGGGCAGATATCCTCGCCGGTCTGGGGCGTGCCGGGCACGTCCTCGTCGCCTGGGTTCTTCTTCTCCGTTCCGGACATGGCGTTCTCCTCGTCCAGGGGCAACGCCATGAGGAGGCCGGCGGTTCACGTGCCGCGCTGCAGGGCGCGGTAGGCGACGGGCGGAATGCCGGTCTTCTTTTTGAAGAAACGGGTGAAGTAGGACGGATCCTCGAATGCCAGCGCCAATGCGATCTCCTTTGCGCTCATGGACGTGAAGGTGAGATATCGCTTGGCCTCCAAGACCATCCGCTCATGGACTACGCCGAGGGCGGAGTCGCCGAGCTGCTCGCGGCAGACCCGGTTGAGATGGGCCGGAGTGAGGCCGAGCCGGCGAGCATATTCCTCGATGGGCTTGTGGGTGCGGAACTCCCGGTCGACGAGCTGGCGGAAGCGCAGGGCGTGCTGCAGGGCGCGTTCGCTCCGGCCGGGCGAGGTTTCGGCCGGGAGGTCCTTCAGCCGGTGCAGCGCCACCAGAACGAGCGCGAGACGGGCCTCGATGGCTCCAAGCCTGCCATGGGCTCGCCCGTCAAACTCGGCCGCGAGCGCCGCCACGTCCGCCGCCACGGAGCGGGCAACGTCCGGGTGATCGGCCAGGGAGGCGAACTGGACCTGCCGGAAGGTGCTCTCGATCCCACCCATGGCCTTGAGGACATGGGCGAGCCGGTTCTCGAATAGGGTCAGCACGGTACCCTCCACGTCGGCCGAGAAGGTGTAGCCGTGGACAGCCATGGCCGGGATCGCGACGATGCTCGGCCCTTCAAGGATGCTGCGCTTCCCGTCGACGACGACCTCCGCCCGTCCGCCCGCCAGATGAAGGATCTGGAACAGGTTTTCGTGCCGGTGCGGCTGGATCTCGTAATTGTGCAAGCGGCTGCGGGCCTGAATGGTTTCGCAATGCACCCAGTCCGCCTGTGAACCATCCTTGGATTCCCCGTAAAGGGAGTAGGTTGGGATGAGCTGCATGGGAAATGTCCGGGCGATGGAATCTGCGGTAGGATGTTTGGAATGTCCTATTCTTTGCGTGCTTTGTCCATTGGCCTAGCGGGAGGCCTGCGCTCATTTTCTGACACTGACAGATGCGGCCGCAGCCGCCGCGCAGGAGGAGCTCAAGAATGCGCACCAGGGTCGTGATCATCGGCGCGGGACCGTCGGGTCTCCTGCTGGGCCGCCTGCTGGAGAACCACGGGATCGAGACTGTCATCCTGGAGCGCCGCAGCCAGGAATACGTGCTCGGCCGCATCCGTGCCGGCGTTCTCGAGCAGGGGACCGTCGAGTTGCTGGAGAAGGCAGGGGTAAGCGACAGGCTGCATTCGGAGGGGCTGGTTCACGACGGGATCGAGCTTTCCTTCGACGGGGACACGCACCGCTTCGACTTCCGGAGCCTGATCGGCCGGACGGTCACGGTCTATGGGCAGACCGAGGTCACGTACGACCTGATGGGCGCCCGAGACGCCTCCGGCGCGAAAACCGTCTACGAGGCCGAAAACGTGTCGCTGCACGACTTCGACGGCGAAAATCCGCGGGTCCGCTACGTCAAAGACGGGGTCGAGCACGAGATCGCCTGCGACTTCATTGCAGGCTGCGATGGCTATCACGGCGTTTCGCGCGCCAGCGTGCCGGAGGGTGCGCTCAGGACCTTCGAGCGGGTCTATCCCTTCGGCTGGCTCGGGATCCTGGTGGATCAGCCGCCGGTCTCGGACGAGCTGATCTATGCCCATCACGCGCGGGGCTTCGCGCTCTGCTCTATGCGCTCGCCGACGCGCAGCCGCTATTATGTGCAGGTTCCGTCGGACGAGCGGGTCGAGGACTGGTCCGACGACCGGTTCTGGGACGAGCTGCGCCGCCGTCTCAACGAGGATACGGCCGACCGGCTCAAGACGGGACCGTCGATCGAGAAGTCCATCGCTCCGTTGAGGAGCTTCGTGGCCGAGCCTCTCCGCTTCGGCCGGCTGTTCCTCGCGGGCGATGCAGCCCATATCGTTCCGCCGACCGGGGCCAAGGGGCTGAATCTCGCCGCCAGCGATGTCCGGTACCTGGCCGAGGCGCTGATCGAGTTCTACAGTGAGCGCTCCTCGGCCGGGATCGATGCCTATTCTATGCGGGCCCTCGCCCGGGTCTGGAAGGCGGAGCGCTTCTCTTGGTGGATGACCTCTATCCTCCACACCTTCCCGGATACGGACGCCTTCGGCCGCAGGATTCAGCGGACGGAATTCGACTACCTCGTCAGCTCCGAGGCCGCCTCCCGCTCCCTGGCAGAGAACTATACGGGCCTTCCCTACTGACGGATTCGGCGGAATCTGCCCGGTTTCGAGGGTGTGAACAGCGCCTAAGACCAGTATGGACAGAGCGCGACCAATATGAGACCAGTTAGGGCGTGAACGAAATGCGCCCTCTTTCTCATTTCCGGTCGCTGCACCGGTTTTCGATACCCGGCTCTGTCGTCAACGAGGACGGGGCAGGCCTGTATGGGCGCTGCGCCTGGATCGTCGATGGGGCAACGGGTGTCCTGGGAAAGCAGCTGACGACGGGCGCAACCGACGCGGCGTGGCTCGCCGGCACGATCTGTGAGCGGCTTCAGGAAGTTCTTCAGACGGTTCCATCGCCGGATGATGTCCTTGACCGTCTTGAAGAGGGCGTTCGCGACGCTTTCGTCCGGGAGGCAGCCGAGGCAGCCCTGAGCGGAGATCACGCCCCTTCGGCCTGTCTCGGCCTCGTGCGCATCCGGGGCGCGATGGACGAGGGGCATGTCCTCGAGGGGCGCTTCCTCGGGGATGTTGTCGCATTGATCCCAACCGAAACAGGGATCGTCCGCTGGACGGACGAGCGCTCGAAGCCGTTCGAGCGGCGGACATTGGCCGCCCTCCAGGCAGCGGACCGCCGAGCCGGAGAGGTGCCGGAGGCCGTTCGCCGCCAGATCCTCGAGAACCGCACCAAGCTCAATCGCCCGGAGGGATACTGGGTGGTGAATCCGCTTCGCCCATCGGCCGGTCACGAGTTGCGTTTCGAGGCCGTGGTGGCGCCGGGCCGGCCTGTCGTGCTTGCCACGGACGGCTTCATGCGCCTTGTGGACGTGTTCGGAGCCTACACGGATGAATCGCTCCATACCCACCTTGCGGCAGGCGAGGGGGAGGGGCTGATGCGGGAACTGCGGGATCTGGAGCGTAGCGATCCAGCGGCGGAGGCTCATCCTCGCGTCAAGATCCATGACGATGCCACGGTTCTGGTGATAGCAGCCGAAATGTACGGCTGACGGAATTCCGCATGGCGCGTCCTGTAGCGGCGGGCCTGCGGTGGGAGGAAGGACTTCAACGATGAGGGAACTCAAGATGAAACTGACGAGACGACTTCTGCTCGGTGCCGCCGCCGGCGGTTACCTGCTCTCGGCCGGCGCCGCCATGGCGAAGACCGAACTCACTTTCTGGAGCTGGAGGCAGGAAGACAAGGCCTTCTACAACGAGATCATCAAGAAGTTCCAGGAGAAGGAGCCCGAGATCTCGGTGAAGTTCGAGACCTACGCGCCGGAGAACTACCAAACGATCCTCTCGACCGCGCTCGCCGCCGGCCGCGGACCCGACGTGATCCAGGTTCGGGCCTACGGCAATCTTGAGACGATCGCGTCCCCCGGTTACCTGCTCGCTCTCGACAAGCAGAACGTTCCGGAACTCGCGAACTTCCCGGAAGCCGCTCTCGCGGCCGAGACCCTGCGCTCCGACGGCAAGGTCTATGCGGTGCCCTTCGCCATGCAGACCCAGCTCGTGGTCTACAACAAGAAGATCTTCAAGGATAATGGCTTGAATCCGCCCAAGACCTGGGACGATCTGATGAACGTGGCCAAGGCGCTCAAGGCCAAGAACATCAATCCGTTCGCCAACGGCACGGCAACCGCATGGCAGAACGAGACCATCGTCGGCGGCCTGCTGTCCTCCATGCTCGGCAAGCAGTTCGAGGAGGACATCGTCTCCGGCAAGGCGAACTTCACCGACCCGCGCTTCGTCAACGCGCTGGCGAAGCTCAAGGAGGTCAGCCAGTACTTCGCGCCGAACTTCACGGGCGTCGACTATCCGTCGTCGCAGCAGCTCTTCGTCGCCGGACGCGGCGCCATGTTCGCCGGCGGCTCCTACGAGATCGCAAACTTCAAGAATCAGAACCCGACCCTCGATCTCGGCGTGTTTCCGGCGCCGGTCCTGAAGGAGGGCGATCAGGCTCTCGTGGCCACCTATTATGATGGCGGCTACGCCGTGAACGCCAAGACCGACAAGAAGGATGCGGCGCTCAAGTTCGTGCGCTTCCTGGCGACGCCCGAATACGGCACGGCCTTCACCAACCAGCTGAAGAACCTGTCGCCCATCAAGGGCATCAAGATCGAGGACCCGATCACCCAGGAAGTGGCGAAGCTCACCGAGAACGCCATGTCCTACCTGATGCTCGTGCGCTTCCGCTACCAGGAGCCCAGTGGCTCCGTGCTGCTGCAGTCGAACGTGCAGAAGATGCTCGCCGGCCAGCAGACCCCCGAGCAGGCCGCGGCCGAGATCAACAAGGGCATCGCGACCTACTACAAGCCGTTCCAGAAGTAAGGCTTCTGCACGAGGCGGCGGGCGTTCGCGTCCGCCGCCTTTCCCTTTCGAAGGTTCAGCCCATGCCCGTCTCGCCCAAACAGGCCCGCACATGGAAGCACCGCAGTTGGGTGGCGTTTCTCATCATCCCGCCCGTCGTCTTCATGACGCTGTTCGTGGTCTACCCGATCCTGTCGGCCTTCGCCTATGCCTTCTACGAGTGGCGGGGACTGGCGCGGGGCGAGTTCGTCGGGCTGGCGAATTTCCACGAGGTCCTCTTCGGGCCGACCATGGGCCCCGTGGTCTGGAACGCGTTCCTGCACAACGTCTATGCTCTGATCGCGCTGATGATCATCCAGAATGGCGGCGGCTTCTTCCTGGCGTGGCTGCTCTACAAGGAGCCTTTCGGGTTCCGCTTCCACCGGGTGGCGGTCTTCGTGCCAGTTGTGCTCTCGACCATCATCGTCGGCTTTCTCTGGAAGCTGTTCCTCAACCCGAATTTCGGCATCGTGAACCAGGCGCTCTATTCGGTCGGGCTCGACTCGTGGGCGAAACCCTGGCTCGGTGATTCATCGACCGCGCTCGGTGCGCTGATCCTCGCCAATGCATGGCATTTCATCGGTTTCCCGACGCTCGTCTATCTCGCGGGCATGCAGCGCATCCCCTCCGAGATCATCGAGGCGGCGCGGCTCGACGGCACCAACGAGTGGCAACTCCTAAAGAACGTGATCTGGCCGCTGGTGGCGCCGAGCACCACGATCTTGTTCACGCTGCTCTTCATCGGCGCTTTCAACTGGTTCGAGATCCCATACGTCATGGTGGGCCTCGACGGCTCGCCCTTCGGCTCGACCGACGTGCTGGGCCTCGTCTTCTACCGCACCGCCTTCGGCAACCAGAGCGCCAGCATCCAGAATTTCGGCCAGGGGTCAGCACTCGCCACGCTGATCTTCCTGTTCATCGTGGTCTTCGCATCGATGCTCACCCTGTGGCTGCGCCGTCGGGAGATCCAATTCTGATGAAAGCCGAGACCCTGCACGACCAGACCTATTCCCGACCCATCTCCTTCGCGTTCCTGGCTCAGATCATCCTGATCGCGAATTCGTTCATCATGCTCTATCCGGTCGTGGTGATGGTCTTCTCGGCCTTCAAGACGACGGGCGAGATCTTCGAGCATCCCTTCGCGCTTCCCGATTTCACGCAGGTGCAGAATTTCGCCCGCGTGCTCGGCGAAACCGCGATGCCGACCTACTTCATGAACTCGATCATCGTCACGGGCGCCTCCATCGTCCTGATCCTGGTGCTCGGCACCATGGCCGGCTACGCGGTGGCGCGCTACGAATCGCGTACCAATACCTTCATCCTGCTGTTCTTCCTGGCGGGCCTGATGCTGCCCCTGAAGCTCGCGGTCATTCCGCTCTTCATCCTTCTGCGCGACCTGAACCTGCTCGACAGCCGCTGGAGCCTGATCGTCACCTACACGGCCATCGGCTTGCCGTCGGCAGTCTTCATCATGGCGGGATTCCTGCGCTCGCTTCCCTCCGAATTGGAGGATGCCGCCCGCATCGACGGCGCGTCGGAGCCGCGCATCATGTGGTCGGTCATGCTGCCGCTCGCCCGCCCGCCCATGGCGATTGCGGCGATCCAGAACGCGGTGCCGATCTGGAACGACTTCTTCTTCCCGCTCGTGTTCATCCAGACCGACGCATACAAGACCCTGCCGCAGGGACTCACTACGTTCATGGGGGAGTACACGACCGATTGGGGCATGCTCTTCGCCGGCCTCACCATCGCGGCGGCACCCATCACGCTTCTCTACATCGCCCTGTCGCGCCAGTTCATACAGGGCATGACCGCCGGTGCGGTGAAGTAGGAGATGGACGTGCTCATCCCGAAAGGCGCGCTCGTGGTGTCCTGTCAGGCTCGTGCCGATAACCCGCTGCATGGGCCTATCCACATGTCCGCCATGGCCCGGGCCGCGGAGGCCGGCGGTGCGAAGGGCATCCGTGCCAACGGGGTCGAGGACGTGGCGGCGATCCGGGCCGTCACCGCGCTTCCGATCATTGGCATCTCCAAGGTGTGGGACGAGCGCTTTCCGGTCTACATCACGCCCGATTTCGAGAATGCGGCCCGCATCGCGCAAGCCGGCGCGGATATCATCGGCATCGATGCCACCCCGCGTCCCCGCAACGGCGAGCCGGTGGAGCGCCTGATCGCCCGCATCGGCACCGAGCTTGGCAGGGAAGTCTTCGCCGACGTCGCCACGCTCGAGGAGGGCAGGGCGGCCTACGCCTATGGCGCCACCTACGTGGCCACGACGCTCTCAGGCTATACGGATGAGACCGCCTTCCGACGGAGGGCAGGGCCAGACCTCGATCTTCTGTCGGCGCTTGTCGCAGCCCTGCCGGTGCCGGTGGTCGCCGAGGGGCGGTTCGACACGCCGGACCTGGTGGCGGAAGCCTTCGCGCGCGGTGCCCACGCGGTCGTGGTCGGGACCGCGATCACCAATCCGCGCGAGATCACGAGAAGGTTCGTCCAAGCCGCGAGCGGCTGGGCAGGCAAGGGAATGCAGGCAGCTTCCTGAGGGAGCTGTCTCGGGACGGAGTTTGAGATGGCGAACGTATCGATCCGCAAGGTGCGGAAATCCTTCGGGCCGGTCTCGGTCATCAAGGGCGTCGATGTCGATATCGAGGATGGCGAGTTTGTCATCCTGGTGGGGCCCTCCGGCTGCGGAAAGTCGACGTTGCTGCGCATGATCGCCGGGCTGGAGGACATCACGGAGGGCGAGATTCGCATCGGGCCGCGGGTCGTCAACGACATCCCGCCGAAGGACCGGGACATCGCGATGGTGTTCCAGTCCTATGCGCTCTATCCGCATATGACGGTCGCGGAGAACATGGCCTTCTCGCTGCGGCTCAAGGGTGTGCCGAAGACCGAGCAGATGAAGCGGGTGCAGGATGCGGCTGCTTCGCTGGGCCTCACCCCGCTTCTCGACCGCTACCCGCGCCAGCTTTCGGGCGGTCAGCGCCAGCGCGTGGCCATGGGCCGGGCCATCGTGCGCGACCCGCAGGTGTTCCTGTTTGACGAGCCCTTGTCCAACCTCGACGCTAAGCTGCGTGTCGCCATGCGGGCTGAAATCAAGGAACTGCACCAACGCCTCAAGACCACCACGGTCTACGTGACTCATGACCAGATCGAGGCCATGACCATGGCTGACAAGATCGTGGTGATGCACGACGGCATCGTCGAGCAGGTTGGCGCCCCCCTCGATCTTTATGACCGGCCCGCCAACCGGTTCGTTGCCGGCTTCATCGGCTCGCCCGCCATGAACTTCATTGACGGGCGGCTCGAGGATGTAGGGCTTGCCCTGTCGAGCGGCGCGGTGCTGTCGCTCGATACCCGTCCGCAGGCCAGGCCCGGGACCAAGCTCACTTACGGAATTCGCCCCGAGCACCTGCAGATCGCACCGGCCGGCACTCCGGATTCCTTCCCGGCGATTGTCGCCGTGATCGAGCCGACCGGCTCCGACACCACCGTGATCGCCAGGGCGGAGAGCGGCAATCTTACGGTCCTGCTGCGGGAGCGCTGCGCCTTGCGGCCGGGCGAGGCCGTCGCCCTTAAGCCTGTCGCCGGCCAAGCCCATCTTTTCGACGAAGCCGGAAGGCGCATTGCCTCCGTCTGAGACGGTATTCCCTTAGGGAAAGTGCGATGCTGAGATTTAACGAGGAGAGAGGTAGAATATAACACAAACGTGAAGGCACTCTTCCGCTCCACAGGTGTACCCATGTGGAACAGGTTCCAAGCGAGGTGCCGCCGTGTTGATCCGCCGCTCTCCCGACACCCTCCCATCTGAGATCACGCCTCGGGACGTGTATCTAAACCGTCGGCAATGGATGACTGGTGCCGCAGGGCTTGCACTCGCGACTAGCCTGCCCGACGGCCTGGGAGCCGCGCCGCTCAATGCCGTCAAGAGCCCGCTCTCGGCAACCGACGAGAAGCTGACGAGCCGAGAGGACATCACGACCTACAACAATTACTACGAGTTCGGCACCGACAAGGCCTCGCCTGCCGCCAAGGCCAAATCGCTCAAGACGTCGCCCTGGACTGTGAAGGTCGACGGTCTGGTCGCGAAGCCGGCGGATTATGCCCTGGAGGATATCCTCAAGCCGGTGACGCTGGAGGAGCGGATCTACCGTATGCGCTGCGTCGAGGGATGGTCCATGGTGATCCCCTGGGTCGGCTTCCCGCTCGCCGATCTGATCAAGCGGGTCGAGCCTCTGGGCAGCGCCAAGTACGTGGCCTTCGAGACCGCGTACCGGCCGGACGAGATGCCCGGAACCGACACGATCTTCCCGATCCTCGACTGGCCCTACGTGGAGGGGTTGCGGATGGACGAGGCCATGCATCCTCTCACCATCCTGGCGGTCGGCCTCTATGGCGAGACCCTGCCGAACCAGAATGGGGCGCCCATCCGCCTCGTGGTGCCGTGGAAATACGGCTTCAAGGGCATCAAGTCGATCGTGCGGATCAGCTTCGTGGAGAAGCAGCCGGAAACCGCCTGGAACAAGCAGGCTCCCGACGAGTACGGCTTCTACGCCAATGTGAACCCAAAGGTGGATCATCCCCGCTGGAGCCAGGCGACGGAGCGGCGGATCGGCGAGGGGGGACTGTTCGTCAAACGGCGGCCGACCCTGCTCTTCAACGGATATGCCGACCAGGTGGCGCAGCTCTATGCCGGCATGGACCTGACGAAGTTCTACTGATGGCCGGACCCGCAACTGCCCGCGCCGCCAAGCGCGGCTTCGCCGTGCCTCAGGTGCCGAAGCTCGCCGTCTACGCCGTCGGCTTCATCCCGGCCGTGTGGCTGTTCTACCAGGGCATCAACGACCGGCTCGGCGCCGACCCGATGCGCTATCTGGAGCAGGCGCTTGGCCTCTGGGCCCTGCGGTTCCTCATCGCCAGCCTCACGGTCACGCCACTCCGGCAGATCCTCGGCATCAACCTCCTGCGCTACCGGCGCGCGTTGGGGCTGCTTGCCTTCTACTATGCCGCTCTCCACCTCCTGACCTATCTGGTCCTCGACCAGGGGCTCGAGTTCGCGGCGATCTGGGCCGACATCGTGAAGCGGCCCTACATCACCATCGGCATGGCGACCTTCGTGATCCTCATTCCCCTTGCGGCCACGTCGAACAATGCCGCAATCCGGAAGCTCGGCGGGCAGGCCTGGGCGCGGCTGCACCGGCTCGTCTACGTGGCTGCCATCGGAGCGGCGCTGCATTTCGTGATGGTGGTCAAGTCCTGGCCACTGGAACCTCTGGTCTATGCCGCCATCGTACTGGCGCTCCTCGGCTACCGCATCGCGCGCTCGCTCATCCGCAGGGCTTCCCCCAGTCGCCGTCCCGCTTGAAGGTAGGGCGAGGAGCGGTAGGATGCGGCCAAGGCGTCGCGTAAAGGCGCGCCGGTATGGGAGAGGTTATGCGTCGAGCGCGTTCCACCCGGGCACGGTTGGTCCGGACATTCTTGGC
This sequence comes from Microvirga sp., assembly GCA_035645535.1. Taxonomy (GTDB): domain Bacteria; phylum Pseudomonadota; class Alphaproteobacteria; order Rhizobiales; family Beijerinckiaceae; genus Microvirga. The sequence continues at coordinate 68,622 of DASQMJ010000015.1, read as the reverse complement.
CGGAATACTGCTGAGCCTTTGTGCCGCCAGCGTTCGCGCCGAGACGCCCCCGGTGGTGGTTTTCGCGGCAGCGAGCCTCAAGAACGCCCTCGACGACATCAACGCGGCCTGGGCCCGTGAGGGCGGCCGAAAGGCCGTGATCTCCTACGCCGCGAGCAATTCCCTGGCGCGCCAGGTCGAGGCCGGCGCGCCTGCGGACGTCTTCTTTTCCGCCGACCTCGACTGGATGGACTACGTCGCATCCAGGGGGCTCGTCAGGCCGGAAACCCGCGTCAATCTGCTCGGGAATGCGCTGGTTCTCGTCGCGCCCCGCGGCACGGACCTGAAGCTGGAGATTCGCCCAGGCTTCGATCTCGGCACGGCCTTGGGCCAGGGCCGCTTGGCAATGGGAAACGTGGATGCGGTCCCGGCCGGAAAATACGGCAAGGCGGCCCTTGAGAAGCTCGGCGTCTGGGGCGGCGTGAAGGGCAGGGTCGCCCAGGCCGAGAGCGTGCGGGCCGCGCTCGTGCTCGTCTCCCGTGGGGAGGCGCCGCTCGGAATCGTCTACCGGACGGACGCCGCCGCCGACCGGGACGTGAGGATCGTCGGCACCTTTCCGGAAGGAAGCCACCCGCCCATCGTCTATCCGGTGGCGCTGACGGCCGCGTCCAGGAACTCCGACGCTGCGGCGTTCCTCGGTTTTCTCCGCACGGCCACGGCGAAGGCGCTGTTCGAGCGGCAGGGCTTCATGTTCATCGACAGATCGGCGTCAGGCTCGTGAGCGACTGGCTTTCCCTTGAGGAATGGACCGCCGTGGGCTTGAGCCTCAAGGTCGCTCTGGTCGCCATGGCGGCAAGCGTCCTGCCCGGCATCGCCGTCGCGCTGCTGCTGGAGCGGGGGCGCTTCTTCGGACGGCAGGCGCTTGACGTCCTCGTCCATCTCCCCCTCGTGCTGCCGCCCGTCGTGGTCGGCTATTTCCTCCTGCTCGGCTTCGGGCAGCGCGGCCCCATCGGGGAGTTCCTGGCGGATCACTTTGGAATCGTCTTCTCGTTCCGCTGGACGGGCGCGGCGCTGGCCTGCGCCATCATGGGCTTTCCGCTGCTGGTGCGCGCCATCCGCCTGTCTCTCGAGGCGGTGGACCGCAAGCTGGAGGATGCGGCGGGAACGCTGGGAGCGCACCCGGTCTGGGTCTTCCTGTCCGTGACCCTGCCGCTGATCCTGCCGGGAATTCTCGCCGGGATGGTGCTGTCCTTCGCCAAGGCCATGGGCGAGTTCGGCGCGACCATCACCTTCGTGTCGAACATCCCGGGCGAGACCCAGACCATCCCGTCGGCCATCTACACGCTGACGCAGGTGCCCGGAGGCGAGGGCGGCGCCATGCGGCTGACGCTGGTGTCCATCGCCATATCGGTCGGAGCACTCTGGGCATCGGAATGGATGGCGAGACGGGTCAGGCGGAGGTTCCGCGCCTGATGGGCCTCGACGTCGACATCCGGCACGAGCAGGGAGACTTTACGCTCCAGGCCCGCTTTCGTTCCGAGGGGCGCCTCACCGCTCTCTTCGGCCAGTCGGGCTCCGGCAAGACGACCCTCGTGAACGTCATCGGCGGGCTCGTCAGGCCCTCCCACGGTCGGATCGTCGTCAACGGGCGCACCCTGGTCGACGTGGAGCGCGGGATCTTCGTGCCGAAGCACCGGCGGCGGGTCGGGTATGTCTTCCAGGAGGGGCGCCTGTTCCCGCATATGAGTGTGCGCCAGAACCTTCTCTTCGGCCGCTGGTTCACGCCGCGAGCCGAACGCGCGGCGAACTTCGACGCCATCGTAGACCTGCTCGGGATCGGGCACCTGCTGGCGCGCCGGCCCTCGACGCTGTCCGGAGGGGAGAAGCAGCGGGTCGCGATCGGACGGGCCCTGCTGGCGGATCCCCATCTGCTGCTGATGGACGAGCCGCTGGCCTCCCTCGACGAGGCGCGCAAGGCCGAGATTTATCCCTATCTCGAACGGCTGCGGGACGAGGGTGGGGTGCCCATCGTCCTCGTGAGCCATTCGGTCGCGGAGATCGCGCGGCTTGCCACCTCGATCGTGGTCCTGGCGGACGGGCGGGTCATGGCCTCCGGGCCGGCCGCGGAGATCATGCGGCACACGACCCTGTTCCCGCAGGTGGAGCGGACGGAGGCCGGCGCTCTGATCGAGACGCGGGTGCTCGGGCACGACGACGCCCACGACCTGACGATGCTGGAGGTCAGGGCTGGGGTGCTGACGGTGCCGCGTCTCGGGCTCGATCCCGGCGCGCCGCTGCGGGTACGGCTCCGCGCCCGCGACATCATCCTCTCCGTGAAGGAGCCGGAGGGCCTGAGCGCGCTGAACGTCCTGCCGGGGATCATCTCCTCCGTCGAGGCGCCCGAGGGCGCGGGCGTCGACGTGGTGCTCGACTGCGCCGGCGATAGTCTCGTAGCCCGCCTGACGCGCAAGTCCGTCGAGAACCTCGGCTTAGCACCGGGGGTCGCAGTCTATGCCATCCTCAAGAGCGTTGCCTTCGATCGGGAAGTCCTCGGGCGTGTGCCCGGCGCCGGCGACGTTTAGCTCCGCACCGCAAGGGTTGCGCGCCCGGTCCGGACGTGTAGCTTGGCCCCTGACTTACCCTCAAGAGGCAGGATCATGAACGACCAATTCCGGAACCAGTCCGCCGCGTCCCACGAAACCCTTCTCGACCGCCTGGCCGAGGTCGCCGTGCGGGTCGGGCTCGGACTGAAGCCGGGGCAGGAGGTGATCGTCACGGCACCGCTGGAGGCGGTTCCGCTGACGCGCCGCATCACCGAGCACGCCTATCGGGCCGGCGCCTCGCTGGTCACGACCCTGTTCTCGGACGAGGAGGCCACGCGCATGCGCTTCCGCCATGGGCGGGATGAGGGGTTCGACACCGCCGCCGCCTGGCTCTACGAGGGCATGGCTGCCGCGTACAGGAATGGCGCGGCTCGGCTGGCCGTCGTGGGCGAGGATCCGTCACTCCTCGCCAAGGAGGATCCGGAGAGGGTCTCCCGTGCCAATCGTGCCCGCTCCAAGGCCTATATGCCGGCCCTCAACCTCATCGCGGGCTTCGACACCAACTGGACCATCGTGTCCGCCGCGACGCCCGCCTGGGCCAAGGCCGTCTTTCCGAACGATCCCGAGGAGGTGGCCGTTGCCAAGCTCTGGAGCGCGATCTTCTCGGCCTCCCGAGCCGATACGGCTGACCCGATCGCAAGCTGGGCCGCCCACAACGCTGATCTTCAGGCCCGCACGCGCATGCTCAACGAGAAGAGCTATGCGGCGCTCCATTTCCGCGGCCCCGGCACGGATCTGCGGGTCGGGCTCGCGGACGGGCACGAGTGGAACGGCGGCTCGACGAAGGCCAAGAACGGCGTCGTCTGCAACGCCAACATTCCGACGGAGGAGGTCTTCACGACCCCGCACAAGGACCGGGTGGAAGGCTACGTGACCAGCACCAAGCCGCTCTCCTACCAGGGAACCCTGATCCAGGACATTCAGGTGACGTTCGAAGCCGGCCGGATCGTCGAGAGCAAGGCCCGTACCGGTGAGGCCGTCCTCGCCAAGGTGCTCGAAACGGACGAGGGCGCGCGCCGCCTCGGCGAGGTGGCGCTCGTGCCCTTTTCCTCGCCGATCTCGCAGAGCGGTCTTCTGTTCTACAACACGCTCTTCGACGAGAACGCCTCCAGCCACATCGCCCTCGGCCAGGCCTACAGCAAGTGCATCCGCGGCGGCGGGGCAATGAGCGAGGAAGAGCTTGCGGCTCGCGGTTCGAACCGCAGTCTGATCCATATCGACTGGATGATCGGCTCCAATCAGGTCGACGTGGACGGCATTGCGGCCGACGGGCACGCGGAGCCGCTCATGCGCAGGGGCGAATGGGTCGCTTCTTGAGGAAAATCGGAGCGAAGTAACAGCATAGCTGTCAACTTCGCAGTTCTCCAATGCGTTAACGACATGTGAACGGGGCTTGACCTGAGCCCCGTCTGATTGTGTTTTGTGACAGGTATTCAAGAGGTACTGTACTGACATTGCATCAGGCAGTGTTTCAGCAAGAGCATTTGATCGATGTCCGATGTCACTGCCGCGCCGGCGACGGCGAGCCAGCCCCTCCTGTCCGTACGATCCCTCTCCGTCGAGTTCGGCGCGGGCGAAGGCGCATTCCGCGCCGTCAGGGATGTCAGCTTCGACGTGCAGCCGGGCCGCACGCTGGCGGTCGTCGGCGAGTCCGGCTCGGGCAAGTCCGTCACCTCGCTGGCGATCATGCGGCTCACCGACTACACGGGCGGGCGGATCGTCAGCGGCGAGGTGATGTTCCGCCCCTCCGACGGCGAAGCGCTCGACCTCGTGACGGCGTCGGACGCCAGGCTCCGGGAGATCCGCGGCAAGGACATTGCCATGATCTTCCAGGAGCCGATGACCTCGCTCAACCCGGTCTTCACCGTCGGCAACCAGATCGCGGAGACGTTGACCCTTCACGAAGGGTTGAACATGCGCGATGCGCGGCTGCGGGCGAAGGAATTGCTGCAGAAGGTCCGTCTGCCGGACGCGGACAAGCTTCTCGACCGCTATCCGCACCAGCTCTCCGGTGGCATGCGCCAGCGCGTGATGATCGCGATGGCGCTCGCGTGCAATCCCAAGCTCCTCATCGCCGACGAGCCGACCACCGCGCTCGACGTGACCATCCAGGCCCAGATCCTCAATATCATCCGTGACCTGCAAGCCGAGATGGGCACGGCCGTGATCTTCATCACCCACGACATGGGCGTGGTGGCCGAGATGGCGGATGACGTCGTGGTGATGTGGAAGGGTGACAAGGTCGAGCAGGGACCGGTACGCCAGATCTTCGCCGCGCCCCAGCATCCCTATACGCGTGCGCTCCTCTCCGCCGTCCCCCGGCTCGGCAGTCTGAAGGGCCAGCCGCTGCCCAAGCGCATGCCCGTGATGGTGATGGACGGCGACGTGCCGAAGGCGGTCGGTGAGACCCATGTCCAGAACACGGCGGACTATACGAAGCCCATCCTCCAGGTGGAGAAGCTCACCACGCGCTTCGACGTGGGGAGGACCTTCTTCGGCCGCGTCACCCACCGCGTCCATGCGGTCGAGGATGTCAGCTTCGAGATCTATCCGGGTGAGACCCTGGCCCTGGTGGGAGAGTCGGGCAGCGGCAAGTCCACCATCGGTCGCACGCTCCAGCAGCTCATCGAGCCGACCGGCGGCACGGTGCGCTTCGACGGGCAGGACATGGCGGCCATGAGCCAAGCCGAGCGGCGTCGCCTGCGGCAGAAGATCCAGTACATCTTTCAGGATCCCTTCGCGTCCCTCGATCCGCGCCACACGGTCGGTTACAGCATTGCTGAGCCGATCATCGTCCATGGCCTGATCAAGGACCGCAAGGCTATCGACCGGCGCGTGCAGGAACTGCTGGAGCAGGTGGGCCTGCAGCCGCAGCACGCAAAGCGCTATCCGCACGAATTCTCCGGCGGCCAGCGCCAGCGCGTCTGCATCGCCCGCGCGCTCGCCAGCGATCCCAGACTCATCATCGCCGACGAGTCCGTTTCGGCGCTCGATGTGTCGATCCAGGCGCAGATCGTGAACCTGCTCATGGAGCTGCAGGAGAGGAGGGGCCTGTCCTATCTCTTCATCACCCATGACATGGCCGTGGTGGAAAAGATCAGCCATCGGGTTGCGGTGATGTACCTCGGCCAGATCGTCGAGATCGGCCCGCGCCAAGCCGTGTTCGAGAATCCGCAGCATTCCTACACGCGCAAGCTGCTGTCGGCGGTTCCGATTGCCGACCCGCAGCGCGAACGCGCGCACGTTCGGATCGAAGGCGAGATCCCGAGCCCTGTCCGCCCCGTCGGGCAGGAGCCTGCCATCCATCGCATGCGGGAAGTCGAGACCGGCCACTGGGTGGCGGTCGAGCCCGAGCAGCTCCGCGGGGCGGCATAGCCTCTACTCATAAGGAGAGACAGATGAGATTCTCACGAACCATGAAGGCCCTGGGCTTCACGGTTGCGACCGCGTTGGCCCCGCTGATGGCGGCGAATGCGCAGGCCGCCGGCACCATGACGGTCGCTGTCGCCATCGACCCCGGCAGCTGGGATCCCATCGACACGTTCCTGGTCGACTGGTCCTCCGCCGCTAATAACATCTATGACGGCCTCACCGCCCGCGGCGCGGACATGAAGCTGAAGCCTGGCCTCGCGACGAGCTGGGAGTTCCTCGACAACAACAGCCGCATCCGCTTCAAGCTGCGCGAGAACGTGACGTTCCACAACGGCGAGCCCTTCAATGCCGAGGCCGTGAAGTTCACCTTCGACCGCCTGCTGGGCGAGGAAGGCCGCAAGGGCCCGCAGCAGTCGAACTACAACACAATCGATCGCGTCGAGGTCGTCGACGATCATACGGTCGACTTCATCATGAAGCAGCCCGATCCGGTGCTGCTGACGAAGCTCGCCGGCTACGGCGCCATGATCGTGCCGCCGAAGTACATCCAGGAGAAGGGTGACGACCACTTCAACACCCATCCGGTCGGCACCGGGCCGTTCAAGTTTGTCGAGTACAATCCCAAGGTCTCCCTGACGCTGGAAGCTTTCCCCGAGCACTGGGGCGGCGCGCCCAAGCTCGACAGGGTCGTGACCCGCTTCATCTCCGAGGCGAACACACAGGTCGCCGAGCTCCAGGCCGGGCGCATCGACGTGGCGACTCTCATACCCTTCGGTCTTGCGCCGACGGTCGAGAAGAGCCAGAACCTCCAGCTCATCAGCATCACCGGCCCGACGGTCGTATCGCTGCGCCTCAACACCAAGAACGGCATCACCAAGGATGAGAACGTTCGCAAGGCGCTGATCATGGGCATCGACCGCGATGCGATCATCAAGGCGGTGCTGCTGGGCCATGGCAAGCCCATCGCGAGCTTCCAGTCCGAGCTGTCCTTCGGCCACGACCCGAATCTGAAGCCGCTGCCCTTCGATCTCGCCAAGGCGAAGCAGATGCTCCAGCAGGCCAAGGTTCCGGCCGGTGCTCCGGTGAAGATCGACTTCCGCGGCAACGATGCGACCTTCCGCGAGGTCGCGCAGGCGGCGGCAGGCTATCTCCAAGCGCTCGGCCTCAAGCCCTCGCTGCAGCCCTACGAACCGCCGGTCCTGCTCAACGACATCATCCCGAACGGCAAGACAGGCGAGGCCTGGCACCAGGCCTGGGGCGGCTGGACCTTCGACTACGACAACACCGCTTACCTGATGTATCACTCGGGCGAGAAGTGGAACCCGTACGACAACGACCCGAAGCTCAACGAGATGCTGGAAAAGCAGCGCACGATCTACAACGTGGAGGAGCGTGAGAAGCTTCTGCAGGAGATCGCCCGCTACGTGGCCGACCGGGCGCTCGAGATCCCGCTCTACAACCAGAACACGATCTACGGCGTGAACAAGCGGGTGAAGAACTTCGACGCTCCGTCGGACCGCCGCTTCCGCTTCACGGAAACGACTGTCGAATAGCCGACTCTCCCGGGCGCAGCCGCTACGAAAGCAGGCGCCCGGAGATCAAGGACAACGGAGTAGGCCCCGCGCGAGCGGGGCCGTTTTTCCAAAGACCTGAAGGATCACCCCATGGCGGGCTTCATCCTCAAGCGATTGCTGCAGGCCGTTTTCGTGGTTCTCGCCGTCACCCTGATCGTCTCGTTTGCGATCAGGCTGTCGGGCGACCCCGCGATCATGCTCATGGGCGGCGGCGGCAACGTCACCGAGCAGGACCTGCAGAACATCCGGCAGGCGCTGGGCCTTGAGCGGCCGTTCTATGTTCAGTACCTGAGCTTCCTGCAGGGAATCCTGGTCGGCGACTTCGGCCGCAGCTTCATGGGCGGGACGCCGGTGTCGGCACTGATCGCCCACGCCCTCCCGTCGACCCTTCTCCTGGCCTTCACGTCGCTTCTCGTTTCCATAGCCTTGTCGGTGCCGCTCGGCGTCTATGCGGCGGTCAACCGGGGGCGCTGGCCCGACCAGCTCATCCGCATCTTGTCGCTCGTCGGATTGTCGTTCCCGAACTTCTGGCTTGCGATCATGATGGTGCTCCTGTTCTCGATCGTGCTCGGCATCCTGCCGCCGAGCGGTATGGAGGGGCCGGAAAGCTTCGTGATGCCGGCACTCACCATGGCGATTATCCTGACGGCCACGAACGTTCGCCTCGTCCGCACCGCGATGCTGGAGACGCTCTCCCAGCAATACATCATGGTGGCGCGCTCGAAGGGGTTGGCGGATCGGGTGGTGCTCTACAAGCACGCCCTGCGCAACTCGGCCATTCCGCTCGTCACCTATATCGGACTCCAGTTCGGCGGCCTGATCGGCGGCATCGTCATCGTGGAGCGCGTGTTCAACTGGCCCGGCATGGGCACCCTGGCCTTCGATGCGATCTCGGGCCGTGACTACCCGGTGCTCCAGGGCACGATCACGGTGCTGGCGCTCTTCATCGTTCTCATCAATCTCCTGGTCGACATTGCCTATGGACTGATCGACCCCCGGATCCGGACGGAGTGACGCCCATGGCAGGAACTCAGGTCGTATCGTCCCCGAGCCGCCGGCGCTTCCGGTCGCTCGAATTCGCCCTCGGCATCCTTCTCACCGGCGGCATGTGCCTTGCGGTGCTGTTCTCCGGCTTCCTGTTCCCGGACGGGGGCGAGAGCATGGACCTCATGGCGCGGCTGACGCCGCCGTTCCAGGATCCGGCACATATCCTCGGCACCGACCCGCTCGGCCGCGACGTGCTGGCCCGGGTCATCGTCGGCGGCAAGATCTCGCTGACGGTCGGCATCCTGTCGGTGCTCGGCGCCGTGGTCCTCGGCACCCTCGTCGGCCTCGTCGCGGGCTACTACCGCGGCATCGCCGAGGTGCTGCTGATGCGCTTCGCAGACATTCAGCTCGCACTACCCTTCATCCTCATTGCTATCATGTTCCTGGCGATCCTGGGGACGGGCGTCGACAAGGTGATCTTCTTCATGATCGTCGCCCAATGGGTGCAGTATGCGCGCCTCGTGCGCGGCTCGGTGCTGGCCCTGCGCGACCGGGAGTTCATCCTGTCCGCCCGCGCCATCGGCGTCGGCAACGGGCGCATCATCTTCACGCACATCCTGCCCAACGTGCTCGGCCCCATCGTCATCCTCATGACCCTGAACGTGGCCAACAACATCCTGCTGGAGAGCAGCCTGACCTTCCTGGGCCTCGGCGTCGATCCGCTGATTCCGAGCTGGGGCGGGATGCTGGCCGACGGGCGGACCTATCTGCAATCGGCTTGGTGGGTCAGCGTCTTCCCTGGCCTCGCTATCATGTTTACCGTGCTCGGCCTCAACCTGCTGGGCGACTGGCTGCGCGATCTCCTGGACCCGACGGGACAGACAACGAAATGACCATTCTTCTCGACACGCGCATTCCGCGCACCCTCGATGCCCTCCTGCGCGAATGGGCCCGCGACGAACACCGCGGCGTGCGCCTCGAGGCCTGGCTGTTCGAGGACGAGGCGGCGCGGCACGGGGCCGAGGAGATCCTCGCGCAATCAGGTGTGACGGCGCGGCTGCGCAGCGCCTACAAGCCTCTCGTCCATGCCTTTCTGGAGGAGATCGACCTGACCGGCGTGCGGCGGCTCGCGATCCGCTACCCCGTCCACGAGGAAGCCGACCCGAAGCGCTTCCTGGCGGAGGCCTATCCGCTGGCGGCGCTGCTCGACGGCATCGAGACCGCCTTCGAACCCGGCGAGGCGGACCTGACCTATCGGGTCCAGGTGGAAACTGCGGACGGCCGCGCGGCGGAGTATAGGGTCTTCGCGCCGAACCGGCTGCGCACCAACCATATCGGCTTGGTGGACCTCACGCCGACCGGCTGGCTCAGGGTGACGGGACGCCCCTCCGGCGCGCCCGACATCGACGAGAGCATGGAAACGGAGATCGAGCAGGTTTTCGACAGGGTCATGCAGGCCGTCTCCGCTCATGAATGGCCGGCGGAGGAGCCCTATGCGGAGACGCTCGCCATCGACGTCGGCATCCCGGGCGTTGAGCGCCCCCTGGACTACGACGACGAGGTCATGAGCACCCGGGAGGCGCTGCACGAGGATCTCTATTTCTCGCTGCTCGAGTTCTTCAAGCACAGGTCGGGCCGTCCGCCCGAGGACCGCAGCCTGCAGCCGGGCCAGATCGTGCCGGACATCCGGGCCGGCGAGGGCGATGCCCATGTGCGGGTGGAGTTGCGCTCCTTCGGCTCTCCGCAGGATTCGGCCCGGCCGGAGCAGGACCTGGAGACGGCCGACGCCGCTCCCGGGCTGGCGCAGATCCACCAGGAGCTGGCTGCGCTCCCGGGCGAGACCTTCGAGGGCGTCTCGCGCGAGGGCAGGCCCGTGCGCGGGCTCTACCGCTCCGGCTCGCGCCCTGCCGTGCTCGTCACCGGCGGTCAGCACGCCAACGAGACCTCCGCGCCGGTCGGTGCCCTGCGCGCCGCCAAGCGGCTCCTCGCCGATCCGGAGGCGAGCATCGCCCTGATCCCGGTCGAGAACCCGGACGGCTATGCCCTGCATGGGCGCCTCTGCGAGGGCAATCCGCGTCATATGCACCACGCGGCGCGCTACACGTCCCTCGGCAACGACCTGGAATACGACCGCGGCAACCCGACCTACGAGAAGGGTGCGCGGATCCAGGCGCTGCAGATGTCGGGCGCCAAGCTCCACGTCAATCTCCACGGCTATCCGGCCCATGAGTGGACGCGGCCCTTCACGGGCTACCTGCCGCGCGGCTTCGAGCTGTGGTCGATTCCGAAGGGCTTCTTCCTGGTGATGCGTCACCAGCCCGCCTGGGCCGAGCAGGCCCGCGTCCTCGTCGAGGCCGTCACGAAGGGGCTTTCGGCCGTTCCCGGACTGCCGGAATTCAACCGGCGGCAGATCGAGATCTGCGCGATCCATTCCGGCGGCACACCCTACGAAATCATCAACGACGTGCCCTGCCTGCTGACCGCGGACGAACGCTATCCGACCCCGCTCACGCTCATCACCGAATTCCCCGACGAGACGATCTACGGCGACGCCTACCGGTTCGCCCATACGGTGCAGATGACGACGGTGATCGCCGCGGAGGCGGCTTTCGCGGCGATCATGGCGAACGTGCATGAGACGATGCTCGTCGCGTCCGCCTGATGATTCAGGCTTGGCGTTCAACGGGAGGTCTGATCCTATCGTTTGATCGGCGCGGATGCTTCCGCGCCTCTTGTCCTGACATTGAATGGGAGAAGTCATGAGCCCCGTCGCCATCGTCACGGCCGCCAGCAAGGGCATGGGTGCCGCCATCGCTCGGGAGCTGCACGGGCGCGGCTACCGCCTCGCGCTCCTCGCTCGTTCGGAGGGGTTGCAGGAGGTCGCCCGCGAAACCGATGCGCTTGCCGTGCAGGGATCCGTCACCGAGGCCGCCGATCTGGAGCGCCTGGTGCGGGAGACCCTCGACCGCTACGGCCGCATCGATGCGGTGGTGAACCACACGGGCCATCCGCCCAAGGGCGATCTGCTGGCCATTCCGGATGAGGACTGGCATGTGGGTCTCGATGTCGTGCTCATGAACGTGGTTCGCATGGCCCGGCTCGTGACGCCGCTCATGGAGCAGGCGGGGAAGGGCGCCTTCGTCAACGTGTCGAGCTTCGCGGCTTACGAGCCCGATGCGGATTTCCCCGTCTCCGCGACCCTGCGCACGGCGCTTGCTTCGTTCACCAAGCTCTATGCCGATCGCTATGCGAAAAGCGGCATCCGCATGAACAACGTTCTGCCTGGCTTCATCGACAGCCTGCCCGAGAAGGCCGAGCGCACGGCGCGCATCCCCATGGGGCGCTACGGCACTGTCGATGAGGTGGCAAAGACCGTGGCGTTTCTCCTGTCCGAGGATGCCGGGTACATCACCGGCCAGAACATCCTCGTGGATGGCGGCCTCGTGCGCGGCATCTAAGGGCAGGAACAGGACGGACGAGCCTGTCGTTAGTGAGGCGCCGCCGAAGCGTTCGGGGCCTCACGAGGTGCTGCGATGGCCGGATTGTCCTGGAAACAGAAAGAAAATGACCGAGGCATCGAGGAGGCAGTCCGCGTCGTACGCGAGCACGGCGAAGAATTGCCGCCGATTTCCGATGTGAAGGCCTTCGGGTCGATGTTCGACCGCTTCTCGGACGCCAAGGTCGTCCTCCTGGGCGAAGCCACGCACGGCACCTCGGAATTCTACAGGGCGAGGGCGGCGATCACCCGGCGTCTGATCGAGGAGCACGGCTTCAATATCGTGGCCGTGGAGGCGGACTGGCCGGATGCGGCCCGCATCGACGCCTATGTCAGGCATCGGCCGGTCCCGGATGGAGACGACGTCGCCTTCGAGCGCTTCCCCACTTGGATGTGGCGCAACGAGGAGGTGGCGGATTTCGTCAACTGGATGCGGGATTTCAACAGGGAGCGGCCCGAGGGCCACCGGGCCGAGTTCCGCGGGCTCGACGTCTACAGTCTCAACTCGTCCATCCGGGCGGTGCTCGACTACCTCGACAAGGTGGACCCTGAGGCAGCCCAGGAGGCGAGGGCACGTTACGGATGCCTCAGTCCCTGGCAATCCGACCCGGCCCAATACGGCAGAGCCGTCCTGACCGGCCGCAAGCGGCCGTGTGACGAGGCTCTGCTCAAGCAGCTTCAGGACATCCTGGACCCGAGGCTCGAATACCTGAAGGCCGACGGTGGGGAGGCATTCTTCGACGCGGTCCAGAACGCCAAGATCGTCCATGCGGCCGAACACTATTACCGCATCATGTATGAGGGGGCGACGGAATCCTGGAATCTGCGCGACCGGCACATGTTTGAGACGCTCCAGAGCCTCCTAGCCCGCCGGGAGAACGCCAGGGCGGTCGTCTGGGCGCACAACTCCCATATCGGTAACGCCTCCGCCACGGCCATGGGCTGGCAGGGGGAGTTCAACCTCGGCGAGCTTTGCCGTACCGCCTACCGGAGCGACGCGGTGCTGATCGGCTTCGGCACCGACCGCGGTACGGTGGCGGCGGCAAGCGACTGGGACGAACCCATGGAGATCAAGGACGTGCGCCCGGCGCGACCGGACAGCCACGAGCGCATCTTCCGGGACACGGGCCTGGGCTGTTTCCTGACCGATTGGCGGGAGAACGGCCAGCGGGACCTCAAGGACGTCCTGTCGCGCCCCCGCCTCGAGCGGGCCATCGGGGTGATCTACCGGCCCGAATCGGAACTCTACAGCCACTATTTCGAGGCGGTCATGGCCGACCAGTTCGATGCCTTCGTGTGGTTCGATGAGACCAGGGCTGTGACGCCGCTCACCCATGCCCACGGCAGGGGAATGCCCGAGACCTACCCGTTCGGCTTCTGATCCGGGACGCCTGGACGCCTTGCCGGCCCGGGCTCCCCCTGCTAACTGACGCGCAATCCTTATCAATGCGCTCAATCTTCAGCAGGGTTTTTGCCGTGTCTCGTCAGTTCATCTACCACATGCGTGGCCTTACCAAGACCTATCCCAACGGCAAGAAGGTTCTGGACAACATTCACCTGTCCTTCTACCCGGACGCCAAGATCGGCGTACTCGGCGTGAACGGCGCCGGTAAGTCGACCCTGCTCCGGATCATGGCCGGCATCGACAAGGACTGGAACGGCGAAGGCTGGGTGGCCGAGGGTGCCCGCGTCGGCTACCTGCCGCAGGAGCCCCAGCTCGACCCGACCAAGACCGTGCGCGAGAACGTCATGGAGGGCGTGGCCGCCAAGAAGGCGATCCTCGACCGCTACAACGAACTCGCCATGAACTACTCGGACGAGACGGCGGACGAGATGACCCGCCTCCAGGACGAGATCGAGGCGAAGGGCCTCTGGGACCTCGATTCCCAGGTCGATCAGGCCATGGACGCCCTGCGCTGCCCGCCGGATGACTGGGCGGTCGACAGCCTCTCGGGCGGTGAGCGCCGCCGCGTGGCGCTCTGCAAACTCCTGCTGGAGCAGCCGGAACTCCTCCTCCTCGACGAGCCGACCAACCATCTGGATGCCGAGACCACCGCCTGGCTCGAGGGCCACCTGCGCAGCTATCCGGGCGCGATCCTGATCGTCACCCACGACCGCTATTTCCTCGATAATGTAACGGGCTGGATCCTCGAGCTCGACCGTGGCCGCGGCATTCCTTACGAGGGCAACTACTCGTCCTGGCTGGAGCAGAAGCAGAAGCGCCTTGCCCAGGAGGGCCGTGAGGAGGAGGCACGCCAGCGCACCATCGAGCGCGAGCGGGAATGGGTCTCGGCTTCTCCGAAGGCCCGCCAAGCCAAATCGAAGGCTCGTATCCAGCGCTATGAGGACTTGGTCGCCAAGGCGGCCGAGAAGGGTCCGACCACGGCCCAGATCATCATCCCCATCGCCGAACGCCTGGGCAACAACGTCATCGAATTCGAGAACCTGAAAAAGGCCTTCGGGGACAAGCTGCTCATCGATGGGCTGTCCTTCAAGCTGCCGCCGGGCGGCATCGTCGGCGTCATCGGCCCGAACGGCGCGGGCAAGACGACCCTGTTCCGCATGATCACCGGCCAGGAGCAGCCGGACGAGGGCACAATCAAGATCGGTGAGAGCGTCAAGCTCGGCTATGTCGACCAAAGCCGCGACTCGCTCGATCCGAACAAGACCCTCTACGAGGAGATTTCCGGCGGCAACGAGGTGATCTATCTGGGCAAGCGCGAGATCAACGCCCGTGCCTATTGCTCTGCCTTCAACTTCAAGGGGGCCGACCAGCAGAAGAAGGTGGGCGTGCTCTCGGGCGGCGAGCGCAACCGCGTGCATCTCGCGAAGATCCTCAAATCTGGCTCCAACGTCCTGCTCCTCGACGAGCCGACCAACGACCTCGACGTGGACACCCTGCGCGCCCTCGAAGAGGCGCTGGAGGACTATGCCGGCTGCGCCGTGATCATCAGCCACGACCGCTGGTTCCTGGACCGTATTGCCACCCACATCCTCGCCTTCGAGGGTGACAGCCACGTGGAGTGGTTCGAGGGCAACTTCGCGGACTACGAAGAGGACAAGAAGCGCCGCCTCGGGACGGACTCCACGATCCCGCACCGGATCAAATACAAGAAGTTCGCGCGGTAAATCGCCCGGAGTCGAGCGTTCGCGAGGCGGATGCGGCAATGCAGCCGCGTCCGCCTCAAGTATTTTGGGGCACTCTGGGTCTCAAGGGCTTCATGAAGGCAGTTGGGTTCCCGCACGAAACCGTGTAAGACCCTGGAGGCACGAGACATGAGATGAGACGTTCCCGTGCCAGCCGACCAGATCTCAGCTTTCCAAACCGTAGCCACGCCTGAAGAAGCCGTCGAGCGGCTGATCCACCTCTACGATTCAGCCATCGAGGCGCAGCGGAACGCCCTGGAGCATTTCTTCGCAACAGGGAAGGCCCCCACGGCCGGGGAGCGGGCACGGTTCCGCTATCCGGAGCTGCGGCTGACCTACCGGGCGACCTCGCTGCCGCCGGTCAAGCAGCGCGCCTATGCCAAGTTCCAGGGGCCCGGCGTCTACGCGACCACCATCACTCAGCCGACCTTCTTCAAGAATTACCTCTTGGAGCAGCTCTACTATCTCGTGCGCGACTACGGCGCGACTCTCGAGGTTGGGGTCAGCGACCAAGAGATTCCATACCCTTACGTGTTCGAGCGGGGCGACGAGCTGGGGCGCGGCGCCCATTCGGCGGCCGAACTCGCGCAGCACTTCCCGACGCCGCTGCTCGCCAAGGTCGGCGACGAGATCGCCGACGGCACCTGGATTTTTCACGAGGGCGAGGCTCGCCCGCTGGCGCTCTTCGACGCGGCCCGCGTGGACTACTCGCTCCGTCGGCTCGTGCACTACACCGGCAGCGACTGGCGCGCGATCCAGCCCTGGATCCTGCTGACCAACTACCATCGCTATGTGGACCAGTTCGTCCAGTGGGCGGTCGGCGAACTGGCTAAGGACGACAGCGAATTCGAGCGGCTCGTCCTGCCGGGCGGCATCGTGGTCGAGCGCGGCCTGAAGGAGGTGGCGGTCGCGGAGCTGGTCGCCTCCTCGCCCTGGCACCGGTTCCAGATGCCCGCCTACCACCTGGTCCACCGCAGCGGGCATGGGGTCACCCTCGTGAACATCGGCGTCGGGCCTTCAAACGCGAAGAACATCACGGATCACCTCGCGGTGACCCGGCCGCATTGCTGGCTCATGGTCGGCCATTGCGGGGGACTGCGCCAGTCCCAGACCATCGGCGACTACGTGCTGGCTCACGGCTACCTGCGGCGCGACCGCATCCTCGACGGAGCCGTCCCGCCGGAAATCCCGGTTCCCGCCCTGGCGGAGATCCAGGTTGCCCTTCAGGAGGCGGCTGCGCAGGTGACCGGCGACCGCGGCGACGACCTGAAGCGGCGCCTGCGGACCGGCACGGTCGTGACCTACGACGACCGCAACTGGGAGCTCCGCTGGAGCCAGGAGCGGCGGCAGATCAACCTGTCTCGTGCCATTGCGGTCGACATGGAAAGCGGCACCATCGCGGCCCAGGGATATCGTCTGCGCGTTCCCTACGGAACCCTGCTCTGCGTCTCCGACAAGCCCCTGCACGGCGAGATCAAGCTGCCGGGGGCGGCGAATGCCTTCTACGAGCGTGCCGTTGGGGAGCATCTCATGATCGGCCTCGCCGCCCTGGACATCCTGCGCGGGCAGCGCGCCTCCCTCCATTCCCGAAAACTTCGCAGTTTCGACGAGCCACCCTTCCGCTGAAGGTCCTTCGGCTGCGGCGCTGGCATTTGTCGCCGTCCGCAATTGCCTCCTGCAGTTCCGATGCCAATCTAGGCATTGAGAGAGGGGCCTCATGGACACCTTACGGGTCACGAACATTACACGCTGGGTAACCGAGGCAGGTCTGGCGGGCACCGCGGAGCCGGAGCTTCTGCACGGTTTCTGCAATCGCCTGGTTGCGGCGGGGCTATCCGTCGCCCGGGCGAGCATGGTCATCGATACGCTGCATCCAGTCTACGAGGGGCGCGTGTTTCGCTGGCGGCATCAGGAGAACGTGGACCCCATCGTCACCTATGGGCGCACCAATGTGGATGGGCCGACCGCCGACAGCTGGCGGCGGAGCACCTACTACCATCTCCTGCAGACCGGAGGGGATATGCTGCGGCGAAGGATCGGCCCCGGCCATGCGGCCGACTTCGTCATTCTCGATGAGCTGCGTGCCGAAGGACAGACGGACTACGTGGCCATGGTCCACCGCTTCACGACCGATGGCGCCATCGGGGAGATGGACTGCATCTACTCGTCATGGTCGACGGATGCGAAATCCGGTTTCGCGGATGAGGAGATCGATCTCCTGCGCGAGCTTGCACCATCGTTGGCGCTCGCCATGAAAAGCGCCTCCCTTGCCCGGATCGCCGAGACCCTCGTCGAGACTTACCTGGGACGGGATGCCGGTCGCCGCGTGCTCAGCGGCCGCATCACCCGAGGCGTCACGGACCGCATTCAGGCCGTGCTGTGGTACAGCGACCTACGTGGCTTCACGCGTATCACTGAAGCGGCCGATCCCGAGCAGATCATCCCGTTCCTGAACGACTACTCGGAAGCGATCATTTCATCGATCCACGAGGCCGGAGGCGATGTGCTGAAGCTGATCGGCGACGGGACTCTCGCGATCTTCAAGTCCGAAACCGCCAGCCAGGCCTGCCGTTGCGCTCTGGTAGCCCAGGAGCTGATGCGCGCCAAGATCCACTCGCTCAATCGCGAGCGCGCCTCCCGCTCGCTGCCCGTGACCGAGGCCTATCTGGGTCTGCATATCGGGGACGTCTTCTACGGCAATGTCGGCAGCCAGGATCGGCTCGACTTCACGGTCGTCGGGCCGGCGGTGAATGAGGTGAGCCGGATCGTGGCGCTATGCCGTTCCGTCGAGCGCGATGTCCTGATGTCCTCTGCGTTCTTCTCCGCCGCCTCCAAGGCGGATCGCGAACATCTGGTGTCGGTCGGACGATATGCCTTGAGAGGCGTCAACCGCCCGCAGGAACTGTTCACGCTCGATCCTTCCATGCCGGCGGGCCCGAGGTTGGGCCCTGGAGGATAGGGAACCGTGGCCGTCCGAAGCGGTTCACAGAGTGATTCCCGTTCCTCGCCGAGACAGGAGAGCCTCATGCCTACCACCGCCGCCGACGTGCTCGTGGAGACTCTCATCGACTGGGGCGTGGAGGTGGTCTTCGGCCTGCCGGGAGACGGCATCAACGGCATTATGGAGGCGCTGCGCACCCGGCAGGACAGGATCCGGTTCATTCAGGTCCGGCACGAGGAGAGTGCGGCCTTCATGGCCTGCGGCTATGCCAAGTGGACGGGGCGGCTCGGCGTCTGTCTCGCCACCTCGGGGCCTGGCGGCATCCATCTCCTGAACGGTCTCTATGATGCGAAGCTCGATGGGCAGCCCGTGCTGGCCATCACGGGCCTCCAGTACCACGACCTCGTCGGCACCTACACCCAGCAGGACGTGGAGCTCGACAAACTGTTCGAGGACGTGTGCGTCTACAACAACCGCATCATGAGCCCGGCCCACGTGGAGAGCGTCGTCCAGCTGGCGTGCCGCTCGGCGCTCACGGCGCGGGGCGTCGCGCACATCACGATGGCCGTGGACACGCAGTCGGAGCCCCTGAAGTCGGATCACCGCTCGAAGCGCAACGTTCCCGACCACGTTTCCCACGTGATGGCGGAGAGCGCCCACGTGCCTTCCGGGGACCAGCTGGCAAGGGCTGCCGCGATCCTGAACGAAGGCAGGAAGATCTGCATCCTGGCAGGGCGGGGCGCCCTCGGCGCGGCCGAGGAGCTGACCGCCGTCGCCGAGCGACTCGGCGCACCGGTGGCGAAGCCGCTCCTGGGCAAGGCCGCGCTGCCTGACGACAGTCCCTATACGACCGGTGGCACGGGGCTGCTCGGAACGGCGCCGTCCCAGGATGCGCTCGAGAATTGCGATACCCTTCTCATCGTCGGCTCGAGCTTTCCCTATATCGAATACTATCCGAAGCCGGGGCAGGCGAGGGCGGTTCAGATCGACATCGATCCGCAGCGGATCGGCCTGCGCTATCCGGTGGAGGCCGGGCTCGTCGGCGACACCAGGCGAGTGCTGTCCGCCCTGCTGCCGCTGCTCGAGCATCACCAGGATCGCTCGTTCCTCGAAGCGGCCCAGAAGGGTATGCAGGAATGGCGCGACCGGCTTCAGGATCAGGGAACCCGTTCCGACATGCCCATGAAGCCGCAGGTGGTGGCGCATGAGCTCAACAAGCTCCTCTCCGACAATGCGATCGTCGCGACCGATTCCGGCACGATCACGAGCTGGGCGGCGCGGCATATCGACATTCGCGGAGAGATGATGTTCTCCGTTTCCGGAACGCTCGCCTCGATGGCCTGCGCGGTGCCTTACGCGCTCGCCGCGGCGGTGGCCTATCCTGGCCGGCAGGTCGTCGCCTTCGTGGGCGACGGCGGCTTCACCATGCTCATGGGGGAGCTCGCGACGGCGGTGAAGTACGGCCTCGACGTGAAGGTCGTCGTCATCAGCAACAACAGCCTGGGCCAGATCAAATGGGAGCAGATGGTCTTCCTCGGAAATCCCGAGTTCGGATGCGACCTGCAGCCCATTGATTTCGCCGCGGTGGCACAGGGGTTCGGGGTCAGGGGGTTCAGGATCGAGGATCCTGCGACCTGTGGCGAAGTCCTGCGCGAAGCGCTGGCGACGCCCGGGCCCGTGGTCGTCGATGCCATCGTCGATCCCCACGAGCCTCCCATGCCGCCGAAGGTCACTGCCGATCAGACCATCAAGCTGGCCACGTCGCTTGCCCGCGGCACCCCGGATGCCCTGAAGATCGCCCGCACCATCGTGTCCGACAAGGTGCGCGAGATCATCTGATCGTGGCTCCTGGAGCCGGACCATCCGTCGCAGCCTCGAAAGAGTGAGCTGCCGTCGGACGATATGGCATTCCCTCTCGCCATATTCGGTTGAAGTCGAACGGCCGGGCATGGCAGAATTCCAGGCGGCCCGTATGCTGACGGCGTTCGTTCCGCAGGGACATGCAATGCTATCGACCGACACGGACATCCTGACGACCGCAGAGGCCTGGAGGCGCTCGGGTAAGGGCGTCGCGCTCGCGACCGTGGTCGAGACCTGGGGATCGGCCCCGCGTCCCGTCGGCAGTCACCTGATCGTCGACGAGCAGATGAACTTCCTCGGATCCGTATCCGGCGGCTGCATCGAGGGCGCGGTCATTACGGAGGCGCTGGACGTGATTGCCGATGGAAAGCCGCGAATGCTAGAGTTCGGCGTCGCCGACGAGACGGCCTGGAAGGTCGGGCTTTCCTGCGGCGGGCGGATCAAGATCTACGTGGAGAGGGTGGACTGAGGTGGCTCTGCTCCCGAAGACGCCGTCCTTTCCAGCCGCAATCCGAAGCCGGGCGCGGGAACTCATCGCGCAAGAGAACTGAGAGAAAGACATGCAGCTGGGCGTCCTTTCCGATCTCAATGCGGAGCGGGCCGCCCGGCGTGCAGCAGTCCTCGTCACCGACATCGCCTCAGGCGAGCAGCGTCTCGTCCGCGAGGCGGATATCGACAACGATCCCCTGGCGGAGGATCTGCGGGAGCGCCTGCGGCAGGGCAGGAGCGGCCTCGTGGAGCGGGACGGTCGCCGGTTCTTCCTGAACGTCCAGGTGCCGCCGGTGCGGGCGGTCGTCATCGGTGCCGTGCACATCAGCCAAGCCCTCGCGCCCATGATGAAGGGCGTCGATCTCGACGTCGTCATCGTCGACCCGCGTACGGCTTTCGCGACACCGGAGCGGTTTCCGGACGTGCCGCTGCTGGCCGAGTGGCCCGACGTCGTGCTGCCGGACTTGAGGCTCGATCCCTATACGGCGATGGTCGCGTTGACCCACGATCCGAAGATCGACGATCCGGCGCTGATCGCGGCCCTGCGCTCGCAATGCTTCTACATCGGCGCGCTCGGTTCGCGCAAAACCCATGGCAGCCGCATCGAGCGCCTGATGGCGGCGGGCTTCACGGAGGCTGATCTCGCGCGCATCCATGCTCCCATCGGCCTCGATATCGGCGCTGTGTCGCCGGCGGAGATTGCCGTCTCGATTCTCGCGGAAATCATCGCGGCCCTGCGGAAAGAGCGGAGGCGGTCGACGTGAAGTTCGGGCCGGTTCCGGTTGACGAGGCCGTCGGCGCATTGGCGGCGCACAGCGTGCGCGCGGATGGCGTGGTTTTGAGGAAGGGAACCCTCGTCACGCCGGAGATCGCATCTCAGTTGAAGCGCGCGGGCGTCGAAGAGATCATCGTTGCCCGGCTGGAAGCGGACGACGTCGGCGAGGATGAAGCGGCCCTGCGCCTTGCCAAGGCCCTTGCAGGGGACGGCGTCGCCGTCGAGCCGCCCTTCACCGGGCGCTCGAACCTTTACGCGGAGACGTCGGGAGTTCTCCTGATCGACACGGACGCGATCGACGGCCTCAATGCCGTGGACGAGGCCATGACGGCGGCAACCCTGCCGGCCTACAAGCCCGTCGTGGCAGGCGAGATGATCGGCACCGTGAAGATCATCCCCTATGCCATTCCGCAGGCCTTGCTGCGGGAGGGGATCGCCCGGGCCGGTACAGGAGCCCTGCGCGTCGCTCCCTACGTGCGCCACGAGGTGGGGGTGGTCTCGACCGTCGTGCCTGGATTGAAGCCGAGCGTCATCGACAAGACCCTCTCGGTGCTCGCAAAGCGACTAGAGCCCGCGAATGCCGCCATCGCCTGGGAAAGCCGGGTGCGGCACGACACGGTGGCGCTGGCGCAGGAGCTGGCGCATCGGGCGACCGGCAGCACCGAGCTCATCGTCGTGTTCGGGGCCTCCGCCATTGCCGACCGCCGCGATGTCGTGCCTGCCGCCATCGAGGCTGCCGGCGGGCGGGTGGAGCATTTCGGGATGCCTGTCGATCCAGGAAATCTGCTTCTCCTGGGCTCCCTAGTGGGCAGGCCGGTGATCGGGGCGCCCGGCTGCGCCCGCTCCCCGAAGGAGAATGGTTTTGACTGGGTTCTCCA
This sequence comes from Microvirga sp., assembly GCA_035645535.1. GTDB lineage: Bacteria > Pseudomonadota > Alphaproteobacteria > Rhizobiales > Beijerinckiaceae > Microvirga. Next base: position 46,521 of record DASQMJ010000015.1, on the reverse strand, counting down.
GCGTGTGCTGGCAGATGTGCCGGTCACGCGCGCCGATATCAGGAACCTCGGGGTCGGAGGGCTTCTCATGGAGATCGTTACGCGCCCGCAGCCCCGCGCAGGCGGCGAGAGCGGGGACGAGGAGGAATGAGCGGCGTAGCGGCCATCGTCCTCGCGGCAGGGCGCGGAACCCGGTTCGGCACGGCGCCGAAGCTGCTCGCGCCGCTGATGGGCAAGCCGCTGGTGCGTCACGTGGTCGATGCTGCGGTCGGATCCCTGGCCCAGCCGGTGATTGTGGTGACGGGCCACCGCGCCGATGAGGTCGAGGCGTCGCTCGACGGTGCCCCGGTCAGGATCGTCCGCAATTCTGCCTTCGCGGAAGGGCTTTCCACCTCCCTGAAAGCGGGATTCAAGGCGCTGCCGGCCGAGGCTCGTGCCACCGTGGTCCTCCTCGGCGACATGCCCCTCGTCGGAAAGGGGCTGATCGACGGCCTCGTGAAGAGCTGGCGGGACATGGACGAGCCGGCGGCGCTCGTTCCGACCCTGAACGGCCGGCGGGGCAATCCGGTCGTGCTGTCCCGCGCGCTCGAAGATCTGATTGAGGGCCTTTCCGGGGACATGGGCGCGGGTCGGGTCCTGCGTGACCGAGCGGACGTTCTGGAATGGCCGACGGACGACGAGGCCATCCTGCAGGACATCGACACCGAAGGCGAACTCGGCAAGCTTCAGCCGTGACGGTGCGAGATTCCGACGCCTGCCCGCAGCCATCGGCGCGGGTTGCCTCTGTCGACCTGCTCGCCGGACAGGGCCCGGCAGAGCTCCTCCATCGAGGCGAGACTGTGGATCGGGCGGAACTCGTGCACGTGGGGCAGCATGGCTCGGATGCCCGAAGCGCGGGCCTCGAAAGCGTCGAAGCGGAGAAGCGGATTCAGCCAGATCAGCCGCCGGCAGGAGCGTTTCAGGCGATCCATCTCGAACGTCAGCTCGCCCGTGACCTCTCGCTCCAGTCCGTCCGTAAAGAGCAGCACGATGGCACCCTGTCCGAGAACCCGGCGGGACCAATGGCGGTTGAACTCGTGCAGGGCATGGGCGATCCGCGTGCCGCCCTCCCAATCCTGCACACGCTCCGAGGCTCGGGCGAGCGCCTCGTCCGGATCGCGGCTCGTCAGCTCCCGGCTGATGTTCGTCAGGCGCGTCGCGAAGACAAAGGAGTGAACCCGCCGCCGCTTCTCGGCGACTGCATGCAGGAAGTGCAGGAAGAGGCGGGAATAATCGGCCATGGAGCCCGAGATGTCCACGATGGCCACGAGGGGCGCGTGCCGGGTGGCGGGCGAGCGGTAGGCGAGGTCGATCGCGGCGCCGCCCCCGCGAAGAGAGCGCCGGAAGGTGCGCCGCGGGTCGATCCGCCTACCCTTGTGATCGGCGAGGAAGCGGCGCGTGACCAGCTCGTCGTGAGGCAGCGAAAGCTCGGCGATCAGGCGCTTCGTCTGGGCGATCTCATGGGCGGACATCTGGGCGAAGTCCTTCGCCTTCAGGACCTCGCGGTCGGAGACGGTGAGCCGCGCGGAGAACTCGGTCTGCTCGGCCGGATCGGGCTCCTTCGGCCGGGGAGGGGCCATGGCTTCGGCCACGCGCAGGGCACCCGCCTGCGGCTTGTCTTCCTTCTTCGCTCCGCCCGGGGAAACCGGCAGCATCTCGGCGATGATCTTTTCGAGCAGCGCGCGCCGCCGCCAGAAGATCCTGAAGGCCTGGTCGAACAATGCGCTGTGCTCGTGACGCTTCACGAAGACGGCGTGCAGCGTCCAGTAGAAATCCTCCCGTGTCCCTATCCGCGCGGCCTCGACAGCCGCGATGGCGTCGATGACCGCACCTGGGCCCACTGGCAGTCCCGCATTCCGCAGGGCCCGCGCGAAATGGGCGATGTTGTCTGCAAGATGGCCGCTGCCCTCTCCGCCGCCGGCGTCCGTCACTCCGCGACCCTCAGCTCGCCCCGGACCCGGTCGAGCATCTCCTTGGCGCGGCTGCCCTGCATCTTCTGGATGTCGTCCTGGTACTTCAGCAGGACGCCCAGCGTGTCCGACACCAAGCTTGGATCGAGCGCCACCGCGTCGAGTTCCACAAGAGCCGAGGCCCAGTCCAGGGTTTCGGCCACCCCCGGCACCTTGAACAGATCCTCCTTGCGGATCCCCTGGACGAAGGCGACGATCTCCTGCGAGAGCCGCGCCGGCGCGTCCGGCACGCGGCTCTTCAGGATGGCGAGCTCGCGCACGGCATCCGGATAGTCCACCCAATGGTAGAGGCAGCGGCGCTTCAGCGCGTCGTGGACCTCCCGCGTGCGGTTGGACGTGATGACGACGACCGGCGGATGCTCGGCCCGGACGGTCCCCAGCTCCGGAATCGTCACCTGGAAGTCGGACAGCACCTCCAGCAGGAACGCCTCGAAGGCCTCGTCCGTGCGGTCGAGCTCGTCGATCAGGAGCACCGGAGGACCGGCAGTGTCCGGTTCGAGGGCCTGCAGGAGCGGCCGCTTCACCAGATAGCGCTCCGAGAAGAGCTCGCTTTCGAGAATGTCGCGGTCCACCGCGCCTCCCGCCTCGGCGAGGCGGATCGCCATCATCTGCCCGGCGTAGTTCCACTCGTAGACGGCCGTGGCGACGTCGAGGCCTTCGTAGCATTGCAGGCGGATCAGGCGCCGCCCGAGCGCTGCGGACAGCACCTTCGCGATCTCGGTCTTGCCGACGCCCGCCTCGCCTTCCAGAAAAAGAGGCCGGCCGAGCTTTAGCGCGAGATAGAGCACCGTCCCGAGCGAGCGGTCGGCGACGTAGCCGGCGCTCTCGAGAAGAGCCAATGTCTCGTCGATGGAACCGGGTCGTTCGGCCACGGGCTTCGCTGCTCCATAAGAGCGTCATGCCCGGGATGAGCCCGGGCATGCGCATCGTTTCAATGGCCAGTCTTGCAGCCGCGGCATCCGGGCACAAGACCGGCCCGTGCTCGGGATCAGCCCCGGGATGTGGCGGCCTGCACGGCGCGGCGCGCCATGACGCCGACAAGATGGGCGCGGTAGGCCGCATCCGCATGGATGTCGCTGTTCATGCCGTCGGCCGGAACCGTGATCCCGTCGAGCGCATCCGGGCTGAACTGCCGGCCGAGGGCCTGCTCCATCTCCGGCACACGGAACACGCCGTTCGCGCCCGCGCCCGTCACGGCTACCCGCGCTTCGCTTCCGTATCGCGCCACGAACACGCCGACGAGTGCGTAGCGCGAGGCCGGGTTCCGGAACTTGGCATAGGCCGCCTGCTCGGGAATCTGGAACGAGACCTCGGTGATGATCTCGCCTTCCTCCAGGGCCGTCGTGAAGATCCCCTGGAAGAACTCGTCCGCTGCGATGCGCCGGTTGTTGGTGACGATGGTGGCGTTCAGGGCGAGGCAGGCAGCCGGATAGTCCGCCGAGGGGTCATTGTTGGCGATGGAGCCGCCGATGGTGCCGCGATGGCGCACATGCGGGTCGCCGATGAGTTCGGCCATCTCGGCAAGGGCCGGAATGGCCTCCCGCACCTCGGCCGAGTTCGCCACCTCCGCATGGGTGGTCATCGCGCCGATGGTGATCGTCTGGCCGGAGCGCCCGATCCCGCGAAGCTCCGCGATCCGGCCGAGATCGATCAGGTTCGCCGGACCCGCGAGGCGCAGCTTCATGGTCGGCAGGAGGGTGTGGCCGCCCGCGAGGAACTTGACGTCCTCGAACTCGGTGGCGAGGCTCGCGGCCTGTCCGACGCTGGTCGGGCGGTGGTATTCGAAAGCGTACATCACGATCCTCCCTTATTCCGCCGCCATGGGCATGCGCGCCTTCTGGGCCGCCCGCCAGACGGCCTGGGGCGTCGCCGGCATGGCGATGTCCTCGTGGCCGAGCGCATCCGTGATCGCGTTGATCACGGCCGGCGGCGCCGCGATGGCGCCGGCCTCGCCGCAGCCCTTGATCCCGAGCGGGTTGGACGTGCACGGCGTCACCGTCATGCCGACCTGGAAAGACGGCAGGTCGATGGCCCGCGGCATGCAGTAGTCGTTGAAGCTCGCGGTCACGAGCTGGCCGTTGTCGTCATAGACGGCTCCTTCCAGGAGGGCCTGGCCGACGCCCTGGGCGATGCCGCCATGAACCTGTCCCTCGACGATCATCGGGTTGATGATGACCCCGAAATCGTCCACCGCCGTCCAGCGCTCGATCCTGGTCACGCCGGTGTCCGGGTCGATCTCCACCTCGCAGATGTGGACGCCCGCCGGGAAGGTGAAGTTCGTCGGGTCGTAGAACGCTCCCTCCTTGAGGCCGGGCTCGAGATCCTGGCCGGAGAACTTGTGCGCGATATAGGCCTGCAGGGCGACCTCGCCGAAACCGAGGGTGCGGTCGGTGCCGGCCACGCCGAATTTGCCGTCCTTGAACTCGATGTCACCTTCGGCCGCCTCGAGCACATGGGCGGCGACCTTCTTGCCCTTGGCGATCACCTTGTCGATGGCCTTGGCGATGGCCGACATGCCGACTGCGCCGGACCGCGACCCGTATGTCCCCATGCCGAACTGCACCTTGTCGGTATCGCCGTGAACGATGCTGACCTGATCGATGGGAATGCCGAGTCGGTCGGAGACGAGCTGCGCGAAAGTAGTCTCATGGCCCTGGCCGTGGCTGTGCGATCCGGTGAGCACCTCCACGGAGCCGGTGGGGTTCACGCGCACCTCGGCGGATTCCCACAGGCCGACACCTGCGCCGAGGGATCCCACGGCCTGCGAGGGAGCGATGCCGCAGGCCTCGATGTAGCTCGAGAAGCCGATGCCGCGCAGCTTGCCGCGACGGGCGCTCTCACGCTTTCTCTCGGGGAAGTTCCTGTAGTCGGCGAGTTCCAGCGCCTTGTCGAGGGAGGCCTCGTAGTCGCCCGTATCGTAGGTCATGATGACCGGGGTCTCGTGCGGGAACTGACGGATGTAGTTCCGCCTGCGGAACTCGGCGGGATCCTGGCCGAGTTCGCGCGCAGCCTTCTCCACGAGCCGCTCCAGAACGAAGGTGGCCTCGGGGCGTCCCGCACCGCGATAGGCGTCGACGGGCGCCGTATTCGTGTACACGGCGTCCACCTCGCAGTAGATCGCCGGGATGTCGTACTGGCCCGACAGGAGCGGAGCGTAGAGATAGGTCGGCACCGACGATGAGAAGGTGGAAAGATATGCTCCGAGGTTGGCGATGGTGTGGACCCGAAGGCCAAGGATCTTGCCGTTCTCGTCCGTTGCCATCTCGGCATGGGTGACGTGGTCGCGGCCATGGGCGTCGGACAGGAAGGCCTCGGTGCGGTCCGCCGTCCACTTCACCGGCCGCTTGACCTTCCTTGCCGCCCAGACGCAGACCGTCTCCTCGGCATAGATGAAGATCTTCGAGCCGAAGCCGCCGCCCACGTCCGGCGCGATGACGCGAAGCTTGTGCTCCGGCGCGACCCCGATGAAGGCCGACAGGACGAGGCGCGCCACGTGAGGGTTCTGGCTCGTCGTGTAGAGCGTGTAGCTGTCGGTGCCAGGATCATACTCGCCCACCGCCGCGCGGGGCTCGATCGCGTTCGGCACCAGCCGGTTGTTGACGAGGTCGATAGTCGTGACGTGCTTCGCCCGTGCGAAGGCGTCCTCGGTGGCATCCTTGTTGCCGAGGTGCCAGTTGAACACCGTGTTGTCGGGCGAGACGTCGTGGACCTGGACGGACGCCTTCTGCGCCTGGGCGGTGTCGACGACGGCGGGAAGCACGTCGTAGTCGACCACGATGGCTTCCGCGGCGTCCTTGGCCTGTGCGAGGGTCTCGGCGATCACCACTGCCACATGGTCTCCCACGTAGCGCACCTTGCCCTGCGCCAGCGCCGGGTGGGGGCCCGCCTTCATGGGCGAGCCGTCCTTGGAATGGATCATCCAGCCGCAGATGAGGCCGCCGATCTTGTCCGCAGCGAGGTCGTCTCCCGTGAAGACGGCGAGCACGCCCGGCATCGTCAGCGCTGCTCCGGTATCGATGGACCGGATGGTGGCGTGGGCATGGGGCGAGCGGAGGAAATAGGCATAGGCCTGGCCCGGACGGTTGAAGTCGTCCACATAGCGGCCCTGGCCGGTGATGAAGCGCTGGTCTTCCTTGCGGCGTACCGGCGCGCCGATCCCTGTGTCGGTCATGATGTTCTCCCTAGTGTCCGTCTGTCCTCGGGAGGCGGGCGAGGCGGGACCTCGAAGGATGCTCCGGAGACGGGGCGCCTGCTTCGAGGCTCGCCTGCGGCCTGCATCCTCTTCGAGGAGCGTTAGCCTTGGACGAGCGGGGCGACCCGCCTTACTCGGCAGCCTGCTGGAGGGGCGTCTGGACCATCGCCCGGGCGCCGGCCGCGACGGCCTTGACGATGTTGTGATACCCGGTGCAGCGGCAGAGATTGCCCTCCAGCTCCGCCCGGATGGTCTGCTCGTCCAGATCCGACCCCTTCCGGTTCACGATATCGACGGCCGACATGATCATGCCCGGCGTGCAATAGCCGCATTGCAGCCCGTGATGCTCGCGGAAGGCCGCCTGCATCGGGTGCAGCTCGCCCCCCTGGGCGAGGCCCTCGATGGTGGTCACGACGCTGGAATCGGCCTGGACGGCCAGGACCGTGCAGGATTTCACGGCTTGCCCGTTCAGGTGCACGATGCAGGCGCCGCACTGGCTGGTGTCGCAGCCCACATGGGTGCCGGTGAGCCGGAGATTTTCGCGCAGGAACTGGACGAGCAGGGTACGGGGATCGACGTCTGCGGTGACGGATTGACCGTTCACCGTCAGGGAGACGGTGGTCATGCGTGGCTTCCTCCTCAGAGACCGGAAGCCAGGCCAACCTTGAGGCGGTCTCAGGCTCCGGCGGGCTTGTTCTCGTTGGACCGATCACATGAATGCGACTGATCGGAAGCGAGTGTGACCTGCCCCGAAAAGGCGGTCAAGCATCGAAATCGCTCACCGGACGAAGCAAAGGGAAGCCCCGCTACGCGGCGGTCTCGGCAGGGGAAAGGATTTTGGCGAAATTCGCGAAGAATTCGTCGGCGTATTTCTTGGCGACGCCGTTGATCAGCCGCCCTCCGAGCTGGGCGATCTTGCCGCCGACCTGGGCCTCCACGTCGTAGACCAGCCTGGTGCCGCCCTCCACGTCCTCGAGCCGGACCTTCGCTCCGCCCTTGGCCCAGCCGGCGACGCCGCCTTGTCCCTCGCCGCTGATGGTGTAGCCGTTCGGCGGATCGAGATCGGTCAGGGTCACGCCGCCCTTGAACGTCGCCTTGACGGGGCCGACCGCGATTTTGGCCGTTGCCCTAAATTCGGTGTCGCTGACCTTTTCCAACTCCTGGCACCCGGGGATGCAGGCCTTCAGGACCTCGGGATCGTTGAGCGCAGCCCAGACCGCGGCCCGATCCGCCGGCAACAGGACCTCGCTCTGCATCGTCATCGCCATGCTGCGCCCTCCTCATCCTCAGGTGCACATCAATGCTAGACCAGAGCGCTTTTCAGGCAAGGGGTTCGATTCTTCGCAACGAAGTTCCAGGTTGTCGTGCCGGGCAGCCTCCGCCATACGACGCACATGATCGCCGGGTCTGGTGCGACCGGTGCTTCGCTGCCGATCCGGCCCCCGCCAAGGAGGAGCAAGATGTCCGAGAAAATGTCCGTTCCTCATGAAGCGACCCTCGCTCTTCATGCGGGCGCGGGTCCGCGGGAGGTCGGCGGTCCGGCCTCGTCACCGCCGGTGATGGCGACGAGCTTCTTCACCCATCCGGACGCGGTCGGCTTCTCGGCGAACGATCTCAGTGACGTCGCGCCGCATTTCTACACGCGGTGGAGCAACCCGGCCCTGGAGCTGCTGGAGACCCGCCTTGCCGCTCTCGAGGGTGGCGAGGCCGCGATCAGCTTCACCAGCGGCATGGCGGCGATCGGTGCCCTGTTCCTCGACCGGCTCGCGAGCGGCGACCATCTCGTCCTGTCGAACGTCTGCTACGCGGGTGTCGCGGAACTCGCCAACGACATCCTGCCCCGGCACGGCATCACGGCGACCGCGGTCGACACGTCGGACCCCGCGGCCGTGGCCGCGGCCATGCGTCCCAATACGAGACTCGTTCACGTCGAGACTCCGGCCAATCCCATCCTGAGGCTGACCGACATCGCGGCAGTCGCCGAGATCGCCCATGCGGGCGGCGCGGAGCTCTCCGTCGACGCGACCATCGCGACGCCGCTCGGGACGAAGCCGCTGTCGCTTGGCGCGGACTACGTGGTGCATTCCCTCACGAAATACATCTGCGGACACGGCGACGCCCTCGGCGGCGCGGTGATCGGCCGTCGGGAGCGGATCGCCGCCCTGCGCAAGGGCGGCCTCATCCACCTCGGCGGCTCGCTCTCCCCCTTCGCCGCCTGGCTGATCCTGCGCGGGATGGAGACGCTGGCGCCCCGCATGGCCGTGCACGAGGCCAATGCCCGCCGGGTGGAGGAATTCCTTTCGCAGCACCCGAAGGTGCGCTCGGTGTTCTGGCCCGGTTCCGTGCGTCATCCGCAGCACGACCTCGCCAGGCGCCAGATGCGGAATTTCTCGGGCCTCATGGCCTTCTCGGCCAGGGGCGACGGCGGAGTGCTCGCGCGTCAGCTTGCGGAACGGCTGCAGGTGGTGTCGTATGCGGTGTCGCTCGGCAAGACCAAGAGCCTGATGTTCTACATCCCGACCGACGACATCCTGCGCTCCTCGTTCCGCATGGAGGAGGGCGACGCGCGCTCTTATCAGGACTGGGCCGCCGATGGAGTGTTCCGCTTCTCCGTCGGGCTCGAGGACCCGGACGACATCATTGCGGACCTCGAGCAGGCCCTCCGCTGATTGGCCTGCCTTCTCCCTTCCGGCCTTTGATGACCACGAGATCGTCCTCGCCACCCGCGAGCAGCGCGAACATGTGCTCGCGCTGCTCCTCACGCACAGGCAGGATCCATAGGCGGGTTCAGGCTTTCCCAGGTTCGTCCCGCGCCGCTCAGGTCGCTGAACGGACGCACGAGTCCGGTGACAGCCGGATCGTCGCGGCGGATCAGTCGCAGTAGGTTGTGCTGTGGGTCGTCGTCGCGCCCCACGGATCGCGGACCGTGTGCTTCGTCGTGTAGCAATCCCGGCGCGGCATGTACCGCGGATCGCCATAAACCGGGTAGGCGTAGGTCGGCGGATTGTACCGGGGAGCGGTCGCCGCGCCTGCGAGCGCACCGATCGCGAGCCCGCCGACGATGCCGGCAGCGAGAGCCGCGCCTTCGTTCGAGCGGGACCGGTAGGGATAGGGCGGGGCCGGATAATACCTCCACGTGCCCGTGCGCTGGCCAGCTTCGGCCTGTCCCGCACCGACGCTCATGCCGCCGAACAGCGTCAGTGCCACAGCCCCCATGGCGGCTGCCTTTTTCAGTCTGGTCGTCATCGATTGCCCCCTATGCATCTTGGTGTGCCGATCCAGAGTTTAATCCCAGGAGCTTAAAGAAGCATGTGCGATCGTGCGGGGCTGCACAGCCCGAGACCCATCGTTGACCTCGGGAAGATACACCGTCCGCCCGAACAACGCTTGCCGCCCGTCGGGCGAAGCCCCCGCGGGTGCATAAAATCGACTCGGAAAGCCCATCTTTGCCGCATCGCCTGAACGGCCATGAGGCATTTGCGGAAGCTTCTCGCGTTGTTGACCTTTGCAGTCGGGGTAGGATTGGAGTGCCGTGGTGGTCCTCACCTGCGGCATACGCCCTGGTGGAGAGCATCGCTTTCCGCCAGGGCGCCCAAATCCAACCGTCATCGCTCTGTCATCGCCAGGCGATAACCCCCGGTCATCTCGGAAGCCGCCGATGGCGGCCCGGATGTACTGCTGTCCGTCCGGTTCCTTCGTGCGGGAATGGAGAGGTTGAGACATCATGGATCCAGATGAGCGGACCGCCTGTCCGGGGTGGTTTCCCCTCTTTCTGCTGAGCATAGGCCTCGTCACCCTGGCCGCCCGGCAAGCCCTGATGTAGGCGCACCAGAATCGGCCCCCGCCGGGCATCTGCCATCCACGGCAGTCACGGATCACTCCGGAGCGCGCTTGCGATCCGGACTGCATCTCCAGGTCATCGATCGGGACCAATCCGCATGGCCGCCCAGGCCGCGGAGCAGGTGCCATCCTCTCGACCAAGCAGCGTCGGCCCGACCGCGAGAGCGCCAGCCCGACCAAAGCTCTTCGATTGCGTGGAAACAGCGCATTCTTTGTCCAGCCTCGGTTTCGCGCCGAACCGGCGCCCCTTCGCCGAAAATGCTCCAGCAAGCTCGGCCAATGGCGACCTTGTTCCCGCCCGCTGGACTTGTCCAGCCGGGTCAAACTCCGCTTGCCGTCTCTCGCCGAAGGAGATATAAACATATCTTTATATGTAGGAGCGAGATTGTTGGCCGTGCCCGAACCTGCCGCCCCATCGCTGGACCTGACCTTGAGCGTTCTCCGAGCCGCCGCCGAGGAGACGCGCATGCGGATCCTAGCCCTTCTGACCGAAGGTGAGCTCTCCGTTTCCGACCTCACCGATATCCTGGGCCAGTCCCAGCCCCGGATCTCCCGCCATCTGAAGCTCCTCGTGGAAGCGGGCCTCGTGGAGCGGCACCGGGAGGGCGCCTGGGCGTTCTTCCGGCTCACGGACAGAGGCGCGGCAATGCGCATTCTCCGCCCGATCCTGGACAGCCTCGACCGCTCGGACCCCCAGCTGCTGGAGGACAGGACACGGCTCGAAACCGTCCGTGCCCAGAGGGCCCAGGCCGCGCAGGCGTTCTTTTCGCGCCTCGCTCCGGAATGGGACCGGATTCGCTCCCTCCATGCGCCCGAAGCCGTGGTCGAGGCGGCCGTGCTGGAGGCGCTGGGCTCGAAGCCGATCCGCAACCTCGTCGATCTCGGCACCGGAACCGGCCGCATGCTGCAGCTTCTCGCGCCACGGGCCCTGCGCACCGTCGGGCTCGATGCGAGCCATGCCATGCTTTCCGTGGCGCGGGCCAATCTGGAGAAGGCCGGCCTGACGCGGATCGAACTCCGGCAGGGCGACATCTATGCGCCCCCGTTCCCGCGCGATACCTTCGACCTCGTCGTCATCCATCAGGTGCTGCACTATCTCGACGATCCGGCCCGGGCGATCCGGGAGGCGGCGCGCCTGGTGGCGCCTGGCGGGCGTATTCTCGTCGTCGATTTCGCGCCCCACAACCTCGAATTCCTGCGCGAGGCTCAGGCTCATCGCCGTCTCGGCTTCGCGCCGGAGCAGGTCGCGACCTGGCTCGACGAGGCGGGGCTCGATTGCCCGGTCACCCGCCAGCTTGCTCCGCAGAAGAAGTCGCACGAGCAACTGGTCGTCTCCCTGTGGCTCGGCCAGGATCGCCGCGTGGCGACGGATTGGCCTCTGATCGAATCCAACAAAGAGGTTGCATGATGTCGCCGCTCACACTTCGCCCCAGCCGTCAGGGCTCTTGCCCGATCAAGGTCTCCTTCGAGTTCTTCCCGCCGAAGACGGCGGAAATGGAGGCGACGCTCTGGTCCTCCATCGAGCGCCTCGCGCCGCTCAACCCCCACTTCGTGTCGGTAACCTACGGAGCCGGCGGCTCGACCCGCGAGCGCACCCACACCACCGTAGCGCGTCTCGTGCGCGAGACGAAGCTGAAGCCGGCGGCGCATCTCACCTGCGTGGCAGCCACCAGGCAGGAAGTCGACAACGTCGTGCGCTCATACTGGGACGCAGGCGTTCGCCATGTGGTCGCTCTGCGCGGCGATCCGGTCGGCGGCCTCGGCACAGCCTACGAGCCGCATCCCGGCGGCTACCAGCGCACCTGCGATCTCGTTGCAGGGATCAAGGCCATCGGCGACTTCGAGGTCTCGGTCTCTGCCTATCCGGAGAAGCATCCGGAAGCGCCATCCATCGATGCGGACATCGATGTGCTCAAGGCGAAGGTCGATTGCGGCGCCGACCGGGCGATCACCCAGTTCTTCTTCGACAACGATCACTACTTCCGCTATCTCGACCGCGTGCGTGCCCGCGGCATCGACATTCCGATCGTGCCCGGCATCGTGCCCGTGCAGAACTTCAAGCAGACGGCGAATTTCGCGGCCAAGACGGGAGCGAGCGTCCCGGCATGGCTGGCGGCCCGCTTCGAGGGTCTCGACGACGACGTGGAAACCCGCAAGCTCGTCGCCGCCGCCGTTGCGGCCGAGCAGGTGATCGATCTCGTCGACCGGGGCGTGAGCGAGTTCCACTTCTACACCATGAACCGGGCCGATCTGGTCTACGCCATCTGCCATCTGCTCGGCCTGCGCGACCAGAGCGTGAAAGCCGCCGCCTGACACTGCTCCTCATGCCCGGCCAAGTTGATCGCGGCGAAAGAAAAAGAACATGACGATATTTACTCCTTCTCCTGCCGACGGCGTCGAGGTTCTCAAGACGCTCCGCGAAATCGGGTCCAGACGCATTCTCGTGCTCGACGGCGCCATGGGAACCGAGCTGCAGAGCTACCGGTTCTCGGAAGAGGACTTTCGCGGCGAGCGGTTCAAGAACTGGAAACAGGACGTCAGGGGCAACAACGACCTCCTCATCCTGACCCAGCCGGATGCGGTGCGCGACGTTCACCTCAACTATTTCCGCGCCGGCGCCGACATCGTCGAGACCAACACCTTCTCCGGAACCTCCATCGCCCAGGCGGACTACGGCATGGAGGAGATCGTCTACGAGCTCAACCGTGAGGGAGCCCGCTTGGCGCGGGAGGCAGCGATCCTGGCCCAGAAGGAGGATGGCCGCCGCCGCTTCGTGGCGGGCGCCATCGGCCCGACGAACCGTACGCTCTCCATCTCGCCCGACGTGAACAACCCGGGCTACCGCGCGGTCACCTTCGACGAGGTGCGGGACGCCTACGCCGAGCAGGTGAGGGGCCTCATCGATGGCGGTTCCGAGATCATCCTCATCGAGACGATCTTCGACACGCTCAACGCCAAGGCCGCCATCGTGGCCACGCAGCAGGTCTTCGCCGAGCGCGGCGTGAAGCTGCCGATCATGATCTCGGGCACGATCACGGACCTCTCGGGCCGTACGCTTTCCGGCCAGACTCCGACCGCCTTCTGGCACTCGGTGCGTCATGCGGAGCCGTTCTCCGTCGGTCTCAACTGTGCGCTGGGCGCACGCGAGATGCGCGCGCATATCCAGGAGATCGGCAAGGTGGCGGACACGCTCGTCTGCGCCTATCCCAATGCGGGCCTGCCGAACGAGTTCGGGCTTTACGACGAGCGGCCGGAGGCGACCGCCGGCATGCTGGCGGAGTTCGCCGATGCGGGCCTCGTGAACGTCGTTGGCGGCTGCTGCGGTACGACGCCGGAGCACATCCGTGCCATTGCGGAGGCGGTGGCCGGCAAGGCTCCGCGTCAGGTTCCGGAAATGAAGCCGCTGATGCGCCTCTCTGGCCTCGAGCCCTTCGTCCTCACCTCCGACATTCCCTTCGTGAACGTGGGCGAGCGCACGAACGTGACGGGCTCCGCCAAGTTCCGCAAGCTCATCACCAACGGCGACTATGCCGCCGCCCTCGACGTGGCGCGCGACCAGGTGGCGAACGGCGCGCAGATCATCGACGTGAACATGGACGAGGGCCTGCTCGATTCCGAGAAGGCCATGGTCGAGTTCCTGAACCTCGTGGCCGGCGAACCCGACATCGCGCGGGTTCCGATCATGGTGGACTCGTCCAAGTTCCACGTGATCGAGGCAGGCCTCAAGTGCATTCAGGGCAAGGCGATCGTCAACTCGATCTCCATGAAGGAGGGTGTGGAAGCCTTCATCGAGCACGCCAGGATCTGCCGCTCCTACGGGGCCGCCGTCGTGGTGATGGCTTTCGACGAGCAGGGGCAGGCCGACACGCTTGAACGCAAAGTCGAGATCTGCACCCGTGCTTACAAGATCCTCACCGAGGAGGTCGGCTTCCCGCCGGAGGACATCATCTTCGATCCGAACGTGTTCGCGGTCGCCACCGGCATCGAGGAGCATAACGGCTATGGCGTCGCCTTCATCGAGGCGACCCGCATCATCCGCGAGACGCTGCCCCACGCGCATATCTCGGGCGGCGTGTCGAACCTCTCCTTCTCGTTCCGCGGCAACGAGCCGGTGCGCGAGGCGATGCACTCGGTGTTCCTGTTCCACGCCATCAAGGCCGGCATGGACATGGGCATCGTGAATGCAGGCCAGCTCGCGGTCTATGACGAGATCGATCCCGAACTGCGCGAGCTTTGCGAGGACGTGGTGCTCAACCGCCGTCCCGACGCGACGGAGCGTCTTCTGGAGGCTGCGCCCCGCTTCAAGGGCGACGGCGCCGGTGCCGCAAAGGGCGCCGACCTCGAATGGCGCACTTGGCCGGTCGAAAAGCGCCTGGAGCATGCGCTGGTCAACGGCATCACCGAGTTTATCGAGCAGGATACCGAGGAGGCCCGCCAGGCCGCCGAGCGTCCGCTGCACGTGATTGAAGGCCCGCTCATGGCCGGCATGAATGTGGTCGGCGACCTCTTCGGCGCCGGCAAGATGTTCCTGCCGCAGGTGGTGAAGTCCGCCCGCGTCATGAAGCAGGCCGTGGCCTATCTCATGCCGTTCATGGAGGCCGAGAAGGAGGCCTCTGGCGCCGCCGCGCGCTCCGCCGCCGGCAAGGTGCTGATGGCGACCGTCAAGGGCGACGTGCACGACATCGGCAAGAACATCGTCGGCGTGGTGCTGGCCTGCAACAACTACGAGGTCATCGATCTCGGCGTGATGGTGCCGGCGCAGAAGATCCTCGAGACGGCCCGCAAGGAGAAGGTCGACATCATCGGCCTTTCGGGCCTCATCACGCCGTCCCTGGACGAGATGGTGAGTGTGGCGAGCGAGATGGAGCGCGAGGGTTTCGATATTCCGCTCCTGATCGGCGGCGCGACCACGAGCCGGGTCCATACGGCCGTGAAGATCCACCCGAACTACAACAAGGGACAGGCAGTCTACGTGACCGATGCCAGCCGCGCCGTCGGCGTGGTCTCCTCGCTCCTTTCGCCGGACATGAGGGATTCGTACGTCGAGACGATCCAGGCTGAGTACCGCAAGGTCGCGGAGGCCCATGCTCGCGCCGAGGCGGACAAGCAGCGTCTGCCGATCGAGAAGGCCCGGGCGAATGCGCTGAAGCTCGACTGGTCGGGTTACCAGCCGCCGAAGCCCACGTTCACCGGCGCGCGCGTGTTCCGCAGCTACGACGTGGCCGAGCTCGTGCCCTATATCGACTGGACGCCCTTCTTCCAGACCTGGGAACTGAAGGGCCGCTACCCGGCGATCCTGGAAGATGCGGAGCAGGGCGAGGCCGCGCGCCAGCTCTTCGAGGACGCCCAGGCCATGCTCAAGCGGCTCGTGGACGAGCGCTGGTTCAACCCGAAGGCGGTGATCGGCTTCTGGCCGGCCAATGCGGTCGGCGATGACATCCGCCTTTTCACCGGCGAGAGTCGCTCGGAGACGCTCGCCACCTTCTACGGCCTGCGCCAGCAGCTCACCAAGCGCGACGGCAAGCCGAACCTCTGCCTGTCCGATTTCGTTGCTCCCGTAGAGAGCGGCAAGACGGACTATGTGGGCGGCTTCGTCGTGACGTCCGGCATCGAGGAGGTCCGTATCGCCGAGCGCTTCGAGCGGGCGAACGACGACTACCAGTCCATCCTGGTGAAGGCCCTGGCAGACCGTCTGGCGGAAGCCTTCGCCGAGCGCATGCACCAGCGCGTCCGCAAGGAGTTCTGGGCCTATGCGCCGGACGAGACCTGCTCCAACGAGGAACTGATCCGCGAGGAGTATCGGGGCATCCGCCCGGCGCCGGGATATCCGGCCCAGCCCGACCACACGGAGAAGGCGACCCTGTTCGGCCTCCTCGAGGCGGAGCGCCGGATCGGCGTGTCGCTCACCGAATCCTACGCCATGTGGCCGGGCTCCTCGGTATCGGGCCTGTACCTGGCGCACCCGGAGGCCTATTACTTCGGCGTGGCCAAGGTCGAGCGGGATCAGGTGGAGGATTATGCGGCCCGCAAGGGCATGAGCATCCCGGAGGTGGAGCGCTGGCTCTCGCCGATCCTCAACTACGATCCGGCCCGGTTCCGGGCGATGGCGGCGGAGTGACGCTCCCGCTGGAGTGAGGCTCAAGGCGGCCCCAAGTCACGTACGATGAAGCTTCATCGTACGTGACCATGGACCTCTCACAGATTCGAGGATGCGGTAAGAAGCATCCCGAACGCGCCGAACGGTTTCCGGCTCATCTTCTCCACGGCGCCGTTTCCGGGACTATCAGGTCGAGCTGACCCTGGTGCGCGAGGAATACGGCGGCAACTGGTACCGGGAGGAGGGCAAGAACCGCGAGGGCTGGCTCTGCCCGGCGCTTTTCAACTATTTCGCCAAGGCGCCGCAGAAGATCTGCGCCAAGGCCGAGCCGCAATAGGAACGTGTCTATTCCCGCCGCAGGGCCTCGATGGGATCGAGCCTTGCGGCGCGCTGGGCCGGATAGAAGCCGAAGAAGATGCCGACGAGAGCTGAGAAGCCTACGGCCAGGATGATCGCGTTCGTCGAGACCAGCGACGGCCAGCCGGCAAGCTGGGCCACCAGATAGGCCGCGCCTGCCCCGAGGGCGACCCCCAGGGCCCCGCCGATGGTGGAGAGCGTCGTCGCCTCGATCAGGAACTGGCTCAGGATGTCGCGCGGGCGCGCGCCGACCGCGAGGCGCAGGCCGATCTCGCGCGTGCGCTCGGTCACCGAGACCAGCATGATGTTCATGATGCCGATGCCGCCGACCAGGAGCGACACGGCCGCCACCGCGGCGAGCAGCATGGAAAGCGTATTGGCGGAGGCCGAGGCCGTGTTGGCGATCTCGGTCAGGTTGCGGATCGCGAAATCGTCCTCCTGCTCGCCGACGATACGGTGGCGCTGCCGCAGGAGGGCGGTGATGCTCTCGATGCCGGGTCCGATGTCCTCCTCCCGCGCGAACTTCACGAAGATCGAGCCGACGGAGCCGTCCTTGGCGTAGTTGCGGCCGATCACGCGGCGTCGTCCCGCATCGAGGGGCACGAAGATCACATCGTCCTGGTCCTGGCCAAAGGCCGATTGGCCCTTCGGGGCCATCACGCCGATCACCCGGAACGGAACGTTGCGCACGCGCACGACCTGGTCGATGGGATCCTCCTCGCCGAAGAGGTTTCGCGCCACCGTCTGGCCGAGGATGACGACGATGTCACCGCGGCGGATCTCTTCCGGGTCGAAGGCGCGGCCGGTCGCCACGTCCCATTCGCGCGCTTCGAACCAGTCGAGATCGACCCCGTAGATGCGGGTACCCCAGTTGCTGCCGCCAGCCACCACCTGAGTCCCGCCCTGGACGAAGGGTGCCGCCGCCAGGACCCCGTCGACTTCCTGCCGGATTGCTTCCGCATCCTCGTCGGTCAAGGTCGAAGCTGCGCCCGCCCCGAGCCGGGCACCTCCTTGCGTGACGTTGCCCGGCGTCACGATGGCAAGGTTGGCGCCGAGCGAGCGGATCTGCTGATCCACGAGATTGCGCGCTCCGGATCCGATCGCCACCATAGTGATGACCGCCGCGACGCCGATCACGATGCCGAGCATGGTGAGCAGGCTGCGCAGGGCGTTCGCCGCGATGGCCGAAAGCGCAGAGCGGATCGCCTCGACGAACCTCATGCCGCGCTCTCCGCCGCTAGGAGCTCGCGCGCGTCGAGAGGCGTCTGGCGGCGGTCCTCGATCACCCGCCCGTCCCTGAAGCGCACGAGGCGCTGCGCGTGGCGCCCCACGTCGGCGTCGTGAGTGACGAGCACGATGGTGGCGCCTTCGCGGTTCAATTCCTGAAACAGCCCTAGGATCTCCGCGGCCGTGCGGCTGTCGAGGGCGCCGGTCGGCTCGTCCGCGAGGAGCAGGCTGGGGCCGTTCACGAGAGCCCGCGCGATCGCGACCCGCTGCTGCTGGCCGCCGGAGAGCTGCATCGGGCGATGATGGGCACGCTCGGCCAGCCCGACGCGGCCGAGGGCCCCGAGCGCGCGCTCGTGCCGGGTCTTCCGGTCGACGCCCGCATAGATCATCGGCAGGGCCACGTTGCCCAGCGCATCGACCCTCGGCAGCAGGTTGAACTGCTGGAACACGAAGCCGATCTCGCGGTTGCGGAGCCGCGCGAGGCCGTCCGCGTCGAGGCTCTCCACGGCGGCGCCCGCGAGCCGGTAGGTGCCATGCGTCGGGCGGTCGAGACAGCCGATCAGGTTCATGAAGGTGGACTTGCCGGAACCGGACGGACCCATCACGGCGACGAACTCGCCCTGGTCGATGTCGAGGGAGACCCCATCGAGCGCCACGACCCGCCCGGCGTCGAGCTCGTAGGTGCGTCCGAGATCGCGGGTTTCGATGAGGGCCAAGGGACACGCTCCCTAGAACAGGCGCGGCGGGCGCGGCCGGGAGCCGGGGCGAGGCCCGCCGGCATCGTCCGCGGCCACGGCGCGCGGGC
This sequence comes from Microvirga sp., assembly GCA_035645535.1. Classification (GTDB taxonomy): domain Bacteria; phylum Pseudomonadota; class Alphaproteobacteria; order Rhizobiales; family Beijerinckiaceae; genus Microvirga. The sequence continues at coordinate 28,015 of DASQMJ010000015.1, read as the reverse complement.
CGCCGCCGACGATTAGCGCATCGCCGGCCTTGAGATCCCCGGCGAGCACTTCCGTGTAGCTGCCGTCCGTCGCCCCGAGGCGCACGGGAACTGCCTGCGGGGCACCGTCGGGGCCGAGCCGGTACACCCGGCCGTTCGTCCCCTCCGCGGCAGCTGCGCGGGGCTGCCGTGCCCGCCGCTGTCCGTCGTTCTCGTTCGATGCGCCCGCCACCGCCGCGACGGGACCAGCAGGCCTGAAGCGCAGGGAAGCATTGGGGATACGCAGCACGTCCTCGCGCTCGTCGGTGACGATCTGGAGGTTGGCCGTCATGCCGGGCAGGAGCGCCTGGTCGCGGTTCTGCACGGAGATCACTGCCGTGTAGGTCACCACGTTCTGCACCGTCTGCGCGCCCAGGCGCACCATGCGCAGCGTGCCCTCGAAGGTGCGGTTGGGATAGGCGTTGACCGTGAAGGTGACGGGCTGATCCGGCTTCAATCGTCCTACATCGGCTTCGTCGATGTTCGCGTGGATGTCGATCTCGCGCAGGTCCTGCGCGATGGTGAACAGGGTCGGGGCGGAGAGCGATGCCGCCACCGTCTGGCCGAGCTCGACCTCGCGCTTCACCACGACGCCGTCGACGGGGGAGCGGATCTCCGTGCGGGCGAGGTCGATCTCGATGTCCTTCAGCTTCGCCTGCCGCTGGAGGATGAGGGCATCGGCCGATTTGAGCGCGGCTTCCGCAAGAGCGATGTCGGCCCTGAGGCCCAGGATCTCCGCCTTGTTGGAGGCGATCTGCGCCTCGGCCGAGGCGAGAGCCGCCTTCTGGACCGCGACCTGGGTCTCGGCCTGTTCGAGCGCCGTCTGGGCGCCGACCGCCCGCGCGTTCAGGGTGGTCTGCCGCTCGAAGCTGCGCTGCGCCTCGGCCAGCTGCGCCTGCGCCCGGTCGCGTTGCGCCACGAGGTCGGCCGCGACCGCCTCGGCGCGCTGGAGGGCGGACTTGGCCTTGTCGACCTGGGCGCTCTTGGTGTCCCGGTCGGCCCTGGCCTGGGCGAGGTCCGCAGCGGCCGCGTCGCGACGGGACTTGATCTGCTCCGCATAGAGGCGGGCCACCACCTGCCCCTCCTTCACGGGGGTGTTGTAGTCGGCGAGGATCTCGACCACCTGACCCGAGAGCTGAGAGCCGACCAGAACCGTCGTGACAGGATTGAGGGTTCCGGTGGCCCGCACGCTCGCCACGATAGGGCCACGGTCGACGGCGGCGAGGCGGTAGGCCGCGTCGGCTGCACTGCCGCCCGCGGGTTTCCATAGGAAGAAGCCGGCAATTCCGGCCACTGCCAGAACCCCGACCAGCCAAAGCCAGATACGCCGCACCCGAGCACCTCTGTTGGACTTCACCCTCATGCCCGGGCATTGTGGCCCAATTGCCGGCCGAAGCCGAGTTAACTCTTTGTCATGCAACCGCGTTCTGCGGCCGCGCGGCGATCAGGTCGCGGAGCGTCGTGATGGTCGAGGCGTCCGCCACGCCATCCACCCGCTCGGGTCGGAAATGGCGCTGGAAGGCGGCCACGACCTTCTCCGTATCCTCGTCGAAGACGCCGTTGATCTTCAGGCCGTAGCCGTACATGGCAAGCATCGCCTGGAGCGCCTCGATGGGCATGCCCTGCTCGCCGCGGGAGAAGAAGCGCCCGTCCCGGATAGGGGCGGGAGGAACCCAGTGGCCGACGCCGGCGCGATGCAGCCGCTCCCAAGGAAAGACCTCGCCCGGGTCGAGCTTGCGTCCGGGGGCCACGTCCGAATGGGCGAGAACCCGCACCGCCGGGATCCGCCAGCGGGTCACGATGTCCTTCGCCAGGGCCACGACGCTTTCCATCTGCGCGTCGGGAAACGGCGGCAACCCGCCCGGATGGCCGGGATTGGCGATCTCAATGCCGATGGAACTGGAATTGATGTCCGTCTCGCCGTCCCAGTAGGAGATGCCGGCGTGCCAGGCCCGACGCGCCTCCGGCACCATCTGCAGCACGCGCCCGTCCTCGAACACGAAGTAGTGGGCCGAGACCTGCGAGACCGGGTTGCACAGCCACTGCAGAGCCTCGCCCGAATCCGGCATGCCCGTATAGTGAAGGATCAGCATGGAGGGGCGCCGGCCGTCCTTCCTCTCCCCATGGTTGGGCGAGGGGAACACCTTCGCGGCAACGGGACTCTCCGGGGACAGGACACTCATGCCGTCACCTGATGTCCCGCTCGGTCGTGATGCGCTCCCAGGCGGCGTTGACGGCGGCGAGCCGCTCGGTCGCGATCTTCACGGCCTCCGGCGGAAGGCCGCGGGCGATCTCCCGGTCCGGATGGATCTCCGCGACGAGCTTGCGGTAGTGCCGCTTCAGCTCCTCGTTGCTCATGTCCCGGTCGGCCTTCAGGATGAGATAGGGATCGTCCGCCAGCCGCACGTGGCGGGCCGCGATGCGCTCGAACTCCTTCTGGTCGAACGCGAAGATCGTCGCGACATCCTTTACGTAAGCGAACTCGGCCTCGTGGATGGCCTCGTCGGCCTTGGCGATGTGGAACAGCCCGTCGATCACGTCTTCGAGGAGGGCCGGTTCGTCCTTGAAAGCATCCGCGATCTGGCGTGCATAGGCCTCGAAGCCGTCGGTGGTCTCCATGGCGAGCCGGAACAGGCGCGTCACGCGCTCATGTTCCTCCGGCGGCACCTCGACCACCTGCTCGAACGCGTTGACCTCCCGGTCGACGACGATGCCATCGGCCTTGGCCATCTTGGCCGAGAGGGCGACGAGACCCATGGTGAAGACGATATCCCGCGGAGGACGTCCGAAGAGGGAGCCCTCGCGGTCGATCAGCACATGGCCGGCCACGCCGCCCAGGAGAGCGCCGATCGGCCCCCCGAGTGCGAGGCCGATGCCGGCGCCGCTCAACTTGCCCCAAATTGACTGGATCATGACGACCGAGTGGTATGCCGAAGAACGGGCAAAAGAAAAGGGGCCGAGATGCCTCGGCCCCTAAAATTCCGTTCAGGCGACGATCAGCGGCAATAGACGTTGCCGTAGACGTCCTGGTAGGTGCCGTAGGGGCATGCCGGCCCGCGGGGAGCGGTCGATGCACCTACAATGGCGCCGCCTGCCGCGCCGATGGCTGCACCCGCGAGGGCACCTCCCGCACGACCGGTCGCCGCACCGCCGATTGCCGCACCGGCCAAGCCGCCGATGGCTGCGCCGCCGACAGCACGTTCGCCAGGAGTGTTGCAGGCTGCCATCGAAAGGGTGAGCGCACCGGCGGCAATCGCTGTGATGATCTTCTTCATGGAAGCTTCCCTGTATCTTGCGGGCTGTAGGCCGCCCAGCCCTACTTAGCTTGGCCTTACGATCTCGCCAACTCTCCAGGTTTCAAACGGTTCCAGAAAGCGGGCGCTATCCATAGGAAATTTTCCGAGAGTGTCTCAGGTAAAACAAACAAGATCCCGGTTGGTTCGAGCGCTCGTTACTGTCTAGCTTGACCCGGTTTCGAACATAATTGTGACGAGCCTGCCACATCATCGCCCAATTCGGCCATCAACCACCCACCTTCGCGCCTACTAACCAAGCGGAGCTGTTGGATGACCTGGCAAAGGCCTCTCATGACTTTGGCTGTTGCCGCCTTGAGTGCGGCTGCACTTCCTCTTGCCAGCCAAGTCAGGGCCGAAGGAGGTGACGGAAGCGGCATTATTCTTCCTCACGAATTCGAGAAGCTGCAGGCGGATGCCGCATCGGAGGCGACGGCCGCGGAGGTGAAGGCCGACGTAGAGGGGGTAATCGAACAGACCTCTGCTCTCACCGCGGCCCAGAGCCTCGCGCGAGCCAGAGGGCGATCCGGCGACGCCGCTCGTGCCGAGACGATCAGGCCTCTGATCGCCCGCCATGCATCGGAGAACGCCATTCCGTTCGAGCTTGCGGACGCCATCGTTCGTCTCGAGAGCCGATACAATGCCGGCGCCCGCAACGGCCCCAATCTCGGGCTGACCCAGGTGAATCTGCAGACGGCCAGGTCCCTGGGCTATAAGGGCGATCCGGGCGGCTTGCTCGATCCTGAGACAAACCTTCGATATGGGCTGAAATACCTCGCGCGGGCCTACAGGCTCGCCGACGGCGATACCTGCGGCACGGTCTTGCGGTATCAGTTTGGGCACCGCACCCAAACAATGACCAAGGCCTCGCAGGCATATTGCGCCAAGGTGAAGACGATCACCGCCTCGGCCGATTGAATCGGGCGCTTTTGCGCGGATAGCCTCTGCGCGTGAGGCCGGAAGGGTTGACGGGGGGCTGCCTTCTGCACCACATCCAGTACGTCAGCCGGCCGGGCGGCCGCTCCGAGTTCGCTCGGGGAGGAAAGTCCGGGCTCCATGGAAGCACGGTGCCGGATAACGTCCGGCGGGGGCGACCCCAGGGAAAGTGCCACAGAAAGCAGACCGCCCCGCATGGGCCTCAGGGCTCCGGGGTAAGGGTGAAAGGGTGCGGTAAGAGCGCACCGCGGACGCAGTAATGCGGACGGCAGGGTAAACCCCACCAGGAGCAAAACCGAATAGGGACGACAGGCGTTCGCGTCAGGCCCGTTTCCAGGCCGGTCGTCCGGGTTGGTTGCTTGAGGCGGTCAGCAATGACCGTCCCAGAGGAATGGCCGCCACGTCCAAGGTTCGCGCCTTGGGCCCTACAGAACCCGGCTTACAGGCCGGCTGACACCTCCACTTCAGCGCGAATTTTGAGGAAAGTGGCCCCAAACCGTTGGGCTGCTTACGGTTCATTAACCCTAAGCAATTCTGATGTGGATTGCCTTCAGGCACCCTTGCAGCGCAGCCCCGTTCCGTTGACGACCATACTATCCCATGTTATCCCAAATCATCCCGTCGACGGTGTCTTCTGAGGAGGCTGTCAATCGCTCGCAGGGCGATGACAAAATTCTCCGGAAAGAGGCGTTTTCACCGGCTGCGGGCGGCGGCGGATCGTTCCGGTTCGCCGGGGGGCTGACAATCAGGAGCGCGCAAGCTGCGGCCCATGAACCGCTTCGTGTCCAATTTCACCAACAAGTTGGATTCGAAGGGGCGTGTGTCGATCCCGGCATCCTTTCGGGCGGTGCTCGCCAGGGATGGGTTCGAGGGGCTCTACGTGCATCCGGCGTTGGATGCGCCGGCCCTGGACGCGGGCGGCAATGTGCTTCTGAACGAAATCGACGCGTTCTTGTCGACGATGTCGCCTTATTCGGACGAGCGGGATCAGTTGTCGACGGCGTTGTTCGGAACCAGCGAAATCCTGAAAGTCGATCCGGAAGGGCGTGTCATCCTGACAGAGTCAGTGAAAGTGCATGCGGGGATCGGCGATACGGTGACGTTCGTCGGGCTCGGCCACAAGTTCCAAATCTGGGAGCCCGAGCAGTTTCGCGCGTACTTGGAGGGGGCGCGCGCGAAGGTGCGGGACCTGAAGAAGGTTCTGGGCAACCGGGTTTTGGAGCCACGTACGGTGCAGGACACCTCACCAGGAGTGCGGGAACGATGATGGGACGCGGCGACGGCCCAGGAGCCGGAGCCGCTGGCGGACCGACCCGTCACGTTCCTGTGCTCCTGGCGGAGGTCTGCTCCACGCTCGATGTGAAGCGCGGCGGCATTTTCATTGACGGCACGTTCGGCGCGGGCGGGTACACGCGCGCCATCATCGATGCCCATCCACGCAACTCCGTCATTGCCATCGACCGCGATCCCGATGCGATCGCCGGCGGTGCGTCGCTCGCCGCGAGGGTGAAGAAGCGCCTCGCCCTCGTGCCGGGACGTTTCGGCGACCTCGACGAGATCGCGCGGGCCCAAGGGGCCGGGAGCGTCGACGGCGTCGTGCTCGACATCGGCGTCTCGTCCATGCAGCTCGACGAGGCCGAGCGCGGCTTCTCATTCCGCAACGACGGGCCTCTCGATATGCGCATGGAGCGCTCAGGGCCGAGCGCCGCCGATCTCGTGAACGAGTTGTCTGAGGCGGAGCTCGCGGACATCTTCTACCACTATGGCGAGGAGCGGCGTGCCCGCGCGGTGGCGCGCGCCCTGATCGAGGCGCGCCGTCGGCAGCCGATCGAGACGACGCGACAGCTTGCCGATCTCGTAGCGTCCCTCATCCGGCAGGAGCCGAACGGAATTCATCCGGCGACGCGCGTTTTCCAGGGGCTGCGCATTGCCGTCAACGACGAGCTGGGCGAGCTGGTACGCGCCCTGCATGCGGCCGAACGCATCCTCAAGCCCGGCGGCCGTCTCGTGGTCGTCACCTTCCATTCGCTGGAAGACCGCATCGTCAAGCAGTTCTTTGCCGCCCGCACGGGCCGAGCGCCCGGCGGCTCCCGGCATCTTCCCGTGACGGCCGCGGCGGAGCCGACCTTCGAGCCGGTCACCAAAGGCCCGGTGGGCCCCAGCGACGACGAGGTCGTGCGCAATCCGCGGGCGCGCTCCGCCAAGCTGCGGGCGGGGGCGCGCACGAACGCACCGGCTCAGGAGCCCCTGAGCGCCATCGCCATGCTGGCCGAACTGCCGCAGACGCCTGAGAAAAGGGGAGGGCGCCGGTGATCCGACTGCTCCACATCATCGCCATCACGGCCCTGATCGCATCGGCGGCCTATGCCTACACGGTCAAGTACGAGACGCTCTATTACGTGGAGCAGGTCGCGAAGCTGAAGGCCCAGGTGCAGCGTGAGCGAGACATCATCGCGGTGCTGCGGGCGGAATGGCAGTATCTCGACCGGCCGGACCGTCTGCAGGAGGCGGTCGACCAGCACCTCGATCTCCAGCCCCTGAAGATCCAGCAGCTGGCCCGCCTGTCCGACCTGCCGAACCGGCCCGAGCGCGAGGACGAGATCGGCCGCAAGCTCGAGGCTCTGGGCCTGTTCGGCCCGACCACGACGCCGAAGGACAGGAACGGCGAATCCCGCACTCCGACCACGCAAACTCCGAAACGGTAACGCCAGTGTTGCAGCAGCAGCCCGACATCGAAACGCTGGGTCAGAGCGCTCCTCCGAAGCGGGGACTCATGACCCATGCCCGCGAGTTGTTCCGCCTTCGTGCCGACAAGAGCACCGCGCGCGTCCGCCTCGCATCGCTCTGCTTCGTCGGCCTGTTCGGCCTCATCGGCGGCCGCCTCGTCTACCTTGCGATGACGAGCGACAACACGAGCGCGGTGCGCCGTGCCGCCTCTTCAGAGATCTCGGCCGCCCGCCCGGACATCGTCGACCGCAACGGCGAGATCCTGGCGACGGACGTGAAGATGGTGTCGGTCTTCGCCGAGCCGCGAAACATCGTCGACAAGGACGAGGCGGTGGAGCTCCTGACTGCCGTCTTTCCCGATCTCGACGCCACGGAGCTTCGCAACAAGCTGGGCACCAAGAAGGGCTTCGTCTGGGTCAAGCGCGAGATCACGCCGCGCCAGCAGGCTGAGGTGCACCGGCTCGGCATCCCGGGCGTCGGGTTCTTGCCCGAGAACAAGCGCATCTATCCGAACGCCGTGGCGGCGGCGCACGTTCTCGGCTTCGCCAACGTGGACAACGTTGGCATCGCCGGCATCGAGAAGTACATCGACAGCCAGGGCCTGCAGGATCTCAACGGCGCCGGCTTCGCCATCACGGCGGCCGACCTGAAACCGGTCCAGCTCTCCATCGATCTGCGCGTGCAGCACGCCCTTCGCGACGAGCTTCAGAAGGGCATGGCCAAGTTCAAGGCGAAGGCCACGGCCGGCGCGATCATGGACGTGAACACGGGCGAGGTCATCGCTCTCGTGTCGCTTCCCGACTTCGACCCCAACAACCCGGTCGACGCGCTCAAGGACGACAATATCAACCGCATCAATGTCGGCGTCTTCGAGATGGGCTCCACCTTCAAGGCCCTCACGGTGGCGATGGCGCTCGATTCCGGCAAGTACAACATCCATTCGACCTTCGATGCCAGGTCGGGGCTGCGCTACGGCCGCTTCACCATCGGCGACTATCATCCCACGCGCCGCGTCCTCACCACCCCGGAGGTCTTCATCCACTCCTCCAACATCGGCACCGCGCGCATGGCGCTCGGCATCGGCGTGGAGGGTCACAAGGCGTTCCTGCGCAAGATGGGACAGCTCACCCGCCTGGAGACCGAGCTGCCGGAGAACGCCGCGCCGATCGTCCCACCCCGCTGGGGCGAGCTCAACACCATGACAATCGCGTTCGGCCACGGCCTCGCGGTCGCGCCGCTGCAGGCGCTCATGGCAGTGGGCGCGCTGGTGAACGGCGGCGTGCTCATCAAGCCTACCTTCCTCAAGCGCAGCGAGGAGGAGGCACGCCAGGACGCGCTGCAAGTCCTCAAGCCGGAGACCAGCGAGGCGATGCGCTACGTGCTGCGCCTCAACGCCTCGCATCCCTCGGGCTCCGCGTCCTCCGCGGCCATCGCAGGCTTCTTCGTCGGCGGCAAGACCGGAACCGCCGAGAAGGTCATCAACGGCCGCTATTCCAAGAACAAGAACTTCACCACGTTCACGGCCGTGGCTCCTGCCGACAAGCCGAAATACGTGTTCCTGACCATCATGGACGAGCCGCAGGCGGTGGAGGGCACCTACGGGTTCTCGACCGCCGGCTGGAACGCGGGCCCCGTCACCGGCAACGTGATCGAACGCGTCGCGCCGCTGCTGGGCATTCCGCCTCGGTTCGAGCCGCCCGCGCAGCCGTTCCCGCTCATGTCGCGCCTGGGCGCCTGGGGTATCAAGCAATGATCCCGAAGACCCTTCATCTCGGCGACCTCCTGCCGGAGGCGCAGGATGGCTCGCTCCCGGTCGCCGGGATCGCGTCCGACAGCCGCAAGGTGCGGCAGGGCAGCGTGTTCTTCGCCGTGCCCGGCACGAAGGTGGACGGGATGAACTTCGTGCCGCAGGCCGTCGCGGCCGGTGCGGTCGCGGTGGTGGGCGAGGCGCAACGGCCGTCGGAGCTTGCGGCCGACGTCGCTTACGTCCAAGTCCCCGACGTGCGGCGCGCCCTTGCGCTCGCGGCCATGCGCCTTCATCCCGGCCAGCCCGAGAAGGTGGTGGCGGTGACCGGAACGAGCGGCAAGAGTTCGGTTGCGGACTTCACGCGCCAGCTCTTCGCGGTGCTCGGCTATAAGTCCGCGAGTCTCGGCACGCTCGGGGTCATCACGTCGGATGGCTCGGCCTACGGCTCGCTCACGACGCCCGATCCGATCTCCCTCCACGAGACCCTGGACCGGCTTTCCGGCGACGGCGTGGTGCGGCTCGCCATGGAGGCTTCGTCCCACGGCATCGACCAGCGGCGCCTCGACGGCGTCGTCCTGAGCGCTGCCGGCTTCACCAATCTGGGCCGCGACCATCTGGATTATCACGGGACCACGGAGGCCTATGCCAAGGCCAAGCTGCGTCTGTTCGACACCCTGCTGCCGGTCGACGCGCCGGCGGTGATCAACGCGGATGGGCCGTTCGCGGACGTCTTCCTCCAGGGCGTGCGTCAGCGCGGCCTGCGGCTCCTGACCACCGGCAGCGCGGGCGAGGATATCCGGCTGGTCGAAGCGCGGCCGGAAGGCTTCAGGCAGATCCTGACCGTGGAGGCCTTCGGCCGCAGTGTCACCACCACGCTGCCGCTTCTCGGCGCGTTCCAGGTGGAGAACGCGCTCCTGGCGGCGGGCCTCGTGCTGGCCGCCGAGGGCGAGGGCAGGGCGGCGGAGGTGCTCCAAGGCTTCGCCGGGCTGAAGGGCGTTTCCGGGCGCCTGGAGCAGGTCGGCGAGGTCGACGGGGCGCTGTGCATCGTCGACTATGCCCACAAGCCCGACGCCCTCGCCCACGTGCTCGACGCCCTGCGGCCCTTCACGAGCGGCCGCCTGATCTGCATCGTCGGCTGCGGCGGGGACCGGGATCGGGGCAAGCGCCCGCTCATGGGCCAAATCGCCGCCGACAAGGCCGACGTGGTGATCGTCACCGACGACAACCCCCGCTCCGAGGATCCGGCCGCCATTCGGGCCGAGGTCTTGAAAGGAGCGCCCGGCGCCCAAGAAATCGGGGACCGGGCCCTGGCGATCCGGACGGCCGTCAGGGACCTTCGCCCCGGCGACGTGCTGGTCGTGGCCGGCAAAGGTCATGAAACGGGCCAAATCATCGGCGACCGGACCCTGCCGTTCTCGGATCACGACGAGGTGCGGGCGGCAATTGCGGAGAGGCAGGGATGAACACGCCCCTTTGGACCCTGGACGAGATCGTGGCCGCGACCGGCGCCCGCGTCGGGAGCGCGTTCGCGCGGGCTTCCGGGGCGTCCATCGACACGCGCACCCTCGAGCCGGGCGACCTCTATTTCGCCATCAGGGGCGACGTCCATGACGGGCACGATTTCGTACCGGCCGCCCTGGAGAAGGGCGCCTCGGCGGCCGTGGTGTCCGAGGAGAGGGCGCCCGGCTTCAAGGAGCAGGATCGGCTCGTCGTGGTCCCCGATGTGCTCGAGGCCATGCGCCGGCTCGGCATGGCGGCCCGCAGGCGCAGCCAAGCGCGGATCGTCGCCGTCACCGGCTCCGTCGGCAAGACCGGCACCAAGGAGGCCATGCGCCTCGCGCTCTCCGGCCAGGGGGAGACCCATGCCTCGGTGGCGTCCTACAACAATCACTGGGGCGTCCCGCTCACCCTTGCGCGCCTGCCGCGCGAGGCGAAATTCGGGGTCTTCGAGATCGGCATGAACCATGCCGGCGAGATCCTGCCCCTGACCGCGATGGTCCGCCCGCACGTGGCCGTGATCACCACCATCGAGCCGGTCCATATCGAGTTCTTCCCCTCCCTGTGGGGCATCGCCGACGCCAAGGGCGAGATCTTCTCCGGCCTGGAGCCGGGCGGCACGGCGGTGATCAACCGCGACACGCCCTATTTCGACCGCCTGCGCGCCCATGCGGCGGCGTCCGATGCGGGCCGGATCCTGACCTTCGGCGAGCACGAGGCGGCGGACATCCGCGCCGAGCGCATCCTGGTGCGGCCCGACCAGTCGGTGGTCGAGGCGCGGATCTTCGGCCAGCCGCTGACCTACCGCATCGGCACGCCCGGGCGGCACATCGCCCTCAACTCCCTCGGCGTGCTGGCGGCCGCCCACGCCCTCGGGGCCGAGGTTCCCTTCGTGGCCCTGACCCTGTCGGACCTGAAGCCGCCGGTCGGGCGAGGGGAGCGGACCGTGCTTTCCGTCGACGGGGGCGAGGCCCTGCTGATCGACGAGAGCTACAATGCCAATCCAGCCTCGATGAAAGCGGCGCTCGCCAACCTCGGCGCTGTCGAGATGGCGAGGCGGGGGCGGCGAATTGCCGTCCTGGGCGACATGAAGGAGCTGGGTGACAAGGGTCCGGAACTCCATCAGGGATTGGCCGACGCGGTGGCGGCGAATGCGATCGATCTCGTTTTCGGGGCAGGGCCGCTGATGCGAAACCTCGTGGACCGGCTGCCGGACGCGAAGGTCGCGGCCCATGCCGAGACCTCGGCGGAGCTGGTCGATGCGGTCTGCGCGGCGGTGCGGCCCGGCGACGCCGTCATGGTGAAGGGCTCGCTCAGCATGAAGATGGCTTTGGTTGTCAAAGCCCTGAAAGAACGTTACGGCGCGGGCGAGATGGCGCACGCGCTGAAAGGATGATCGATGTTGACCTGGTTGGCTGAGTTCAGCCCCTATTTCAGTCCCCTCAATGTTTTTCGCTACATCACCTTCCGGACCGGCGGCGCGACGGCGACGGCGCTGCTCTTCGTGTTCCTGTTCGGCCCGTCGATCATCTCCCTCCTGCGCGTGCGCCAGGGCAAGGGCCAGCCGATCCGCGAGGACGGGCCCCAGTCGCACCTGCTGACGAAGCGCGGCACGCCGACCATGGGCGGGCTCATGATCATGGCGGGCGTGCTGGTCTCGGCTCTGCTCTGGGCCAATCTCGAGAACCACTACGTCTGGATCGTCCTGTTCGTCACCGTCGGCTTCGGGGCCATCGGCTTCTACGACGATTATCTGAAGGTCACGAAGCAGTCGCACAAGGGCTTCTCCGGCCGCTCGCGCCTCGCCATCGAGGCCCTGATCGCCGGCATCGCCTGCATCGCCATCTCGTGGACGGCGACGCCGGGCCTCTCGAACATGCTGGCGCTGCCCTTCTCGAAGGAGCTGATCTTCAACCTCGGCTGGTTCTACGTGATCTTCGGCGGCTTCGTGATCGTGGGCGCGGGCAATGCGGTCAACATCACGGACGGGCTCGACGGCCTCGCCATCGTGCCGGTGATGATCGCGGCCGGGACCTTCGGGTTCATCGCTTATCTCGCCGGCAACGCGGTCTTCGCCAATTACCTGCAGATCCACTTCGTGCCGGGCACCGGCGAACTCGCGGTGATCTGCGGCGCGCTGATCGGCGCAGGCCTCGGCTTCCTATGGTTCAACGCGCCGCCGGCGCAGATCTTCATGGGCGACACCGGCTCCCTGGCGCTCGGCGGCCTGCTCGGCACCATCGCGGTCGCCACCAAGCACGAGATCGTGCTCGCCATCGTGGGCGGCCTCTTCGTGCTGGAGATCTTCTCCGTGATCATCCAGGTCACGTCGTTCAAGCTCACCGGCAAGCGCGTCTTCAAGATGGCGCCGATCCACCACCATTTCGAGCAGCTCGGCTGGACCGAGCCGCAGGTGGTGATCCGGTTCTGGATCATTTCCGTGGTGCTGGCCATCCTGGGCCTCGCGACCCTCAAGCTGCGGTGATCCGATGACGCCCGTCACCACCTTCTCCGGCAGGACGGTCGCGCTCTTCGGCCTCGGCGGGTCCGGGCTGGTGACGGCGCTCGCCCTGAAGGCGGGGGGCTGCCACGTGGTGGCCTGCGACGACAACCCCGCCAAGATGGCGGAGGCCGCCGCCAAGGGCATCGAGACGGCGGATCTTCGCGACGCCGACTGGCCGCGCTTTTCCGCTCTCATCCTCTCGCCCGGCGTGCCGCTGACCCATCCCGAGCCGCACTGGTCGGCGAAGCTCGCGAAGCAGGCTGGCATCGAGATCATCGGCGACATCGAGCTGTTCTGCCGCGAGCGGGCGAAGCTCGCCCCGGACGCGCCCTTCATCGCCATCACGGGCACCAACGGCAAGTCGACCACGACCGCGCTGGTCAGCCATATCCTGCGCGAGGCGGGCCATGACGTGCAGATGGGCGGCAATATCGGCACCGCGATCCTGTCGCTGGAGCCGCCGTCGAACGAGCGCGTGCACGTGATCGAATGCTCCTCGTTCCAGATCGACCTCGCGCCTTCCCTCGCGCCGAGCATCGGCGTGATGCTGAACGTCTCGCCCGATCATCTCGACCGGCACGGGACGATGGAGAATTATACGGTCATCAAGGAGCGGCTCGTTGCGAAGGCCGAGCAGGCCGTGATCGGGGCCGACGACGAGGCGAGCCGCGCCATCGCCGAGCGCTGCTCCAGCCGGAAGGTGAATGTCGTCCGCGTCGGCCTTTCGGACCACGAGAGCGGGAGTATCTTCGCGAAGGACGGAACGATCGTCTCGAACCGCGACGGCCACAAGGTCGAGGTGGCGAGCCTCGCCGACATCAGGTCCCTGCGGGGCGACCACAATGCCCAGAATGCGGCCGCGGCCGCTGCGGTGGCGATCCTGTGCAGCGTGGATCCCGGCACCATCCAGCGTGCCCTGCGCTCCTTCCCAGGCCTCCCACACCGCATGGAGGAGGTGGCGCAGCGCGGCGAGACCCTGTTCATCAACGATTCCAAGGCGACGAACGCGGATTCCACCGAGAAGGCCCTCAAGTCCTTCGACAACATCCTCTGGATCCTCGGCGGCAAGGCGAAAGAGGGCGGCATTGACGATCTGCGGCCCTATTTCGGCAAGATCCGCAAGGCCTATCTGATCGGAGCCGCATCGGAGCAATTCGCGAAGACGCTCGGCGATACGGTTCCTTATGAGTTGTGCGGTACGCTCGACAGGGCGGTCGAGCAGGCCGCGCAGGACGCCGCCGCGCGTGATGACGAGACGGTGGTGCTCCTGTCGCCGGCCTGCGCCTCGTACGATCAGTATCCGAACTTCGAAGTACGCGGAAACCACTTCCGCGAGCTCGTCAAAGCCCTGCCCGGCATCAACCCCACGATGGGAGCCTGAGAACCATGGTGTCACGCGCGGAACGCTCGCCCCTCAGCGACTGGTGGTGGACCGTCGACCGGCTGCTGCTGGCGGCGCTCGCCGTTCTGGTTCTGTCGGGCCTCGTGTTTCTCATGGCGGGCGGCCCGCCCGTCGCCGAGCGGCTCGGGTTGTCCACGTTCCACTTCGTGAACCGGCAGGTGCTCTTCCTCCTGCCGGCGCTGCTCATCCTGATCCCGGTCTCGTTCCTGTCCTTGCGCCACGTGCGACGCCTCGCGCTGCTGGTCTATCTCGTCGGCATGGCGCTCATTCTGCTCGCTTTCCAGTACGGACCGGAGATCAAGGGTGCGCATCGCTGGATCATGATCGGCCCCCTCGGCATCCAGCCGTCGGAATTCGTGAAGCCTGCCTTCGTGGTGCTCGCCGCCTGGGCCTTTTCGGAGGGCGCCAAGCGCAAGGACGTGCCGGGCACCTGGTTCGCCCTCCTGATCCTGCCCGCCACCATCGTGCCGCTCATCCTCCAGCCGGATTTCGGCCAGACCATGCTCGTCACCATCGTGTGGTGCGGCCTGTTCTTCGTCGCCGGCCTGCACTGGTTCTGGGTCATGGGCCTGGGCGGCGCAGGCCTCGTGGGCATCGTGGCGGCCTATGAGTTCCTGCCGCACGTGCGCGCCCGCATCGAGCGCTTCCTCGACAAGGAATCCGGCGACACCTTCCAGGTGGACACGGCGATGGAATCCTTCGCCCGCGGCGGCTGGTTCGGCCGCGGCCCGGGCGAGGGCTCGGTCAAGCGCATCCTGCCCGACGCGCACACGGACTTCATCTTCGCCGTGACGGCGGAGGAGTTCGGCATCGTCGTCTGCCTCTTCCTCCTCATGCTCTTCGCCTTCATCGTGCTGCGCGGCCTGTCGCTCGCCCGGCGCAACGAGGATCCGTTCTGCCGCCTCGCCGCCACCGGCCTCGTGCTGATGTTCGGCCTCCAGGCGGCGATCAACATGATGGTGAACGTGCACCTGATGCCCGCCAAGGGCATGACGCTGCCCTTCATCTCCTACGGCGGCTCCTCGCTGCTGTCCCTGGCCCTCGGCATGGGTTTCCTCGTGGCGCTCACGCGCAAGCGCCCGCGCGCCGAGATGATGGACCACTTCCCCCAGGAGCGGCTGCGCGGATGAACGCTCCCCTCATCCTCCTGACGGCGGGCGGCACCGGCGGACACCTCTTCCCGGCCGAGGCCCTAGCCAATGCCCTGAAGGGCTTGGGCGCTCGGGTGGCGCTCGCCACCGACAAGCGCGCCAACGCCTATGCGGGCTCGTTCCCGGCCGACGAGATCGTCGAGATCCCCTCCGCCACCCCGTCCGGCCGCTCGCCTCTCCAGATGGCGAGGGCCGCGCTCGTGCTCGCCCGGGGCACCCTTGCGGCGGTCCCGGCCATCCGCCGGCTGAAACCGGCCGTGGTCGTCGGCTTCGGCGGCTATCCGACCGTCCCGCCCGTGGTGGCGGCCTCGCTCCTCGGGGTGCCGACCGCGATCCACGAGGCCAATGGGGTCATGGGGCGGGCCAACCGGCTGCTCGCGCGCCGCGCGTCCCTGATCGCGACCGGCTTCGCGAGCGTGAAAGGCATTCCGGCCAACGTTCCGGGCAAGGTGCTCCAGACCGGCAATCCGATCCGGCCCGCGGTGCTGGAGGCCGCGAAGCAGCCTTATGAGGCGCTTGGAGCCGACACGAAATTCCGCCTCCTCGTCACTGGCGGCAGCCAGGGCGCCCGGGTGATGAGCGACGTCGTTCCCCCGGCCATCGAGCTCCTTCCGCCGGAGATCCGCTCCCGGCTCGACATCTGCCAGCAGGCGCGGGGCGAGGATCTGGAGCGGGTGCAGACCCACTACGGACGGCTCGGGGTCGATTTCGAGGTGCAGCCCTTCTTCAAGGACCTGCCGCGGCGCATCGCGAGCGCCCATCTGGTCATTTCCCGCTCGGGCGCCTCGACGGTGGCGGAACTGGCCGTGATCGGCCGCCCGTCGATCCTCGTGCCCCTGCCGGGCGCCATCGATCAGGACCAGGCCGCCAATGCGCGCACCCTCGGAGACATCGGCGCCGCGGTGGTCCTTCCCCAGCCTGAATTCACCCCTGAGCGCCTTGCCGCGGAATTGCGCGCCTTTATTGAGCACCCCGACCGCTTGACCCGGGCCGCCGGCGCGGCAAATAGCGCCAGCATCACGGACGCCGCCGAGCGCCTCGCCCGGGCGGTGCTCCAACTCGCCTCCAACAAGAACGGAAAAAACCCATGAAACTGCCGCCGAAGCTTGGTCCCATTCATTTCATCGGTATCGGCGGCATCGGCATGTCGGGCATCGCCGAGGTCATGCACAACCTGGGCTATACGGTGCAGGGCTCCGATGCGGCGGACAACTACAACGTCAAGCGCCTCAACGAGAAGGGCATCAAGACCTTCATCGGCCACAGGTCCGAGAACGTGGAGGGTGCCGAGATCGTCGTGGTCTCGACCGCCATCAAGCGTGACAACCCGGAGCTGGTCACGGCTCGGGAGAGACGCCTGCCGGTGGTACGCCGCGCGGAGATGCTGGCGGAACTGATGCGCTTCAAGTCCTGCGTCGCGGTTGCCGGTACCCACGGCAAGACCACGACCACCTCCCTCGTGGCGACCCTGCTCGACGCGGGCGGCCTTGACCCGACCGTGATCAACGGCGGCATCATCAACGCCTACGGCACCAATGCCCGCATGGGCGACGGTCAGTGGATGGTGGTGGAGGCCGACGAATCCGACGGCACCTTCCTGAAGCTGCCGGCCGACGTGGCCGTCGTCACCAACATCGATCCGGAGCATCTCGACCACTTCGGCACCTTCGATGCGATCAAGGATGCCTTCCGTTCGTTCATCGACTCGATCCCGTTCTACGGCTTCGCGGTCATGTGCATCGACCATCCGACCGTGCAGGACCTCGTCGGCCGCATCGAGGACCGGCGCATCATCACCTACGGCGAGAATCCCCAGGCGGACGTGCGCCTGATGGATGTGGACTCGCGCGGCGGGCAGAACCGCTTCCGGGTCATGATCCGCGACCGCCGTCCGGGCTTCCGCCTCGAACTGGAGGACCTCGTCCTGCCGATGCCGGGCGCGCACAACGCGCTCAACGCCACCGCCGCCATCGCGGTCGCGCACGAGCTCGGCGTGTCGCCCGACGCGATCCGCAAGGCGCTCGCCTCCTTCGGCGGCGTGAAGCGGCGCTTCACCCGGACGGGCGAGTGGAACGGCGTCACCATCTTCGACGATTACGGCCACCATCCGACCGAGATTGCCGCCGTACTCAAGGCCGCCCGCGCCTCGACGGACGGGCACGTGATCGCCGTGGTGCAGCCGCACCGCTATACGCGCCTGTCGTCCCTGTTCGACCAGTTCTGCACCTGCTTCAACGATGCGGACGCGGTCATCGTGGCGCCGGTCTACGCGGCCGGCGAGCAGCCGATCGAAGGCGCCGACCGCGACAGTCTCGTCGAGGGCCTCAAGACGCGCGGCCACCGCAACGTCATGGCCCTCGAGAAGTCCGAGGATCTGGCCGGCCTGATCAAGGGCGTCGCCAGGCCCGGCGACTACGTGATCTGCCTGGGCGCCGGCAACATCACCCAATGGGCCTATGCGCTCCCGGGCGAGCTCGAAGCCCTGGGCGAGAAGGCGGCCTGATGTTTCAGGATGTCACGGCAGACCTGAGGGCGCAGATGCCCGCGCTGCGGGGCAAGCTGGAGGCCAATGCTCCGCTGGCACCTCTGTCCTGGTTCCGCACCGGCGGGCCGGCCCAGGTGCTGTTCACGCCCGCCGACGAGGAGGATCTCGCGTATTTCCTGGCCCGCCTCGACAGGATCGTCCCGGTTCTCGTGGTGGGGCTGGGCTCAAACCTGCTCGTGCGCGACGGGGGCTGGAAAGGGGTGGTGATCCGATTGGCCAAGGGCTTCTCCGACATCTCCGTCGAGCCGGGCCATCGCATCCGCGCCGGCGCCGGCGTTGCCGACGTGAAGGTGGCCCGCGCGGCCGCGGAGGCGGGAATCGCCGGCCTGTCCTTCCTGCGCGGCATCCCCGGCACCATCGGCGGGGCGCTGCGCATGAACGGCGGGGCCTATGGGGGCGAGACCAAGGACGTGCTGGTCGAGGCGAGGGCGGTGACCCGCGCGGGCGAGAAGGTCGTCTACACGAACCGGGAAATGGGCTTCACCTACCGCCATGCGGCGGTCCCCGAGGATGTTATCTTCACCGAGGCCCTGTTCGAGGGTAGGCCTGGAAACCCCGAAGAGATCCTGGCCGAGATGAACGCCATCACGGAGGCGCGCTCCTCCACCCAGCCGGTGAACACCCGCACGGGCGGCTCCACCTTCAAGAATCCTCCGGGCCGGAAGGCCTGGGAGCTGGTCGATGCCGCCGGCTGCCGGGGCCTGAGAATCGGCGACGCCCAGGTGTCCGAGATGCACTGCAACTTCCTCATCAACCACGGCACGGCCTCGGCGGCCGACATCGAGGGGCTGGGCGAGGAGGTGCGGCGCCGCGTGCGGGAGCACTCGGGCGTCGAGCTCGAATGGGAAATCAAACGCGTCGGCCTTCCGGCCTGAGCGAATCGTGTCCGTCCCCGCACCGGCGCGACCGGCGGGGTCTTGAGGGGAGCTGAAGATGGCCGCCAAGCACGTCGCCGTCCTTCTGGGCGGCTGGTCCGCAGAACGCGAGGTCAGCCTGGCCTCGGGCAAGGCCTGCTGCAGGGCGCTGGAGGAGCAGGGCTACAAGGTCACGCCCATCGACGTGCAGCCGGACATCGCCACCGTGCTCCAGGCCGTGAACCCCGATGTGGTGTTCAACGCCCTCCATGGCCGCGTCGGCGAGGACGGAACGATCCAGGGTCTCCTGGAAATCCTAAAGATTCCCTATACCCATTCCGGCGTCCTGGCCTCGGCGCTCGCGATGCAGAAGGACAAGGCGAAGATCGTCATGGCGGCGGCCGGCGTGCCGGTGCCGAAGGGAATAGTCGTTAACCGTCTGGAAGCGGCGAAGAGCCACGTCATGCCGGCTCCCTACGTGATCAAGCCGGTCGACGAAGGCTCCTCCGTCGGCGTCATTATCGTGCGTGAGGACCGCTCCCATCCGCCCCAGGAGCTGCTGCGCGAGGACTGGGCCTTCGGCGAAAAAGTCCTTGTCGAATCATATGTTGCTGGCCGCGAGCTGACCTGCGCCGTGATGGGCGACAGGGCTCTCGGCGTCATCGACATCCGCCCCGCGACCGGGCTGTTCTACGACTACGACGCAAAGTATGCGAAAGGCGGGTCCATTCACGTCCTGCCGGCAGAAATTAAACCGAATATTTACCAAAAGGTCCAAGAGTTGGCGTTAACGGCGCATCAAGCGCTCGGCTGTCGGGGAATCAGCCGCGCCGACTTTAGGTACGACGACACGCCCGGAGGAACCGGGGAACTCGTCGTTCTCGAGGTCAACACGCAACCCGGGATGACCGAGACAAGCTTGGTGCCAGAACTGGCGGCCCATGCGGGCTATACGTTTGGCGAGCTTGTGCGATGGATGGTGGAGGACGCTACCTGCAACCGATGACGGCCTACCCGGCCGGCGCTGCGGTTGCGCGTGTTGCCGCCTCCGAGCCGCGGAGGCAAGGCTCTTCCCTCTTCGGACTTCTCGGAATCTCCCGTCCGACCCGCGGCACGCGCCGGCGCTCCGTCACCGTGCCGCTCGAGCGCCGCGTGCCGCGATACCTCGGAACGGGCCTGACCCTCGGCTTCTTCGGCACCGTTGCCCTCGTCGGTCTCTGGCAGGGCGGCCATCTCGACGGCTTCGTCCGCGCCTATGGCGAGCCGCACCACGCCCTCGCGCGGATGGTCGGCCTCGGGCTCGAGCAGATCACGATTTCCGGCATCTCCCAGATCCGTGAGAACGAGGTGCTGGCGGCCGGTGGGCTCCACGGCAAGCTTTCCCTTGCGTTTCTCGACGCCAACGACCTGCGCGAACGCCTCGAGCGTGTTCCGATGATTAAGTCCGCGGCCGTCCGCAAGCTCTATCCGAACGAACTCGTCATCACGCTCACCGAGCGCGAGCCCCATGCGATCTGGCAGCTCAACGGCGAGCTCTTCATCATCGCGGCCGACGGCACGGTGATCGACCTCATGCAGGACGAGCGATTCGTCAGCCTGCCCCTGGTGGTGGGCGAGGGCGCCAACACCCGCAGCAAGGATTACCTGGCCCTGCTCGAGGCCGCCGGTCCGCTGAAAGAGCGGATCCGGGCCGGGACCCTCGTGTCCGGGCGCCGGTGGACGCTCAAGATGGACAACGGCATGGACGTGCGCCTGCCGGAGATCGGGGCCGCCGATGCGCTGGCCCGGCTCGTCAAACTCGAACGGGAACAGAAGATCCTGGAGAAGGATGTGCTGGCCATTGACCTGCGCATGTCCGACCGGGTCGTCGTTCGTCTCACGGAAGAAGCGGCATCGGCGCGGGCCGATGCCCTGAAGAAGAAGCCTATGCGCGGCAAGGGGGTTGATACATGAGTGTCTCAGGTCATGGTTTGACGCCACGCCTGAAGCCGCTGTCCGCGCGCAAGGGCGCCATCCTGTCGGTCCTCGACATCGGAACGAGCAAGGTCGTCTGCATCGTGGCCGAGCTGAAGCCGGTCGACGAGATCGAGACGCTGAGAGGCCGCACGCATCTCGCGCGCATCCTCGGCATCGGCCATCATCGCTCCGTCGGCCTCAAGGGCGGCGTGATCGTCGATCTGGAAGCGGCCGAATCCTCGATCCGCCAGGCGGTCCACGCTGCCGAGCGGATGGCGAAGGTCGAGATCCAGTCGGTGATCGTCAATCTCACCGGCGGGCGCCTCAGCTCCGAGCATTTCGAGGCGCACGTGCCGGTGCGCGGCGCGGTCGGGCAGGGCGACGTCCATCGCGTGCTCGACATCGCGAGCAGCTACGACATGCGCCGGGGCCGCACGGTCCTGCACGCGCTGCCCACGGGCTACTCGCTCGACGCGCAGAACCACATCGTCGATCCCACCGGCATGATCGGCGAGCGGCTCGGCGTCGATCTCCACGTGGTCACGTCGGAGGCGGCCGCCGCGCGCAACCTGATGCTCGCGGTCGAGCGCTGTCATCTCGGCGTCGAGGCCGTGATCGCCACGCCTTACGCGTCGGGCCTGTCGGCCCTCGTGGACGACGAGGCCGAGATGGGCTGCGCGGTCGTCGACATGGGCGGCGGCACCACGAGCGTCGGCATCTTCTCCAACGGGCATCTGGTGCACACCGATGCGATCGCCGTCGGCGGCCATCACGTCACCATGGACATCGCCCGTGGCCTGACCACCCGCGTGTCGGCGGCGGAAAGGCTCAAGACCCTTTACGGCTCAGCGATCGCATCGAGCGCGGACGACCGCGACATGATCGCCGTGCCTCAGGTCGATGAGGACGAACGCGACGTTCCGAACCATCTGCCGAAATCCCACCTCGTGCGCATCATCAAGCCGCGCGTGGAGGAGATCCTCGAACTCGTGCGCGACCGGCTGAAGGGTGCGGGCTTCGCAGCCCAGGCCGGGCGGCGCGTCGTGCTCACGGGCGGCGCCAGCCAGCTGGTAGGACTGCCCGAGACGGCACGTCGCATCCTGCAGGGACAGGTCCGCGTCGGGCGCCCGCTCGGCATCAAGGGCTTGCCCGAAGCCGCGAAGGGCCCCGCCTTCTCGGCGGTGGTCGGCCTCCTGGTCTATCCGCAGGTGGCGCATATCGAGTACTTCGAGCCGCGTTCGGGCGGCCTGTTCCAGAGTACGGGAACCGATGGCTACATCTCACGGGTGGGCCGTTGGATTCGCGAGAGTTTTTAAAGCGTAAAGGCGATGGCGCGGCGGTCATCGCTTCAGAGTACAAGTCAACCAAAGTCAAGCGTCCGCCAAGCGCTCTCGATAGAAGGCCAAAGAGGCAACAGGTCATGGCAATCAATCTGCATGCTCCGGACATCCGGGAACTCAAGCCGCACATCACCGTCTTCGGCGTCGGCGGTGCCGGCGGCAATGCCGTCAACAACATGATCGAGTCCGGACTGGAGGGCGTCGAGTTCGTCGTGTCGAACACCGACGCACAGGCTCTGGCCTCGTCGCGGGCTCAGCGCGTGATCCAGATGGGCGTGCAGGTGACCGAGGGCCTCGGCGCCGGCTCCCAGCCCGAGGTCGGCCGCGCGGCGGCGGAGGAGGTGATCGACGAGATCCGCGATCAGCTCGCCGGCTCCCACATGGTGTTCATCACCGCCGGCATGGGCGGCGGCACCGGCACGGGCGCCGCTCCGGTGGTGGCCCGCGCGGCGCGCGAACTCGGCATCCTCACGGTCGGCGTCGTCACGAAGCCGTTCCAGTTCGAGGGCATCCGCCGCATGCGTCTGGCGGAAGCGGGCATCGCGGAGCTCCAGCAGGCGGTCGACACGCTCATCGTCATCCCGAACCAGAACCTCTTCCGCGTCGCCACCGAGAAGACCACCTTCGCGGACGCCTTCGCAATGGCCGACCAGGTGCTCTATTCGGGCGTGGCCTGCATCACCGACCTGATGGTCAAGGAAGGTCTCATCAACCTCGACTTCGCCGACGTGCGCTCCGTCATGCGCGGCATGGGCAAGGCCATGATGGGCACGGGCGAGGCTTCGGGCGAGAAGCGCGCGATCCGCGCGGCCGAGGCCGCCATCGCCAACCCGCTCCTCGACGAGGTGTCGATGAAGGGCGCCCGCGGCCTCCTGATCTCGATCACGGGCGGCAACGACCTGACCCTCTACGAACTCGACGAGGCGGCGACCCGCATCCGAGAGGAAGTGGATCAGGATGCCAACATCATCCTCGGCGCCACTTTCGACGAGAGCCTGGAGGGCATCATCCGCGTCTCCGTGGTGGCAACCGGCATCGACCAGGTCCCGATGGCGAGCGCCAACGACATCGTCTCCACGGAGCAGCGCATCTCCGAGGTGGCCGAGCGCCTTCGGGCCGAGGCCCGGGCCCGCGCCACGCAGGCTCAGACCACGCCGACCTTTCGCACCGCTCCCCAGGCCGAACCGGTGAAAGCCGCCGAGGTCGCCCCTGCGCCGGCTCCGGTCGCGGCCGCTCCCGCCGCTCCGGCCTATGCGCCGATGGTCGCCGAGCCGGCTCCGCAGCCGGTGATCCGGGATGACGTGGTTCTCACCCCGGCGCAGCCGAAGCCGGCCTTCGAGGCTCCGGCGGCGGCCCAGCCGGCCTATCACGACGACGTGGCGGAGCAGGGGGCTTTCATTCCCCCGCAGGCCGAGCGTCCGATGCGCCCGGCCCGCATGCCGCGGATCGACGAGCTGCCGCGCCCCGTCCAGGATCAGATCCGGGCGTCCCGCGGGGAGGAGCCCGCTCCCGAGACCAAGCGCATGTCGCTCATCCAGCGCCTCGCCACGGTCGGCTTCGGCCGCCGCGAGGAGACCCCCGCCGAGCCGGTCGCCCAGCGCCCGGTGCAGCAGGAGGCGCCGCGCCAGTCGATGTCCCCGGTTCATGCGGAGTACGCCAAGCCGCGTCCGGCCGCGGCGCCCCAGGGCTACCGCCCGACTCAGGGGCAGCTCGATCCGCAGGGCCGGGTGACCCCGCAGCGGAACGCGGAAGACGACCAGCTGGAGATTCCGGCCTTCCTCCGTCGCCAAGCGAACTGACGAAGCGTAACAGGACGTGACAAAACCCTCGGCCGCCCCCGCGGCCGAGGGTTAACGATTTATTAAACCCTATTAAAATCAGCTACTTACCAACGGCCGAGATTGTTACAGACCGTAAGAAAGCGTGATTTGGCCTAGCCTGCCAGCCGGACTATTGTGCCCTCAATCGAGAAGGCAGGGCTCAAGGGGAACCTGCCGACCCTTTAGAACAACAGCGGACGTCATTCATCCCAGGCAGGCCTGCATCTGCTCGAGGTTGAGGCGTACGAGGTCCGAGATAATGAAACAAAGTCAGCAAACCACGCTTCGCGCAGCCGTCACGCTCCTCGGCGTCGGGGTTCACTCCGGGGACGAGGTGAAGATGATCCTTCATCCGGCTGAAGCGAATCATGGCATTGCTTTCCTCCGGACCGGACTTCCCGGTGGGCTCGACCGGTTGATCGACGCCCGCCACCTGGCCGTCACGGCCACCGAGCTCTGCACCGTCATCGGCGACCGCGACAGCGGCGCCGTCGCCACCATCGAGCACCTGATGGCCGCCTTCGCCGGCCTCGGCGTCGACAACGTGCTCGTCGAGATCGACGGTCCCGAAGTGCCGATCCTCGACGGCAGCTCGGCTCCCTTCATCGAGGCCATCGATCAGGTCGGCGTCGTGGCGCAGGACGTGGCCCGGCGCTACCTCAAGGTCCTCAAGCCGGTCCGCGTGACTCAAGGCCGGGCCTTCGCCGAGCTTCTGCCCAACGAGCGCGCCTTCCGGCTCGACGTGGAGATCGACTTCCCCACTCCGGTGATCGGCCGCCAGCGCAAGGCGGTGGACCTCAGCCCGTCCGTCTTCCGCCGCGACATTTCCCGCGCCCGCACCTTCGGCTTCATGCGCGACGTGGAGAAGCTGTGGAGCGCCGGCTTCGCCCTGGGCGCCTCCCTCGAGAACACCGTCGCCATCGGCGAGGACGGCATTATGAACCCCGAGGGGCTGCGCTACGCCGACGAGTTCGTGCGGCACAAGATCCTCGACGCGGTCGGCGACCTGTCCCTCGCGGGCTTCCCGCTGCTGGGCACCTACCGCTCCTATTGCGGCGGCCATCGCCTGAACTTCTCCGTGCTCGAGGCCCTGTTCTCGAGCCGGTCGAACTACGCCATCGTCGAGGTAGGCTCCCGCCGCGAGGCCGGGTACGCCGAGCTCGGCAGCAGCATCGCCATGCCTGCCTTCGCGCCGGAAGTGCACTGAGGCGAGAGACCCGGCCGGCCCGGCTCCCGGGCCGAGCGCCGTTTGGCCGCATCTTCCGTTCTTAACGCCCCCTTCATCCCTTGGGTAAACCCTGTCGGATGGGGGTTGGCGCTTTGCGCGCGCATAGGGTAAAGAACCTGCGGTGCATCGTAGGAATATCGGGCACGATTTTTCGGAGGACCGCGAAGCATGCCTTTCGCGAAGGTTTATTTGGGTTTGAGGGGCGTGGCCGGTCGCGCGCTCGTCGTCGGCGCCTGCGGCATCGTTCTCGCCGGCTGCGACACCCTTTCGTCGATCAACCCGTTCGATAAGAGCGAAACCTACAAGCCGGAGATCGTGGCGGACGTTCCGGCCGAGCAGGTCTACAACGACGGCTTGGCTCGGATCCAGAAGCGGGACTTCGAGGGCGCTGCCAAGAA
The DNA here is from genome assembly GCA_035645535.1 of Microvirga sp. GTDB lineage: Bacteria > Pseudomonadota > Alphaproteobacteria > Rhizobiales > Beijerinckiaceae > Microvirga. Next base: position 2,600 of record DASQMJ010000015.1, on the reverse strand, counting down.
GTTCAACAGTCTGGACCGGCAGTATCCCTATTCCGAATGGGCCCGCAAAGGCCTGATCATGGAGGCTTATGCCAACTACGAAGGCGGCTTCTATGAGGAGGCCATCACGGCCTCGCGGCGCTATCTGCAGCAGCACCCCAACACGCCGGATGCGGCCTACGCCCAGTACCTGATGGCCTCGTCGTATTACGACCAGATTCCGGACATCACGCGCGATCAGGAGAAGTCGGAGCGGGCCATCCTCGCCCTTCAGGAACTGATCGAGCGCTACCCCAGGTCGGAATACGTGGCCGACGCGAAGAAGAAGATCCAGGTCGCGAGCGACCAGCTCGCCGGCAAGGAACTCGAAGTCGGCCGCTTCTATCTGCAGAAGCGCAACTACGCGGGCGCGATCAACCGCTTCCGCAACGTTGTCTCGCGCTATCAGACGACCCGTCACGTGGAGGAGGCGCTCGAGCGTCTCACCGAGGCCTACATGGCCATGGGCATCGTCAACGAGGCGCAGACGGCCGCTGCCGTTCTCGGTCACAATTTCCCTGACAGTCCTTGGTACAAGGACGCCTACAACCTGCTGACCAAGGGCGGCCTCGAGCCGCGCGAGGACACCGAGTCCTGGATCAGCAAGGCATTCCGCGGCGTCCCGAAGGTCGGTCAGAGGACGGGGTAAGCCTCACCTTCCATGCTGATCCAGCTGGCGATTCGCGACATCGTCCTCATCGACAAGCTCGAGCTTCATTTTCGCGAGGGCCTCAGCGTCCTCACGGGCGAGACCGGAGCCGGCAAGTCCATTCTCCTCGATGCCTTCGCATTGGCCCTCGGTGGGCGAGGCGACGGCAGCCTCGTGCGCCACGGGGAGACGCAAGGCCAAGTGACGGCGGTCTTCGACTGTCCCCTGGATCATCCCGCGCGCAAGATTGCGGCGGATGCCGACATCGACACCGACGGGGACCTGATCCTGCGCCGCGTCCAGATCGCGGATGGGCGCACGCGTGCCTTCGTCAATGATCAGCCCGTAAGCGTGCAGGTGCTGAAAAGCATCGGCTCGGCCCTGGTGGAGATCCACGGCCAGCACGACGACCGTGCCCTCGTCGATCCCGTCACCCATCGCGCCATCCTCGATGCGTTCGGCGGCCTCTCGGCGGAGGTCCAGGCGGTTGCCGAGGCCGCCCGCCGGGTGCGGGACGCCCGCGCGGCGCTGCAGGAGCACCGCAGTCGTATCGAGAAGGCCCGCAAGGAATCCGACTTCCTGCGCCACGCGGTGGAGGAGTTGGACAAGCTCGCCCCGCAGCCCGGCGAGGAGGAGACCCTGGCCGAACGCCGAATCCTCATGATGCAATCGGAGAAGGTCGCCCAGGACCTGAACGAGGCCTATGAGGCGGTCGCCGGCAACTCTTCGCCCGTCCCGGAGCTCTCTGCCGCCGTGCGCAAGCTCGAGCGCCGGGGCGCGCAGGCGCCCGCCCTGGTGGAGCCGAGCGTCAAGGCCCTCGACGCGGCGCTCGTCGCCATCGACGAGGCCCGCGCCGCCCTGGAGGAGGCCATCCGGGCCACCGAGTACGACCCCCGCGAGCTGGAGCAGACCGAGGAGCGCCTCTTCGCCCTGCGCGCCGCTGCCCGCAAATACGACGTTCCGGCCGACGAGCTCGCAGCCCTGCGCCAGCGCTTCGTCGAGGACGTGGCCGCCATCGACGCTGGCGAGGAGAAGCTCGCCGGGCTCGAAGCCGCCCTGACGGAGGCCGACAAGGCGTATGTCGCCGCCGCCAGGACCCTGTCGGAAGGCAGGAAAAAGGCCGCGACGGCGCTGGACAAGGCGGTCCAGGCGGAGCTGCCGCCGCTCAAGCTGGAGCGCGCGCGCTTCATCACGGAGATCGCCACCGACGAGGACAGCCGCGACCCGGCCGGCTTCGAGCGGGTCGAGTTCTGGGCCCAGACCAATCCCGGCACCCGCGCCGGCCCGCTCATGAAGGTGGCGTCCGGCGGCGAGCTGTCGCGCTTCATGCTGGCCCTCAAGGTGGTGCTGGCCGACAAGGGCTCGGCCCCGACCCTGGTCTTCGACGAGATCGACACCGGCGTCGGCGGCGCGGTGGCGGACGCCATCGGCCAGCGCCTTGCGCGCCTGGCGCAGCGCGTCCAGGTCATGGCCGTTACCCATGCGCCGCAGGTGGCTGCACGGGCCGAGAGCCACTTCCTCATTGCCAAGGAGGGGGTGCGCGGCTCCGACCGGGTCGCCACCCGGGTCGTTCCTCTGGAGGCGGCGCCCCGCCGCGAGGAGATCGCCCGCATGCTCGCCGGCGCCACCATCACGGAAGAGGCTCGCGCGGCGGCCGCGCGGCTGCTGGAGGCGGCGGCGCATTGAGCCTCCCGGCTCCGAGCGCATTTTTCGGCGAAGTGGCTCCGGTTCGCCGTCAATAAATGCGGCACAACAAAGAAGAGAGCTGATTCCATGCCAATGGAAACAGCTCTAGATGTTCAGTCCCGGCATTTGGTGGACCGGGTCAAATTTGAAGCATTTGGGCTCCTTGAGCCAGGTTTTGCAAATGAACTCGTAGGGCGTGAGCCCTTTGAGGGTCTTGAGCCTTCGAGCGAAGTTGTAGGCGTTCACG
>DASQMJ010000014.1:0-23536 GCA_035645535.1 Microvirga sp. | reverse complement strand
CGAGGAGACCACCTCGGACTACGACCGTGAGAAGCTGCAGGAGCGTCTCGCCAAGCTGGCGGGCGGCGTGGCGGTGATCCGCGTCGGCGGCGCCACCGAGGTCGAGGTCAAGGAGAAGAAGGATCGCGTCGACGACGCCCTCAACGCCACCCGCGCGGCGGTCGAGGAAGGCATCGTTCCGGGCGGCGGCACCGCGCTCCTGCGCGCCAAGGTGGCGGTGTCCAAGCTCACGACCGACAACGCGGACGTGAAGGCTGGCATCAACATCGTGCTGCGCGCTCTTGAGGCTCCCATCCGCCAGATCGCCGCCAATGCCGGCGTGGAGGGCTCGATCGTGATCGGCAAGATCAACGACAACAAGTCCGACACCTACGGCTTCAACGCTCAGACGGAGGAGTTCGTGGACATGCTGAAGGCCGGCATCGTCGACCCGGCGAAGGTGGTCCGTACCGCTCTCCAGGACGCGGCTTCGGTCGCCGGTCTCCTCGTCACCACCGAGGCCATGGTGGCCGAGCTGCCGAAGAAGGAATCCGCTCCGGCGATGCCCGGCGGCGGCATGGGCGGCATGGACTTCTAAGCCATCCGCGCAGCGGTCAGTCAAAAGAAGCCCCGGAGGAAACTCCGGGGCTTCTTCTTTTCCTCAACGCGTCAGGCCGCCTGCTTCAGCAGGCCTTCGGCGGCAAGTGCCTCCTGCACCTTGGGGCGCGTAGCCACCCGGTCGAGAAAAGCCCGCAGATGACTGAAAGGCTTGAGGTCGACGGCGTGGTAGTTGGCCCAGTTCACCACCGTGAACAGATAGGCGTCGACGACGGTGAACTGCCGGCCGGTGAGGAAGGACTGCGCCGCGAGCACCTTGTCGAGATAGGCGAAGCGCTGGGCCAGCTTGTCCTTCGTGGCCTGCCGCACCGAGTCGGGCGTGGCGGGATTCCAGAGAGGGGCGAAACCCTTGTGGATCTCCGACGAGATGAAGACGAGCCATTCGTGCAGGCGGTGGCGCTCCATCGTGCCGTGGGCGGGGGCGAGGCCCGCCTCGGGTTTGCGGTCGGCCACGAAGAGCAGGAGGGCGGCCGCTTCCGTCAGCACCTCGCCGTCGTCCAGGGCGAGTGCCGGCACGTAGCCCTTCGGGTTGAGAGCGAGGTAATCAGCACCGGTCTCGGTCTTGCGGTTGGCAAGATCGACCTTCTCCAGGGTAAGGGGCAGGCCGGCCTCGCGGGCGGCGATGTGGACGGCGAGCGAGCAGGCACCGGGGCTGTAGTAGAGCTTCATGTCAGGTCTCCAGGTTGAGGGGCAAGAGGATCAGGCAGCGGCCCGTCCGAGGGTCGAGGCCGGACGGCCGAAGGGGAGGGCGCGCGAGGGGCTGAGCGCATGGGCGCCATCGCCGACGAGGGCCTGCGCGACCGAAAGCACGATCAGGTAGAGCGGATATTCCCAGCCGCCGCCCTGCGCCGAGAACACCCAGCCGTTGCCGACGTGAACCCAAAGGGCGCCGAACAGGATCGGCAGGAGGGCGAGCGACACCCAGCGGCTCTGGACGCCCAGCACCAGCAGCACGCCGCCGATGAACTCGGCCCAGAAGGTCGCATAGGCGAGGAATGCCGGCAGGCCGAGTGACTCGAAGTACTGCGCCGTGCCGGCGAGGGTGAAGGTCATCCATTTCAGGACGACGCTGTGGGCGATGAACATGACGCCCAGCGAGACGCGGAGCAGGAGAACGCCATAGGCTTCAGGGGTGGTATGATTGCGGGTCATCGAAAACTCCATGCAGATGCATTAATATGATTATGCACTTGCATGAGAATGTCAAACATGATGCAATTGCATAAAAGGCGGAGGAGCTTTGCCGAAATGCAAGAACAGCCCGACATGCAAGCCCCCTCGGATGCCGTCACCGATGCCTGGGTGCACCTGATCCGCGCCGGGCGCGACGTGGTGCGAAGGATCGAGGCGGAGATTAAAGGCGCCGGCTTTCCTCCGCTCGCCTGGTACGACGTGCTGCTTTCGCTCAAGAAGGCGCAGGACGGGCGCCGTACGCCGCGGGAAATCGAGCGCGACGCTCTGTTCGAGCAGTACAATCTCTCGCGCTTCCTCGACCGCATGGAGGCGGAGGGGCTCGTGCGGCGCATCCCCTATCCTGGGGATAGGCGCCGCCAGCTCGTTGAGATCACCGAAGAGGGCAGAGCGCTTCAGCGCCGGATGTGGTCCGTCTACGGCCCAGCCATCAGCCGCCATGTCGGATGCAAGCTTGCCGAAGGAGAGGCCGAACGCCTCGCGGCCCTCCTGCAGAAGCTTGCAGATACACGGACCTGAGCCGCACGCGAAGCGAAAGCCTGGATCGCAGAACGATCCGGGTGTAGTCGCGTTCATATTCTTGCACGGCTAACGAAGGATCATGGCGTGGGCGCGAATAGGCATCTCTCAGGCGGGCGGCGTCGACACGTTCGGGTCCTTGCATTCCTGCTACTCGCCCTCGCGTCGCCCGCGATCGCTTCCGCCCCGGCTGCCGCGGCTCCCGTCTCGAGGCCAAGCTCCGCCTCAATCCGCACGCCCGAGTTCGACGCGACGGTGCAATGGTACGAGGAGAAGCTCGGCTTCCGCATTCTCTCGACCCGGACCCTCGTGCGGGAGCGGGTGGCGGTGCTGGAGCGCGCGGGCTTCCTGCTCGAGATCTCGGAGGCCGACCATCCCATGCCCGCGCTCTCGGATCCGGACGTGCAGGTGACGGGCGCCGCCACCCGCGTGCCCGTCGTGAGCATCCTGGTGCACGACGTTGACCGCGAGGTGCGGCGCCTGCGGGCCGAGGGCGTCGACATCCTGGAGGACCCACAGGACGACCTGGAAGGCAATTACCGGGTGGCGCATATCCGCGACAACGGTCGCCACCGAATCGAGCTGCGCGAGCCTCTCGGGGCGAGCTTCAACGCCATGGGGCGCTGAGCCGGCAGCTCATCGGACGGTTCCAGAAGTGCAAATCTACTTTTGGGTTCGATGCACTAGGTGAACAGCTCCGGGTCCGGTCCGACGCGGCCGCCCCTGTCGTCGAGCGCGTCGATCGCCCGCCTGTCCTCGTCGTCGAGGGAGAAGCCGAGCACCTCGAAGTTCTCACGGATGCGCGAGGGCGTGGCGGATTTCGGGATCGCCACGATGCCATTGTCGAGATGCCAGCGCAGGATTACCTGCGCGGTCGACTTGCGGTGCTTCGCCGCAATGGTCGCCAGCCTTTCGTCCTTGATCAGGGTACCCTGTCCGAGCGGGCTCCAGGCCTCGGTGACGATCCCGTGTTCCGCATGGAAGGCGCGCAGCGCCCGCTGCTGGAAGCGGGGATGCAGCTCGATCTGATTCACGGACGGGACCATGCCTGTTTCGTCGAACAGGCGCTGCAGGTGCGGGATGTTGAAGTTCGACACGCCGATGGATTTCGCGCGTCCCTCTTCCTTAAGCTTGATCAGGGCGCGCCAGGTGTCTGCATAGGCGTCCCGCTTCCAGGCCGGCCAGTGGATCAGATAGAGGTCTACGTAGTCCAACCCTAGGCGCTTCAGGCTCGCGTCGAAGGCTTTCAGGGTGGTGTCGAAGCCCTGCTGGTCGTTCCAGACCTTGGTGGTGACGAAGAGGTCCTCGCGTGGCACGCCGGCCTGCCGGATGCCTTCGCCGACTCCCTCCTCGTTGCCGTAGATCGCGGCCGTGTCGATGGAGCGGTATCCGATGTCGATGGCCTGCCTGACGATGCTTGCGGCGAGCCCGTTCTCGACCTGCCAGACGCCGAAACCGAGCTGCGGCATCTGCCTGCCGTCGTTGAGCGGAAGGGTAGGGTGGGACATGGATCATCCTTGGTGGAGGGGCTAATGAGATTTGGAAGTGCCCGCATGAGGTAGGGTGGCCTTACGTGCAATCAAAGCCAGGCCCGTGCAGGGCAGCCCCGCATCCGCGGCAGGCCCGTTCCGCCGGAACGGCCCAGCTGGCGCCGCGTTCCGACCGGCGAGGCCTTTCACGTCGCCGTAAGGGGCGCAACTTGCCCTCTCTCAGGCCTCGCAACGGGTGCGGAGGGCGAGCCGAGCGTGCGCCACAGCCTGTCCGACCGGATTCACTCCAAGAGCCTGCTTTCCGGCGGATGCATCGGGACCGGGATCGCCCGCATTCTACTTGGCATCCTACTTGGGAGCAGACTTCACCTCCGCGTCCCACTTCTTGAGGAGCCGCGTGCGCTCGGCCACGGAGCCGTATTTCGGCGTGTCGTAGTTGATGAGCTTCATCTCCGACAGTTTCGGCGCGTCCGGCGAGATCGGGGCGTTCCGGTTCGACGGGATCGAATAGATCTTCAGGTCGGCGCCCACGAGCTTCTGCGCCTCGGCGGAGAGCGCCCAGTCGACGAACTTCTTCGCCATGTCAGGGTTCTTGCCGCCCTTCACGACCGAGATGGAGCCGGTCTCGTAGCCGGTGCCCTCGCAGGGCGCCACGGTCTTCACCGGAGCGCCGTCGGCGATCATCGTCACCATGTCGTGCATGAAGGCGATGCCGATGGCGGTCTCGCCGAGCGCCACGGCCTTCACGGGGGCGGCGCCCGACTTGGTGTACTGGTTCACGTTCCGGTGCAGCCTCTTCATGTAGTCGAAGGCCTTGTCCTCGCCCATGAGTTGGATGAGCGACGCAAGAAACACATAGGCCGTGCCCGAGGAGTTCGGATCCGAGATCTGGACTTCGTCGCGGTACTTGGGATCGAGCAGGTCCGCCCAGCATTTCGGCTCCGGCAGATTTCGGCTCGCCAGCACCTTGGTGTTGTAGCCGATGCCGAGCGCGCCCAGATAGGTGCCGGTAGCGCGGTAGCCCGACTGCTCCGCATAGCGCTGGGCCCAGTCGTAGAGCTCGCCGAGCATCGGCGACTTGTATTCCACGGTCAGTCCCTCTTCGGCCGCCTGAATGTGCGAGTCGCCAGGGCCGCCCCACCATACGTCGGCGCGGGGATTGGAGGCCTCGGCCCGGATCTGCGCCAGGGTCTCCCCGGTACTCTTGCGCACCATGGTGACCTTCGCGCCCGTCGCCTTTTCGAAGGCGGCGACGCCGACTCGGCACTGTTCTTCGAGGATGGAGCAGTAGATGGTGAGCGGGGCTTGGGCCTGTGCAAGGGGTGCGGCGCAGATACCCGCCGCGAGGGCCAGACCGAAGAGAGACAGGCGCATGATTTCCTCCCGAAGGACGGCTCGATGTTGCAGCCGTTCTTGATCGTGCAAGTCAGCCGATGAGGAAGCTTAGCCGACTTGTTGTCAAGCGCCGCGGTGGGCCTGGGCCGCGCCGATCAGAGGAGGCGTGCTCAAACAAAAAGGCCGGGCGTAGGGCCCGGCCGGATCGATTTCGGTCGATCGGAAGCGCTACCAGCTCGTGAGGACGGCTCCCTTGAACTTCTCCTCGACGAACTTCTTCACCTCGGGGGTGCGGTAGGACTCGACCAAGGTCTTCACCCACGGCTTGTCCTTGTCCTCGGCGCGAACCGCGATGATGTTGACGTAGGGACCCTTCGGGTTTTCGCGGGTGAGCGCGTCCTTGACCGGATCAAGGCCGGCCTGGGTGGCGTAGTTGGTGTTGATGACGGCGGCGTCAACGTCGTCTAGCACGCGCGGGGCCTGGGCGGCGTCGATCTCCACGAATTTCAGCTGCTTGGCATTCGTCGTGATGTCGAGGATCGTCGGCTTGAAGCCCACACCGTCCTTCAGCTTCAGCAGGCCCTTGTCCTGCAGGAGCAGGAGCGCGCGACCGCCGTTCGTCGGGTCGTTCGGAATGGCGATCGTCGCGCCGTCCGGCAGGGCGTCGAAGGCCTTGTGCTTCTTCGAGTAGATGCCAATCGGGAAGTTCACGGTCTGGGCGACCGTCTCGATCTTGTAGCCACGGTCCGCCTTCTGGTTATCGAGATAGGGCTGGTGCTGGAACGAGTTAGCCTCCAGTTCGCCCGAGGCGAGCGCCGCGTTCGGCACCACGTAGTCCGAGAACTCGACGATCTTGATGTCGAGGCCTTTCTGGGCCGCGACGGGCTTCACGGCTTCGAGGATCTGGGCGTGCGGGCCGGGCGTGACGCCGACCCGGACGGTCTGCGTCTGGGCCGGAGCCGGAAGAGCGGCGAGGGACAGGAGGGCCGCGAGGGACAGCTTCTTGAACGACATCGTTGGTCTCCGTGTGTGACGTTCTTGCGAAAAATCAGGCTTGAAGATCAGGCTTGGCGGATGCGCTTGTTGAGGCGGCGGGCGAGGACGTCGCCGACGCTCTGCACGAGCTGGACCAGCACGATCAGCACCACCACCACGGCCAGCATCATCTCGGGCATGAAGCGCTGGTAGCCGTAGCGGATGCCGAGGTCGCCCAGACCGCCGCCGCCGACGGCGCCCACCATGGCCGAGTAGCCGATGAGCGACACGACCGCGAGGGTCAGCCCCAGCGCGATGCCGGGCAGGGCTTCGGGGACGAGCACCTTGAACACGATCTGCAGCGGGCTCGCCCCGAAGGCGCGGGCCGCCTCGATGAGGCCCTGGTCGACCTCGCGGATCGCGCCCTCGATGAGGCGGGCGATGAAGGGTGTCGCCGCGACCGTGAGCGGCACGATGGCGGCGCTGGTGCCGATGGAGGTTCCGGCGATCAGGCGCGTGAAGGGGATGATCGCCACCACCAGGATGATGAAGGGCGTCGAGCGGGCGGCATTGACGATCACGCCGAGCACCCGGTTGACCCAGGGTGCCGCGAAGAGCTCGCCCTTGCCGCTCGTGGCGAGGAAGATGCCCAGCGGCATGCCGAGAAGGGTGGCAATGCCGGCCGAGACCGCCACCATGTAGAGGGTTTCGCCGGTGGCGCTGGCGATGAGGCGGATCATCTCAGGCGACATGGCCGAGAACCTCCGTGTCGAGTCCGTATTGCTTCAGGAAATTCAGGGTCGTCGAGAGCGACTGCTCCGGCACGCCGATCACGAGGGTGCCGCAGGGGCGCCCGGCGATCTCGTCCACGGAGCCGGCCAGGATGTTGGCCTCGATGCCGAGGTCGCGGGCGAGCCGCGCCAGGACCGGGTCGGTGGCATGGGGGCCGCGGAAGCCGATGCGGATCACCGCTTGGCTGCCCGGCGTCGCCTCGGGCCGCAGCCGGTTCGCCACGTAGGGTGGCAGCGCGCGGCCGGTCTCGTCCGCCAGGAAGGAGCGGGTGACCTCGTGCTGCGGCCGGGTGAACACGTCGAACACGTCACCCTGCTCGACGATGCGGCCGCCCTCGATCACCGCCACGTCGCGGGCGATGGAGCGGATCACCGCCATCTCGTGGGTGATGAGGACGATGGTGAGGCCGAGCTCCGCATTGATGCGGGCGAGCAGATCCAGGATCGACCGGGTGGTCTCCGGGTCGAGGGCGGAGGTGGCCTCGTCGGACAGGAGCACCTTGGGCTTGGTGGCAAGCGCCCGGGCGATGCCGACGCGCTGCTTCTGCCCGCCTGACAGCTCGGACGGATAGCGGTTGCGCTTGTCGGAAAGGCCGACCAGGGCCAGGAGCTCTTCGACGCGGGTCCTGATGGACGCCCTATCGTAGCCCGCCACTTCGAGCGGCAGGGCCACGTTCTCGGCAGCCGTGCGCGAGGAGAGCAGGTTGAAGTGCTGGAAGATCATCCCGATGGAGCGGCGGGCATGGCGCAGCTCTGCTTCCGGCAGGGCCGCGATGTCGGCGCCGTTCACGATCACGCGGCCGGTGCTCGGCTTCTCCAGGCCGTTCACGAGCCGGATCAGGGTCGACTTGCCGGCGCCCGAGCGGCCGATGACTCCTAGGACCGAACCCTGCGGGACCGAGAGGTCGATCTCCTTCAGGGCCGTGACGGATTGCCCGTCGCGGCCGGCGAACACCTTCGAGATCCTTTCGAGGCGCACGATGGGCTCGGCCGGGACGAGGCGCTGGAGCGGCTGATCGCCGAGATATCCGAGAGGGGCGTTCATGGGTCGGCCTGTGGAGTCGGTGTCTTTTCGCAGTTGCGAACACATGGGGTATTTTGTTCTCCAAGTCAACCTTTTCGTTCTTTAAAACGAATTCGGGCGTGGAAGCGTCCTCTATAGAAACGAACGCGCCCGCTGTCGAAGCCTGCTCAACATGGTCACAGCCTTGTCAACGCGGAACTTTCTCCTTGCTTTTGCCACGAGCACGGTTGATCGGGCCTTGTGATGTTTCTATGCAGCCGGAGCGGGTTCCCGGCAGGAGAAGAGCATGGTCAAGGCGAGCATTGCGCTGGCGCTGATTGGTTTGGGCGTTCTCGGGGCCTCTTTGACGGGAGCCGTCGGGCTGCCGTTCTACCTGCCCATATCGACGCTGGCGTTGGCTGGGATTCTCCTGATCAGCCGGGACATCCCCAAGTTCCTGCGCATCTTTCTTGTGATGCTGTCGGCGACGCATGTGGTTCTCGTCCTGCTCATCCTGGGTGCCGCCCTCGGCCTGATCACGGGCGACTATACGGGCTACGTTCCGCCGCCGTCCTCGGCGCTCGGCGCAACCGGCTTCGCGGCGCTGATCTACGGCCTCTCCTACGTGCATGTGGTCCGCACCATCTGCCGCATCACCGACCGCTACCTGGATTCCCAGGCCGACAGCCTCATCCGCATCCCGTTCCTCGGCCTCGTGCGGGCGCGGGAGGGCTCGATCGGCACCTGGATCGTCGCCATCCTCATCGCCCTCAACCTGGCCCAGGTCGCGCTCAACGTGCGCCTCAGCTTCTTCTCGCGCGACATGTTCAACGCGCTCGAGGCGAAGGACGCAGCGGCCTTCTGGTACCAGCTCTTCATCATCTTCACGCCGCTGGCAGCGGTCTTCGTGGCCGCGGCCCTGACCGAGGTGCTGCTGCAGAACGTGCTGATGATCCGCTGGCGCGCCTTCCTCAACACCTATTATGTGGGCGAGTGGCTGGGGAACGGCGCCCATTACCGGATGCAGCTCCTCGGCCGCGGCGCGGATAACCCTGACCAGCGCATCGCGGACGATCTGCGCAAGTTCGTCGAGAGCACCTATTCCCTCTCCATCGGCCTCATGAATCAGGCCGCGACCCTGGTGTCGTTCGTGGCGATCCTCTGGACGATCTCGGCAGGCTTCACCTTCCCGGGCACGGACGTGGAGGTGCCGGGCCTGCTCGTGTGGGTCTGCGCCGGCTACGCGATCCTCGGCACCTGGGTGACTCACCTCATCGGCCGGCCGCTGATCGGCCTCAACTTCCAGCAGGAGCGCGTGGAGGCGGATTACCGCTTCTCCCTGGCACGCCTGCGTGAATACACAGAGCAGGTGGCGCTGCTGAACGGCGAGCACGCCGAGCAGGAGAGCTTCGCCCACCGCTTCCAGGCGGTGGTCGACAACTACATGCGGATCGTGATCCGGCTCATCAAGCTCAACACCTTCACGTCGGCCTATTTCCAAGCCAACGTGGTGGTGCCCTACATCCTGACCGCTCCCTATTATTTCGTCGGCAAGATCACGCTCGGCCAGATGCAGCAGGTGGTCGGGGCCTTCTCCCGCGTCGAGTCCGCCCTGACGTACTTCATCACGATCTACACGACGCTCGCCGACTACAAGGCGGTGCTAGATCGTCTCACCACCTTCGAGGACGCGATCCGCTCCGCCCAGCGCGTGGGCGGGGAGAGCAAGCTCGCGGTCACGCCCGTGCACGGCAAGGAAATGCGCCTGAAGGATCTCGACGTCCGCCTGCCCGACGGCCGCCAGCTGCTGCATGCTGATGGGCTCGCGTTCCGGCCGGGCGAGCGCACGCTGCTCGCAGGTCCCTCCGGCTCGGGCAAGTCGACCCTGTTCCGGGCCATCGCGGGCATCTGGCCTTTCGGCGAGGGTGAGGTCCTGGTGCCCGAGGGGCAGACCATGATGCTGCTGCCGCAGCGGCCCTACATCCCTATTGGCACCCTGCGCGACGCCGTGACCTATCCGGGCAAGAGCAACACCTATGGGGATGACGAGATCGTGGAGGCGCTGCGCACAGCGAAGCTGCCGCAGCTTGTCGACCGGCTCGACGAGGAGCGCCTCTGGGCCCACACCCTGTCACTCGGAGAGCAGCAGCGCCTGGCGGTCGCCCGCGCCCTGCTGGCGAAGCCCGACTGGCTGTTCCTGGACGAGGCAACCGCTGCCCTCGACGAGCCCACCGAGGAGGAGATCTACCGGGTGGTCAAGGAGCGCCTGCCGAACACCACCGTCGTGTCCATTGGCCACCGCTCGACCCTCAACGCCTTCCACGACCGGCGCATCGACATGAAGAAGTCCGAGGACGGGCTGTTCTCCCCCACCGACCTGCGTCAGCCGCAGCCGGCAGAATAAGGGACTTCGTCCGCCTCGAAGCGTCGTCTTGCTCTCCTCCCCCTGTGGGGAGGAAGCGGAGGAGGGGGCAGCGCCCAACCTTCACAGGCTCGCGCTCACACCCCCACTCTCGGTCCCTCCCACAGGAGGGAGGAAGAACGCTGTTCATCCTCGGCTGGAAAAGCCGGAGTCGCCTGACGGCAGGGCTCAGATTGCCCGTTCGAACTTCAGTTCGCCGTTCTGGGTGCGGATGGTCAGGATCCGGCCCTGGATGTCCCATTTGGCAGAGGTGCGAAGCGCCACCAGGAAGGCCTGCTCGATGGCCATGGTGCTCTTGTCGCAGGTCTTCTTCGTCAGCGCGAAGGGGCCGACCGCGAGGCCCTGGTCGCGCAGGGGATAGGCGGTGGCCGTGTAGGTGTTGCAGCCGCCGAAACCGCTGGCGCGGAGCTGGTCGTCGAGCCGGAAGCTCGGGCGGTCGCCGCTGAAGGGCTTGCCGTTCAGGCTTACGGCCGTCCAGGACGAGCCGAGCGGGAACACCTTGTCCCGTTCTCCGGGCTGCGGAACCTTGTTGTCGACCTGGCGCGTCGGGCCTGCAGGCCGTCCGAGGGTCGCTGCGGATTGGGCATGGGCTGCCGACACAGTGGCGAAGGTGGCAAGGATTGCCGCCAATCGAAGCGCATTCATCGGTAACCTCGTCAAAAGAAAAACGCCGGGACCATAAGGGGCCGCGGGCCCGGAGGCAACGCCTCCGGCTGTTTTGTTCCGTCCTTCGGTCGATTCAGCACAGGGAACCTTAAGCGCCGATGAAGCACACCCGTTACCCGAGACGGCGCAGGAGCCGCTCGGTCAGTGCGTTGGTCGGGCGGAAGAGATAGTCGAAGGTCCGAACAGTCACGTCCTGGGCTCCGAGCGATTGCAGCGCCGCCACGACCTCGAACACCGCCGTGGCTCGGCAATGCAGCACCACCTCGGGACCGGTTGACAGGCCGTACGGCAGGGAGGCGCCGAACTCCCGAACGACGGATTGCAGCCCCGATGCCCGGGAAGCGTCGAGGGCCGCCCGCACCTCCCGGCTCGTACGCGCCTCCTCCTCGGCCGCGATGCGGGTGAGCACGGCGGTCGCCGCCTCCCGCGCCTCGGGGGTCCAGGGGGCGCGGGTCGAGGCCACGAGATTGGCTTCCGAGCGCAGGATCACCCCGTCGTCGAGAACCTTGAGGGCATTGGCCGTGAGGGTCGCTCCCGTGGTGGTGATGTCGACGATCAGCTCCGCCGATCCCGCTCCGGGCGCTCCTTCCGTGGCGCCGAGGCTCTCGACGATCCGGTAGTCGGCGATGCCCTTCTCGGCGAAGAAGCGGCGGGTGAGGTTCACGTATTTGGTGGCGACCCGCATCTTGTAGCCGTGCCGGGCGCGCAGGTCCGCCGCCACCTCGTCCAGGTCGGCCATGGTGCGCACGTCGATCCAGGCCTGCGGCACGGCGACCACCACGTTGGCGTTGCCGAAGCCCAGTGGCGTGAGCAGCTCCACCGCCTCGTCGGCGTCAGGCACCTGCTCGCGCACCAGGTCCTCGCCCGTGATCCCGAGATGGGCTGCCCCCGTCGCGAGCTGGTTGACGATCTCGGAGGCCGACAGGAACGCCACTTCCACGCCGGGCACGCCCGCGAGCGTGCCGCGATAGTCCCGCGCACCGCGGGACTGGGTGAAGACGAGGCCGGCTCGGGCGAAGAACGCAGCGGCGTTCTCCTGCAGGCGACCCTTGGACGGGACGGCCAGGATGAGGGGGGAATCGGTCATCAGGGCCTCCCCACGATGCGGTCGAGCCAGAAGGAGCAGCCGACCGCCGGGATCGGCTCCTCGGCGCCGAGATGCTGGAGCAGCCGGTCGTACCGCCCGCCGCCCACGATCGGCTTGCCGTCGCCGCGGGCCGGATCCTGCACCTCGAAGATGAAGCCGGTGTAGTAGTCGAGGTTTCGCGCGAAGGTGGCCGAGAACGAAAAGGCGCCCACGTCGAGCCCGCGCGCCGCCATGAAGCCGGTGCGCTCCTCGAAGGCGGTCAGCGCCTCCGTGAGGTCGAGGCCGGCATCCTGCGCCAGGGCCCGGACGGCGCCCGCCGCCTCGTCGGGATCGCCCGCGATGGCGAGGTAGCGTTCGAGAACGGTACGGGCCTCGTCCGGCAGGCCGGAGCGGTTGGCCGCGCGGGCCAGGAAGCGCTCCGCGATCTCCCCGGCGCTCCGTCCCCCGACCCGGGCGATGCCTGCGATGGACAGGATGTCCTCCACGAACGCCTTGGCGGCCTGTGGGGCCTGCCCCTCGATGGCGGCGAGCAGGCCCGCATGTTCCTGCTGGGCCGGCCCGTCGGGCTCGGTCAGGCTCGCCAGCCCCTGTCCGGACACGATGGCGCGCAGGACCCGGCGCTTGGCCGCGGGGGCGACGCCAAGGGCGTCGATCAGGGCGTTGAGGAGCCCCATGTCGCCGAGCCTGACCCGGTGGCTCGGGCGGCCGATGCTCTCCAGCCCCTCGAGGGCGAGCGCGAGGATCTCCGCGTCGGCCGCTGCGGCATCGGAGCGGCCGATGGATTCGAGGCCGGCTTGGAGGAATTCGCCGCTCTCGCCCGATCGCATGCGGAAGACGGGGCCGCCATAGCAGTAGCCCGAGGGGCGCGCGCCGCGATGCTCCAGATGCTGCAAGCAGACCGGGATCGTGTATTCGGGCCTGAGGCACAGCTCGGTTCCGGACGCATCCTGCGTCACGAACATCCGGCGCCGGATATCCTCGCCCGACAGGTCGATGAACACGTCTGCCGGCTGAAGCACCGGCGGCTCGATGCGCGCATAGCCCTCACGCTCGAAGAGCGCGATCAGCGCAAGAATGGCATCCGTCTCCGTCACAGGCGTCGCAATCCCTTGATCCGCACGCTCTCTAGCAATGCTTGGCCGGGAAGGCGACCGTTTTCGGCCGGGAGGGTGAACGGCGGGAGGAGCGATTGCCGTTAGGGCAACGACCGCGTCCTGAGGACGGCGAAGCAGCGTCTCGAAGGAAGGTCCAGGGGGGCGCTGAAACATCCTTCGAGGTGGTCGCTGCGTGACCTCCTCAGGACGAGGACCGTAGGGCAACGATGTCGATGAGCGTGCCCCTCGGGGCGCTCGTGCCCGGCCTTACGGCTTCTCGGCCTTCTGGTCCTTGTCGTCCTTGGTCTTGCGCGACGTCTGGCGCTTGCTGTGGTCGCTGGAGAGGTGGGCGTAGCGGACCTTCTTGCCCTTCGACGCGCTGCCTCCCTCCTGGTCCTCGTCCTGGCCCAGGAGGGAGGCAGGGAGGAACTGCCGGGCGGCCTCCGTCACGACCGTGGCGACGGCGCCCGAGGCGGTTTGCATGGCATCCGTGGTGGTATCGGCGGCCTTGGCGCCCGCATCCATGGCGGCGGCGCCGGCCTTCTGGGCCGTGCGGGTCTTCGTGAGGGCGGCCGCGGCGGCTCCCGCGGCGGCGATCAACGCGTCGGCCAAGATCTCGCGGCCTAGGCTCGAATTGAACAGGTCCATGAGACCGGACTTCTGCACGGTTTTCGCCAGCTTGGTGCCGGAACTCTTCTTCTTCGACTTGCTCGTCTTGTCGGAACTCTTCTTCGCTTTGGCCTTCGCCATAACAGTCTCCTGTGGTCAAGCTTGAGGGACAACCCCGTTGCCGGGGCGGAGTTCCAGACGGGATCCTTACCCGAAGTGCCGCGCCAGCACCTCGCGCACGGCCTCGACGATCCGGTCCTCGGCCACCGAGAACTGGGCGGGGCGGGCCGCCTTCCATTCCTCGTTGGACGCGATGGCGGCTGCCGCCTTGGCGCCTTCGATCAGGTCTTTGATCTCGACCTCGCCGCGCTCGCGCTCGTTGGAGCCCTGGATGATCACGCAGGGGCTCTGGCGCTTGTCGGCGTACTTCATCTGCGCCTTCATGCCCGACGAGCCGAGATAGAGCTCGGCCCGGATGCCGGCCTGGCGCAGGGTGGAGACCATGCGCTGATAGGCGGCGATCTGGTCCCGGTCCATCACCAGCACCACCACCGGGCCGGGCTGCTCCTGACCCGACACGACCGGGCTCCGCACGGTCTTGAGGGCCGAGAACAGGCGCGAGACGCCGATGGAGAAGCCGGTTGCCGGAACCGGCTCGGGCCGGAAGCGGCCGACGAGGCCGTCATAGCGCCCGCCGCCTCCGACGGAGCCGAAGCGCACGGGACGTCCGTCCTCGTCCTGGACTTGGAAGGTGAGCTCGGCTTCGTAAACGGGGCCGGTGTAGTATTCGAGACCGCGCACCACGGAGGGGTCGATCACGATCCGATCCTCATAGCCCGACGCGGCGACCAGCGCCGCGATTTCCGCCAACTCGCTGGCACCTTCCTGACCGCGAGCCGACGTTCCGACGACGCCGCTCAGGTTCTCGACCGTCGCGGCATTCGTTTCCGCCTTGGCGGCCGTGAAGGCGAGGACGCGCTCGATGGCGCCGGCTTCGAGGCCGGCGCCCTTGGTGAAGTCGCCGCTCTCGTCCTTGCGGCCCGCGCCGAGAAGCTGGCGTACGCCCTCGGGACCGAGACGATCCAGCTTGTCGATGGCACGCAGCACCGTGAGCCGCTGCCCGGCCTTGTCCTCGCCGCCGAGGCCGACGGCCTCGAGCACCCCGTCGAGCACCTTGCGATTGTTGACCCTGATCACGTAGTCGCCACGCTTGATGCCGACCTTTTCGAGGGTGTCGGCGGCCATCATGCAGATCTCCGCATCGGCCGCCACGGATGCGGCCCCCACCGTGTCGGCGTCGAACTGCATGAACTGGCGGAAGCGGCCCGGTCCCGGCTTCTCGTTGCGAAATACCCAGCCAGCCCGGTAGCTGCGATAGGGCTTGGGAAGGGCGTCGAAATTCTCGGCCACGTAGCGGGCGAGCGGCGCCGTCAGGTCGTAGCGCAGGGATAGCCACTGCTCGTCGTCGTCCTGGAACGAGAACACGCCCTCGTTCGGGCGGTCCTGGTCGGGCAGAAACTTACCGAGCGCGTCCGTGTACTCGACGAAGGGCGTCTCGACGCCCTCGAAACCGTAGAGTTCGTAAGTCTCGCGGATCGCCGCGAGCATACGCTCGGTCGCCGCGAGATCGGCAGGACCGCGATCGGCGAAGCCGCGCGGCGCGCGGGCCTTCAGTTTGTCGGCCTTGGACATGGTTTTCAAGACAGCCAATTTTTCAAGAGAAAGCGTGGGCGCGTCCTAACCCGCGACGGCGGGTGGGGCAAGGGCGTCCAGGAAAAGAGCGCGGGGTGGATATCCGCCGCGCTCTTCTTTCCACTCTCGTGTTTATGGGTTCCAAGAGGCTTTCTACGCCACCGCGCGGATCACCTTGCCGACCTTGTCGGCGATCTCGCCGATCTGGTCCTCGGAGACGATGAGCGGCGGCGAGAGGGCGATGGTGTCGCCGGTAATGCGCATCATCACGTCGAAGTCGTGGAAGCCCCGGTCCATGGCCTCGAAGGCGCGGGCGCCGACCGCGTCCGGCCGCGAGGCGAGGTCGATGGCGCCCACGAGGCCGATGGTGCGGATGTCGAGCACGTTCGGCAGCCCCTTGAGGGAGTGGATCGCGTCGGCCCAGACCGGCTCCAGGGCCTTGGCGCGCTCGAACAGCTTCTCGTCGCGATAGATGTCCTGGGTGGCGAGCGCCGCCGCGCACGCGAGCGGGTGGCCCGAATAGGTGTAGCCGTGGAAGAGCTCGATCATGTTCTCCGGGCCCTTCATGAAGGCGTCGTGGATGCCCTTGCGCACGATCACGCCGCCCATCGGCACGGTGCCGGAATTCACGCCCTTGGCGAAGGTGATCATGTCCGGGATGACGCCGTAGCGCTCGGCCGCGAAAGCCGTGCCGAGGCGCCCGAAGCCCGAGATCACCTCGTCGAAGATCAGCAGGATGCCGTACTTGTCGCAGATCTGGCGCAGGCGCTGCAGGTAGCCCTTCGGCGGCGGCAGCACGCCGGTGGAGCCCGCCATCGGCTCGACGATCACGGCGGCGATGGTGGAGGCGTCGTGCAGCGCCACGATGCGCTCCAGTTCGTCGGCGAGATGCGCGCCCCATTCGGGCTCGCCGCGCGAGAAGGCCTGCTCGGCCCGGTTATAGGTGTGGGGCAGATGGTCGACGCCGGCGAGCAGCGAGCCGAAGAACTGGCGGTTCTTGACGATGCCGCCCACCGAGATGCCGCCGAAGCCCACGCCGTGATAGCCGCGCTCGCGGCCGATCAGGCGCGTGCGGCTGCCCTGGCCCTGGACGTTCCAGTAGGCCAGCGCGATCTTCAGCGCCGTGTCGACGGCCTCCGAGCCGGAGTTGCAGAAGAACACGTGGTCGAGGTCGCCCGGCGCGAGCTGGGCGATGCGCGCGGCGGTGGCGAAGCCGGCCGGGTGGCCGAACTGGAAGGCGGGCGAATAGTCGAGCTCGGCCGCCTGCTTCTGGATCGCGGCCGTGATCTCGTCCCGGTTATGGCCCGCATTGCAGCACCACAGGCCGGCCGCACCGTCGATCACGGCCCGGCCTTCCGGCGTGTAGTAGTGCATGTCCTTCGCGCGGGCGATCATCCGCGGCCGCGCCTTGAAGGAGCGGTTTGCCGTGAACGGAAGCCACCAGGCCTCAAGATCGTTGGGCGCGGAAAGATCGTTTGCGGCTCTGGATGTCTGTGCGGTCATGGCTGTCCCCGGAAGTGATGACTCGGGATCAGCCTATCAGCCGTGTTCAGGTGCCGCAAAAGGACTTTTGCGGGAGCAGGGTTGCAGCAGTCTCATCGCCTCGGCCGCTACAGCGTCATGGCGCGGGCCTCGTATCCGGCGGCGTTGAGCGCCTGCGCCACCTCGAGACTCTGCGCACAGGTGTTGATGTGCACGCGCCCGTGCTCGAGGTCCACGTCCACTCTCGCACCGGGATCGAGGCGCTGCACCGCCTTGGTCACGGCATTGACGCAGCCCTGGCAGGTCATTCCCTCGACCTGCATCAAGAGGTCCTTCCGCGGCTCTTCCATGTCCTTTGTCCTTTCGCTTTGCCCTGCGGAGATTGCAGGGCGGACTGGGTTGTCAACGCCGTTCGTCGCACACGGCACTTGAATAATGCCGCACTTGCGGTTCAGGTGCCTCTAAGGCAACATCGTTACACATCTGATTCGCTGGTTTTGATGCGAAACCACGGGAGCGGGGGCACCCATGGTGACAACGGCCAAAAGGCTGGATTTCTTCCACGACAGGGAGGTGACGGCACTCGCTCTGAGCGCCGGGGCTGCCTTCTTCGTCATCCTCGTGGCCATCGTCACGCGGGCGGGGATCGGCACGACCATCCTGGCGCTGCTCCATGTGGCCGCTCTGACCGGGGCCGCCGTCGCCTGGCTGCGGGCGCAGGCCGCCGCGCGGGCGGCCGAGGAACTTTCCGCTGAGCTCGCCAGCCTCGCCCGCCGTCTGGGCCGGCTGGAGCAGCACGTCTGCGCTGCGGAGGCCGCCGCTCCCGCCACCCCGTCCACGGAGCCGGCGGCTGCGGGCACGGTCGGCCTTCTCAGCAGCGCCGTGCGCGAGCTTGCCCGCAACGCTGCCGCGCAGAATCGGGACGTGGCGAATCTCAAGGACACCCCCAGTGGAGCCGCGAGGCCCGACGAGGCCGAGAGGCCAGCCCTGCGGATCGGGCCGGACCAGCGTTCCGCCGAGAATCACTCCCGTCCGGGAGACCCGCAGCCCGAGCCGTCCCTGCTGCCGGCAAGGTCCCAGGCCCGGGAGGACGAGATCGGGCGCATGAGGCTCGTGGTGCAGGCCTTCGAGGCCGACCGCATCGAACTTCATCTTCAACCGGTGGTCGCCCTCCCCCAACGCAAGGTGCGCTTCTACGAGGTGCTGTCCCGGCTGCGGCTCACCGACGGAACCCTGCTCGGACCGGCCGAATTCCTGCCGGTCCTCGAACGGCTCGGCCGCGCCCCGGAACTCGACCGGCGGGTGCTCGCCCGTGGCATCGCCGTGGCGCGTCATCTGCTCGCCCGCGGCAGCGAGGCCATCGTGGGCGTGAACCTGTCCGCCCGTTCCGTCGCCGAGCCGGGCTTCCTCCACTCACTCGCGCGGATCACGGAGGCGGCTCCCGAGGTGATGGGCAAGGTGGTGCTGGAGTTCTCCCAGGCCGCTTGGCGCTGCCTGGATGCCGAACAGAGGGAGGCCCTCGCCATCCTGCGCGGGCAGGGCGTGCCCCTGTCCCTCGACCGGGCCGCCGACCTGTCCTTCGATGCCCGTGCCCTCGCCGACCTCGGGGTGCGTTTCATGAAGCTGCCGGCCGACCTGCTGATCGCCACCGCCGAGCAGGAGGAGACCTACGGGCTCGGGCAGGAGACCAGCGTGCGGGATTTCGCCTCGGTTCTGCGCCGGGAGGGGATAAAGCTCGTGGCCGAGCGGGTCGAGAGCGAGGAGATGGTGCCGGCCCTCGTCGATCTCGGAATGCCGCTGGCGCAGGGCTTCGTCTTCGCTGCGCCGCGGGCGGTCCGGGCCGACGTGCTGGGCCAGGCCTCGCCGGGGACGGCCTTTTCCGCCGCGGTCCGTGAACCGGCCCTGCGCCGCGCCGGTTGACTTCCCGGGCGGGAGAGCCTACCCGCCCGATCTGACAGCCAGCGAGACCTCATGACCGCCTCTCTCCGCCCCGCTCTCGTCGAGGGACTGAAACCTCTTGCCGACCGCTACGATCTCGTCCTCTGCGACGTCTGGGGCGTGCTGCACAACGGCGTCAGGGCCTATGAGGCCGCCAGCGAGGCGCTGACCCGGTTCCGCGACCGGGGCGGGCGGGTCGTTCTCGTGTCCAACGCTCCTCGACCGGGAAGCGCAGTCGGCACGCAGCTCGACGGCTTCGGCGTGCCCCGAACGGCCTACGACGCCGTCGTGACCTCGGGCGACCTGACGCGGCTCGCCATCGAGGAGCGCCTGGACAGGGTGGTCCACCACATCGGGCCGCCCCGCGACATGCCGATCTACCAGGGGCTCGACATCCGCTTCGGCTCCATCGAGGAGGCCGATTACGTGGTCTGCTCCGGGCTCGACGACGACGAGCGGGAGACCGCCGAGACCTACCGTCCCCGGCTCGAGGCCATGCTGGAGCGCGATCTTCTGATGATCTGCGCCAACCCCGACCTCGTGGTGGAGCGCGGCCGGTCCATCATCCCCTGCGCCGGCGCGATCGCGCAGCTCTACGAACAGATGGGCGGCCGGGTCTTCTACGCCGGCAAGCCCCACGCGCCGATCTACGAGAAAGCCGTCGCGGTCGCGTCGAGGCTCGACGGTCGGGACATCCCAAAGGAGCGGGTGCTCGCCATCGGGGACGCCATCCGGACAGACATCGCCGGAGCGGCGGGCTTCGGGATCGATTCCCTCCTGATCGCCCAGGGCATCCATGCGGAGGAACTGCGCGCGCATCAGGGGCCGCTCGTCTCGCAGCATGTCCAGGACTGGGTTGCCCTCCAGCCTGTGCAGCCGCAGGCGATCACCGACGCGCTGTCCTGGGCGGCCTGAGCGCTTGACCCCGGGATCGGATTTCGACAGGGTCCGGCCCTCGAAAA
This sequence comes from Microvirga sp., assembly GCA_035645535.1. Taxonomy (GTDB): domain Bacteria; phylum Pseudomonadota; class Alphaproteobacteria; order Rhizobiales; family Beijerinckiaceae; genus Microvirga. The sequence continues at coordinate 3,683 of DASQMJ010000014.1, read as the reverse complement.
TCGCCCGCCTGAGCCCATGCCTCCCGAACACTCCTCTCGACCGGTACCGTCTACGTTCGCGATCTGCCGCGACGGAGAGCCCGTGCCGCCGAGCCTGAAGGGCTCCATGGCGGCCATCGGCAATTTCGACGGGGTCCATCGCGGCCACCAGCACCTGATCGGGATGGCGGTGGATTCAGGCAGGCCCGGCTCGGTCGTCACCTTCGAGCCGCATCCGCGCACGTTCTTCCAGCCCGACAAGCCCCTGTTCCGCATCACGCCCGAGCCGGTCAAGCTCCAGGTGCTCGCCCATCTCGGACTTGCCGGCGTCTTCCTCCGGCGCTTCGACCGGGAGCTGGCATCGTTGAGCGCGGCGGCATTCGTGGACATGCTGCAGCGGGACCTCCAGGTCACGGGCGTGGTGATCGGCCACGATTTCCATTTCGGCCGCGGCCGCGAGGGCAACCCGGCCCGGATGCAGGAGCTTTGCGCCGAGCGCGGGCTCGAATGTCTGATCGCCCCGGCGGTGACGGAGGGCAGCGAGCCCGTCTCCTCCAGTGCAATCAGGAGCACGCTGGAAGCCGGCGACATTGCTCTCGCCAACCGGCTGCTGGGCTATCGCTGGTTCGTGCGGGCGGAGGTGCGCCACGGCGACAAGCGCGGGCGCGACCTCGGCTATCCCACGGCAAACATGCGCCTGCCCGACGATTGCCGCCTCCGCCACGGCATCTATGCGGTGAGGGCCCTCGTCGGCGACAGGTCCGTGGACGGGGTCGCGAGCTTCGGCCGCCGTCCGACGTTCGACAACGGCGCGCCCCTTCTCGAAGCGCACCTGTTCGATTTCTCTGGCGATCTCTATGGCCGAACGCTCGATGTGGAATTCATCGGCTGGATCCGGGACGAGCGCCGCTTCGATGGGGTCGCTGCCCTGGTGGAGCAAATGGACCGCGACTCCGCAGAAGCGAGCCGTATGTTGTCGCGGGACACCGTCCGCTCGATGATCGGCTAGGAAACCTCCCGATTTCACGCCAAGTCCCGCTCTGGCCGGGAGCAGGTGCAGCGACGGGGATCCATGCCCCCGGATCATCCGATTTCACCGCCGCCTAAGGGTTTATACGGAATTACATCCGGCCGCCCTGGCTTGTAGCTGTGGAGGACCGATCTCATCATGGCGGCAGGCTTCCCATGCGCGTGGTCCGTGCAACGAACGCGCCGGCACTTCCCAAGGCTGCCGCGAATCCTATTCTCTTTTCTCACATGGTTTCCAAGCAGGACCGGACCCGACCCGGAGTGATGGCGCGGGCGATCATCGGGGCCGACGAGATCCGATCGACGCTGCAGCGGATCTTGTCCGAGGCCTCCTTCCAGCGTTCGCCGCAGCTGAGGGCCTTTCTCACCTACGTGGTGGAAGAAGCGCTGGCTGGGCGGGGCAGCCTTCTCAAGTCTTATTCGATCGCCACGGAGGCCCTCGGGCGCCCGGACGACTTCGACCCGGCGACGGATGCCATCGTGCGCGTGGAGGCCAAGCGCCTCCGCCAGGTCCTCGGCCGCATCTATGCCGGCCCTGCCTGCGACCTCCCGGTCCGGATCGAGATCCCCGTCGGGCGCTACGAACCAATTTTCAGCCTCATCGAACCCGTTGTCGACAAGGACGAGGAGGCGGGACGCTCGCGCTGGGGCGTGTCGGATCTCGACCGGTTGAGCAGGCGTTCGAAACAGGCCCAGGCATTGATCCGGAGCGAGGAGCGCTATCGTGCGCTGGTGCAGGCGAGTGCCGCCGTGGAGTGGCGGGCAGACGCGGCGGGCCGGATCACGCACAGCCTGGGCTGGATCGAGCGCACTGGGCAGAACGCCCGGGACTTTGAGAGCGACGGGTGGCTCGAGGCCGTTCACCCGGAGGATCGGGAGCGGGTCGAAAGGGCCTGGAGACATGCCAGCCTGACGGGCGAAAAGGTCGAGATGTCCTTGCGGGTCCGACACCGGGACGGCGCTTACCGGTGGCTCTTCGCCCGAGGCGTTCCCGTTGAGAATTCCGACGGTTCGATCCGGGAGTGGATCGGCACCTTCACCGACATTCACGACCATATGAAGGCAGTGGAGACCCTGAGGGCCAGCGAGGCGAAGCTGCGCCTGGTCATGGACGCCGCTCGACTCGTGGCCTTCGAACTCGCTCCGGTGACCGGGATCGTGACGTGGTCCGAGAACTCGTGGTCGCTTCTCGGCATCGGGTCAGGCCCCGCATCTCAGTTCCACGGCCTCATCGATCCGGAGGATCGGGCGCGGGTTGCTGCGGCCATCGATGCGTCGATCGAGAACGGCACCCCCTTTGCGCAGACGTTCCGCGTCGTGCGGCCCGATGGCACCGTCGTTCGGGTTCTTGCCCGAGGAAGCATGGTGCGCGGCCAGATGCCCTCCGGCGACCGGTTCGTCGGCATCGTGACGGATACGGATTTCGGCCAGCCGTGGTAGCCCCCTCCGACAACTTCCCGGCCGGCCCGCAGGCGTCACGTCGTGGTTGCGCTCGAACTCTGCACGCATTCGAATTGAGCGGACGATATCCAGTGAACTCCTGTCACGAGGACGGCGGCGCAAAGTCGTTTGCTGGGCAACGCTGAATTTTAGAACGTTGTTGCGGTGCAACGTGCACGTATTCCGACGAGCCGTTTAACCGTTAAGCTGGCCGTTTACTGAGTTCCTAACTGTTAGCCGGCGCTTCCTGAGGAGGTCCTTAGGTTTGTGTTTACCGACCTCTCCCAAGGTCAGATTGCCTGAAATACCGGCGCGTCAGGGGGCGCGCGCTTCTCGCGGCGTTGCGGGCAGGCCAGCGAAGGACCATGCGTTTTCTAAACAATCTGAAGCTTCTAACGAAGCTGGCCATCCCGGTCACAATCTTCGTCGCCATCACGGTCGGGCTGATCGCCTTCGCCAAGGTCGGTGTGGACAGAATGTCCGCCGACACACGTGAGCTTGTGGAGGACGACGCGGCCCGGCTGGCGCGTCTCCTGCAGATCCATGCGGAGGTCAATGAAGCAACCATTCAGGAAAAGAACCTGGTGCTGCTTACCCTCAGCCAGCTGGACAGGATCGAGCGTACCGTCGGTGTTTACCAGCAGTACCGCAAGCTGGTGATGGAGGACCTGGACGAGCTCGTCTCACACTCGACCACGCCCGAGATCCGCGCCGCGAACGAGAACATCAAGGCGACGATCGCCAAGTACCTCGAGCTGATGGACAAGAGCGTCGCCTTCTCTGCCAAGGACAACGACGCCGCCGCCCTCGAAATTGCGAACGGAGAGGGGCGCGATCTCCGGTTGAAGGTGCGCGACATCCTCCAGGAGCGGATCGCCACGGACAAAAAGGTTCTCGACAAGGCCGCACACGACGCTGAAGCACTGGCTGCCTCGACCTCTCTGTGGCTGATTGTGTCGGGCGCGCTCGGCGTTCTGGTTGCAGTCGGTCTTGTCGGCGCGATTGTGATCTACGGGATAGTGCGTCCTCTGTCGGGGATGACTGGAGCGATGTCGCGGCTGGCGGATGGGGATCTCTCGGTGTCGGTCACGGGCGCGGAGCGCCGGGACGAGGTCGGCCAGCTTGCCCGCGCCCTGCAGGTGTTCAAAGAGAACGCCCTCGAGACGCGCCGCCTGGCGGCCGAGCAGGAGGCCGAGAACGAGGCCAAGATGCGCCGCGCCCAAGTTCTGGATCAG
>DASQMJ010000013.1:0-7152 GCA_035645535.1 Microvirga sp. | reverse complement strand
GCCGCCTCGCGGATGAAGAAGCGCTTCAGGCCGGGCATCCGGTCGACGAGGCCGAGCCCCAGGTCGCGGATCAGGCGCACGGGCAGGATGTCGTTGGAGAAGAGCCGGTTGAGGCCGTCGGTCATCAGGCCCATGGCGGTGATGTCGGCCCGGCGCGCCCGCTCGTAGGCCTCCAGCACATCGGCGCCGCCCGGATCCATGCCGAGGCGCAGGGCGTCGGCGACCGCCTCAGCCAGCGATGCGGCGTCGTGCAGCCCGAGATTGAGGCCCTGGCCGGCGATGGGGTGGATCACGTGGGCGGCGTCGCCGAGGAGAGCGATCCGCTCCGCCGTGAAGCGGCGCGCCACCCCGAAGGACAGGGGGAAGGCCTGCGGCCTCGTCTCGAAAGCGATTTGTCCGAGCTGGAGCCCGAAGCGCTTTTCCAGCTCGGCCAGGAGGTCGTCGGGATTGGCCTCGAGCAGCGCCGGCACGTTCTCGCTGCGCTCGCTCCACACGATGGAGGAGCGGTGCTTCACGGTGCCGTCGCCCTGCGGCTCGGGCTTCAGCGGCAGGATCGCGAAGGGCCCCGAGGGCAGGAAATGCTCCACGGCCCTTCCCTCGTGGTCGCGCTCGTGCACGATGGTGGCCACGATGCCGGACTGGCCGTAGGGCCAGGAAATCCAGCCGATGCCGGCCTGCTCCCGCAGCTTTGAGCGCGCCCCGTCGGCCGCCACCAGCAGGGCCGCCGGAAGGGGCGCGTCCTCCTCGTCCATCAGCACGTCGATATGGCCGGGCGCGTGGGTGAAGCCGCGCACGCCCGTCGCCTTGAGGCTCACGCCGGCCGCCCGGCTGGCTTCGATCAGGGCCGCCGTCAGGTCTCCGGCCGTCACCATGTGGGCGAACGGCTCGCCCTCCCCTACGTCGCCGGAGAAGGTCAGGAAGGTGGGGCGGACCGGATCCTGCAGGCGGCTGTCGGTGATCACCATGTCGAGCATGGGCTGGGCCTTGCCGGCGATCCCGGCCCAGACGCCGAGCGCCTCCAGCATCCGCCGGGCAGCGGCCGCCACCGCATAGGCGCGCTTGTCCCCGTGCGGGTCGCGCCTGAGCGCCGGGTCGCACATGACCACGTCGAGGCCTTCTCCCAGGGCCTGTCTCAGGGCGAGCGCCAGCGACAGACCGGCCAGCCCGCCTCCGGCGATGACGATGCGTGGGCTCGTGGCGCTCATGGGTCTCGTCTCCTCGGCTTCCGCCTCAGGGGAATCTAGGGCACGAGAGCGGTGTCCGCGATGGAGCCGCAAGCGTCAAGCTTGACGTATCGGGCCTGCTCTCCGATGGATGACTTTCCCTGTGAGGACCCCGAATCCATGTCCAGAGCCGTTGCCGACCTCCTGTCGATCCTCGATCTCGAGCCTCTCGAGCACAACCTGTTCCGCGGCCAGAGCCCCAAGAGCGGCTGGCAGCGCGTCTTCGGCGGGCAGGTGATCGGCCAGGCCCTCGTGGCGGCGAGCCGCACCGTGGAGGGCCGCCACCCCCATTCCCTGCACGGCTACTTCATGCTGCCGGGCGACCCGAAGGTGCCGATCATCTACGAGGTCGACCGCATCCGCGACGGGCGCAGCTTCACGACCCGGCGCGTGGTGGCGATCCAGCACGGGCAGGCGATCTTCTCCATGTCGGCCTCTTTCCACCTGGAGGAGGACGGCTTCGATCACCAGGCGCCGATGCCCGACGTGCCGGGGCCGGATCAGCTTCCGAGCGAGGAGGAGGTCAAGGCGGAGCTCATGCCGAGGATGCCGGAGCCGATGCGCTCTTACTATCAGCGCGAGCGCCCCATCGAGATCCGCCCGGTGGAGATCGAGCGCTACCTGTCGCGGGATCCGCGGGCGCCGCAGTTCCACGTCTGGATCAGGACCACCGGGCCGCTGCCGGACCTGGCGGCCGTCCACCAATGCGTGCTGGCCTACGCGTCCGACATGACCCTGCTCGACACCTCGCTGGTGCCGCACGGCCGCACCGTGTTCGAGCCGACGATCCAGCCGGCGAGCCTCGACCACGCCCTCTGGTTCCACCGGCCCTTCCGGGCCGACGAATGGCTGCTCTACGCTCAGGATTCCCCGAGTGCCTCCGGCGCCCGCGGCTTCTCCCGCGGCCTGATCTTCAAGCAGGACGGCACCCTCGTGGCCTCGGTCGCGCAGGAAGGGCTCATCCGCGAGCGCCGCCCCCAGCTTTGACCATCGTCGAGCACGAACCTCCGGTCCGCTTTTTCCGCACGGTACGCTACCGGAACAGGTAGGCGATCTTGGCGAGGTGCGTATTGCCGATGCGCTCCTCGACCCGGGCGATGCTCTTCCCGCCCATGCCCTCGTAGAAGTCGCAGGCGCGCTCGTTGTCGGCGAGGGCCCACAGGACGATCCTGTTCAGCTCCCGGGCGCGAAGGTCGTTGCACACCGCCTTGAACAGGCGGCGTCCCAAGCCGACCCCCTGGTATTCGGGCAGGAGGTAGAGCTCGTCGATCTCCCCGTCGGCCGGCAGGGACCGGTCGCGGCAGCGGCCATAGGACGCGTAGCCCGCCACCCCCTGGCCGATGTCGAGCACCGCGAGCGGCCGGCCCCGCGTCACCGTGGAGCGCCACCAGCGCAGGCCCCGGCGGGCCAGCATCTTCTCCAGGGTGATGCCCGGGATGATGCCCTGATAGGCCTCGCGCCACGAGGCGTCGAAGACTTTTGCCAGCGCCTCGGCATCGCTCGGCTTGGCCTGTCGGATACTGACGAGAAGATCGCTCATGTTCTTGGCTTCGAGGGACGAGAAGCAGTGGGTTCCAGCATCCGCGCAAGGTGGTTAACGCGGCCCTAAAGGTTCGTCGGCTCACCCCCGTGAAAGCGTGGCCATTCAAGCAGAATCGGGGGGTGAGCGGGATGGGTCGGAACGACGCGGGGCGTGCGTTTAAAAAACTTGATTACGTTACGAAATGGCACTATTGAAACGATACAACAGAAATCGAAATAACCAATGGCCTATTACAACTCCACCACACGAACATGGGAACTCGCGCCCGACGAGACGGAATTTACCATTCCGACCGGCAGTCCGCCCGAGACGACAATCCTCGGCAACGTGCTTGCGAATCGGCTTATCGGAGACGCGAGCGACAATCGCATCGATGGGGGAGCCGGGGCCGACGTGATGATCGGCGGAGGGGGCTCTGACACCTACGTGGTTGACGACGAGAACGACGTGGTCATCGAGGAGTCGGAGAGCGAGATCAATTACATTCTCTCGTCGGTGAACTACTCCCTTGTCGGCATTCGTGTCATCTATCTGAAACTAGCCGGCGCCGCCTACTCGGCGACGGGCAACGAATACCGCAGCGTCCTTTTCGGGAATGGCGGAAACAACCTTCTCGATGGCGGGGGTGGAAACGACCACCTCGACGGTGCGGCGGGCGCCGATCGGATGATCGGCGGCGCCGGCGACGATTTCTTTTACGTCGACGACCTAGGTGACGAGGTCGTCGAGTTCGACGGCGAAGGAACCGATACCATTCAGTCCAAGGTGAGCATCGATCTGTCGGACAGTGCGTCGGAAGCCTACATCGAGAACGTCGTGCTCGAAGGCTCGAACAATCTCAACGCCACAGGCAACGACGTCAACAATCGCCTCGAAGGGAACTCCGGGACCAATATTCTCTCAGGGCGTAAAGGAAACGATACGTATCTGGTCCGCGCGGTAGGAACAACCATCGTCGAGCTTGAGGACGAGGGTGTCGATTCGGTGGAGGCGATAGTTAGCTTCTCGCTTGCGAGCTTTGCCCATGTCGAGAACCTCAAGCTGATGGGCTCTAGCAATCTTACCGCCACCGGCAACAACCGCGACAACATCATCGAAGGAAACACCGGAGATAACCTCCTCAACGGCGGCGGCGGCAACGACACCCTGGACGGGGGCAGTGGCAACGACACCCTGGACGGCGGCGCTGGGGCAGACGTCGCGTCGTTTAGGGGCGGCAGAGCGAGCTACCGCATCGACGCCAACGGCGACGGCACATTCACGGTTACGGCCACGAGCGGGAGCGACGGAACCGACCTCGTCAGGAACATCCGCACCGCCCAGTTCAGCGACCAGAGCGTCACGCTGAACACCACGCCGACCGGCCTAGCCCTCTCCCACGCGTCCGTGTCCGAGAACGCCCCCGCCTTTACGCAGGTGGGCCGCCTCACCGCGTTCGATGCCGACGGAGATGCTCTCAGCTTCCGCCTCGCGGCGAACCCGGACGGGGCATTCGCGGTCCATGACGGCCACCTGGTGGTCATGCGCCCGCTCGATTTCGAGGCCAGCGCACAGCACTCCGTCACCGTCACAGCCAGGGACAGCTATGGGGCCGAGACGGTCCAGACCTTCACCATCCAGGTGAGCGACCTGCCCGACACAGCACCGCCGATCCAGCACCTGTTGCTGCGCGGCAATGGCCGCGCCGACCGGCTCTCGGGCGGAGACGGTAACGACCGGCTCTATGGCGCCGGCGGGAACGATGTGCTCACTGGCTGGTTGGGCGACGACCGGCTCCATGGCGGGACCGGCAAGGACGTGCTCACCGGCGGCAGGGGAGCCGACGCCTTCGTGTTCGACACGCGCCCGAACAGCCGCACGAATGTGGACACGATCCGCGACTACTCAGCGGCCGACGACAGCATCCATCTCGACAACGCCGTCATGCGGAAGCTCGGCGGCGGCTCGCCCGCGAGCCCGAGGAAGCTGAACTCCAAGTACTTCAAGGCCGCCGACAAGGCCAAGGACGCCAACGACTACCTCGTCTACAACAGGAGCAAGGGCGCGCTCTACTACGACGCCGACGGCTCCGGCGCCGGAGCGGCGGTTCAGATCGCCAAGTTCTCCAACAAGGCCCGCCTCACCAAGGACGACTTCTTCGTCATCTGAGCGGCCCGGCCGCGCGCCATCGCCGTTCATCGTCGAGCCCCGCCATCCGGCGGGGCTTCTCGTTTCGAGCCCTGACAGCCGGGACGTGCAAAATCGCACATGGAACAGGGTTGCCTGCATCCGCCCGGCGCCTACTTCGCCGAATGCAACAATGATGCATCTGCCGCATCCGGCGGGCGAGAGCGCCGAAAGGCCCTTTTCGCCCGGCGGAGAGCTGCGCCCGATTTCGAGGTGACCCCAAATGCCGACCCTCAGCCTGACCTCCTTCGCTCGCGTCAAAACCACCGACCTGATCAGCCGCATCTCCACCGGCCCGCGCGATGCGCAGGGCAGGGAGCTGGAAGCCGACGGCAGCAGCAGCGTCGGCAGCATCGCGGCGGACGGCCGCTCCGCCGTGTTCCTGACCCAAGCCCCGAATCTCGGGGCCGATCCGGGATCCTGGGGCGGAACCGTCGTCTGGAAGGACCTCGGGACCGGGGCCGTGCGGATCGTCTCCGCGCTCGCGCCGGCAGCCGGAGGAGCCATCCTCACCGCCTGCGAGAATCCCGTCATCAGCCCGGACGGGCGCCATGTCATCTTCGAGGCCGACGTGGACGACGTTCCGGGCCAGGGCGTCGGTTATTCCGGCATCTTCCTCAAGGATCTTCAGACCGGCGCCCTGACGCGGATCGATACGGCGACCCCGGACGGGCAGGGCCATCAGGCTCCTGCGGACGGCAACAGCCGCGACGCGAGCTTCGCCGGCGACGGACGATACGTGATCTTCCAGACCAATGCCGACAACCTCATCCCGGGCACCCTCGGGGGATCCGACAACATCTATCGCAAGGATCTGCAGACCGGGGCATTGGTGCTGGTCTCCGCCAGGGCCGACGGGCAGGCGGCCAACGCCTCCACCGCGGCCGATTCCAGCCACGACGGGCGCTACGTGGTGTTCACCAGCACCGCGAGCGATCTCGTCGCCAACGACACCAACAACCAGTCCGATATCTTCCGCAAGGACCTGGTGACGGGCGCGGTCGTGCGGGTCTCCACCGGCAGCAGGGATGCGCAGGGACGGGAAGCGGAGGCGAACAGCGGCTCGTTCGAAGGGTCGATCAGCGCCGACGGACGTTACGTCGTGTTCGAAAGCAGCGCCAGCAACCTCGTCGCCGGCGACACCAACAATGCCACGGACATCTTCCGCAAGGATCTCGTGACGGGCGAGATCGTTCGGGTCTCCACCGGCGCCGGGAATGCGCAAGCCAACGGGGAATCCTTCTCTGCCGAGATCAGCGCGGACGGACGCTACGTGCTGTTCGACAGCTTCGCGACCAATCTCGACGGCGGCGACGGCAGAAATCGGCACATCTTCCGCAAGGATCTTCAGACGGGCGAGATCGTGCGCATCGGCGCCGCCGACGGAGCGGTCGGCGACGATCATAGCCGCGATGCCGTATTTGGCGCCGACGGGCATTCGATCCTGTTCACCAGCTGGGCCGGCAATCTCATCCCCGGCGACGGCAACCATGCGACCGACGTGTTCAGGGTCGGCAACGACCTTCTCTCCCACAGGCAGGCCGTCGTGGAGGGGCGATACGTGAAGGCGAGCTTCGATGTGGGCGGTGCGGCGAGCGCCGGCATCAGCTGGGGCGACGGCACGAGCGACACGGTCACGCCGACGGGCGGCAAGGTCACCTTCAGTCATGCCTATGCGACCACCGGTATGAAGGCCGCCACCGTCACCGTCAAGGAAGGCGCGCAGACCTGGATCGTGCCGTTCAAGGTCGACCTCGCGGCGGGACAGATGGCCCGCGACACCGCGCTCGCCGACACGTTGTCCGGAGCATCCGGTGCGGATCGGCTCGACGGAGACGGCTTCGCCAACCGGCTCGTCGGGCAAGGCGGCAACGACGTGCTGTCGGGCGCGGCCGGCGACGACCGCCTCTTGGGCGGTGCCGGCAAGGACGTGCTTTCCGGAGGCGCCGGTCAGGACGTGTTCGTGTTCGACGCGCGGCCGCACAGGACCAATACCGACAAGCTCCGAGACCATAGGGTGAAGGACGACGCGATCTTCCTCGGTAACGCGGTGTTCGCGAAGCTGGGCCGCAAAGGCAGCGAGGACAACCCGGCGAAGCTGAAGAAGGCGTTCTTCACCGTTGGCGACCATGCCAAGGACAAGAACGACTACGTCTTCTACGACCCGCGGAAGGCCAAGCTCTATTACGACCAGGACGGCTCCGGCGCGAAGGCGGCCGT
>DASQMJ010000012.1:0-6462 GCA_035645535.1 Microvirga sp. | reverse complement strand
CGCGGTGATCGACGAAGGCGCGGACGATCAGCCCCGCGATCACCAGGGCCGTGACCAGATAGGAGGACAGGATGAAGAAGGCGTGCTGGCTCATCAGGCGGCCTGTGCGTCGAGGCGCTCGGCCTCGAGGATGGTGAGCGTGCGGACCCGGCGGCGCAGGATCTCGGTGCGCATGCCGGCAAGATGCAGGGCGACGCCCAGCAGGGTGAAGGCCAAGGCCATCACCAGGAGCGGGATCAGCATGGAGGAATGGATCGTCGGGCCGCCGAGGCGGAACACGGAGGCCGGCTGGTGCAGGGTGTTCCACCAGTCGACCGAGAACTTGACGATGGGTACGTTGACGGCGCCGACCAGCGTCAGGATCGACACGGCCCTGGCGGCCCGGTTCGGCTCCTCGATGGCGCGCCACAAGGCCAGGATGCCGAGATAGATCAAGAGCATCACCAGCATGGAGGTGAGGCGCGCGTCCCACTGCCAGTAGGTGCCCCACATGGGCTTGCCCCAGAGGGATCCGGTTACGAGGCAGATCAGCGTGAACGCGGCCCCGATGGGGGCGGCGGCCTTCTGCGACACGTCGGCCAGCGGGTGACGCCAGACCAGGGTGCCGAGCGCCGAAGTGGCCATGATCATGTAGAAGAACAGCGACAGCCACGCGGCCGGCACGTGCAGGTACATGATCTTGACCGTCTCGCCCTGCTGGTAGTCCGCCGGCGCCCGGAACCAGACCATGTAGAGGCCGACCGCGAACAGAACCGCCGCCAGCCCGCCGACCCAGGGCAGCAGCCGGCCGCTGAGGCTCATGAAGCGGGTCGGATTGGCGAGTTCACGGATCATGGGATCGATGTAGCCGTCCTGCGCGGCCCCTGCAACGCATCGGTCGCCGCAGGCCGAATAACGATTTCGTCAAAGCATCGGACGTGAAAAGTGGATTTGCACTTTTGGATCGATCCGATGCTTTCTCTTCACATGAGAGCATCGTCTAAGCGGAAAACCGGATCCACTTTTCCGCACGATGCTCTATGAACGGCTCTCCTTCTCATCCCCGGCGCGGACGCGCAATACGGGATTATGCGTAGCAGACCGCGCCTTTGTAAGCTCGGATCTGAAATTTTTCTCCATGACCGGACGCCTTCGATCCGCCATGCTGGGGCGGAATGGTTCCGCATCCTTGTCAGGGAGCTTCCATGCGTCTTCGTTCGACCGGCCTTCTCGCCTTCGCCCTTCTGTGTGCCGGCCCGGCCACGGCCCAGACGGTCACCTTGCGCCTGCCGGTGGCCTGCGAGATCGGCTCCACCTGCGCGATCCAGCACTACGTGGACCGGGACCCCTCCCCGGCCGCCCAGGACTACCAGTGCGGCACGCTCACCTACGAGGGCCATACGGGCACCGACATCCGGGTGCCGTCCACCGCCGCCCAGAAGGCGGGGGTGGACGTGGTCGCGGCCGCTGCCGGCAAGGTGCTGCGGGTGCGCGACGGGATGGAGGACGTGTCCATCCGGGGCCGCGGGCGCGAGAGCGTCCAGAACACGGAATGCGGCAATGGCCTCGTGATCGACCACGGCGAGGGCTGGGAGACCCAGTACTGCCACATGGCCAAGGGCAGCCTCGCGGTGAAGCCCGGCGACATGGTGACGACGGGCCACAAGCTCGGCCGGATCGGCCTGTCCGGCATGACCGAGTTCCCGCACCTGCACTTCACCGTCCGCAAGGACGGCAAGGTGGTGGACCCCTTCGCCTACGGGGCGCCGGAGAAATCCTGCGGCGGCGGCACCTCCTTATGGGAGCCCGCGACCCGCGACGCCCTCGCCTACCGGCCCGGCACCGTGCTGAACCGGGGCTTCGCCGCCGGGCCCGTGAAGATGGAGGAGATCGAATCCGGCGAGGCCGGCCGCGGGAAACTCACCACGGACTCGCCCGCGCTGGTCGCCTTCGTGCGCGCCATCGGCCTCAAGGGAGGCGACGAGCAGGTCCTCACCGTCCTGGCGCCCGACGGAAAGGTGCTGGCGGAGAACAAGGCGCCGCCCCTCGACCGGGACAAGGCGCAATGGATGATGTTCGCCGGGGTGCGGAACGCGAAGGGAGCCTTCGAGCCGGGAATTTATAGGGCGAGCTACCGGGTCCTGCGCGACGGCAAGACCGCCATCGAGGAAACCTTCGAGGCGGCTTTGGGACGTTAGCTCCGTCACTCCCCCGACCGGAGTGCCGCCGCCGCGCCCACGATGCCGACGACCGCCGCGAAGAGGGACAGGGCCACGAGGATCAGGAACGGGGTCATGAACGGCACCGTGCCGCCCACCGCCGCATTGGCGGCCGAGACCCCGAAGATCAGGGTCGGGATCATGAAGGGCAGCACCAGGATCGCCAGGATCAGGCCGCCGCGCCGGAGCGATGCGGTGAGCGCCGCCCCGACCGCTCCGACGAAGGTGAGCGCCGGCGTGCCGACCAGCAGCGTCGCCACCATGGCGAGCATGCCTTCCGGCGAGAGCGCCACGAGGAGGCCAAGGAAAGGGGCCGCGAGCGCCAGCGGCAGGCCGGTGACGAGCCAGTGGGCCGCCACCTTGGCGAAGACCACCACCTCCAGCGGAACCGGCGCCAGGCGCAGGAGATCGAGGGAGCCGTCCTCCTGATCGGCCTGGAACAGCCGGTCGAGGCCGATCAGCGTCGCCAGCAGGGCCGCGATCCACAGGATCGCAGGGCCGATTCGCGACAGGAGGTTGAGGTCGGGCCCGAGCGCGAAGGGGATGAGGGTCACGATGGCCAGGAAGAACACCAGCCCCATCATGCCCGAGCCGCCGACCCGAGCGGCGAGCTTGAGGTCGCGGACCAGGAGGGCTCGAAACGAGCGAATCATGCCGAGGCCTCGGACGGGGCCGCGGCCCGCTCGATCCGGACCGTCTTCGCGTCTTTCAAGGCAAGCGGCGCATGCGTGGTGGCGATCACCACGCCGCCGCGTTCCCGGTGCTCCTCCATGAGGCGGAGCAGGTTCTCCTGCGAGGCCGTGTCGAGGGCCGAGGTCGGCTCGTCGAGGAGCCAGAGGGGCCGGTGCGCCACGAGCAGGCGGGCGAGCGCGATCCTCCGGCGCTGGCCGGCCGAGAGATAGGCCACCGGCAGCCGGGCCGCGTGAGCGAGGCCCACCGCCTCCAGGGCTTCCCGCGGGTCGAGGGCCGGGTCGCCGAGGAAGTCGCGGGCGAAATCCAGGTTTTCCCGCGCCGTCAGGGCGCTCTTGAGGGCGTCCCGGTGGCCCACATAGTGCAGGCATTCGGGCAGGGTGCGGTCGCCGGCCTCGGCGAGCAGCACCTCGCCGGCCGCCGGCCGGAGGCGCCCGGCCAGCAGTTCGAGCAGGGTCGACTTCCCGGCCCCGTTGCGGCCGGTGACCACCAGGACCTCCCCTGGCAGCAGCGTGAAGGAGACGCCGCTGAAGATGCGCCGCTCCCCCCGGTCGCAGGCCAAATCGTTAACGCTCAGACGCAAACCTTTTAGACCCCTGCCCTGATTGCACCCCAGAATGGTTCTAAACCGTGTAGCGGGGTCGGTCGAAATGATCTATAGCACCCCTGGCTGCGCCGCGCGCCAAGGCGTCCAATCCGCCTCGCGCGCTTCTCCCCTGTCCGGGCGCCCCCGGAGCGGCGCGCGCTTATCGCGCTTTCGGCCGAACACATGTTCGTAACCCAATGCACGCGAGGATTCGCCGTGACGCTCAACAGCTTCAATGCCCGCCAGACCCTCCAGGTCGGCGACAAGACCTATACCTATTACTCCCTCGCCGAGGCCGAGAAGAACGGCCTTAACGGCATCTCGAAGCTGCCCTTCTCCATGAAGGTGCTGCTCGAGAACCTGCTCCGCTACGAGGATGGGCGCACCGTCACCAAGCAGGACATCCAGGCCGTCGCCGAGTGGCTCGACAACCGCGGCAAGGCCGAGAAGGAGATCGCCTACCGGCCCGCCCGCGTCCTGATGCAGGACTTCACCGGCGTGCCGGCCGTGGTGGACCTCGCGGCCATGCGCGACGCCATGAAGAACCTCGGCGGCGACCCGCGCCGGATCAACCCGCTCGTTCCCGTCGACCTCGTCATCGACCACTCGGTGATCGTCGACGAGTTCGGCACGCCGCGCGCCTTCGACCGCAACGTGGAGCTGGAATACCAGCGCAACGGCGAACGCTACCGCTTCCTGAAGTGGGGCCAGACCGCGTTCGAGAACTTCTCGGTGGTCCCCCCCGGCACCGGCATCTGCCATCAGGTCAACCTCGAGTTCCTGTCGCAGACGGTCTGGACCCGCAAGGACACCGCCTCGGGCGAGGAGATCGCCTATCCGGACACGCTCGTCGGCACCGATTCGCACACCACCATGGTGAACGGTCTCGCGGTCCTCGGCTGGGGTGTCGGCGGCATCGAGGCGGAGGCCGCCATGCTCGGCCAGCCGGTCTCCATGCTCATTCCCGAAGTGATCGGCTTCAAGCTCACCGGCAAGCTGAAAGAAGGCGTGACGGCCACGGACCTGGTGCTCACCGTTACCCAGATGCTGCGCAAGAAGGGCGTGGTCGGCAAGTTCGTGGAGTTCTTCGGCCCCGGCCTCACCGACATGACCGTGGCGGACCGCTCCACCATCGGCAACATGGCGCCCGAATACGGCGCCACCTGCGGCTTCTTCCCGATCGACCAGCGTACGATCGAGTACCTGCGCACCACGAGCCGCACGGACGAGCGCATCGCCCTCGTGGAGGCCTATGCCAAGGCTCAGGGCATGTGGCGCACGGCCGAGACGCCGGATCCGGTCTTCACCGACACCCTCGAGCTGGATCTGGGCGACGTGGTGCCCTCGCTTGCAGGCCCCAAGCGCCCGCAGGACCGCGTGACGCTCGACACCTCCAGGACCGAGTTCCTCGGCGCCATGGAGAAGGAGTTCCGCAAGGCGCAGGAGATCGGCAAGCGCGTGAAGGTGGACGGCGCCAACTACGATCTCGGCCACGGCGACGTGGTGATCGCGGCGATCACCTCCTGCACCAACACCTCCAACCCGAGCGTAATGATCGGCGCGGGGCTGCTCGCCCGCAACGCGGTCAGGAAGGGCCTGAAGTCCAAGCCTTGGGTGAAGACCTCGCTGGCGCCCGGCTCGCAGATCGTCGAGGAATACTTCAGGAAGGCCGGCCTGCAGGGCGACCTCGATGCGCTCGGCTTCAACTTGGTCGGCTTCGGCTGCACCACCTGCATCGGCAACTCGGGCCCACTGCCTGAGAACATCTCGAAAGCGATCAACGACAACGACCTGATCGCCGTGTCGGTGCTGTCGGGCAACCGCAACTTCGAGGGCCGCGTGAACCCGGACGTGCGGGCGAACTACCTCGCCTCCCCGCCCCTCGTGGTGGCCTATGCGATCGCCGGCTCCATGCTGGTGGACCTGACCAAGGATCCCCTCGGCACGGGCTCGGACGGCCAGCCGGTCTATCTCAAGGACATCTGGCCCTCCTCGACCGAGGTGCAGGAGTTCATCGAGCGCAACATCACGAGCGAGCTGTTCAAGACCCGCTACGCCGACGTGTTCTCGGGCGACGAGAACTGGCGGAAGGTGACGGTGGAGCCGGGCCTGACCTTCGAGTGGGACATCGGCTCGACCTACGTGCAGAACCCGCCCTATTTCGAGGGCATGACCAAGGAGCCCAAGCCCGTCACGGACATCGTGAACGCGCGCATCCTGGGCCTGTTCGGCGACTCGATCACCACCGACCACATCTCGCCCGCGGGCAACATCCGGGCGTCCTCTCCGGCCGGCAAGTACCTGCAGGAGCACCAGGTCGCGGTGGCCGACTTCAACCAGTACGGCACCCGGCGCGGCAACCACGAGGTCATGATGCGCGGCACCTTCGCCAACATCCGCATCAAGAACCAGATGGTGAAGGACGAGAACGGCAACGTGGTCGAGGGCGGCTACACCATCCATCACCCCTCGGGCGAGCGGATGTTCATCTACGACGCCGCCATGCGCTACCAGCAGGAGGGCGTGCCGCTCGTGGTGCTGGCCGGCAAGGAATACGGCACCGGCTCGTCCCGCGACTGGGCCGCGAAGGGCACGAACCTCCTCGGCGTGCGCGCCGTGGTGGCTGAGAGCTTCGAGCGCATCCACCGCTCGAACCTGGTCGGCATGGGCGTGGCTCCCTTCGTGTTCGAGGGCGACACCTCCTGGGCGTCGCTGGGCCTCAAGGGCGACGAGACGGTGACGATCCGCGGCCTCGCGGGCGACCTCAAGCCGCGCCAGCGCCTGCAGCTGGAGATCACCTCCGCCGACGGCCAGGTGAGGAACGTGCCGGTGATCTGCCGCATCGATACGCTCGACGAGCTGGAGTACTTCCGCAACGGCGGCATCCTCCACTACGTCCTGCGCCAGCTCGCGGCGTAACGGACAACGAAACGCCCGCTCCTTGCAGAGGAGCGGGCGAGCCCACATCAAGAAGCCGGAGCGGCGACA
>DASQMJ010000011.1:0-22558 GCA_035645535.1 Microvirga sp. | reverse complement strand
CCATGCTCAAGCCCGACACTCTCGCCCTCACCGTCGTCCTGGCGCTTCTCACCGCCCTGGGCCCCCTCTCGACGGACATGTATCTGCCGTCCCTTCCGGCCATCGCAGGCGGCTTCGGGGCGACGGCGGGCGAGGCCCAGCTGACGCTTTCGGCCTTCCTGCTCGGCTTCGCGGCGGGCCAGTTCTTCTACGGGCCGGTGTCGGACCGGGTCGGGCGCAAGCCCGTCCTGCTCTTCGGTCTCGGCCTGTTCACCCTGGCGAGCCTCGTCTGCGCGCTCGCGCCCACCATCGAGGTCCTGGTCGGCGCCCGCTTCGTCCAGGCCCTCGGGGCCTCCGGTCCCATCGTGCTCGGGCGCGCCATTGTGCGCGACTTCTACGAGGGGCCCCGGGCGGGGCGCGAGCTGTCGCGCATGGGCACGATCATGGGCGTGGTGCCGGCCGTCGCGCCGGTCTTCGGCGGCCTGATCGCGCAATTCGCCACCTGGCGCGTCACCTTCGGGGTCATGATCCTGTGCGGCCTCGCCCTGGCGGCGACCGTGAGCTTACGCCTGCCAGAGAGCATCCGGGCGAAATCCGAGGTGCCGATCTCGTTCCTGTCCATTCTGAAGGGATTCGGGGTTCTGCTGCGGCACCGGGGCTACCGGGCCTACGTGGCCCTGTCGATGCTCGCCTATGGCGGCCTCTTCGCCTTCATCTCCGGCTCGTCCTTCGTGCTCCAGGGCCTCTACGGCCTGAGTGAGCTCGCCTATGCGTTCTCCTTCGCCTTCGTGGTCGTCGGCTTCATCGCCGGCACCACCCTGGCGCAGCGTCTGGTCGGGCCGCGCGGGCTCGATGGCACGATCCGGTTCGGCGTGATGGCCCTCGCCCTCGGCGGCGTCCTTATGCTCGCGCTGGTGCTCGCAGGCCTCCCGTCCTCGCTCGCCATCACCGGGCCGATGGCGATCTACGGGCTCGGGGTGGGCCTCACCATGCCGCAGGCCATGGCCTCGGCCCTGATGCCGTTTCCGGGCCGCGCCGGGGCGGCCTCGTCGCTGCTGGGCATCTGCCAGATGACCTTCGCGGCAATCCTCGGGATCCTGCTCGGACAGGGGCTGGACGCCTCGGCCCTGCCATTGCCCGCCGCCATCGCCACCACGGGCGTGCTGGCGCTCGTCGTGTTCCTCGCGACGGGCCGCGCGCGCTCCCTCAAGGAGTGATCGGGCTACCCGCGCCTCACAGCCCGAACAGCCGCTCCAGGAAGTTCTTCTCGCCCCGGGCGCGCGCCTGAGCCTGCGGGGCGGGCGGGATCCAGCTGCTGTCGCCGGATTGCGCGGCGGCATAGCGGGGATCGGCCCCGGCATCCGCCACCGGCACGTCGGCGGGCGTGCGGAAGTAGTCCTGGCCGGGCAGCGGCACGGGCTGCTTGTCCTTCAGGGCAATCTTCATGAAGTTGTGCCAGACCTCCACCGGCAGGTTGCCGCCGGTCACGCGCTTGGTGAGGGCGCCGTCGTCGTTGCCGAGCCAGACGCCGGCCACAAGGTTGCCGGTGAAGCCCACGAACCAAGCGTCCTTGTAATCGTCGGTCGTGCCGGTCTTGCCGGCCAGGGTCCAGCCGGGGATCTGCGCCTTCCGGGCCGTGCCGACCACAAAGGTGTTGTGCATCATGTCGTTCATCATGGCGACGGCGGAGGAGTCGATGACGCGGCCCAGGCCCCCGCCGGCCGGACGCTTGTAGATGAGCTTGCCGTCCGTGGTCTTCACCTGGGTGATAACGTAGGGGATGACCCCGTTGCCGCCGTTGGCGAAGGCCGCATAGGCGGAGACGAGCTCGAGCGGCGTCACCTCGGAGGTGCCGAGCGCCAGCGAGCCGTTGGCCTGGAGGGGGGACGAGATGCCGAGCCGCTGCGCCGTCTGCACCACGTTCTTCGGGCCGACCTCCATGTTGAGCTTGACCGCCGTGGTGTTCAGCGACAGCGCCAGCGCATCGCGCATGGAGACGGGCCCGCGATACTTGCGGTCGTAGTTCTGCGGCGTCCAGCGCCCGTAGCTGACGGGGGCGTCCTCAAGCACCATGTCGGGGGTGTAGCCGCGCTCGATGGCCGCCAGATATACAAAGGGCTTGAAGGACGAGCCCGGCTGGCGGCGGGCGACGGTGGCCCGGTTGAACTGGCTCGATTCGTAGTTCCGGCCGCCGACCAGGGCCCTGAGGGCTCCATCGGGCTGCAGGGCAACCAGGGCGCCCTGGCTCACGTTGAGCTTCTGGCCCTTGGCGTCGAGCTCCTCCACGAGGACGCGTTCGGCCGCCGCCTGGAGCGCCGGGTCGATGGTGGTTGCGACCACGATGTCGGACTCGATGGTGCCGACGAAGTCGTCGAGCACGTCCATCACGTAGTCCGCCGCGTAGTTGACCGAGCCCGCGCCCTGCTGGCGCACGGGCCGCGCCGGCTCGCCGAGCGCCGTCTTGGTCATGCCCGGCGTGATGAAGCCGAGCTCGTTCATGGCGGCGATCACCAGCTCCGCGCGGGCCTGGGCGGCCTCCGGGTTGCGGTTCGGGGCGAGGCGCGACGGAGCCTGGACGAGGCCAGCCAGCACGGCCGCCTCCGAGAGCGACACGTTGCGGGCGGACTTGCCGTAGTAGCGTTGCGCCGCGGCCTCGACCCCGTAGGCGCCGGCGCCGAAATAGACCCGGTTGAGATAGAGTTCGAGAATCTGGTCCTTGGTGTAGTTGCGCTCGAGCCATAGCGCCAGGATCGCCTCCTGGATCTTGCGGGAGGCCGTGCGCTCCTGGGTGAGGAAGAGGTTCTTGGCGAGCTGCTGCGTGAGGGTGGAGCCGCCCTGGGAGACGCCGCCCCGATTGAGGTTGCGGTAGATCGCCCGGGCAATGCCCATGGGGTCGATGCCGAAATGGTCGTAGAAGCGCCGGTCCTCGATGGCCACGAAGGCCTTCGGCAGATATGGAGGCAGTTCTTTGAGCGTGACCGTGCGTCCGCCCGTCTCGCCCCGGTTGGCCAGGAGCGAGCCGTCGCTCGCCAGGATGGCGATGTTGGGGGGGCGCTTCGGAACGGTGAGCTGGTCGATGGGCGGCAGCTGGGCGGCGTAATAGGCCACCACGCCCCCGACGGCGATGACACCCCAGAGGCAAAGGACCACGCCCGCATAGAACAGCCGGCCCAGGATGGAACGGCCGCCGCGCCGGCGCTTGGGGCTCTTCCGCGGGGCGCCTCCGCCCGTCCTGCCGGATCTGCCGCCGCGAGAAGCGTGCTGTCGTGCCATGGTGCTCCCTGCCCGGTCCTCAGGCGAGAGGCGAAAATCCAGCTCCCCCGCGCTGGCGGCGGGCGCATCGAAAACCGGCTCCCGCCGGTCACGTCCGTTCGCCAAAACCAAAACCCCTTGTCCATGCGACCGGCATGTTCCGGCCTTGCATGTTCTGGAGCACGGTAATTGTGGCGGGTTTAGGGGCGGTTAACCCATGAGGGTCTGGAACCGCCTGAATCCGTGCCGCGTTGCACACGCCTTATGGATTCCTACGTGGTCGTTCTTGCAGGGTTCGGGGCCGTCGTGCTGCTCACGGCCTGGCTGCCCATGCTCCTGAAGGAGCTGCCGCTTTCGCTCTCGATCTTCTGCGTCGGCCTGGGGGCGGTTCTGTTCTCGATCCCAGAGGTTCCTGGAGTGGCGCCCCATCCGCAGGAGCATCTGGAGGTCGCGGAGCGGCTGACGGAGTTCGTGGTCCTGATCGCCCTCATGGGCGCAGGGCTCAAGCTCGACCGGCCGCTTGCATGGGCAAGCTGCGCATTGACCTGGCGCCTCCTGGGGATCGCCATGCCGCTCACCATCGCGGCCCTGGCGGTGCTGGCCCATCTGCTTCTCGGCCTCGGGGCGGCGACCGCGATTCTGCTCGCTGCGGCCCTGGCGCCCACCGATCCGGTCCTGGCGAGCGACGTGCAGGTCGGGCCGCCGGGCGAGGGCCTGGAGGACGAGGTGCGTTTCACCCTCACCTCGGAGGCGGGCCTCAACGACGGGCTCGCCTTCCCCTTCGTCAATCTTGCCATCGCGCTCGCGCTCGCGGCCGAGACCGGGAAACCCTGGCTCATCGACTGGTTCACGATCGACGTGGTCTGGAAGCTCGGGGCCGGGCTCGTGGTCGGCTGGGTCGTGGGCCGTGTCCTCGGCTGGCTGACCTTCCGCCTCCCCAACCGGGCCAGGCTCTCCCGCACCGGCGACGGCTTCGTGGCCCTGGGCATCACCTGCCTCGCCTACGGGCTCACGGAAATGGCCCACGGTTACGGCTTCTTGGCCGTGTTCGTGGCGGCGCTGGGCCTGCGCTCAGTCGAGCGGCACCACGAATACCACGAAAAGCTCCACGACTTCGTCGAGCAGCTCGAGCGGCTCTTCATGATGGTGCTGCTCGTGATGTTCGGCGGAGCGATCGCCGATGGGGGGCTCTTGCGGGCACTCACCCTGGAAGCCGCCGTGTTCGCGATTCTGGCGGTGTTCCTGGTGCGCCCGTTGAGCGGGTGGCTGAGCCTGCTCGGCCGCGACGAACGCCGCGACGAGAAGGCGGTGATCAGCTTCTTCGGCATCCGCGGTCTCGGCTCGGCCTATTACCTCGCCTATGGACTCGGGCACGCCAAGTTCGAGGCTCCCGACCTGCTCTGGAGCACCACGGGCCTCATCGTGCTGATCTCGATCCTCCTGCACGGCACCACGGTCACGCCCGTGATGCGCCGTCTCGACCGGCAGCGGCAGCATCGGGGCGAGGAGGTCGACCAGTGGTGTCCGACCGAGCCGGGCTCGCCGGAGATCCCGACCACCGCGTCCCGGTCCGAAAACGCGTGAAGTTTACTCGGCCGCGAGCGGCAGCTCGCCCGTGTCCGGATCGGCCTGGGCCAAGTCGTGGATGCGGCGGAGATCCGCCAGGAAGGCCGCGTAGGCCTCCCGCTTCGTCTCCTCGTCGGGCAGGCGCAGCAGATAGGACGGGTGCACCGTCACATAGCCCTGCCATTCGCCGAACTTCGCCCGGCCGCGGGAGCGGGCGATCGGCGTCGCCTTGCCGGTGAGCGCCAGAAGCGCCGTGGCGCCCAGCGCCACCACCAGCTTCGGGCGGACCAGCTCAAGCTCCTTCATGAGCCAGGGACGGTAGTGCTTGACCTCGCCGGCCGTGGGCTTGGAGTGGATGCGCCGGTGGCCGCGCTGCTCGAATTTGAAGTGCTTCACCGCATTGGTGAGGTAGGCATGGCCGCGGTCGATGCCCGCCTCGGTCATGGCCCTGGTCAGGAGCTTCCCGGCCGGTCCCACGAAGGGCCGGCCCTGCAGGTCTTCCTGGTCCCCAGGCTGCTCGCCCACGAAGGCGATGTCGGCATGGTCCGGACCTTCCCCGAACACGGCCTGGGTGGCGCCGGGCACCAGCGGGCCGGCCTTGGCGATGATGGCATTCAGCTCGGCGAGCGTCTTGGGCTCCTGGTCCCACATGGCCTCGAGGGCGCGCTCGGGGGTGCGTTTCGCGGGCATCGTCGCCTCCTGTTCGATCATCCGTTCAACGCGCTGGGAGGCGGTTTGGATCAGGCCCGGGATGGCGAGCGCCTCCGGCATGTTGCGCCAGTACTTCTTGGGCATCTCGGCCCGCATGGCGACGGGGTTGACGCGTGCCGGGTTGAACACGCTCTCGTAATAGCCGCGCCAGCCGTCCTCGAACTCGTCATCGGCGGGGGCGTCCTCGCGCCGGGCGGGCGGGCCATAGGCGAGGGTTGCCCCGTCCCAGTGCACGGACCCGATGGGCGTCAGGATCGTCCAGTCGAGGGACCGGAAGCGGTCGACGAAGAAGGGCGCGGCGGCCTCCAGGATGAAATGGTCGGGCTCGAACCAGGCGGCGAAGCGCTCAGGGATCGCGCCGCGGACCCGGCGGAAGCGCACGAATGCGTGCATCTTGTGCAGGTCGCGCCGGACGGCCCGCGCCATCAGCTCCAGCCGGTGCACGAGCGGGTCGGTGGCCACGTCGAGCAACTCGCGCTCGCCGTTCAGCACCCGCCAGACGAGCTGGTAGAGCAGGGCGTAGCGCTCCGGGTCCCGGTGGCAGACCACGCGACCGATCATCTCGGCGAGGGAGCGCGGCAGGGACACCGGCGGTGCATCTCCGTCCGCTGCGCCGCCGAACAGGTCCGGCTCCTCCTCGACGGCGAACACCACGTGCTGGGGCGCCAACTCCTCGTGGACGAGCCGGCGCACGGCCCGTCGGAAGCCGTCGAGATCCGCGCCGTTGCGAAGGGTGATGCGATGGAGGCTCATGCGAACAAGCTCAATTGCTCGGGCTTCTCGATCAGCCGCTCGCGCAGGTCGAGGCCATCGAGATGCCCCTGCGGGTGATGGTCGGCGGCGATGAGGAAGGGCCGCGCCCGCTTCAGCCCCGAGGTCAGGCGGGCGACGTCCTCCAGGCGAAGCCGCGTGTGCTTTCTCGCCACCACGATCTTGTCGACGGCGCGCATGCCGAGTCCGGGCACGCGCAGCAGCATCTCGCGCTCGGCGATGTTGACGTCCACGGGAAAGAGGTGGCGGTTCTTGAGCGCCCAGGCGAGCTTCGGGTCGACCTCGAGGTCGAGCATGCCCTTCTCGCCGCCCGAGGCGATCTCGTCCACGTCGAAGCCGTAGTAGCGCAGCAGCCAATCGGCCTGGTAGAGCCGGCTCTCGCGCATGAGCGGCGGGGATTTGAGCGGCAGGACGGCGCTCGCATCCGGGATCGGGCTGAAGGCGGAGTAGTACACGCGCCGCATGTCGTAGTGCCCGTAGAGCCTGGCTGAGGTGCGCAGCACGTCGGCATCGGTGGTTTCGTCGGCGCCGACGATCATCTGCGTCGACTGGCCCGCGGGCGAGAAATGGCGGCGTTCTTCTTGAGCCTCCAGGATGCGCTCGTGCATCTGCGCCATGGCGCCCTCGATGGAGGCGCCGTCCTTCTCGGGCGCGAGGCGCTCCAGGCTCTTCTCGGTGGGCAGCTCCAGGTTGATCGAGAGCCGGTCGGCCCACAGGCCCGCCTCCTCGATGAGCCAGGGACTCGCCTCGGGGATGCTCTTGAGGTGGATGTAGCCGCGGAAGCCGTGACCGCGGCGCAGCTTCTTGGCCACCAGCAGCATCTGCTCCATCGTGTGGTCGGGCGAGCGGATGATGCCCGAGGAGAGGAACAGGCCCTCGATGTAGTTGCGCTTATAGAACTCGACCGTGAGCGTCACCACCTCGTCGACGGAGAACTTCGCCCGCTTCACGTTGGACGAGCGCCGGTTCACGCAATAGGCGCAGTCGAACAGGCAGTAGTTGGTCAGGAGGATCTTGAGCAGCGACACGCATCGTCCGTCCGGCGTGTAGGCGTGGCAGATCCCGGCGCCGGTCGTCGAGCCGAGACCGTCCGGATCGGCCTTGCGCTTGGGCGCGCCGGAGGAGGCGCAGGAGGCGTCGTATTTCGCAGCATCCGCCAGGATGCGCAGCTTCTTGGTGAGCTTCTCGTCCATGGGGTTCCCGCAAATCGTTCTCTTTTTGTTCTAGCACGGATCGGGATTCAGGGCGAGATGCCCGGAGCGGGCGGGACGTCGCACGCGGCCCCGTACCCAAGAGCTGGGCACGAGGCCGGCCGCTTGTGCATTCATACCGTCAGAAGCCCTTGTGCCCGTTGCGGGCGGCGGTAATCTCCTCCTGAACACGCAACGAGAGACCTTGTACCTGCATGATCCGAACCCTGCTCGATGGTCTCTATCGCGTCGCCGGCTACCTCGCGGGGGTGTTCCTCATCATCATCTTCCTGCTCATGATGGGCCTGTCGCTCGGGCGCGAGGTCGGCGTCAACATTCCGGCAGGAGACGACTTCGCCGCCTGGTCCATGGCCGCGATGGCATTCCTGGGGCTGGCGCATACCTTCAAGTCGGGCGACCTGATCCGCGTCGGCCTGGTGATCGAGCGTCTGCCTGCCGGCCTGCGGCGCGGGGGCGAGATCCTATGCCTGCTCCTGGGGTTCGCCGTCATCGCCTACTTCGCCTGGCACGCGGTGGGCATGACCTACGACAGCTTCCGCTTCAACGACATGTCCCAGGGCGTCGTCGCCGTTCCGCTCTGGATTCCGCAGCTCGGCTATTCGGCCGGCCTCGCGATCCTGAGCATCGCCTTCCTCGACGAGCTCGTCCACGTGCTGACGGGACACGCGCCCCGCTACGAGCGTCCGCCGCCGGCCACGCCCGAGGAGGTGGTGGAGCGCGCGGCCGAGAGCGGGATTTGAACCATGCTGGCCGATCTCAGCCTCGTCACAACCGCCGCCATCCTGTTCGGCCTTCTCGCAGTGCTCCTCGCCTTCGGGGTCTGGATCGGCATCGCACTCCTCGTGGTCGGCTTCGCGGCCATGACGGTCACCTCGGTGCCCATCGGGCCGGTGCTGGCCACGACGGTCTGGTCGAGCTCCGCCTCCTGGACCCTCGCGGCCCTGCCGCTCTTCATCTGGATGGGCGAGATCCTGTTCCGCACGAAGCTCTCCGAGCAGATGTTCCAGGGCTTGGCCCCCTGGCTCAACTGGCTCCCGGGGCGGCTCCTGCACGTGAACGTGGTCGGCTGCGGCGTCTTCGCGGCGGTGTCGGGCTCCTCCGCCGCCACCTGCGCCACCATCGGCAAGATCGCCCTGCCGGAGCTGAAGAAGCGCGGCTACGACGACATGATGGCGCTGGGCAGCCTCGCGGGCGCCGGCACGCTGGGCCTCCTCATCCCGCCCTCGATCCCGATGGTGGTCTACGCCATCGCCGCCAACGTGTCGGTGATCCAGGTCTTTCTCGCCGGCTTCCTGCCGGGCCTCGTGGTGATGGGGCTCTATTCGGGCTACATCCTCGTCTGGTCGCTTCTCAACCCGAAGCGCACGCCGGCGCGCGAGCCGCGCACGACCCTCGCCTTCAAGCTGCGCCAATCCGCCCGGCTCTTCCCGGTGCTCCTGCTGATCGCCCTGATCTTCGCGGCCCTGCTCCTCGGCTGGGCGACCGCCACCGAATGCGCCGCCTGGGGCGTGCTCGGCGCGCTCGCGCTCGCCTGGTGGTCGGGCACCCTGACCTGGGAGACCTTCAAGGAAAGCGTGCTCAGCGCCACGCGCCTCACCGTGACCATCATGCTGATCCTCGCCGGCGCGGCCTTCACCACCGCCGCCATGGCGTTCACGGGCATACCGGCTGCTCTCGCATCCTGGGTCGAGGCGCAGAACCTGTCGCCCTACACACTGATCGCGGCACTGGCGGTGATGTATATCATCCTCGGGTGCCTCATCGACGGCATCTCGATGATCGTGCTCACCACCGTGGTGGTGCTGCCGATGGTGAAGCAGGCCGGCTTCGACCTGATCTGGTTCGGCGTGTTTCTCATCATCCTGGTCGAGATGGCGCAGATTACGCCGCCGGTGGGCTTCAATCTCTTCGTGCTGCAGAACATGAGCGGGCGCGACAGCTTCACGGTCGCGCGGGCGTCGCTGCCGTTCTTCTTCCTGCTCGTGGCGGCGCTGGCCATCATTACGGTGTTCCCGGAAGTCGCGCTTCATCTGCCGAAGCTCGCATTTCCGGAATAGGAACGGTGGATATCAACAGAGGGAGACGAAATCGATGAAATACCTGTCACGCGTGAGCCTGGGGCTCGCCGCTGCGCTCGCCATGAGCATGCCGGCCATGGCGCAGACCAAGTGGAACCTGCCCGCCGCCTACCCGGCCGACAACTTCCACAGCGAGAACCTGAGCCTCTTCGCCAAGGACGTGGGCGAGGCGACCGGCGGCAAGCTGCAGATCACCGTCCATCCCAACGCCTCGCTGTTCAAGGCGCCCGAGATCAAGCGTGCGGTCCAGACCGGTCAGGCTCAGATCGGCGAGGTGATCATCTCGCTCCACGAGAACGAGGACCCGATCTACGGCCTCGACGTGGTGCCCTTCGTGGCCACTTCCTTCGACCAGGCAAAGAAACTTTGGGAGGCGCAGAAGCCGGCGATCGAGAAGAAGCTCGCGAGCCAGGGGCTGATGCTGCTCTATGCGGTGCCATGGCCGCCGCAAGGGATCTTCGCCAAGAAGGAGATCAACACCGTCGACGACATGAAGGGCCTGAAATGGCGCGCCTACAACGTCGGCACCGCCCGCATCGCCGAGCTCGTCGGCGCGCAGCCGGTGACGATCCAGGCGGCGGAGCTGGCGCAGGCGCTCGCGACGGGCGCGGTCAATTCCTTCATGTCGTCGAGCGCCACCGGCTACGACACCAAGGTGTGGGAGTCGCTCACCCATTTCTACGACACCCAGGCATGGTTGCCGAAGAACATGATCTTCGTGAACAAGGCCGCCTTCGACGCCCTCGACAAGCCGACCCAAGAGGCGATTCTGGCCTCTGCCAAGAAGGCCGAGGAGCGCGGCTGGCAGATGGCCCAGGACAAGACCAAGTGGTACATGGAGCAGATCGCCGCCAAGGGCATGAAGGTCCAGCCTCCGAGCCCCGAGCTGAAGGCCGGCTTCCAGAAGATCGGCGAGCAGCTGACCCAGGACTGGCTGAAGAAAGCCGGCCCCGACGGGCAGGCGGTGATCGAGGCCTACAAGAAGGCGATGTGACGACGGATCGTCTTTCTACCCCTCGTCATGGCCGGGCTCGTCCCGGCCATCCACGTCTTGGGACCCGTCGTGCATCGAAGAGGTGGATGCCCGGCACAAGGCCGGGCATGACGGTAGAGGAGAGCGGAGACGTCACGCCAGGGTGAAATCCATGGTGATCTCGGCGTTGAGCACCTTCGACACCGGGCAGTTCTTCTCCGCCGCGCGGGCGAGCTCCTCGAACTTACCCCGGTCGATGCCGGGCACGTTGGCGTTGAGGGTGAGGGCCGATTTCTTGATCGTGAAGCCGCCGCCTTCCTGCTCGATCGTCACCACCGCCTCAGTGGCGAGCTCCGTCGGGTTGAAGCCCGCGCCCTGGAGCTGGAAGGCGAGCGCCATGGTGAAGCAGCCGGCGTGAGCCGCAGCGATCAGCTCCTCGGGGTTCGTCCCTTTCTCGTTCTCGAAGCGGGTCTTGAAGGAGTAGGGCGTGTTGGACAGCACGCCGGAATCGGCCGTGAGATGGCCGCTCCCGTCCTTGCCGGTACCCTGCCAGACGGCTCTTGCCTTGCGGTTCATGATCGTCTCCGTTGTTGTGACGCTGCGTCATCTAGGACAGGCCGCATGAGGCGCCAGATCCCCTGCCTGCAACGAAGGACCTGCCCATGACCCGCCTCCCGGCCCGTCTGCGTCCGCGCCTTCTCGGTTCCGCCCTCCTGGGCGTCCTCGTCTACGCGGCCATGCCGGCGGAATGGCAGGTGAACACGCGGCTCCTCGCCGCCTGGGACACCGGGGTCCTGTGCTACCTCGCCCTGGCGGGCAGCATGGCGGCCCGATCCTCGACGGCCGAGATGCAGGAGCGCGCGGCGTCAGAGGACGAGGGGGCGCTGGCGGTTCTCGTCCTGACCCTCGCGGCGGCCGTCGCCAGCCTCGCGGCCATCGCGGTGGAGCTGCAGGGCATCCACGGCGCCCTGGCTGACGAGCAGGCCCTCCGGCTCTCGGTCGCGGTCGTCACCATCCTGTGCTCCTGGTTCTTCGTGCACACGATCTATGCCATCCACTACGCGCACGAATTCTACGGCGACGCGGGCGAGCGGCAGGGGCTGAAGTTCCCGCACGAGGGCAGGCCCGACTACTGGGACTTCCTCTATTTCGCCTTCAACCTCGGGGCGGCCGCCCAGACGTCCGACGTGGTCATCGTGTCGAAGCGGATGCGCCGCCTGGCGCTCGCCCACACCATCCTGGCATTCCTGTTCAACACCACGGTCCTGGCGCTGGCGGTGAACGTGGGCGCGGGGCTGCTTTAGGAAGGTCGGGGCGCGCTGTCCGGCAGGACTCAGGCGACGGCAGCGGCCGCCTTCTGCAGCACGTCGGCAACCCTCTCGCGGAAGTGCCCGAACATCGGCGCAACGCTGTCGTCGGGACCCGCCCAGTTGATCGTGAAGCAGAACGTGACCGGGACGCCTCGCACTACCATTTGACCCGGCAGACTGAAGCAATGGAAATCCTGCCAATCGATGCTGCCGCCCTTCGCATAGGCGGCCGTGTCCGGCGGCACGACCAGCGAAATCGCATCCGCCATGGCCTGGATCCGCTTGAACTCGGTGAGCGTCCCGGGCTCTTCGAAGAACTCCCCCTTCAGGACCCGCCGGTACCAGCGGACCATCTCGTCCGCGGTGCTGACCATCGTCTCGCGCTCGTTCATGGGCGAGCGGGCGGTCCCCGGCAGCCAGCCGCCCGCCACCCTGTTCATGCCGTCCCAGCCCAGGTCGGTGCCCTCCGCGGCTCCGGCCAGGTAGGAGAACAGCCGCCGTGTCGAGGTCGGAATCCGCGTCCGGCTCAGGCCGGCCTCCGCGATCAGGGCCCGCACCCGCTCGACGCCGACGGCGCCCAGCGCCACATCGGTGGCGGTGTTGTCGCTGTGGGCGATCATCGCCTCCAGAACGCTCCGGGCGGGCGTCGTCCCGTCGAGGTTCAGGAACACGGGGCTGCCGGGCGACCGGACGGCATCGTCGATGGTTTTCTGCTCGTCCTCCGAGAGCCGCCCGGACTCCACGTCGCGCAGGTATTGGGCGAGGATGAAGGTCTTGACCGCGCTGCCGACGAACAGGGTCGCGTCGGGCGCATGGGCGACCTTCCAGGGACGTTCGGGACGGTCCGCCTCCACCAGGCAGCTCGACGCGGCCGGGATTGCGGCAAAGCGTGTGACCGCGGCCGTCACGTCGGCATCCGAAGCGGCGCAGGCGGGGCGGACGAGCGCGGGAGCCGCGAGGGCAGAGCCTAGAAATGAGCGGCGATCCAGGTCCATCGGTGCACCTCCTCGACGATCCCCGCCTGTCGGCGGGGCTCCGAGGAGAGTATTCGCTTCCGGCCGGACCGGATAGCCGAAGGGAGGTCCATAACGGACTTAACGGTCGCGTGAGGGGTCGGAACAGGCCCGGAGAGCGCGCGTTCAACGGCCTGACCCATGGCGGCGTCAAAGACTGCGCCGGAGAACCGCCTTTGCCCCTGTCCGACGCGCAAGACTACCCTCTCTGGATCAACGCCCTCATCTTCGCGTTCGCGGCCGCCTGCGTCTGGGGCGCTGGCACGCGGCTGACGGTCAGTCTCGATGCCATTGCACTTAAGACGGGGCTCGGCCAGGCATTCGTCGGCATGCTGCTCCTGGGCGGCATCACGTCCCTGCCGGAGGTCGCTAACGTCATCACCTCCTCCTGGACCGGCAATCCCGGGCTCGCGGTCAACAATCTTCTCGGCAGTGCCGCCATCAACGTGCTGCTGCTGGCGCTCGCCGACGCCTTCATCGGGCGGGAGGCCCTGACCTCGGCGGTCGCCAAGCCTTCCACCATGATGATGGCGACCCTGTGCATCCTCGTCCTCATCGCGGTTGCGACGGCGATCGCGGCCGGCGACGTGCCGGTTCTCGGGGTCGGGGTCTGGTCCGTCCTGATCTGCGCCATGAGCATCGGGGCATTCTGGCTCTCGGCGAGCTACGGCCGGCGGGCGCAATGGATCGTCGAGGGCGAGCCTCAGACGGAAGAGGAGACAGAGGAGAACCATGAAAGCGGTATGCCGCTGCGCTCCCTCGTGGTCAGGTCCGGCATCCTCGGTGCCGTCATCTTCGTGGCGGGCTACGCCCTGTCCCAGACAGGAGACGCCATTGCGGAGCAGACCGGGCTCGGCACCGGAATGGTGGGCTTCGCCCTCATAGGCATCTCGACATCGATGCCGGAGCTGAGCTCCATCACGACGGCGATCCGCATGCGGCGCTACGAGATGGCCTTCGGACAGATCCTGGGCACGAACTTCGTTAACCTGTCCCTGATCCTGCTGGCGGACGTCTTCTTCGCCGGCGGGCCCGTGGTCAGCGAGCTGGGCCGCTTCGAACAGATATCCGCCCTGCTCGGCGCGAGCCTCGTGGGCATCTTCATGGTCGGCCTGCTCGAGCGCAAGGATTCGACCATCATGAAGATGGGCTACGATTCGGCCGTGGTGATCCTGCTCTTCGGGGCCGGCCTCGCGGTGCTGGCGACCGTGTGAGCGCCCTCACCCCTCGTCCTCGGCGTCGATGATGCGCCGCGCCACATCGAACCGGAAGCCCGCGCGGGCCATCGCGGCCATGTCCTTGTCCCGGTAGGGCGCCCGCTCGCCCGGCCGGAACGGCCCGAGCTTGCGGCGGCGGGCGAAGGCCAGGGCGGCGGTCTCCTCGTCGTCCTCCTGGCTCTCCAGGGCCTGGGCGACGGTCGCGCGGTCGATGCCCTTGGCGGCGAGCTTCGCCTGAATGGCCCGGGCCGAGCCGCCGCGGCGCCGCAAGGTGGCGACGCGCGCCTCCGCGTAGCGGGTGTCGTCCACGAGCCCGCTGCGCAGGCTCTTCGCCACCACCTCGTCGATGGCGTCGTGAAACTCCGCCGGATCCTCGCCGCGCAGGCGGCAGCGCTTTTCGACCTTGCGGCGCAGCACCCGCCGCAGGTTCTCGGCCGAGGAGGAATAGCGCTCGAGATACGCCATGGCGGCCCGCTGGAGATAGGCCGGCGTGACCTTGCGCGGGATCTTCCGGGTCGGCTGCGCGTCGGCGGTCATGGGCTTTCGGCTTTGGGCGAGGAGGTCTCGCCCGGATCCTCCACCTGACCGCGCCGCTGCAGCTGCAGGGCCACGAACCAGCATAAGGAAGCCCAGGCGGCGCCCACGGACCAGCCGGCGAGCACGTCGCTCGGCCAGTGGACGCCGAGATAGACGCGGCTCGCGCCCACCAGCAGGGTCATGCAGACCGCAAGTCCCATGATGAAGGCACGCACCCGTCGGCTCTTCTCGACCCGGGCCAGCAGGGCCCCGAGGGTCAGGAACGTGATGGCCGACATCATGGCGTGCCCGCTCGGGAAGCTTGCCGTGTAGACCTGGGCCGCATGAGGCACGAGATCGGGTCGCGGTCGTTCGAAGCCGAGCTTGAGCCCGTGCGACAGCAGGGTCCCGCCCACGATGGAAACCAGCACCAGCAGGGCTGCGCCGCGCTTGCCCACCATCATCAGATAGGCCCACGCCGTCCAGGTGATGACGGCCAGCACCGCGTAGCCGCCGAGCCCGGTGATGTCCCGCGCCGCCTCCTCGAGCCAGCCCGGCCCAATGGGATCGGCCAGGTTCGCCGGGTTGCGCAGGGCGAGGAGCAGGCTCCGGTCGAGTTCGTGGGTGTCCCCTTCGCGCACGTCGTCGGCAAGTTCCATGAAGCCCCAGGCGAAGAAGCCCACGCCTGCGAGCGAGAGCAGGGGACCGAGCTCGTTGAGGCGCAGGCGGAGCCAGAGGCGGGTGGCCGGGGTGGTCAGGGTGTTCATGGCGCAAAAGACATAGGGGGCGGCAACCGATCTGGCGAGTGGGGCGGCCTCAAACGCCCAGCAGCGCCCGCCATCCCCTCGGCACGGCGATGTCGCCGAGGCCGAGCCAGCCGGCCATGAGGCGCAGCTCGTCGCTCAAGGGCGCGGCGATCTCCTCCGGCGCCACCGCGTCCTCCGGATGGATCGAGTGGACGACGAGCCGGCCGGCGACGCGGTCGGCCTTGAGGTCGAGACGGGCGACGATGTGCTCGCCGAGTACGAAGGGCAGGCAGTAATAGCCGTATTCCCGCTTCTCGGCCGGGGTGTAGATCTCGATCCGGTAGCGGAAGTCGAACAGGCGCTCCGTTCGGGTGCGCTCCCACACGATGGGATCGAAGGGCGACACCAGCGCCCGCGCCTCGACCCGCCGCGGCAGTCGCGCCTGCGGGTCGAGATAGACCGGTCCGGGCCAGCCCGCCACCGTGACGACCACGAGGTCGCCCGCCTCCACCAGCTCCGGGATGCGCGCCTTCGCATCGGCGGGCTCGAGCCGGAAATAGTCGCGCAGGCAGCGCTCGCTGGCGATGCCGAGCGCCCGGATCGAGAGCCGCAGCAGTTCCCGCTGCGCCTCTTCCTCGGTGGGCGTCGGGGCGTTCAGGGTTCCGGAGGGCAGCACCCGTTCGGGCAGGTCGTAGACCCGCTCGAAGCCGCGCCGGGTCGCAGTCGTGACCTCGCCGGCCCAGAACAGCCATTCGAGCGCCCGCTTGCCGTCGCTCCAGCCCCACCAGGATCCGTGGCCCTTGTGACCGCCGCTGAGCTCGCCCGCGCTCAACGGTCCCCGCTCGGCGATCTCGCGCCTCACCTCCTCGATGAAGGCGCGCCTCTCGCGCCCGAAGCGGGCGAGGCCCCCGTAGATGCCCTCGCCCCTGGCGGCCCGGGCCATGCGCCAGCGGAACAGGGGATGCAGGTCGAGCCGGATGAGGGATGCCTCGTGCCCCCAGTACTCGAAGGCGCCGCGCTTTTTCGGATGATAGGCGGTCCTTTCGAGCAGGCTCCGGTCGTAGGCACCGAGCCGGGAGAAGAGCGGCATGTAATGGGCCCGCACCAGCACGTTGACCGAATCGATCTGGAGCAGGTGCGAGCGCGCGAGCGCCCGGGCCACATGGCGGGCGGACGGAGCCTCCGGCCGCGCCTCGGCGAGGCCTTGGGCGGCGAGCGCGATGCGGCGGGCCTGGGAGCGGGAGAGACGGCTGCGGACGGTCATGGTGGGCATCGAGATGCGGGCACTCAGCTAGCGCGATGCGGCGCCGAACGGCAAGGCCCCGTCACGGGCATCCTGGGGATCGCACCACCGCGAGCGCCGTCGCCATGAAGCCGAAGAGCTTGACGGCCGCCACCGCCATGTGGCCGGTTTCCCAGCGGTTGCGGATCGCCTGGAAGTTCTCCGGGATCGGCCCCGGCTCCCAGGTGGCCAGAACCGCGTTGGCCGGCGCCACCCAGGCCGCCCAGGTAGCGAGGGCGAGGGCGTGGAGAACCGCGCCGGCGAGCGCGAAGTGGAAGCGGTCCCGGTCACGGCGCAGGAGAAAGGCGAGGGTGCCCGTGACGAGGATGGCGCCGATGTCGAGAGGCCCGCCCACGAGGGCGAAGAGCCGGAATTGCCCGTTGAAAACCGTCGCCTCGCGCCATAGCTCCGGCGCCCATACGGTCAGGCGCGGCGGCGCCTCGAGCACGTGCGCGAAGGACGGCCCGAGACTCAGGGCCGCGACCGTCAGGACCGCAAGGCTCCAGATCCGTAGCATGCGTCCAGCCGTCGTGTCGGAATGGCCGGAAGCACACGATGGAGATGTCGGTTCAGCCATGGGCATCTTCTCCCGTCCTGGAAGTTGCACTCGGGCTCGAACGCATATCTGCCCTGCAGCCGCATCCCGGGACAAGGCCTGCCTCGTCCTCTAGATCCAGCTGCGGCAAGGTGAAGGAAACAATGGATCAGCCGACGAGAGAGACGCTGCGGCCCGGGACAGGCCACGTCATGAGCCAGGCCGAGATCCGCAAGATCATCGTCGGCATCATGCTGTCGATGCTGCTTGCGGCCCTCGACCAGACCATCATCGCCACCGCGCTGCCGACCATCGGCCACGAGCTCGGCGACCTCGAGCACCTGCCCTGGGTGGTGACGGTCTACCTGCTCACCGCTACCGCCGTAACGCCCCTCTACGGCAAGTTCAACGACAGCCACGGTCGGCGCGTCACCATGCTGATCGGCATCGTGGTGTTCATCGTCGGGTCGATCGCCTGTGCGCTCGCCCCGACCATGATCATCCTGATTCTCGCCCGCGGCCTCCAGGGTCTCGGCGGCGGCGGCCTGATCGCGCTCGCCCAGACCATCGTGGCCGACCTCGTGCCGCCGAAGGAGCGCGGGCGCTATCAGGTCTATTTCGCCAGCGTGTTCATGACCGCGAGCCTGCTGGGGCCGGTCCTCGGCGGCTTCTTCGCCGAGCACCTGCACTGGTCGGTGATCTTCTGGATCAACCTGCCGCTCGGCCTCGTTGCCCTGTTCATCGCCTTCCACGGGCTGAAAAAGCTACCCCAGGTCCACCGGCCGCACCGGCTCGACCTTCTCGGCGCGCTCTTGATGGTGGCGGCGACCGTCTCGCTGCTGCTGGCTCTGAGCTGGGGTGGGCTGCGCTATCCCTGGGGCTCCTGGCCGATCCTCGCGCTCTTCGCCGGCTCGGGTTTGCTTTGGGTGCTCTTCGCCGGCCGCATGCGCCTGGCGCCGGAGCCTCTGATCCCGCCGGGCGTGCTGCACAATCCCGTCGTGCGCATGGGCACGCTGTCCGCCTGCTTCGGCATGGGCACCTATATCGGGCTCACCATCTACCTGCCGGTCTATTTCGAGGCCGTGAGCGACCTTTCGGCCAGCCTCTCGGGCCTCGCGCTCATTCCGCTGATGGCCGGCACCGTGGTGGGCGCGACCCTGTCGGGCCGCATGATGGCGAAGGTGAAGCACTACAAGCGCCTGCCCGTCGGAGGCCTGCTCGTCGCCATGGCGGCCACCGCCGCGATGGCGGTCCTCGGCGAGCGCCTGTCTCTAGCCGGGATCGAGGTGATTCTCGCGGTCGTCAGCATCGGGCTCGGCACGCTCCTGCCCGTCTCGACGGTGTCGATCCAGAACGCGGTCCTGCCGCACGAACTCGGCACGGCCACCGGGGCGGCGAATTTCTTCCGGTCCCTGGGCGGCGCTCTCATCGTGGCGGTGTTCGGCGCCATCGTGCTCGGCGGAACGGGCCTGTCCGGCGCCGCCAGCTTCGAGACCCTCGCGGCCGTGGCGGCGCAGAGCGGGGTCAACCTGTCCGACGTGTTCGGTTCCGTGTTCGCGGCCGCTTCCCTCGGCTTCGGGCTCGCGCTCGCGTTCCTCCTCGCCATGGAGGAGCGGCCCCTGAAGGGCAGCGCCGTGAAGGCCGCCGAAGCGGCCGTCGCCGATTGATCAGTCCAGCGTCTGCCGGAAGCGCAGCACCGCGATGGTCATGGCCGCGAGCGTGAAGGCGCCGAGCGCAAGCACGTCCGCCTGGAGATCGACGAGACCCGCGCCCTTCAGCATGATGCCGCGCACGATGCGCAAATAGTGGGTCAGGGGCAGAACCTCGCCGATGGCCTGTGCCCAGCCGGGCATGCCGCGAAAAGGAAACATGAAGCCTGAGAGCAGGATGTTCGGCAGGAAGAAGAAGAACGACATCTGCATCGCCTGGAGCTGGCTCGTGGCGATGGTCGAGAAGGTGTAGCCGACCGAGAGATTCGCCAGGATGAACAGGAGCGTCAGCGCCACGAGAAGCGCGAGGCTGCCGACGATCGGGACGCCGAAGAGGAGCCGCGCCGCGAGCAGGATCAGCCCCGCCTGCAGGCCGCCGATGACGAGGTAGGGAGCGATCTTGCCGAGCATGATCTCCACGGGGCGGATCGGCATGGCGAGCAGGCTCTCCATGGTGCCGCGCTCCACCTCGCGGGTGACGGAGAGCGCCGTGAAGATCAGCATGGTCAGCGTCAGGATCGTGCCCATGAGGCCCGGCACGATGTTGAGCCGCGTCTCGCCGGCCGGATTGTAGCGGCGATGGATGCGCAGCTCGTAGGGAAGCGGCTCGGGCGCGAGGCTTGCGGCCGGGCCGGTGAGCTCGCGGGAGAACACGCCCGTCGACAGGCCCTGCAGGGCCGCCACCGCGCCGCCCGCTGCGACCGGATCGCTCGCGTCGGCGATGACGAGGATGGCGGGCCGCTCGCCGCGGATCAGGTCGCGGCCGAAATGGGCGGGGATCTGCACGCCGAACTGAACCTGTCCCGACAGGATCAGCCGGTCGAGTTCGGCTTCGCTTTCTGCGCTCGCCCGGATGTCGAAATACTCGCTCACCCGCATGGCCGACAGGAACGAGCGCGCGAAGGCGCTCTCGTCCCGGATCAGCACCGCTGTGGGCAGGTGCTTCGGATCGGTGTTGATGGCATAGCCGAACAGGAAGAGCTGGAACAGCGGAATGGCGATCATCGTCGCGAAGGTGATGCGGTCGCGGCGCAGCTGGAGCAGCTCCTTGACGAAGGCCGCGTAGATGCGCCCCAGCGAGGCCTGCAGGCCACGTCCGCGCCGGTCGGTGAAGCCCGCTCCCGCGCTCATGCGAAATTGTCCTTCGTGCGGCTCATCAGGTCGATGAACACGTCCTCGAGGGTCGCCTCGCCGGGGGACCATACCTGCGGTCCGTTCTCCCGCATCTCCCGCGTGGCGGCGTCGAGCATCCGGGCATCGCGGCCGCTCACGTGCAGCGCCGTTCCGAAAGGCGCCACCATGTCGACGCCAGGCAGTGCCTTCAGTCGCTCTGCCAGCTCCGCGAGCCCCGGCCCCGTAACCGTGTAGGTGGCGAGATGCGCGTTGGCGATCACCTCGTCGACGGTTCCTCGGGCAAGGAGGTCGCCATAGGCGATGTAGGCGATCTCGTGGCAGCGCTCGGCCTCGTCCATGTAGTGGGTCGAGACCAGCACGGTGATGCCCTCGTGCGCCAGGGCGTGGATCTCGTCCCAGAAGTCGCGGCGCGCCTTCGGATCGACGCCGGCGGTCGGCTCGTCGAGGAGGAGGAGCTGCGGGCCCGGCAGGATGCAGGCGCCGAGCGCCAGGCGCTGCTTCCAGCCGCCCGAGAGCTCACCGGCGAGCTGCTCGGCGCGGTTGTCGAGGCCGAGCCGCCGGATCGCCTCGCCGGCAGCCGCCCGTGGGTCGGCCATGTTGTAGACCCGGGCGACGAATTCGAGGTTCTCGCGGATCGAAAGGTCCGCATAGAGCGAGAAGCGCTGGGTCATGTAGCCCACATGGCGCTTGATCTCGGCGGACTGCGTGCGGATGTCGTAGCCGAGGCATGTGCCGCTGCCGCCGTCCGGCGTCAGCAATCCGCAGAGCATGCGCAGCGTCGTGGTCTTGCCGCTGCCGTTCGGTCCGAGGAAGCCGTAGATGAGGCCGCGCCGGACCTGCATGGACAGATCCCGCACCACGGTCCGGCCGCCGAAGGACTTGGTGAGCCCGTGCACGTCGATGACGATGTCGGAGGCAGGGTCGGGGAGGGGGGCCGGGTCCACGATCATGGTTCCGCTCGCTCGCCGATGGGCACGACGGTCACGGGCAGGCCGAGCGGCAGGCTGGAGCCGTCGAGCGGCCGGGCCTCGAATCGGAACACGAGCTTGGCGCGCTCCTCCTGGCTGAAGATCACCGGCGGCGTGAACTCCGCCTCGCTGGCCACGAAGCTGATGCGGGCGCGAAGGCCAGGCTGACAGCTGTCGCAGGACACCCCGACCTCCTGACCGAGGCCGAGGGTCGCAAGCTTCGGCTCCGGCACGTAGAAGCGGATGCGCCGGTTCTCCGGCGGCAGGATGGACAGGACCGGCTGGCCGGCATTCACGGTCTCGCCGGGCCGGAAATACACGTCTTGCACCTGGGCGGGCGAGGGGGCCGCCACCCGGCGGCGCGCAAGGCGCGTCTCGGCCTGTTTCAGGGCAGCCTCCGCGGCTCCGACCGCCGCCTCGGCCGCCTCGATGGCGGCGGAGCGGGCCGCGATCCGCCCGGCCTCGATCTGCCGCTGCACCTCCTCCAGGGCGGCCCGGTCCCGCTCGAAGGCGGTGCTCGCCTGATCGTACTGAGCCTTCGCGGCGATGCCGCGCTCGAACAGGGTCCGCTGCCGGTCGAGTTCCGCCCGAGACAGGCTGAGCTGGGCTCTCGCCCGCTCCTCCTGGGCCTTCAGGACGGCGATCTGCTCGGGGCGTTGCAGGGCAGCCTGGAGGTCGGCGAGCTGGGCGCGGGCCTGAAGCAGGCGCGCCTCGGCCTCGTTGCGCTGGGCGACCTGCATGGCGGATTCGAGTTCGAAGAGGATCTGGCCCTGCTCGACGCTGTCGCCGGAATCGACCGAAAGCCGCTCGATGCGTCCGCCGTCCTCCGGCGCCATGAAGACCAGATAGCCCTCCACGTAGCCCTGGAAGCCCTCTGCCGTTTCCTGCGGGCGCAGCAGGTACCAGGCTGCCGCGCCGCCGATCAGCAGCAGGGCAGCGAGGCCGGCGATCAGCCCGCGTTTCATGACGGCTGTCCCTTCATGGCCTTCATCAGCAGTGCGAGATGCGCCTCCAGCATGGCCTCGACGTCGAGGGGCTCGAGGCGTTGGAAGAGGCTCGTCCAGAGGAGCGCCACGAGGCCGGGCGCGATGGCGAGCTGCGGAAAGCGGACGATCTCGTCCGAGCGGAACTCGCCGCTGGCGACGCCCCGCTCGGCGATGCCGCGCAGGAGCCCGAGGCCGCGGCTGATGACCTCGCGATGGTAGATCTCCGCCAGCTCCGGAAAGCGGGACGCCTCCCGCAGCAGGAGCCGCACGATGTCCATGCGCCGGGTGCCGAGCACCTCCTGGCGCAGGAAGTCGAACAGGGTCCTGAACTGCGCCTCCGCCGGGAGGTCGAGGGCGAGCACCTTCTGCTCGATGGCCCCGATGGGGCCGCCGATGCCGGACGTCGCCAACGCTTCGAACAGAGCCTGCTTCGAGGGTACGTAGAGATAGATCGTCCCCTTGGCGACCCCAGCCCGGGCGGCCACGTCGTCGAGGCGCGCCTCCGCGAAGCCCTTCTCCAGGAACACGTCGAGCGCGGCGTCGAGGATCGCCTGGAGCCTGGCCTGACGGTCGCTCTCGCTCCTGGCCGGGTTCTTTCGCG
>DASQMJ010000010.1:0-1712 GCA_035645535.1 Microvirga sp. | reverse complement strand
AAGGCAGAACAGGCGTGTCAGCTCAGACCCAACCGAATTCCTTCCGCACCGGTCCCGACGAGCGCGGGCATTTCGGCATCTTCGGCGGCCGCTTCGTGGCCGAGACGCTCATGCCGAACATCCTCGAGCTGGAGAAGGCCTACAACGAGGCCAAGGCGGATCCTGCCTTCAAGGCGGAGATGGACGGGTACATGACCCATTACATCGGCCGCCCGAGCCCGCTCTATTTCGCCGAGCGCATGACCGAGCATCTCGGCGGGGCGAAGATCTACTTCAAGCGCGAGGAGTTGAACCACACGGGC
Source organism: Microvirga sp. (assembly GCA_035645535.1). Classification (GTDB taxonomy): domain Bacteria; phylum Pseudomonadota; class Alphaproteobacteria; order Rhizobiales; family Beijerinckiaceae; genus Microvirga. The sequence goes on along the minus strand of DASQMJ010000010.1, from coordinate 1,410 downwards.
GCCCACAAGGTGAACAACGTGCTGGGCCAGATCCTGCTCGCCCGCCGCATGGGCAAGAAGCGCATCATCGCCGAGACCGGCGCCGGCCAGCACGGGGTCGCCACCGCGACGCTCTGCGCCCGCTTCGGCCTCGAATGCGTGGTCTACATGGGCGCCGTCGACGTGGAGCGGCAGAAGCCCAACGTGTTCCGCATGAACATGCTGGGGGCCAAGGTGGTGCCGGTGCAGTCCGGCACGAAGACCCTGAAAGACGCCATGAACGAGGCCCTACGCGACTGGGTCACGAACGTAGCCGACACCTTCTACTGCATCGGCACCGTGGCGGGCCCGCATCCCTATCCGGCCATGGTGCGCGACTTCCAGTGTGTCATCGGCAACGAGACCCGCGAGCAGATGATGCAGGCGGAAGGCCGCCTGCCGGATTCCCTCGTCGCCTGCATCGGCGGCGGCTCCAACGCCATCGGGCTGTTCCACCCGTTCCTCGACGACCGGAGCGTCGAGATCTACGGCGTCGAGGCAGCGGGCCACGGGCTCGACAAGCTCCACGCGGCCTCCCTCACGGGCGGCCGCCCCGGCGTGCTGCACGGCAACCGCACCTACCTCCTCATGAACCGCGACGGCCAGATCCAGGACGCTCATTCCATCTCGGCCGGCCTCGATTATCCGGGCATCGGGCCGGAGCACGCCTGGCTGCACGAGACGGGCCGCGTGAAGTACATCTCGGCCACCGACGAGGAGGCGCTTGCAGCGTTCCAGCTCTGCTCCAGGCTGGAGGGCATCCTGCCGGCCCTGGAGCCGAGCCATGCGCTGGCCAAGGTGATGGAGATCGCCCCGACGAAGCCGAAGGACCACCTGATGGTGGTCAACATCAGCGGCCGCGGCGACAAGGACATCCCGCAGATCGCCGAAATCCTGAGCCAGGACATCGGCTGATTGGCAGCACGTTTGCGGCTTCCGTCCTATCGAAGCGACGGCAGTCGAGTCGAGCGCTGCAAGGCACGGGAAGCAACAAAATTTCACGCAATGTTGAAAGGTGTGGCCGAGGGCGCGTCAACATTGTCCACATCCGCTCAACATCGTGCTATGGGACCGCCCCATGACCAAGCGCATCGAAGCCCGTTTCGAACAATGCCGCCAGGAGGGCCGGGCCGCCCTCGTGACCTATGTCATGGCCGGCGACCCGGATCCCGAGACCTCGCTGGCGATCCTCAAACAGCTGCCGAAGGCCGGCGCCGACATCGTCGAGTTCGGCCTGCCCTTCACGGACCCCATGGCGGACGGCCCGGCGATCCAGGCGGCGGGGCTCCGCGCTCTCAAGGTGGGGCAGGACACGGTGAAGACCCTCGACCTCGTCCGCCGCTTCCGGGCCGAGGACCAGGACACGCCCGTGATCCTCATGGGCTATTACAA
>DASQMJ010000009.1:0-12979 GCA_035645535.1 Microvirga sp. | reverse complement strand
CCCGCTGGTTGAGGCCGGGTGGATATCATGCGTTTTGCGGCTCTTCAAGCGCTTCCTGGCAGGATTTTTATTGACAGGGCCCTGTCTGTTCCGTAGAGAGACTGCCTCCATGCGTGGGCGTGTGCGCCCGCGCATTTTCATTGCGGTGGCCCCTGGTTGCCGTGAAACGAAGCCGGAAACTGCCAAAAAGCCGACCCTGCGGGCCCCCTGCGGAGAGTCGGGTTTGAACACGAGGATCAAGATGTTCGCAGTGATTAAGACCGGCGGCAAGCAGTATCGCGTCGCCGCCGAGGACGTCATCACCGTTGCCACGCTCGCGGGCGAGCCGGGCTCCACCGTCACGTTCGACCAGGTTCTCATGGTCACGAACGACAACGGAACCCAGGTGGGCGCGCCCCTCGTCGAGGGCGTCACCGTGACGGGCGAGGTGGTGGAGCACACCCGCGGCGAGAAGGTCATCGCCTTCAAGAAGCGCCGCCGCCAGAATTCGCGCCGCAAGCGCGGGCATCGCCAGGACTACACCGTGGTGCGGATCACCGAGATCCTCGCCGGTGGCGCGAAGCCCAAGAAGGCTGCGGCCAAGAAGACCACCAAGGCTGCCGCGGACGACGCTGCGCCGGCCGAAGCCGCCTCCGAGTAAGCGGTCGAGGCATCTGACAGGAACACGGGAGTAGACCCATGGCTCACAAAAAAGCAGGCGGTTCGTCTCGCAACGGCCGCGACTCCGCAGGCCGTCGTCTGGGCGTCAAGAAGTTCGGCGATCAACAGGTCGTCGCCGGCAACATCATCGTTCGTCAGCGCGGCACCAAGTGGCATGCGGGCGTGAACGTCGGCATGGGCAAAGACCATACCCTCTTTGCCACGGCCGATGGCCGCGTCCGATTCCTTACGAAACAGGGCCGAGCTTTCGTATCGGTCATTCCGGCCCAAGAGGCCGCAGAGTAAACGGCGAGAGCGATACGAAGGAGCTCCCGCCGGCATCACACCGACCCGGCGGATCAAGGCTCCAAATGGCCCCATAAGGCCTAGCTCCAGATCCGAAATCGACAGGGGAGGTGGGATGTCCGCCTCCCCTTCGTCATTTCCGGGCCAAGTTAAGGCCCAACCGGATCGGAGCAGGACTATGTTTCCCGACCTCACCCGTGACGATGTGTTCCGCCTTGAGACCCGCCGCCTGTGGCTGCGCTGGCCCCGCCTTGCGGACGTTCAAGCCATCGTACGCCTTGCCGGTGAGAAAGCCGTCGCGGAAATGACCGCCCGAATTCCGCACCCTTATCCGCCGGAGGACGCCGAGCGCTTCATCTTCCAGGCCAGGCGCTCCAATGCGGATGGCGTGGGGCTGACGCTCGCGATCACCCCTAAGGGCAAGCCCAACAGCCTCATCGGGGCCGTGGGGATCAGTCCGGGGCTCGAGAACGGCAAGCCTACCCTCGGCTATTGGCTCGGCACCCCTTACTGGGGCCAGGGCTATGCCACCGAGGCCGCGAGGGCCCTGATCGACGCCTACTTCGCCTATGGCGAGGAGGACGAGCTCCTGGCCTCCGCGCGGGTCATCAACCCGGGCTCTCGGCGGGTGCTGGAGAAGTGCGGCTTCGCCTATCAGGGCTCCGGCCTTGCCGAACTCCCGGCCCGGGGCGGGTACTATCCGGCCGACCATTTCCGCCTCGACCGGCGGGCATGGGAGAGCCTGAAGACCTGGAGCCATACAGGCCTCGTGAGGGAGCCTGCCTCGCCCGAGGCCGGCCCGGAGCTCTCCCTCGCCCATTGACGCTGGGCGCTCCCGACGATTTTCGGGAGCGCTTTCCTGGGGTCTTTCGTTGCTCCCGCACAGTCGATGCGGACGGCGCATTTTTTAACCGCGAAACCGGATCCGCTTTTGCGAAAAATGCTCCGGTCCCGTAAAGGATGCGGGTCATGAAATTTCTCGACCAAGCCAAGATCTACATTCGCTCGGGCAATGGCGGCGCAGGCGCCGTGTCGTTCCGCCGTGAAAAATTCATCGAGTTCGGCGGACCGGACGGTGGCGACGGCGGCCGGGGCGGAGACGTCTGGGCCGAGTGCGTGGAGGGGCTCAACACCCTCATCGATTATCGTTACCAGCAGCATTTCAAGGCCAAGACCGGTGGTCATGGCATGGGCAAGAACCGGGCGGGAGCTAAGGGCGCCGACGTGGTCCTGAAGGTTCCGGCCGGCACCGAGATCCTCGAGGAGGACGGCGAGACCGTTATTGCCGACATGACCCATGTGGGCCAGCGCGTCCTGCTCGCGAAGGGCGGCAATGGCGGCTTCGGCAACGCCCATTTCACCACCTCGACGAACCGCGCCCCGCGCCGGGCCAATCCGGGCCAGGAGGGGCAGGAGCGCACCATCATCCTGCGCCTCAAGCTCATCGCCGATGCGGGCCTCGTCGGCCTGCCGAATGCAGGTAAGTCCACCTTCCTGGCAACGGTCACGTCGGCAAAGCCCAAGATCGCCGATTATCCCTTCACGACGCTCCATCCGGGGCTCGGCGTGGTGCGGATCCACAATCGTGAGTTCGTTCTTGCGGACATTCCCGGCCTCATCGAAGGAGCATCCGAGGGCGTCGGGCTCGGAGACCGGTTCCTGAGCCATGTGGAGCGCTGCCGGGTGCTGCTGCATCTGGTCGAGGGCACGAGCGGGGATGCCGGCAAGGCCTATGAGACCGTCCGCCACGAGATCGAGGCCTATGGCCACGGTCTGGCGGAGAAGCCGGAGATCGTCGCCCTGTCCAAGGCGGATGCCCTTGACGAGGAGACGCTGCGGGAGCAGGTCGCCAAGCTGAAGCGCGCCTGCGGACAGACGCCCTATGTGATCTCCTCGGCGGCGAACCAGGGAGTGCAGGAAGTTCTGCAGGCACTCCTCGCCGTCATCGACGAAACCAAGGCCGCGGACGAGCCGGTCGAAGCCCAGGAAGAGTGGCGCCCGTGAGTCCGCAGATCAGCCAGTTCCGTCGTATCGTTCTGAAAGTGGGCTCGTCCCTCCTGGTGGATCGGGTGCGGGGGCGGCTGAACCATGCCTGGCTCGCGGCGCTCGCCGAGGATATTGCCGACCTTCACGCCCGCGGGGCCGACGTGCTCGTCGTCTCGTCGGGAGCCATCGCCATGGGCCGGACGGTCCTGGGGCTTCCCTCCGGACCGCTCAAGCTCGAGGAGAGCCAGGCCGCCGCCGCCGTCGGCCAGATCGCCCTGGCGCGGACCTGGTCGGAGGTGCTGGCTCACCATGCCATTACGGCGGGGCAGATCCTCGTCACCCTTTCCGACACCGAACAAAGACGGCGCTATCTCAACGCCCGCGCCACGACCTTGAAGCTGCTCGAACTGCGGGCCGTGCCGGTCATCAACGAGAACGACACCGTGGCGACGTCCGAGATACGGTACGGAGACAACGACCGCTTGGCCGCTCGGGTCGCTACGATGATCGGTGCCGACCTGCTGGTCCTGTTCTCGGACATTGACGGGCTCTATACGGCGCCGCCTGCCTCGGACCCCAATGCCGAGCTCATCCCGGTGGTGGACCGCATCACGCCGGCCATCGAGGCCATGGCCGGAGGCGCGGCTTCGGAGCTTTCCCGCGGCGGCATGCGCACGAAGGTCGAGGCGGCCAAGATCGCCACGGCCGGCGGCACCCACATGATCATCGCCGATGGGCGCGCCAAGAATCCCCTGCGGCGGGTCGCGGAGGGCGGCCGCTGCACCTGGTTCCTGACGCCCTCCAATCCCGCGACGGCACGCAAGACCTGGATCGCCGGTGCCCTGGAGCCGCGCGGCACCCTCTACGTGGACGAGGGCGCGGCGCGGGCGCTTCAAGGCGGCGCGAGCCTACTTCCCGTCGGCGTGCGCCGCATCGAGGGGAGCTTCGCCCGGGGCGACGCGGTCACGATCCGGGACGACCATCGCATCCTGGGTCGCGGGCTGGTCGCCTACGATGCGGAAGACGCGGCTCGCATCATCGGCCGCCCGAGTCGCGAGATTGAGGCGATCCTCGGTTATCCGGGTCGGACCGAGATGGTTCACCGGGACGATCTGGCGCTGACGGACCGGACGACCGGTCCGGCATCCCTGTCAGCGTGAGAAGCCGTTGCGCGTCGCCCGGGGCGGCGCTCTTGATGTCGTTGTCGAAATAGACATAGACGTCGCGCCGTTCCCGCCGCCAGGAGGCGATGCGTCCGGCCCATTCCCGCAGGGTCTCGTCGCCGTAGCTCCCCGCATAGCGTCCATTGGTGCCGTGGGCGCGGACATAGACAAAATCCGCCGTCGCCACCCAGGGAGACGGCGCGGCGGCATGATCCGAGATGCAGAGGGCGGCGTTGTGGTCCCGCAGCAGGTCGAGGACGGGGGCCTCGTACCAGCTCGGGTGCCGGAACTCGAAGGCATAGCGGTGCTGCGGCGGCACCAGCGTCAGGCACCGTGCCAGCCGCTCCCGCGTCCCTGCGTCGGCCTTGAAGGTCGGTGGGAGCTGGAACAGCACCGGGCCAAATTTCTCGGCCAGACCCGCCATGCGGCCGAAGACGAGCGCGATGCTGTCCTCGATGTCGTTGAGACGCTTCATGTGGGTGATGAAGCGTGAGATTTTCCAGGCGAAGAGAAAGTTCTCCGGCGTGCCGTCGTGCCAAGCCTTCACCGCCTGCTCCGTCGGCAGGCGATAGAACGAGTTGTTGATCTCGGACGTATCGAACCGGCTGACGTAGTAGGGCAGGAAATCCTTGATCTTCACGTCGGCCGGGTAGAAGGGGCCGTGCCAGGACTTGTAGTGCCACCCGGAGGTGCCGATCCGGACTTCGGGAGCCTCCGGCGGCCTTGTCGCGTGCAGATGCAAGGAACGGCTTGGCCCCGGGGGGGCCGAGCGTGCTATGGATCTGCCCGAATGGGTTTGCCCCCGGGACTTGGACATGGATGACACTCGCAGCCTGAGCGGAACAGCGCTCGCCGAATCCTTCAACGCCGCAGACACGGCTTCGGTCGCGAGCCCGGACGTTCCGGCCCTCATGGCGGATCTCGGTCGCCGGGCCCGGAAGGCGACCCGCCGTGTCGCCCTGGCGAAGCCCGAGGAGAAGAATGCCGCCCTCCTGGCCATGGCGACTTGGATCCGCCTGCGCTCGGGCGCCATCCTGGCGGCCAATGCCGAGGATCTGGCTGAAGCCCGCTCCAAGGGGCCGGGCCCGGCCTTCATCGATCGACTGACCCTGAACCCCGAGCGGCTGGAGGCCATCGCGGCCGCCGTGGAGAGCATCGCTGGGCTGCCGGATCCCGTAGGCCGGGTGCTGACGAGCTTCGAGCGGCCGAACGGTCTCCTGATCGAGCGCATCTCGACCCCACTCGGTGTGGTCGGCGTCATCTTCGAGAGCCGCCCCAACGTGACGGCGGATGCGGGCGCGCTCTGCCTCAAGGCCGGCAACGCGGCCATCCTGCGCACGGGTTCGGAGAGCTTCCGCTCATCCAAGGCCATCGCGGATGCCATGGGGGAGGGCTTGTCGCAGGCGGGCCTGCCGGCGGATGCCATCATGCTCGTCCCGACCCGTGACCGGGCGGCGGTGGGGGCAATGCTGTCGGGCCTCGATGGCAATATCGACGTGATCGTCCCCCGCGGCGGGAAGAGCCTCGTGGCGCGGGTGCAGGAGGAGGCCCGGGTGCCGGTCTTCGCGCATCTGGAAGGCATCTGCCACGTCTTCGTTCACGGGAAGGCCGATCTCGATATGGCGAAGCGCATCGTGCTGAACGCCAAGATGCGCCGCACCGGCATCTGCGGTTCGGCCGAGACGCTCCTGGTCGACCGCGCCTGCGCGGACACCCACTTGAAGCCGCTCATCGCGATGCTGCTCGACGCCGGCTGCGCCGTGCGCGGCGACGAAGCGGTTCGGGCGGCCGATTCCCGCGTTACTCCCGCCACGGAGGAGGATTGGCGCACCGAGTACCTCGATGCCATCATCTCGGCCCGGGTCGTCGACGGGCTCGATGCGGCCATTGCTCATATCGAGACCTACGGCTCCCACCACACCGATTCCATCGTGACGGACGATGCGGCCGCGGCCGAGCGCTTCATGGCCGAGGTCGATTCGGCCATCGTCCTGCACAACGCCTCGACCCAGTTCGCCGATGGGGGCGAGTTCGGCTTCGGGGCCGAGATCGGCATCGCCACCGGGCGGATGCATGCGCGGGGGCCGGTCGGCGTCGAGCAGCTGACCTCGTTCAAGTATCGCGTGCGCGGCGCGGGCCAGACGCGTCCGTGAAGCCTGCGCCGTCCCGCTTTCGGCTTGAGGCGTCCGGGCTGGCCCGCCTGCCGCGGCTCGCGCCGGGCATGCGCATCGGCCTCTACGGCGGCTCCTTCAACCCGGCTCATGAGGGGCACCGCCACGTGAGCCTCCTGGCGCTCAGGCGCCTCGGGCTCGACCGGGTGTGGTGGATCGTGACGCCCGGCAACCCCTTGAAGAGCCTGAGCGATTTAGCCCCAACCGCCTTGCGGGTCGCGGAGGCCGAGAAAGTTGCCGCCCATCCCCGAATCGACGTGACCACCTTCGAGGAGGACATTCGGTCACGCTACACGGTCGATACCCTGGCGTATCTCGTGCGCCGGCACCCGGACGTGCGATTCGTCTGGATCATGGGAGCGGACAGCCTCGCCAGCTTCCACCGCTGGCGCGGCTGGCGAAGGATTGCCCGAATGATGCCGTTCGCTGTGGTGGATCGCCCGGGCTGGACCCTGAAAGCCCTCCGGTCGCACGGCGCCCAGGCTCTGGCCGCATGGCGGATCGGCGAGAACCGGGCTTCCGTTCTGGCCGACATGAGGGCGCCGGCCTGGGTATTCCTGCATGGCCCACGCTCCCCTGCCTCATCGACGGCGATCCGCCGGATGCGACGAACTTCTCCCTCCGAGGGGCGTTGAAATAACGTGCCGTCCCACCTTATCTTAAGGTCACGGCGCAATACGTCGCGCTGGAACGAAAGGGTCTGAACCTGAACCGACTGAACTCGCTCGAAGCGGACCATCACCCGCTTCCCCCTCTCTCCGGAGCGGATGCTCCGCATGATGAGGACATCCGGGCCGTTGCCCTGGCCTCCCTCGAGGATATGAAGGCCGAAAACACGGTCGAGATCGACCTGGCCGGAAAGACCTCGCTTGCAGACACCATGATCGTCACGTCGGGCCGCTCCCACCGCCACGTGGGTGCCATCGCCGATCGCCTTCTGAAGGACCTCAAGGACAAGGGGTTCGGGAATGCGCGCGTCGAGGGCCTGCCCGCCTGCGACTGGGTGCTGATCGACGCCGGCGACGTGCTCGTCCACATTTTCCGTCCCGAGGTGCGTGGCTTCTACAACCTCGAGAAGATGTGGGGCGCCGACCGTCCGCACGACCGGGCCAGCTGATCAAGGGCTGACCTGAGTTGCGACTGAGCTTGCTGGCCATGGGCCGTCTCAAGAGCGGCCCCGAGCGGGAGCTGGTCGATCGCTACAGGCAGAGGATCGACGGCATGGGCCGTGCGCTCGGCATGGCCGGGCTCGACATCGTCGAGCTACCGGAAAGCCGGGCGCGGCGGGACGACGACCGCCGGGCGGAGGAGGCTGCTGCGCTCCTGGACCGGGCCGGCCCGTTCGTGCTGATCGTCTTCGACGAGCGCGGCAAGAGCCCGTCGAGCGAGGCCTTCGCCGAGAAGATCCGGCAGTGGCGCGACGAGGGGCGCCCGGGCATCGCCTGCATCATCGGCGGGCCGGACGGCCTCGATCCCAAGGTCCGCCAGCGCGCCGACCTGGTAGTTTCCTTCGGGGCGTTGACGATGCCGCACCAGATCGTGCGGGCGCTCGTGGCCGAACAGATCTATAGGGCCCTGACAATCATTGCCGGCCACCCTTATCATCGCGCCGGACACGATGATTCCTGACGGATGGCCCGCTTCAACCTTTTGACAACCTGCAAGGCCCTCGGCCTTGCCGCATGGATGGCATCCCATTCCCTGGGCGTCGCGCACGCCCAGCAGGCGCCCGCGCCTGCCTCTCCGGCGCCCGCCCAAGCTCAGCCCCAGCCGGCGGCCGAGACGGCGGAGCAGAAGGCTAAGCGGGAGCGGGACCTCAAGGTCCTCGAAGAGGCTATGTCGGCCAACGCGGAGGCTCGCAAGAAGCTTGAGGCAGAGATCGCCGAGATCATGGCCGACAGGACGAAGCTGAACACCGCCCTGATCGAGACGGCGCAGCGGGTCCGCAGCACCGAGGACCGCATCCGCGGCCTGGAGCAGAGGCTCCAGACCCTGGCGGCCAGCGAGGGCGCCATCCGGCGATCCCTGGAGAGCCGGCGCGGGGTCATCATCGAGGTCTTCGCCGCCCTCCAGCGCATGGGGCGGCGTCCGCCCCCGGCGGTGCTGGTGCGGCCGGAGGACATGCTTGAGGCGGTCCGGGCGTCCATCATGCTGGGAGCCGTCCTGCCCGAGCTCCGGGCCGAGGCCGAGACCCTGGCGACAGACCTCGCCGAACTGGTCCGCCTCAAGAACGCCATCGCCACCGACCGCACGACCCTCGGCAAGGAGCTTGCCGCTCTCACGGGCGAGCAGGACCGCCTCTCCGCCCTCATGAATGCCCGCCAGAGCCGGCTGGCGGAGGCCGAGCGGACCATGGGGTCCGAGCGCGAGAAGGCCGCTGAGCTGGCCCGGCAGGCCGGAACCCTCAAGGAACTCATCGAGCGGATGGAAAAGGAGATCGCCGGAGCCCAGCGGGCGGCCGAGGAGGCGAGGCGGGCGGCGGAGGCCCAGGACCGGGAAGCCCGAGAGAGATTCGCCCAGGCGGCATTCCGCGATCCGGCCCGGCTGGCGCCCAAGATTCCGTTCTCCGAGGCGCGAGGCATGCTCCCCCAGCCGGTCGGCGGCGAGACGATCCAAGCCTTCGGGGCCCCCGACGGCTACGGCGGAACGACGCGCGGCATTTCGATCAGGACCCGGCAGAAGGCGACCGTTGTATCACCCGCGGACGGCTGGGTGGCCTTCGCCGGGCCCTTCCGGTCCTACGGCCGACTCTTGATCATCAATGCCGGGGGAGGCTATTATGTTCTCCTGGCCGGTATGGACCAGATTAGCGTCGATGTCGGGCAATTTGTTCTCGCCGGAGAACCCGTCGCATCCATGGGGGAGTCATCTCCCATATCTTTGATCGGCGGTGCCATAGAAAAGAACAATCCCGTCCTCTATGTTGAGTTCAGGAAAGACGGCGGTTCGATCGATCCAGGTCCATGGTGGGCGAAATCGCAAAGCGAAAAGGTTCGCGGATAATGCGCAAACTGTCCCTTTTAATTCTTGGTGCGGCCATCGGTGCGGGCGGCGCGACAGTTGTGTCGCAGACCGGCCTGCTGTCCAGCACGAGCGCGATTGCCGCCTCGGCCGACACCTATCGACAGCTCAGCCTCTTCGGCGACGTCTTCGAGAAGGTCCGCACGGACTACGTCGAGAAGCCCGAGGAGTCGAAGCTCGTCGAGGCTGCCATCAACGGCATGCTGACCTCGCTCGACCCGCATTCGAGCTACATGGACCCCAAGAGCTTCCGCGACATGCAGGTGCAGACCCGCGGCGAGTTCGGCGGCCTCGGCATCGAGGTCACCATGGAGGAGGGGCTCGTCAAGGTGGTGACGCCCATCGATGATACGCCCGCCTCCCGCGCCGGCATCATGGCCAACGACGTCATCACCCAGATCGACGGCGAGCCGGTTCAGGGCCTCAACCTGAACCAGGCGGTCGACAAGATGCGCGGACCGGTCAACTCTTCCGTGACCCTTAAGATCCAGCGCAAGGATGCGAAGGATCCGATCGAGGTGAAGCTGACCCGTGAGACCATCAAGGTGCGTCCGGTCCGGGCCCGCGTGGAGGGCGATATCGGCGTCCTGCGCATTACGCAGTTCAACGAGCAGACCTACGAGGGCCTGCGCTCCAGCATCGAGAAGCTCACGAGCGAGATCGGCCAGGATAAGCTCGCCGGCTTCGTGATCGACCTGCGCAACAACCCGGGCGGCTTGCTCGATCAGGCCATCATGGTGTCCGACGCCTTCCTCGACCGCGGCGAGATCGTCTCGACCCGCAGCCGCAATGCGGAGGACACCCAGCGTTTCAACGCGAAGGCGGGCGATCTGACGAAGGGCAAGCCGCTGGTCGTGCTCGTAAACGGCGGCTCGGCCTCGGCTTCGGAAATCGTGGCCGGCGCCCTCCAGGACCACAAGCGCGCGACGGTGCTCGGAACCCGCTCCTTCGGCAAGGGCTCCGTGCAGACCATCATCCCGCTCGGCGGCAACGGTGCCGTGCGCCTGACGACCGCGCGCTACTACACCCCGGCCGGTCGTTCGATTCAGGCGAAGGGCATCGATCCGGATGTGGAGGTGCTGCAGGACATCCCCGAGGAGCTGAAGGGCAAGGACGAGACCAAGGGCGAGGCCGGTCTGCGCGGCCACCTGAGCAACGGCGGCGACAAGGAAGAGCGCGGCGGTTCCTCTGCCTATGTTCCGCCGGATCCGGCTAAGGACAAGCAGCTCATCGCCGCCTACGACCTGCTGCGCGGCGTGCGCAAGGGTGCCAACAACACCACGGCCGTTCCGAATTGACGAACGTGCCATAGCATTCTTCGCGGATGCGACGTTTCGGGCCCGGCGGCATTGTCCGCCGGGCCTTTTTGCGTGAGCGTTCGATAAAACGTCCGGGAGAGCTTGTGCCGGGCAGGCTGACGCGGCACTCTCGCATGTGCTTCGGAACCATGGGCGCGCTGTCGGCGATGATCATCGCAAGGTCGGCCCATCGGTCATCAATGTTCGCGGAGGTCGTTGTCGATGAGAGGCGGGAAAGCATCACCGAACAGGAAGGACCTGCCTTACCGCTCCTGTGTCGGGGTCATGCTTCTCAATCAGGACGGTCTCGTCTTCGTCGGACGTCGCCGCTCGGAGGCCGGAGGCGAGCACGTGGCCGACGGCTATGCCTGGCAGATGCCGCAGGGAGGTATCGATCCAGGCGAGGATCCCTATCAGGCGGCGATCCGCGAATTGTACGAGGAGACGAGCGTTCGTTCCGTACGCCTGTTGGCTGAGGCTCCCGACTGGTATTCCTACGATCTCCCGGCCATGGTGGCCGGACGGGCTTGGCGCGGGCGCTATCGCGGTCAGACGCAGAAATGGTTCGCGTTCCGCTTCGAGGGGGACGACAGCGAGATCAACATCCGCCATCCCGGCGGCGGTCATCACAAGCCCGAGTTTGATGAATGGCGCTGGGAGGAGATGCAACGCCTTCCCGAGTTGATCATCCCATTCAAGCGCCCCGTCTACGAGAACGTCGTAAAGGCCTTTTCCCATCTTGCAGGCGCCGCTGCCCAAAGCTGAGGCGTACGCTGCCGGAACCTGCTCTGCCGCATTCGATTTGGTGCGGCAGGAGGTGACCCATGGCCATAACCCTTCGAGAATTCCTGAAGAAGGTCGAGAATCTACCGCCCGAGACCCTGCTGTGTGTTGCGGAGGTGGATGAGGCGTTCGCCGCCAACGTTGTTCAGATCGAGATCGTCGAGAATGCCAAGGCACAGAGCCGGAGGGCCGACGGCGCGGAGGCGGTCGAGCTTTCCAACGGCAGCGAGAAGGTCGTCGTGATCCGCTGGTGACACCTTTCGGTCGCGGTCGGAAGAGGCTGGTTGCCCTGCTACGCTTGCAACGAAATCCAGCCTGCAAAATTGACCTCTCGGAAGTCCCGCGCAGGAGGCGAGACGGTCTCTCGCAGACGCGACGCTCCTCTGAGCAGCCCCCGCCCGGTGTGGTTCCGGCGAGGCCTGACAGGGGGCATTACGACATCACCGGCCTGAGCCGAATGAGGATCTCACGATGACAAAGGATATTCCCGGTACCCGGCAGAACCCCGAAGGCATTCCCCAGGAGGGACATGGCGGATCCAACACCCGCGGAACCCAGCACAAGCGGGGCAAGGACGGAAACGGCGCCCAGAAGCGCGAACAAGAGAAGAAATCATGAGCAGCAACGGCAATCGAAATCAGCCCAACCTGACCCGAACCCAGGGGCGGCAGGACGCCCGGGAGGGCCACACCAACGACAGCGGCCAACCGGACATCGGTCGGAGCGGCGGCTTGAGCCATCAGGAAAGCCGCGACCACAACAAGCACAATAATCCGGGCCAAAGCGGGCACAAGCCGCAGCGGCACAGTCCGGCCCAGGAGAAGGACTGACGGCGCAGGCACTGCACGCCTCCTGTGCTTTCGGATGCCCATAAAAAAGCGCCCTGGTAATACCAGGGCGCTTCGCCGTTCAGGATCGTCAGATGACGTAAAAGTCGTCGTGCGTCATCTTGAGGTTCTTGGCGATCTTGGCGAACATCACCGCCTCGCCCTGACCCGAGCCGTCGGCATCGTAGTACAGGATGCCCTTCTTCTTGTCGTAGACGACGTAGTCGTTCTTGTCCTTGGCTTCGCTGCCGATGGTGAAGAACCCTTTCTTCAGCTTGCCCGCCTTGCCGAGCTTCCCGAAGATGGCGTTGTCGAGACGGACAGTGTCGTCCTTCACGCTGAAGCCCGAGACGCGATCGACGTTCGACGCTCCGAGCTTGGTGTTGAACACGAAGCTGTCCCGGCCTGCACCGCCCTTCAGCACGTCATTGCCGCTTCCGCCATAGAGGCGGTCATTGCCGCTGCTGCCGGAGAGCTCGTCGTTGCCGCCGCGGCCGATCAGCTTGTCGTTGCCGGCCCTGCCATAGATCTTGTCGTCCCCCGACGTGCCGGAGAGAGCGTTGTTCGCGCTGCTGCCCTTCAGGACCTTGCCGGCAGCCGCAGGAGCCGGCTGCGATGCGGCTTCTGGAGTCGGAGCGGGGCTTGGGGCTGGTGTGGGAGCGTGGTCCTGGCTTGGGGCGGAGGTGGAGTGTCCGGCCTGGCCCCAGGTCATGTCGAAGTCCTTGACGTTGTAGACCAGGGTCTCGTTGTTGACCGGGCTCTTGCGGTAGATGCCCATGTTCCAG
>DASQMJ010000008.1:0-80176 GCA_035645535.1 Microvirga sp. | reverse complement strand
CGACAGCGCGAGCCCGCCGAACACCATCAGGAACACGAAGGAGGCGCGCCATCCATAGAGCGTTTCGAGCACCCCGCCGATCGTCGGCGCGATCATCGGCGCAACCGCCATTCCCATGGTGACGTAGCCGATCATGCTCGCCACCCGCTCCCGGTCGTAGAGATCCCGGACGATGGCGCGGCTCAGGGTGATGCCGGCGCAGCCGCCGATGGCCTGCACGACGCGCCCGAAGATCAGGAGGCGGACATCCTGCGCGAGGTAGCAGATCAGCGATCCGGCGACAAAGACGCTCAACCCGGTCAGGAGCACCGGCCTGCGGCCGAAGCGGTCGGACAGGGGCCCGATGATCAACTGCCCAAGCGCCATGGCAGCGAGGTAAAGCGACAGGGTCAGCTGGATGGTGGTGAAATCGACCCCGAAGGCCCGCGCCATGCCGGGCATGGACGGCAGGTACATGTTGATGCCGAGCGGACTCACGGCTGCGACCGCGATGAGCAGCGCGATCAGCGAAGGCTTGGCTGTCGGCGCCGGGCCGGCGGCATTGGGGGAGGTCATTGGTACGCAATCATCCGGTGACAGAACGGGATTATCGGAAACGTCGCTCCGCGCACACCTAACTCGCCAGCGGGAGAAAGCCAGTGCCGCCCCCTGCGCCGGACGCAACCGGACCATGCATCAGTAGGAGATGCGGGCGAACAGGACCGGGTCTCGCGAAGCTGCGCCGCCACCGTTAAGCTTAAGCAAAAATCCATGGGGGCAAGTGCGTTTCGGCACAGTATTCCTTTAGGGAAAGGCGTAGAGAGAGCCGGCCTCCAGCCCTCTTACGGCACGTGTCATGGCCCGCCTCCTCCGCCTCGCCTTCATCATGCTTCTCCTGTGTGCCGGTGTCGTGGTCGCGGCACCGGTCGTCATGACCTCCGGAGACGCCACAAAGCCCGCGCTGGACATGCCCACTCCGAAGCCGCCGCGGAACGAGTTCGTGCTCCATGTCGACCAGAGATCGGGCTGCGTCTGGCGCGTTTCGATCGAGACCGGCAAGCGTGAGCTGACATCCCCATGCCGACGTCCGCAGGGTGAGGCCAAGCCGGCATCGCGACTGGCGGACCGAGAGAGCGCGAAATCTCCGAAGCCGACATCAGAGAAGGCGTCGGTCAGCCGCCCTTGACCTCGCAGCTTATCGGCTTCGCGCTCTCGCCCTGCCGCTGGTCGTAGAGGTCGGCTTTGGCACCCTTCGTCCACCAGATGTACGGGCCTGACGCATAGCGGGCGCCGGAGCCCGAAAGCACGTTCACGAACACCAGGGTCCCGTCGGTTAAGGGCACCACCGCAAGGGCATTGGGGCCGGCATTGATGTATTCGACCCTCATCGGCGCCCTGCCCTCACATGCGTAAGTCACGACCGTCCTCGTGACAGACGGGCCCTGCGGCAACCGGAGGACGATGTCGGCCGCCTGTCCAAGGCCGGGGAGCAAACACAGAACGCATGCCAAACCGCCCCTGATCATCAATCGCTCCTCTCCGCTGCCGGCCCTTCCCGAAGACCCGGTCTGTTTCGCCGTTCGGCCGATTGGAACCTTGGCCATTCTCGGCAGTAATACCCGAAAGCCGCCGACGCGGGAATCGAAGAAGCAAGGGAGACGGCCGATGCGCGATCTGACCACATCTGCGATTTTGCTGCTTGCCGCCTTCACCCTGGCCTCCCCGGCAGTCGGCGCTGAGGTGTCGATCGTTGTCGACAAGACGTCGCAGCGGATGACGGTCTCCGTGGACGGTGTGGAGCGATATTCCTGGCCTGTGTCGACAGGGATGCAGGGTTACGCCACCCCGACCGGCACGTTCGCGCCGTCGCGGATGGCAAAGATGCACTACTCCAGGGAATGGGACAATGCGCCCATGCCCAACTCGATCTTCTTCACCGATGCCGGCCATGCCATCCACGGCAGCCGCGCCATCGGTCGCCTGGGCAGCCCGGCCTCGCATGGCTGCGTGCGGCTGGAGCCGAGGAAGGCCAGCATCCTCTTCGATCTTGTCATGGCAGAAGGGCTCGCGAACACGAAGATCGAGATCACGGGTGTCGATCCGATTGGAGCGGGAGCGGGAGGCGGGTCCGGAACGGAGCGCGACTATAGCCACCTGACGAGGTTCGATCCACTGACCACCGGCATCATGGCCGGCGGCGATGCGCCGCGGGCGCGCCGAGCATCGCCGGAACGCCCCTGAGCCGGAGGCGCCCGTCCGGCCCATCAACGGCCCGAATCAGGACGCGGGTCAGCGCTCGGTCAATCCGTCATAGTCCCAACCGCGACCTCGGTCGGCGGCAACCTGAGTGGCGGAGGCGAGAACTCCAATCGGGTAAGAATGTTGTAGGACGACGTGAGTGTGCACTGGGTTTCCGAGCGCATGCAGCGGTCGAAATAGGTGACGTACTCATCGCACCGAACGGTCCTTTGCAGCTTCGGTACTTCGGAGCACTCGGAATACAGCTCCTGCATGACTTTCATGATGGCAGGATCATAGGGGCGGCGCGGCGCGAAATAGTCGTAGAGCGAGTGAAAGCCGGCAATGAGGGCCGCAGGTCCAGCCAGGATGGCAATAGCTTTAAAGCCAGGGTGTATCTTGAGCATCGTCCCTCCCTGGATCGTTACGGTTAATGCCAAGTTAGCTGATTTGCGCCGCCTGTGCACCCCGCGAGCGGCTGGAAAGCGCAGCAGGTTATTGTGTTCCGCCGCCAGCGAAACACGTCATGTAACAACAGTTCAGAGACGTGCTGTCATTCAGAAATCTTCCTCGATCGAATGTCGTGCTGATCATGGCAATTCCTAAACTGCATGGCAGGGCGTGGCTGCGAACGCAGCTGCGACCTATCTCTTACGAATGGACAGAAACGATGCTCCGCGGAAATGGGATACCGTCGGCCTAGCATTTCTCGGCGCGGTTATCGGACTTCTCGCAGGCGGTGCGCACGAGATCTGGGAAGCCAACGTGCGCAGCCCGATGGAGCTTGAATCGTTCCCATATATGTTCGCGGAGATCGCCGTTGCCGCTATCGTCGGCGCTCTGTCGCTCGCCATCATCGCCGAGATCCGCAATCGGATCCGGCGATGATGGTTTGGTCCTAATCGCGCACGCGACAGGCGAGGATCTTCAGGGGGCGGTGGGGCTGCCGGACGACCAGGTTATACCCAGAATGTGGTCAGCCAATAGGAAGAGGGCGAGCGCAGCGACACCCAGGATCAGGAGCAGGGTGAGGCGCGTCATCTTCTCGTAACGGGCCATTCGAGCGTCGATGGCCTCCAGCTTCCGCAGTTTGTCGTGCAAATTACGGTCATTGCTGTTCATGGTATCCTCAGGCGGGTACTGCACAGCGGACTGCCTGTGGGAGAAAGATAGGCAGCCCCACGCACCTGAGAAGATTGTCCGCCGCGGCGACATGCGATTATGCAGCAAATTTTTTTAATGCGCGCCAGAGCCGATTCGGGCACCGCATGCTTGGCAGCTCGCCGTCACCTCGTTGCGGGCTTCGACCACGTGTCCGAAACCTGTCCTTCGCGAGGCCGCGCCGTCTCCCTAGGCTTGACCGGCACCTCGGGGCAAAGAGCGATGTCGAAGGAAATGCGGCACCGGCCGGCGCCATCGATCTGCGGCCTGATTCCATACTCGGCCAGGATGTCCTCGACGATCCCGAGTCCCAGACCGCTCGACCCGTGATCGGAACGCCCCGGCATGCCGCGCTCCGGCCGCGCGCCATCGGGGCCGCCCGAGAAGCCGGGGCCGTCATCCTCGACGACGATCCGGGCCATCTCCCCCACCACGTCCGTCCGGACGACCACCCGGGTCTCGGCCCACTTCCTGGCATTGTCGAGCAGGTTCCCCATGACCTCGCCGAAGTCGTGCGGATCCATGTCGACTCCCAGCTCGGGCGGGATTTCCGTCTGCCAGGCGAGCCGGTCGCCTCTCGGCATGTGCTGCATCAGCCGCAGAAGACGGGCAACCGTCTCGTCGACCTGCGTGTAGGCGCCGCAGCCGACGGACGCACCGCTCGTACGGGCGCGCGTGACCTCCCGATCCACATGGGCGGCAATGGACCCAAGCTGCTCCTGCATGCGCTGCGCCACGTCGTGCAGGCCAGCCTGCTCGAGGCGCCGCACCTCGCCGCCGAGGATCGTCAGCGGCGTCTTCAGGCCATGGGCCAGGGCTCCGGCGCGGTCCCGCGCCTTGCGGATCAGGTTCTCCTGGCGGTCGAGCAACCTGTTGATGCTGTCGACCAGAGGCTCGATCTCGTCGGGAAACCGGCGGGTCATGCGCCGGATCTGCCCCGTCTGGACGGCATTCAGCTCATGTCCGACCGCCCGCAGGGGACGCAGCCCCAGCCAAAGCTGGAGCCATGCGAACAGGACGAGGACCGCCGCGATAGGAATCAGGATCCGCGTGACGTCCCACCCGAAGGCCTGCCGCAGCTCCACCACCTGCTTGTGGTCGAGGGCGACGGCAAGGCTGAGCACCCTTGGCCCCGAATCGGCGTCGACCGTCACCTCCCGCTCGATGACGTAGAGCTCCGCGCCGTCCGGGCCGTCGACTTCGAAAGCCTTGTCGGCATCCTCGCGGGGACCGCCCGCGGAAAGCTCCTTGTCCCACAGCGACCGCGACCGCAGGATCGGGCGGCCGCCTTCTGAAACCTGCCAATAGGCTCCGCCGTATGGCTGCTGGTAGCGAGGATCGGTCAGCTTCTGGCCGAGACCCGCCTCCCCTTCCGTCCCGAAGGCTGTCGCGAGTTCCGTCCAGTGGATGTTGAGGTCCTGCTCCACGTAGCGCAGGACCTGCCGCTCGAAGAATACCACGAGGGAAGCGCCGGCGACCGCGATCGTCACGACGATGGAGGTGACGGCGACGGCCAGAAGCCGGAGCCGGAGGGAATTCCCTGTCATGGCGATGGTGTCTCCATGATGTAGCCGTACCCGCGACGGGTTTCGATCGTCCGCGGGCCGATCTTGCGGCGAAGGCGCGCCACCAGAGCCTCGACCGCGTTGCTCTCGGGCTCATCGTTGCCGTAGACGTGCTCCACGAGCTCCCCTTGCGAAACGACGCGGTCCCGGTGGTGGGCCAAATATCGCAGCAGGCGGAACTCGAGCGGGGAAAGCTCGATGGACCTGCCATGGAGCATCACCCGCAGCCGCCTCGTGTCGATGCGCAGCGGCCCCACCTCGATGAGAGGCGTCACATGCCGTCCGACGCGCCGCAGCAGAGCGGCGAGCCGCGCGAGGAGCTCCTCCATCTCGAACGGCTTCGTCAGGTAGTCGTCCGCACCGGCGTCGATCCCTTCGACCCGCTGGAGCCAGGCGCCGCGAGCGGTCAGGATGAGGATCGGCACGGGACAGGCATCCTCGCGCAGCCGCCGCACTACCGAGAGGCCGTCGAGTTTCGGAAGGCCCAGGTCCAGTATGACGGCGTCGTATTCCTCGGTCGACGCCCGGAACCATCCCTCCTCCCCGTCCCGGGCGATGTCCACGACATAGCCCGTTGCCGAGAGGGCGCTCCTGATGTCGCCGGCAATCGCCGGCTCGTCCTCGACGAGCAGCACCCTCATCAGCGCCTCCTGATCTCCAGAACCTGATTGCGTCGGGCATCGACGACGACTTCCCGGTAGCGGCGGTCCTTGGTGAGAATCAGGAACTCGTACAGCCAATCCCCTGTCCAGGACTGGCGCAGATCGACCTCGAGAACCTGCCCCGGCACGGCTTTCGATACCGTCGGCAGGACCGAGCTCAGGGCGAGCGCCCAACCCTGCGAGACCGCGTCGCGGGCATGGTCGGACGACGTGCTGCCCCAGCCGTGGCCGCCTCGCGCGTCGTCGCCGCCGCGACCGCGGCCTCTTCCTCTGCCGCCGTCGTCGTCACCGCCCCGCCCCCGGCCTCGCCCGCCACCATCGTCGCCCCGGCCGTCGTCTCCGCCCCGACCTCTTCCACCGTCGTCGCCGCCGCGGCCTCTCCCGCTGTCGTCACCTCCGCCTCTGCCGCTGTTGTCGCCGCCCCCGCGCCCGCCATCACTGTCGCCGCCGCGGCCGCCCCCGTCGCCACCTCTCCCTCCCCCATCGCCTCCGTCTTTGGCAGCCACGGCTGTCGGCCACGACGTCTCCGCCGCCGCCAGAGCCAGGGCGGACGAGAGCAGGGCAATGAGGTGACGCCGGATCATGGAGACCTTCCCAAGCTCCTCAGCATAGCACGCTCAAGCTGATATTTCGCTGACGGGAGGCGTCAGGTTGCCATGCCGGACCCGATCCATGCTGCACCTGCATCGGCGCAGGTTCTCCGCGCCGCGCATCGACGGAGAAAGAAGATGTTGAAGCAGGTCAAAAACGGGCCGAGCGCCCTCGTCCTCAGTGCGCTCCTGTTCTCCATGGCGGCTGCGGCGGTCCCCGCAGTGGTGGCCAGCGCGATCATTTCGCCCGCCTTGGCAAAAGGAGGCGACGGAGGCGGGCACGGCGGCGGTGGCCGCGGCGGTGACAGCGACAGCGGTGGCGGCCGCGGCGGCGGCGGCAGAGGCGGTGGCGATCACGGCGGAGACAGCCGAGGCGGCGGCGACCGTGGTGGGCGCGGCAGCGACGACAATGGCGGCGGGCGCGCCGGAGACGACAGCGGCAGCCGGGGCGACCGGGGCGGCAACGACCATGGCGGGCGAGGCCGGGGTGGAGACGATGGCAGCCGGGCCGACGACCGCGGCTCCAGCCGGGCGGACAACGGCGGACACGGCCGAGGACGGGGTGGCGACGACGGCGGGCGCGGCAGGGGCCGGGGGCGCGGCGGCGACGATCATCAGGTTTCCCACGCTCAGGACGACAGCCGTTATGGTCGAGGCTTCGACGACTCCCGGACCCGCGACCGCACAAAGGACCAGACGCGCACCCGCACACGAGGCGCCGACGACCTCATCGCGGGACGGACGCATCGCGGACGCGGAACGGACGATGCTGTCTCGCTGAGGGACGACCGCGGCGGCCGCACCGATCGCGATAATCGTGTCGAGCCGGGCGACGACCGCAGGAGGAATGGCCAATAGAGGGACAAAGAAGGCGCCGGCCGCGGGGAGCCTCCACCCCGCGGCCTCGTCACGCCACAGAACGCAAGGTTTCCGCTGCTGAAAACGACACAATACCGTCGGCGCGGATGTCGGTCAGGCTCGCCGATGGCGGCACGCAGAGCACATGCGCAGGTTCCACCTGCAGGGGGAACCGCTTCACGCGAGAAACGCGCGGCTCATCATCGGGATCCGGCGAGCCTCAGGCCCGAAAAGATGGACGGGGCCGAAGGAGCCGATGCCGCTCCCGCGGATACGGGCTGGCTGGCAGCGGTTCGAAGCTGGCCCAGCATGCCTTTCCGCTTTGCAACGTAGTAGTAGCCGCCGGCATACAGGGATACCGCACGATCCGGATCACCGCCAGCGACCCGGTAGGCATTCGCCAAATACGGCACCGCATAGGTCAGGTTGGTGTTGGCATCGAGCAGACCCGATGCCGGTCCGGTGTAGCCCATCCCTCGCGCGGTGGCATAGCGGATCTGCATGAGGCCGAGATTTCCGCGGCTCGACGCGCGCGGATTGTAACCGCTCTCCCGCTTGATGACGCGATGCACCAGCGTCTCCGGGACGCCATGTGCTCTTGCGTGCTGCGCGACGAGCGCGTCGATGGTGGCGCGGTCGGATGCGGTTGCCGGCAGGGCCCAGGCTACGAGGGCGCAGCCGAGAACGATCGGACGTGAGATCATGATTTCCCCTTGTTTGGGGACAGTTCTCACGACAATCGTGGCAGCAGGGCGTCAGCTTGACCGTACGAGAGGGCTCCTAAGGATAGGAAGTTATGCAACGGAGGGGGTAACCCATTCCTCTCACAGCAGCCTGGGAAGGAAGGCGCACCCAAGGGGCGCCTTCGCCGGCGCGAATTGACACGGGCGCCGAGGCGCCCGCTACACGTGATCGGAATCCGAGGGTTGGTCCGCGAGCCGCTTGATCTCGAACACCGCCGCGACGATGAAGGCCGACAGCACGATGAGCACCGCGATGCTTGCGAAAGCCCCGTCCTGGACGCCGGGGTTCAGGCCGATCAACGGGATCATCAACAGGGCCGGAACACCGAGCGCAATCGCCGCAAGGATGTAGATCGGGTTGGCTTCGGTCTTCCGGGCCCTTGCCCTGCTCTTGAAAATTTCGCGCATACACAATCCAATCGCTGGGTGTTTGATGAAGATTACGGTCACTGGAAACGGCCTGATTCTGTCAGACGAGCCAACAGGTCGCAACTCAGCCGTTTGCATGAGGGGCGAGGCTTTCCAAATTGCGGCGCCGTCGTGAATGCGGCTTAACGACAGCGATCGATTGGACCCGTCATGTCCTCGCGGATCGCAAATGTTCTCGGTTCGTCTCGCAAGTTTTTTCGGCGATTCGGCTTGATTGCCGCGTCGCTCCTGGGGAATGACGGCCTCGGTTGCGCTTGCGGCGTGCCAAGCGCCAATTGCGAGCATCAAGTGGCTTCTTCCCGTTTTCCACAAGAGGGCAAGAAGAAGGTTAACGGCAGGGTAACGAATCGGTATTGAGGAGTTGCGGCGGATTTCGGAGGCGGCAATGGAAAGCGGCACGGGCTCGGATAGACGGCATTCCATGATTTCCGATGCGGAGCTCCTGCGCAGGATCGGGCACGACCTGCGCTCCATCTACGCGGAAGTGATCAAGCAGCCCCTGCCCCACAACATCAAATCCGCCCTCGCGCGCATCGATCGCGAACAGGGGCGGATCGGGTATTCGACCCAGCGAGCGATCTCCTAAATCCCTTCCCGATCCTCATGGATCAGGTTCGTCCTCCAACGCGGTCCTCGGCGTGAGCTATTTCACGCGGCGGAGGCGGCAGGGCTTCCCTTGTGGCCGCTGCGTCGGCTATCTCCTCGCGACTTGAGGAGTTCCTGAGCCATGAGCCTTGAATCCGTTCGTGCATTTTTTGCCCAGAACGCACCGGACATCGAGATCATCGAGATGAAGGCGAGCACCGCCACCGTGGCCCAGGCGGCCGAGGCCCATGGGGTGGAGCCGGGGCGAATCGCCAAGACCCTTTCGCTGCGCGTGGGGGACCGCAGCTTCCTCGTCGTCGCGCGAGGCGACGCCCGGCTGGACAACCGGAAGGTCAAGGCTGCATTCGGCGGAAAGGCATCGATGCTCGATGCCGAGCAGGTTCAGGCTCTGACCGGACATCCGATCGGTGGCGTCTGTCCGTTCGGGCGGGCGACGCCCCTGCCCGTATTCTGCGACATCTCCCTCAGAGCCTTCGACGAAGTCGTGCCGGCGGCGGGCGACATTCACGCCGCGGTGCGCATCCACCCGCAGCGCATGGCCGATCTCGTCAAGGCGGATTGGGTCGACGTCTGCCAGGAGATCAAGCCGTAAGGCTCACGCCTCACGAACGAAGAGGTGCGCGAGAGACGTGCAACGCCGGAAGCGGCACTCGCTTCAAACGGCCCGACGCTCCGAAGCAACCGCCTTCCGCACTTCCGGTGCGACCTTCGTGCCGAGGAGCTCGATCGCCCGCATCAGCTTGGAATGGTCCATCACGCCGATCGCCATCTGGATGAGGAAACGGTTGAACCTGAAGATCTCTTGCGCAGCCAGGATCTTGTCGGTCACCTCCGAGGGGCTTCCGACGAAGAGCGCACCCCGCGGCCCGCGGGCGGCGTCGAACTGCGAGCGGTTGGTCGGCGGCCATCCGCGCTCACGGCCGATCCGGTTCATCACCTCCGCCTGCGGAGCATAGAAGATGTCGGTAGCGTCCTGTGTCGTGTCGGCCACGAACCCATGCACGTTGATGGAGGTCTTCAGGCGCGCCGGATCGTGCCCCGCGCGCTGCGCCGCCTGCCGGTAGAGATCGAACAGCGGAGCAAAGCGCGCCGGCTCGCCGCCGATGATGGCGAGCGCCAGCGGCAGGTTGAGCACGCCGGCCCTGGCGACGGACTGGGGAGTGCCGCCAACGGCGATCCAGATCGGCAGCTTCTCCTGAAAAGGCCGCGGGTAGACGCCACGGTCCGCGACCGACGGCGTATGCCGCCCACCCGGCCAGTTGATTCGCTCATTTTCGTTGAGCTGCAGGAGAAGCTGCAGCTTCTCCGAGAACAGCGTGTCGTAATCCTCGAGGTCGTAGCCGAAGAGCGGAAACGATTCGATGAAGGAGCCGCGCCCGGCCATGATCTCCGCGCGTCCAAGGCTGAGATTGTCGAGGGTCGCGAATTGCTGGAACACGCGGATCGGGTCGTCGGAACTCAGTACCGTCACGGCGCTGGTCAGGCGAATGCGCCTCGTCTGTGTCGCCGCCGCCGCCAGCGCCACGGCCGGCGCCGAAGCCGCATAGTCTGGCCGGTGGTGCTCTCCGAGACCGAACACGTCGAGCCCAGCCTGATCGGCCAGGACGATCTCCTCGACAAGGTTGCGGAGGCGTTCGGCCGGTCCGGTCCGGCGGCCCGTGATGGGATCGGCGCCGACGTCGCCAAAGGTATAAAGTCCGATCTCCATGAACGACGCTCTCTTCAGGATGCACGACTGATACAGGCAAAGCGCCCCGATACCTAGTTACTGAGCCGGCGACCCCACCCAACCTGGGTCTTGTCGGCGCTCGAATCGCTAAACGGCGTTTGCTAGACAAACATTTTTGTTCTTTAAAACGAACTTTTCCGTTGACGCGGACGCCGAGTGGCGCTTGTCTCCTCCCACGAAAGCCCATTCATGGAAGAAGCTCATGCCTCATATGCATCGAATCGTGCCGGTAGTGATCTGCGCCTTGACGCTGGGAGGCCTGCCAGGGCTGGCGGGTGCCGCGGAGGCCATTTCCGACGGCGTCGTCAAGATTGGCGTGCTGAACGATCAGTCCGGCATCTATGCGGACATGGCCGGCTCCGGCTCGACCATCGCGGCCCGGATGGCGGTCGAGGATTTCGGCGGAAAGGTGCTGGAAAAGCCCGTCGAGGTGGTCGCCGGCGATCACCAGAACAAGCCGGACATCGGATCCGCCATCGTCAACCGCTGGATCGACCAGGAGCAGGTGGACACGATCGTCGATCTCCCGACCTCCTCGGTCATGCTGGCCGTCCAGGAGATCGGCCGGCAGAAGAACCGGCTGGTCATCGCTTCCACAGGCGGCTCGTCGGACTTTACGGGCAAGTTCTGCTCGCCCGTCGGCATCCACTGGACGTATGACACCTATGGCCTCGCGGTCGGCACAGGGCTGCCGCTCGCAAGCCAGGGGCCGTGGTTCTTCCTGACCGCCGATTACGCCTTCGGTCATGCACTGGAGCGTGACACCGCGAACGCGGTCGTCAAAGCCGGCGGCAAGGTCCTCGGAGGCGTAAGGCACCCGCAGGGCAACCATGACTTCTCGTCGTTCCTGCTCCAGGCGCAGACGTCCGGAGCGAAGCTCATCGGCATCGCCAATTCCGGGGCCGACACGGTCAACGCGATCAAGCAGGCGCACGAGTTCGGGATCACGCAATCCGGCGTGCAGCTCGCGGGCCTGTATCTTCACATCACCGACATTCACGCGATCGGGCTCGAGCAGGCCCAGGGCCTCATCATGACCCAGGCCTTCTACTGGGACCTGAACGACGAGACGCGCGCTTGGTCAAAGCGCTTCCACGAGCGCCATGGCGCCATGCCGACCATGGGACAGGCGGGCGTCTATTCGTCGATCCTGCACTACCTCAGGGCAATCGAGGCGGCCGGTACCGACGAGGCGCAGGCAGTCGCGAAGAAGATGAAGGAACTCCCGGTCAACGACTTCTTCGCCAAGAACGGCCGCGTTCGTGAAGACGGCCGCATGGTCCACGATCTCTACGTGTTCGCCGTGAAGAAGCCCGAAGATTCCCGCGAGCCATGGGACTACCTGAAACTGATCCGCACCATTCCGGGCGAACAGGCATTCCGTCCCCTAACGGAAGGCGAATGTCCTATGGTAAGCGGCAGCCACTGACGATGGATGGGGCCGCCAGGCGGCCCCATGCCATTCTCGGACGTGCATTCAGAGGTGCCGCATCGACCTTGTCGAGACCAACGGTGAGCCCAATAACCTGGATTGGGTCGGCGTCATCGGTTGCAGAGACGAGAGGTTCGGTGCCTTGAGCCCCACGGAGTTCTTCGCAGACGGCGGCATCATGGGTGCTCGGATCCGAGCCTACGACTGGTCCGAATCTCCTCTCGGACAGATCGAGACGTGGCCGCAGGACCTGCGGACGGTGCTCAGGGTCATCCTTCGGTCTCAGTTCCCGACCTATCTCGTCTGGGGGCCGGAGCTGACCACGTTCTACAACGACGCGTCCCTGGAACTGCGGGGAACCCGACCGGAGGCCCTTGGACAGTCCCTGCCGCAAGCCTGGGCCGAGGTCTGGGACAGCGTTTCTCCGGTCGTAGAGCGGGCGTTTCAAGGCGAGTCCATCTACGTGCACGACACCCGCGTCGGCATCGTGCAGAGAGGCGGCTATCCCGAGGAAACGTGGTGGACCGCCTCCTTCAGTCCAATTGCAAGCGAGGCCGGCAGGGTCGAAGGCGCTCTCATCGTCCTGCAGGAGACTACGGAGCGAGTGCTCACCGAACAGAGGCTCCGTTTTCTGGTCGATGTCAGCACCCAATTGCGCAGCATCGCCGATGCCCGTGACGTGATGGCCGGTGCCGCGGAGATGCTCGGCCGTTACCTCAGGGCGAGCCGCGTCGGATATGGGGAATTGAACGAGAGCGACGATATCTTCACGGTCGAGGGGGAGTGGACTGGCGATGTGCCACGCTCCTTCGTCGGACAGCACAGCGTTCAGGACTTCGGCATGGCAATCGACAGCGAGTTGAAAGCCGGCCATACGGTCCGCATCGACGATGCGGTGACAGATCCGCGCACAGCCGACGAGCGGATTGCCGCCGAGTTCGTCCGGGTCGGCGTGCGAGCCTGTATCGCCGCGCCGCTAATCCGCAACGGCCGCCTAGTGGCGTCGCTCTATGTCCATCAGGCGCAGCCCCGTCGCTGGCGTGACGATGAAGTGACTCTGGTTCAGGAAGTGGCGGAGCGCACATGGACCTCGGTCCTCAGGGCCCGAGCCGAGACCGCCCTGCGGGACAGCGAGGAGCGCTTCCGACAGTTCGCCGAGCACTCGACGGACGTTCTCTGGATCCTCGATGCCGCAACCATGAAAATGGAATACGTGAGCCCCGCCTATCAACGGGTCTGGGGACGCTCCCAGGACTCCGTCGGCAGCCGCAGCCAATGGATCGAGTCCATCCACCCGGAGGATCAGGAGCGTGCATTCCAGGCGACCGAGAGCGTCCTGCGTGGCGAAACCGTCGTCAAGGAATACCGTATCGTGCGGCCGGACGGGAGCATGCGCTACATCCACGCTACCGTGTTTCCGATCTTCGACCGACGCGGAAGGGTACAGAGGATCGCCGGCATTGCTCGCGACGTGACCCAGCACGACGGGTCCATGGTCTACCTCGTGGAGGGTGACGGGAGCACGCGGCGGGAGCTGTCCCTCCTACTTCAGGACGCTGGGTATCAGGTCCAGGAATTCCCATCGTCCCAGGCGTTTTTGGAAGTCGCGCCCGTGGTGGTGTCCGGCTGCGTGGTATACCTTGCCCGAGGCACTGACACGGGCGAACTGTATCTCCCCAGGGAGCTGAAGGGACGCCGGTCGGCTCTGCCGGTCATCGTGGTCGGAAGGGCCGACGGGAATGTGTCCTTCGGCGTTCAGGCCATGAAGGCGGGAGCCGTCGACTACATCGACATGCCTTATCGTCAGGATCAATTGCTGGAAGCCATTGCGTCCGCTCTCGCGGCGATCCGCGACATCGCCGAACGGGACCAGGCGGCGGAACTCGTAAAGGCCCGTATTGCCGCATTGCCCGCCCGGGAGCGGGAGGTGCTGGACAGGCTTCTGGGCGGCGGCACCAACAAGACGATTGCAAGAGATCTTGGGATCAGCCCCCGCACCGTGGAGGCGCATCGCGCCCGCATCATGGAGCGCCTCGGTGCTCACAGCCTGCCGGAGCTGGTCCAGATTGCAGTGGCAGCCGGGCTGCAGAGCAGGACGGCCGGCATGGAGAGCGTCGGCCGCGATTGAGCCATCCGACGTTTCACATCCCGGTCCTGGATCGCCGCTGGCCGTCTCGGCTCGAGATCTCGATGGTCGAGACTCCCTATTCGGCCTCCGTCTTCGAGGCGTGTCCCGTCTCCAGCGGCACAAGGCTCTCGATGGAGATCCATCCGATGCAGGACCGCAGAATCGGCGCCAGATAGGCTTGGTTGCCTCTGATCTCGACGATGCGGCACGGATAGGCGCGCCGGTCTCCGGGAGGACGGTAGATCACTCTCGCGCCGGGCTCCAGATGACCGCCAATGGCGGCATGCTGGCGTGCCCTACTCCCCGCCTGACCGGTATTGTCCTGGATCACATTGTCCTTTCGGGATGCCCGCAGGCGATCAACGGTCGCGATCACCGCACGGGCGTGCTCCCGATGACGGTCCGACACGACCCTCAGGAGAGGCCCCTGCCCGCGTCCGGGATACCAGGAGGTCCCGCCGATCTTGGCGAGTTCCTCCGCAACGACCTCAACCTCCTCCTCGCTCATGCTGCTCATCCTCTGATGCGGCTTCGAGAACGGTCGGTGCGCTCACCTCGGCCCGGCTACCTGAAACGCGCAGGATGCATTCGGCTGAACGCTGCTTGCTGGGGACGGGATGGTCGAAGCGATCGCATGTCTCCGGCCGGGCGCGTCCCAGTTCCCGAACGACGAACAATGCGCTTCTCCCAAGGTGGCTATCTAGGACTCAAAAGCTCGACATTGGCATATATCGAGCATGCCTCGGCTCGCGTTCCTGTCACTGCGGGAGATTCCTACGTAGGATCCCGCATGTCTTCGGTTGCAATGGTTCAATTCGGGTACGGAACCGGAGCCGGCGGCCTGCGGAGACAACCATGGAGGTGGCCGCGAAGGCTGCGTCCATGGTGATAGATCGATCAGGAAGAACGGCCCGGCGCGTGGCACGCGCGGCCTGAGCAGCCCGTTTTGCCTGAGAACGATGCCCCAGCCTTACGGGCCGGAGCACCTGTCGGGAAAGCCGCCGCCGGCGTTCCTCCGGCCTTTCAGACGCCGATGGCCGCTTTCACCCGCTCGGCACGGAACGGAATATCGTAGAGCCGCTTTCCGGTCGCGTGCCGGATGGCGTTGCCGATGGCCGCAGGCGTCGGTCCCTGGGCCGCCTCGCCCGTTCCGAGGAACGGCTCGCCCGGCCGATCCATGATGCGAACCTCCACGCTTTCCGGCACGGCGCCGAAGCGCATGATCGGGTAGCTCGACCAGTCGACGCTGGTGATCCCGCTCTCGTCGAAGGTCACGGCCTCGTAGAGGGTCCAGCTCGCAGCCTGAATGATGCCGCCCTCGGTCTGATTGCGGATCCCGTCGGGATTGACGACCTCGCCGCTGTCGATGGCGGCCACGACGCGGACGACCCGGCTGCGCCCGGTCTCCCGCTCGACCTCGATCTCGAGCGCCATGGCGAGATAGGCCGCCAAGTTTTTGTAGCGCGCGAACGCGAATCCGCGCCCACGCCCTTCCGGCAGCGGATCCCTCGACCAGCCGAATCCTTCCGCGGCGGCCTCGATCACCGCCCGTCCGCGCGGGTCCTCCATGTGGCGCAGCCGGAACTCGACCGGGTCGACGCCCGCCATCACGGCGAGTTCATCCATGGTACTCTCGATCGCGAAAACGTTGACGTAGGCGCCGAGCGCACGCAGAGCGGAAACCCGTAGCGGCATCTCCGGCAGGAAGTGCCAGATCACGCGCATGTTCGGGATCGCATAGAGCGGAACCGCGTTCCGGTCGCCGTTGCCCGAAGGCGTGATGCTGAGCTTCGCGGCCGGCGGCTGGAACGGCGTCGGCAAGGAATTCGCCGCGACGAGCGAGCCGGCAGGCCCCGGACGGGTGGTGTGCGTGTTGCTCCACAGATCATAGTTCCAGGAGACGATCCTGCCCGCCTCGTCGAGCGACGCGCGCACCTCCGTCAGCATGGCCGGACCATAGGGCTCCCACGCATGCTCCTGCTCGCGCATCCATTGCAGGCGGACCGGGCGGCCGGGGACGGCCTGGGCAATGAGCGCCGCATCCGCCGCCGCATCGTCCGCGCCATTGTGGCCGTAGCAGCCCGAGCCCTCCACATGGATCACGCGCACCTGCTCCGGTGGGACGCCCAGCATCTCCGAGATCGCCGAACGGTCGGGATACACGCCCTGCGTATGGCTCCACACGGTGGTGGTGCCGTTCTCGAACAGCGCTACCGCGCAGGAGGGACCGATCGAGCCGTGGATCTGATACGGCCGGGTGAAGGTCGCTTCGAACGTCTTGGCGGCCGGAATGCCCGTCGCCTGGCCCTTCTCCGACACCACCCCGTCCTGAGAAGGAAGCGTCTTCAGCGACTGGATGAAATTCTCCGGCTTTGGAAGCTTTCTCCCCTCCGACCACTGTGCCACGCTCTCCAGCAAGAGCATGGCTCGGATCGCCTGGAACTCCCGCTCGGCCACGACGGCCAGGAAGCTGCCGTTGCGCACCACGGCGATCACACCGGGCAGCCGCTCGACGGCTGCCGCATCCAGGGCTGTAAGCGTCGCGCCGGGACGCGGCGGACGCACGACCCGCGCATGGACCATGCCGGGCAGGCGGATGTCCTGCACGTAGATCGGCGTGCCGGTGACCTTCGCCGGGATGTCGACCCGGCGCATGGGCTGACCCATGACCTTGAAGCTGCCCGTCGGTTTGAGGCGGGATTGCGGCGTCGCCTCCACGTGCAGGTTCGCGGCGGACGCGAGGGTGCCGTAGTCGAGCGTCTGTCCGTCGCGTTTCACCACAGTGCCGTTTTCCGCCCGCAGCTGGTCTGGCGGAACCTGCCATTGCGCCGCCGCCTGCGCGATCAGGATCTCGCGCATTTGGGCAGCAGCATGCCGGATGGCCGTGCCGCTGTTCTGCATGGACTGGCTTCCGGCGGTGTAGCCCTCGTCGGGCGTCCGGTCCGTATCGGCGGTGATCAGCCGAATGGCGCCGGGATCGACCTCAAGCTCCTCGGCGGCGACCTGGATGATGGCGGTCTTCACGCCTTGCCCGAGTTCGGCCTTGCCGGTGAACACGCTGACCTCGCCTTTGGCGTCGATTTTGATCCAGGCATCGAGGAACGGCTCGCCCGAGAGGCTGCCGGGAAGTTTCGGCTTCGGCTGCGCGGGGGGCGCCGTTCCCTGGACCTCGCCCTCCTGGCCGAAGGCCCGGGACAGTAGGGAGAAGCTGACCACAAGGGAGCCGCCCGCGGCCAGAACGCCGCGGCGCGTCGGGTTCTTCACATCATGGCTCGTCATCAGGTGGCTCCTCCTCCGCTCTGGGAGTTCTGCCTTATCAGCTCGCCTGCGCGCATCACCGCCTTGACGATGCGCACATGCGTGCCGCACCGGCAGAGATTAGGCTCGAGATGGGCGCGGATCGCCGCCTCGCCGGCGGCGGGATCCGCCTGCAGCAGGACCTGCGCGCGCATCATCATGCCAGGAATGCAGTAGCCGCATTGGGCGGCCTGCTCCTCGATGAAAGCCTGCTGCATCGGGCCGGGCTTCTCGAGCGTGCCGAGCCCCTCCACGGTCGTAACCTTGCGCCCCTCGAGCAGCAGGACCGGCGTGATGCAGGAGAGCACTGCCTCCCCGTCGACCATCACCGTGCAGGAGCCGCACTGGCCGATGCCGCAGCCGAATTTGGCGCCGTTGAGTTCGAGGTTGTCGCGCAGCACGTAAAGCAGCGGCGTCTCGGGATCGGCATCGATCCGATGGGTCGTGCCGTTGACGGATAGGGTAACTGTCATGGCGTCGTCCTCATGCTGGACTCCGGTGGGGCCTGGGTCGTGCCGTCCATGCGGTAGACTGTGATCCGCCGCTCGCCGTGCAAGGTTGCGGCAACACGCTCGCGGGTGTCGGTCCAGGCCGGCCGATCGCTGAACCGCTCGCGCATGTAGTCGAGCAGCGCCACGAGCTGCTCCTCGTTGAGGAGACTGCGATAGGCCGGCATCATGGCGCTCGGCTCACCCTTGGCGGCGGGCAGGCCGAACAGCACGACGTTGATGATGTTCTGCGGATTGGGTCCGTTTACGGCGGTGCTCAAGTGAAGGTTGAGACCACCGAAGGGCAGCGGTCGGCGGCCGCTGTGGCAGCCCTCGCACGCACTCGCGTAGATCGTGGCGCCGATGCCGTTACCGGTGGCGCTGGCCTGTGCCGTCAAGGGCGCTTCGCTCTCCCGTCGGACGGCCGCGAGGGCGGTCTCTCCGCGCGCGCGGCGCTCTTGGCTCGGCCCGCCCATGAGGTCAGCCACGTATGCGGCGATGGCCCTTGCATCGGCCTCCGGCACCGAGCCGAGATTGGCCGTCACCGGCGCCATCGGCCCGCGGGAAACCCCGTGATGCTCGTGCCAGCCATGGCGAAGATAATGCGTGAGGCTCTCCGCATTCCAGGGAATGGGCGCGGGAGAATCGGCGTTGATCGCATAGGCCGTCCAGTTCTCCACCTCGGCTCCGGCGAGATGGCGTTCGCGATCCTCCGCGCCGAACCGGTTGCGCGGGGTGTGGCACGCACCGCAATGGCTGATGCCCTCCACGAGATAACGCCCGCGATTCCACTCCGCCGGACGGCCCGCATCGGGCTGGAACGCGCCCTCGCGGAAGTACAGCGCCTTCCAGCCCGCCAGCAGCAGCCGCATGTTGTATGGGAACGGCAGCTGGTTCTCGGGCGGCGTGGCGGCGACGGCCTTGCGTGTCATCAGGAAGGCGTAGAGCGCCCTGTTGTCCTCGTCCGTCACGAGGGTGAAATGATCATAGGGAAACGCCGGGTAGAGGTGCCGCCCCTCGCGGTCGACGCCCTCGCGCATGGAGCGGATGAAGGCCTCTTCCGACCAGCGGCCGATGCCGGTCTCGGGGTCGGGGGTGATGTTCGTCGAAAAGATCGTCCCGAACGGCGTCGGGATCCCAAGGCCCCCGGCGAAGGGCTCTCCCTCCGGGGCCGTGTGGCAGACATTGCAGTTTCCGATAGCGGCGAGTTCGGAGCCGCGGGCCACGAGCGCCGGATCGAAACCTGAGGGTGCGGGTGGATCGACCCGGCCGATCTCGGAGCGCCACGCATAGGCCACGAAAGCACCCACCCCTAGAAGGAGGAGGCCTGCCAAACCTGCGAGGATCCGCGCCACCCTCATTCCGGCGGCTCCCGGACCGGCAGATCCGCTGCCCCGGCTACGCTTCCGAGGACCATCCGACCCTGCACCGCGAACCTCCCTGATCGTCCAGCGGTTACGATCAGAAGGAAACTGGGTCAGAGCCGCCGCAGGGCAAGACGTTCCGTCACGCCGTTTGCCGATCGATTGAGCCCGGCATCGGCCCCGAGCGCGGCGCGGCGGCGAAATCGTCTGAGTGTCAGGGAATGATGGCTGGGGCGCCAGGATTCGAACCTGGGAATGGCGGTACCAAAAACCGCTGCCTTACCACTTGGCGACGCCCCAATGTCCAGGGTGGCGTGTACATAGTCGCCCACGGTGCCGCTGGCAACACCGTTTTGGCCAAGCGCGAATTATCGGCGCCACGCCTGAAATCTCCTCTTGCGGCCTCCCCTCCCCCCCGCTATAAGACCGGCCTTCCCGATGAACATCGGTGTCGGAGTGTAGCGCAGTCTGGTAGCGCACCACGTTCGGGACGTGGGGGTCGCAGGTTCAAATCCTGCCACTCCGACCATTCTCAATGCACTGATTTCGAACAGTTTGGGCCCTGATCTCCCGCTCAGGGCAGATCCTCGCCGACATGCGCCGGTCAACAAGACCTCGCAGGCGACGGCGATCATTCCCGGCACGAGGGACGCGCCTGTCGAAGCCTCAACCGGAACCGTCCGTAGGCGTCTCGTAACACCAACGGTCAGCTTCCCTCCCTCGACGCAGGAGCATGGTGGTAGGAAGTGGACGGGGCGGCGTCTAACGGCTCGGGTGCGCTATCGCACAGCCCCCTTCAGGGTCTCTGATAGGCTCTCAGTATTCCTCCCTGAACATCCTCACTTGCCCCGTCCGCCGAGCGATCGGACGGGGCATATCTTCATGTTGAGGATCGGTCAGCAGTAAGTATTCCTAGCACTTAAAGATCAGCCAAAGCACCTATTCGACTTCGCCTCTTTCCGCTGAGAAGAAAATGTGCAATTTTGGTGACGGAACTTCTTTTTGCCATAATGCGTTCAAGAAGAAAGCTCCTGCCTCAGCGGAATAAATCCGTATCCTTTTGCACAGCAACAGCGAAATGCATAATTTTCCTATTCACAGAGCCAGTCTTGGCTTTTCCGGCCCCGATGATGAGGTCGTCTCACTGAACGTTCCAGCCGCAGCTGAGGACGGGAAGGAGCATCCGTCCTATTCGTTCGACATCGAGTACGACCCGGAACACCCCGACAGGCTGACGATCTGTCTCTTGGAGCTGGATCAGGACAACTTCATCCACACGGTGCGGAAGAGCGTTCCGTTCCCCGTGGGGCTGCTCACGGAACTGATCAGCAAGAGAAAGGCCACGGCCGAAGAAGTGGCCGCATGGCAAACCACCCCTGACGGGGAGGAATGACGGCGCCTCGGGCGCAAGCAACGGCTCCCGGACCTCACCTGAGCCGTCTTGAGCTTCTGACGACAAGGGCTGGGAACAACCGAACGGCTCCCAGCCTCTTGCGGCACTCAAATCAGCGACAACGACGCACCCGGCGCGTGACAATATCTCCGTATTCGTCTTCCTCGCGAACGATCACGGTCCGACAACGGTTGACGCTTCCGGTCGACAGCCGATCCTCGTCGTATACGCGACGGCGTTCTCTGTAACGGCGCTCATACCGCCGATCATCATCCGGACCAACCCGGACACTAGGACCTCTTGGGCCGATCTCCAATTGAACTTGAGCAGATGAAGGCGTCGCTCCAATCATACCCGACGCAAAAAACGTTGCGGCCATTAGCAAAGTTACCTTCTTCATCATTCCGTCTCCACGTGAAGCCCTGATAGAGGGCAACGCACTATTTCGCTCTACGTTTCACGCAGCGGAGAACGGAGCATTCAGCCTTCCAGCAGAACCTGCATCGAAGGGACGCGGACCATGCCCGCGAATGCTGCGCCCTCCCGTCGATTGCTTGGCAATATTCACGGAGCCTGGGTCTGTCCCCTGTCACCTCGGAGGCGATCATTTGCCCCGGCACACGCATCGGGAAGGACCGGTCGAAGACACGGGAACTCCAGCTCTGTACCTTTGTTGGCCATCAGAGCCCACGCCAGCTATGAGGCGAACTCATGATCTGCCAGTTCTGCCAGCATGATGTGAACGATCCCTGCCACGACGCACAGAAAATGCGCGACCGGGCCATGAGCCATGTCGAGCGCTGCGAGAAGGCACTCAGAGACGAGTTGAGCGACCGGATCAACCCGAGTGACGGGCAGAGTGCGGGGAGCATCTAAATCCGAGCCTTGGATGGTCCTGCGTCACGATGTTCCTCGAATTGGACAGGGAGCAGTTGCGCGTTCTGAGGCGTGCCCTTGAGGCGAGGGTGCGGAATATGCAGCAGCGCATGGGGAGCGATCCCGGCGACGAGGGCTTCAGGCGCGAGGCTATCCTCTCCTCACAGCTCCTTCGGCAGGTCGAATCCCTGGAATGGCGTGTCGGCCACCGCGCCTGGGGCTCGAACGACATGGAGTCCCAGGCCGAGGACGACGAGGCCTAAGCGGAGACGAACTCTATGGCTGTGCTTGACGGCGTCCGGCGCACGCGCCGTACCGTACATCCCTCTAAATCGTCTCTTAATCGATGCTGAGTATTTTCCCCTCGCTGGGGAGAAGCTGTCGTGAAGAGAATTGCTGTCGCCACGGGCCTGGCGCTCGCTGCCGCGGGCTGCACGCCGACGATCCATGAGACGGTTGCGGTGTCGTGCTCCGAATATATCGGCCGTCCGATCTCGGAGCGCATCGCCGCCTTCGGACCGCCGAAGACGGTCTACAGGGTCAGCCCGACGCAGTTGGGATACGTCTTCGAGACGAAGGAGACGACCCTGGTCGGCGGCCACACCTACTACACAGTCAACTACATGGTGGGGGTCGACCGGCACCGCACCCCGATCTATCCGGTCACGACGACCTGCCGGGGCACCTTCGTGGTGCTGGCGCCGACAGACGCCACGCCGGTTTCCCAGCGCATCATCGTGGACGTGCTCTAGAAGCTGTCGTTTTTCTTCCGGCCAAACCTGCTTCAAGCGGAATCCGCTTTCGCACTGTTATATTACGTTATTCTATATTATCCTTTTAATGTTATATCGAGATAATTCTGAAACCTGCATTCATTGCCAGAATCCATGCTCACCAGTGCCTATCCACGCGGCTTTGTCATACCCAGTAGGGCCTGCAATCCCCCGGAGGGCTTCTCCCCCGGACCGGTTTTCGAGAACTTCTTCGTCGCCCCGGAATGCCCCGTCGATTCGGCGAGCATCGACGATGTCGCCGTTGTCGTGCTTGGCACATGCGTCAGCACCGACAGCGAGGCCCGAGGGCCGGCTTGGCAGGTAAGCTGGATGGAGCGGCTTCTTCGAAGGGATCGCCCTCTCCGCCATGACGTCGCTCCTCGAAAACCTGCCGAGCATATGTTGCGCGCCCTCCTCGCAGGTGAGGCCGACTTCTTCGACCTGATCGACCGGTACTGCGGACGGCACGTCATTCTTTTCCAAAAGGAGGGAAGACTGCGGATCCTGACCGATGCGACAGGGATGCGCACGGTCTTCTATGCGGTGGGAGGTGGCGTCGTTGCCTCTCACGCCCAATTGGTAGAAGAAACTCCCGGCGATGAGATCAAGCGGACCGCGTTTCCCTTCGCCTACGGCTTCCCGGGCAATCACACGCCCTATCTTCGGACGCGATTGTTGACGCCGAACACGTTGTACGATTTCGCGCAGTCGGAAACGATCAGGTTCTGGCCGAGACGACGGATCGGATTCCGTACGGCAGCGGGCGCAGCAGCCGCCTGCGCCGAATGGGTTACGACTGCCCTCAGGGCTGTGGCGAAACTCCATCCGATTTCCCTAAGTCTGACCGCGGGCCTCGACTCTCGCACCACATTGGCGGTCGCGGTTCATTCCGGCGTCCCGTTCAATGCGTACACCTATGACCGCGGATCGAAGACCGACATCGACTGCGCAGTTGCCGCCGAGCTGGCCAGAAGAGCACGCGTACGGCATGTCGTCGTCGGGAGCGACAACGACGATCCCGATTGTCCCAAGAGGGCAATGAGCCGGGCCAGCTATTACAACCACCATCAGTCGACGGTTGCATCGATGCGAAGGCATTTCGGCCGCAGTGGCGCGCTCGCCGTTACAGCGAAGCTGCTGGAGATCGGCAGATACTTCTATCAGGGAGCGGGGTACGACTCCGTCTCGGCGCCGGAGACTCCGGAGGGAATGTGCGAACTTTATCTGAAGGCTCTGTCGCCCAGCGGGAGAGCAGCGATCGAACGTTACGGCATGGAACGATACCGGGCGGCCGCAATCGGTTACTTCTCAGACTTCATTCGCGATACCGCCTTCAACCAGGCCCGTGGCATCCTGGATCCGCGGGATCAGTTCTACTGGGAATATCGCATGGCTGCGTGGCATGGAGTGATACTGCTGGAGCGCGATTTCTATGCGGACTGCTTCATCCCATTCAGCAGCAGGCGTGTCTTTGAAGCCCTCCTCGGCGTTCGCCCGTCCCAGCGAAAGGCGGCTGCCGCATTCCGGAAAATGATCATGACATGCGCTCCCGAACTTCTGGATGGCATCCCGATCAATCCCCCTGAATGGCCCGTTGGCAGTACCGCCTGACGTTTCAAACGCATCATGCAGCGGCATTTTGTTCTTTGAGGTCGCAGAGAGCGGACCACCGCTGGATGGAGGTAAGCAATTCGTGACCGGACTTCCCCTGGAAAACCGCAAGCTCGGCCGCTAACCGGGTGGCGTCCACGGCGAGCCGGGCCGGTACCGGCTCGCCGTTTCCCTTCCATGGAGACGAACCTGATGAACGTCGCTTATCTCGAGTCCGTTTGGGCGCCGCGCCTGCTCAGCATCCTGCGCATCGTGGCGGCCCTCATCTTCATGGCCCACGGCACGCAGAAGCTGTTCGGGTTTCCCGCGTCGCCGAAGCCGGGCCCGGAGATGTTCAGCCTGCTGTGGGTGGCGGGCTTCCTCGAGGTGGTGGGCGGCGCGCTTCTGGTGCTGGGCCTGTTCACGCGGCCGGTGGCTTTCGTCCTCTCCGGCCTGATGGCCTTCGCCTACTGGATGGCCCACGCGCCGCGCAGTTTCTTTCCGGTGCTGAACGGGGGCGACGCGGCGATCCTCTACTGCTTCGTGTTCCTGTTCATGGCGGCGGCCGGGGGCGGCGTGTGGGCCCTGGACAATCTCAGGAGCCGCCGGGCGGCCGCCTGATCCCGGCCTTGCATCGAGCTTGGCCGGCGGATTTCATCACTGTCCCCGGTCTGGGTTCGACAGGCGGCGCAGGCGCTCGTCCTCAACCTCGACCCCCGTCTCGCTCTCGTCCTCGTCGAGGGGATTTGGCATGAGGTCCGTGGTCAGGCCGGTGGTGGTCGAGGCCGCCGCCCCGATGGGCGGCGCCGGAGAGGTGTCCGCTTCAGTGTGTCGCGTCGTCTCGGCCTCGCCCACATCCACCTGTCCGGCTTCGTCCAGGATGGCACGGATGCGGTCGATGTCGGCCTCCTCGGCCCTGACGCTCACGAGCACCCCACCCCGGCGGATCGCGTCCGCATAGCGGTGTGCCTCGTCCTCGCCGACCCCCATGTCGACGAGGGCGCCGGCCATGCCGCCGACGGCCGCGCCGGCCCCGGCGCCGACCAAAGTCGAGACGAGCCAGCCGGCGGCTACGACCGGGCCGAAACCAGGAATCGTCAGCATGCCGAGCCCCGCCAGGAGACCCGCGCCGCCGCCGGCCAGGGTGCCGAGGGTGGCACCGGTGCCCGCCCCCTCCCCGGCATCGTGGTCTCCAACATGGGAGAGCAGGTCGCGGTGGGAATGCACGTCGTCGATGTTGCTGGCCACAAGACTCATATCGAGATCGGGGATTCCCGCCATCTCCAGCTGGCGCACGGCTGACGCAGCGGCATCGTAATCGTTGAAGAAGGCATTGACGGTTCGCTTGGCCATGGCGGTCCCCATCCCTAACGGAGTTCTCTGCTCGGCTAATGTCCGACGAAAGGGGGCGGTTCCTTGCGCGCGGTGACTGGCAGAGGACAGCCGTCCTATGCCCGCCTGCCACGACATGCGCCCCCGTGCCGCCTTCTGCCCAGGAACCAGATCCTGTATGTTCGCACTCAAACGACGCCGAGCAACGGCATTTTTGGGGGCCATTCACCATGCGCCATATTCACCTCGACGACGGCCTGCGGCTGCGCTTCCCGGGCCGCACCGAAGAATTCGACCAGGGTGTCGAGATCGGCATGCTGGCCGTCCTGATGGACCAGGGCAACCTTGAGTTCACCCGCTGGATCTCCCGCTCCAACCTGGACCAGGCCCGGGCGCTCGCGAAGCAGCTCGGCTATCACACGGTCGAGGGCAACGGCGACGCCGACTGGGTCAGCCTCACCTTCCGCCAGGGCCACGCCAAGCCCAAGCTCCGGCTGGTCCACTCCGCCGGCTGACCATCCCTCTCCGAAAACGAAGAAGCCGCCCGAGGGCGGCTTCCGTTCAGGCTTTCATCGAGAAAGCGGGCTTCAGCGCGCGCTCCGGCGCGTGACGCTCCAGGCCGCCTGCATCAGGGCGACGGCGAGCGCGGTCTTGACGAGGGTGGCGGCCAGGAAGGGCGCAGCGCCTACCGTCCAGGCCTTGGCGAAGGGCATCACCAGCGAGAGCTGGGCGAGGCCGAACATGAAGATCATCACATGGCCGATGCTCATCATGACGATGACGCGCAAGAGCGAGCGGTCCCAGCCGCGCTCGGCCATGAAGCCCATGACCAGCGCCGCGGCCAGGAAGCCGAAGAGGAAGCCGCCGGTCGGACCCATCATGTAGCCGAT
This sequence comes from Microvirga sp., assembly GCA_035645535.1. Lineage (GTDB taxonomy): Bacteria > Pseudomonadota > Alphaproteobacteria > Rhizobiales > Beijerinckiaceae > Microvirga. The sequence goes on along the minus strand of DASQMJ010000008.1, from coordinate 54,053 downwards.
GCCGGCGGTCGGACCCGCGAAGACGGGCATGCCCATGGCACCCTGCAGGAGGTAGAGGCCGACCGTCGCGCCGCCGAGGCGCCAGCCATAGGACGCGCCGATGAGCAGGACGACCAGGGTCTGCATCGTCATCGGCACGAAGGGCAGCGGCACCTGCACCTTGGCGGAAAGGGTGAGAAGCGCCGCGCCAGTGGCCACCAGCACGGCGGCGCGGAGGGCGGCAAAGCGAGCATCAGCCTTCGAAGGCCAGAGAAGCCCCATCAGGGTGGACGGCGTGGCAAGGGCGGTTGCGCCGGTGGACATCAGCAATAGCTCCAGATTTCATCCGCCATTCGCAGGCGGTCCCGGGTGCCTTATAGGAGGGACCAGCAGCCGCCTCAAGCCGCAGCATCGGCACCCAATATCGATGTCCAGAGTATTCCAAGGACCGACCGCATGGCAGACGATCTCACCTTCGACACCCGTCCTCCCGGCAAGTCCGGCGAATGCGTGCGCGTCAGCCCCTTCGTGCGCCGAGTCGTCGCCGACAATGCGGGACCGATCACCTTCACGGGCACCTGCAGCTACATCGTCGGCACCGGCCGGGTAGCGATCATCGATCCGGGTCCCGAGAGCCCCGAGCACATCGACGCCCTGCTCCAGGCGGTGCGGAACGAGACGGTGACGCATGTTCTCGTCACCCATACCCACAGGGATCACTCGCCTGCCGCACGCGCGATCAAGGAGGCGACGGGCGCCGAGATCGTCGGCTGCTCGCCCCACCGGAGCGCGCGCCCCCTGTTCGAAGGCGAGGTGAACATGCTGGAGACGAGCTCGGACCGGGACTACGCCCCCGACCGGGAACTGATCGAGGGCGAGAGGATCGAGGGGCCCGGGTGGAGCCTGGAGGCCGTGGCGACCCCCGGCCACATGGCGAACCACCTCGCCTTTGCCCTGCCCGAGGAGAAGGCCCTGTTCTCCGGCGACCACGTCATGGCCTGGTCCACGACCGTGGTGGCGCCCCCCGATGGGTCGATGGGCGCGTTCATGGCCTCCCTCGACAAGCTGAGAGGCCGCGAGGAGACGGTGTACTGGCCGGGCCATGGCGGGCCGGTGCAGGATCCCCAGCGATTCATCCGGGCACTCATCCACCACCGCCGGCAGCGCGAGGTGTCGATACTCAACCGGCTGGCCGCCGGCGACCGGACCATTCCGGCCATCGTGGCGGCGATCTATCAGGGCCTGAAACCCGGCCTGGTGGGCGCAGCCGGCCTGTCGGTCTTCGCCCATCTCGAAGATCTCGTCGCCAGAGGCCAGGTGGCGACGGAAGGCATTCCCTCCCTCGACGGCGAGTACCGGCTGGCGTAGTGAGGCCCGGCTCGGCCGGGCTAGTTCACCGCCAGCGCGAGGTTCGAGGCCTCCTCCAGGAAGGCGCGGATGCGGCGGGCATTGGTGCCGAGGTCGTGGGCTCCCATCCGGGAGGCGGAGCGAACGTCGATGCGCGTCCCGTCGACGCGCGGACGGATCCGCACGGTGATGTCGTCGGGCAGGCGCAGGAACAGGGTGTAGTCGATGGCTTCGAGCCGGCCCGTGCCGGTGCGGCCGCCGGGCGGCACCGTCTCGATCACCTTCCAGCCGAGATTTGCGGCCGCCTTCTGCACGAGGGCGAACGCCTCCTCGGGCGGAAGATCCAGGGTCAGGGGCGCGATCTGCACGTAGGCCTCGCGTTGCGCCTCGCGGGCCTCGGGCGACACCTCGGGCGGGACGCGGCCGCGGCGCGCCTCGAGCGCCACCCTGGAACGGGAGAAGATGGGCGGATCCTCCGTATCGGTGCTGACGTCGGCGATCGGCGGCAGGGTGACGGCCTTGAGGGCCAGCCATGCGGGATAACCCAGCACCAGACAGGCGACGATCAGGCCCCTGATGGCGCTGCCGAGGCCCCGGCGCCCCTCCTGCCAGATGCGCACGAAGGCGACGAGGGACATGCCCACGGCCACCGCCGCAAAGGCAAGACCAGCCCCCAGGACGACGAACCCCGATTGGTACTCGATCCGATTGAACCGGATCAGCAGGACGGCCATCACCGTCACGACGAGGCCGAACCATGCGAGCATGGGCGACCACTTCGCCGGCCGGGAGACGGGTTCCTCGAGAATGAGATGGCGCATCAGGTCGTCTTACAAATCTCTTTGAGCGCGCGCCACTCCTCATCTGCAAGAAGCGGATCGCCGGAGCGGGCCGGCACCTGCCGCTCAAGGAACTTGAGACGCTGATCGGTCACCGGGTGAGTGGACAGAAAAGCCGTAGCTTGGCTTTGGTTCCCGTCAATGCGCTTGAGCAGCACTCCCAGGGGGCCGGGCGAGCGGCCCAGGGCCAGCATCGTCCGCGACGCATAGGCCTCGGCATCGGCTTCCGCCTCGCGCGAATGCGCCCTCTCGATCGCGAGCCGGCTGACGAGGACGACCGTGGCGCCGCCGCTGACGTCGCCAAACAGCAGGCCGAGCAGATAGGAGGCCCCGCCCGCCTGAATCAGGGCGCGCAGCCCGTCCCGATGCGCCACATGGCCGAGTTCGTGCGCCAGAACCCCGGCGACCTCATCGGCCGACTCGGCGCGATCCAGAAGCCCTCTGAAGAGATAGATCCTCCCTCCCGGCAGGGCGACAGCGTTCGGCACCTTCGAGTCGAGCACGGCGATGTCCGCCTGCACGTCCGGACCGGCCGCCGCCTTTAGGCGGGCGGACAACGCATCAAGGGCCGCCTTTCCGGTAGGATGCTCGCAGACCTTCTCGCCGAAGATGAGCCTTACCTGGTTGTCGACGGCAGTCCCAAGGCGGCGCTCCCACGACACCGGCACGAGGGGCGTCAATCGCTCGGCCACGACAGGGAGCAGGTACACGGCCGACAGGGTGAGCGACACCGCCGCCAGGACCGACCAGAGAACGATCCGGCCGGTTCTATCCCTCCGCTCGCCCTGCTCCAGCCGGACGCAATGGCTTCGGATCGCCGCCTGATCTCTCGGGTCGGAGACGTCCAGCCTTGCCAAAGGCGGGCCACCGTCGAGCGAGAGCCTCAGGAGCCCGTCCGGGGCCTCGCACCGCCGCACCGCGCCGACGGGCCAGGAGGCGATCCTCTCCTCGCCCTCATGAAGATCGAGGCTCGATGCAGTGATCCTGACGGAGACGAGCCTGCGCCGCGCCGTCTCCCCGTCGTAGAACACCGCCTCCGCCATTGCCGATCCTTCAAATGCCGACCTCAAAGTCCAGGGCATCGGCGAGCCCCTCGCCGACGACGCCGGAGGACTGCCCCGCCGCGACCGCACTATCCACGGCATGGAAGTTGGACACCGCGAGGGAATTCACCACGACCGCCCACAGACCGCGCCCCATGAAATAGCGCTGGATGATGCCGATGCCGAGAAGTAGCGCCAGATAGGCCAGCGCTGCGACGACGATCACGCTGCCCGTCTCCCAGTTCAACTCGCCGGCCTGCAGGGCCATGAGCTTATCCAAGAAAAAATAGGCTCCGGCGCCGATCACGGCCGTGAAGACCAGCACACAGCCTATGGACGAGAAGATCAGCTTGATGAAGGTCCCGTAGAAGGCGCCTTTAGTAAGTCGGCTCGACACGACCACCTCGCCGAAGCGGAGCCCCTCCATCTGCCAGCGGGTGAAGATGGACATCGCGAGAGGCACAAGTACGACAGGAGAGGTAAATAGAATAGGCCCGACAATTTGCAGAAGAGTCGGGTTTTCTTTAGCGATCTCCTCAAGACCGTCCAAGCCACCTTCCGGCATCAAGCCCTTGATACTGAAGAAGATCAGTGCCGGCCCGAACCAGATAGCCATAGCTAAAGCCCAGACCCACCAGCCCCGCTTGAACAGATCCCAGCCCGTCCCGACGAAGTCGCCCTTGATGCTGCCGAACCAGGTGTGTCGCATCCGGTAGCGCTCGAGGGAGGCCATGGCCCAAGGCAAGGCGAGCCCCAGGGTGAGAAGGGTGGCGATGTCCCACAGGATGGCACGCATGGCGTAGGCCCAGCCAGAGCCAGTCATCCAGAAGCGGATGCCGCGGAACGTGGTGCGCGTGGCCCGGTAGCGCCGCGCCCGATAGGCGGCGAACTGCATCAGCACGTACATCACGAGCACGAGCGGGATGCTGGCCAGGGCCTTCTGCTCCTCCAAGACGATGCCGAGGATGAAATAGCCGAGATAGAGCGGCGTCAGGATCGCGAGCGCGATGAGGAAGCCGATCAGAAGCTCCTTCGCGGTGCCGGTGTACTCGAAGGTTTCCCCGGCGAGGCGGGTATTGGCCCAGAGATGCCGCCGCAGCCTGGTGACGAGCCAGAACCTGTAGAAGCCGAAAGTCGGTATCTGAAGCAGGCTCCCGGTCAGGAGAAGCCTGAGAAACTCGCGGCCGCGGCCGGAGAAGGACATCGAGGCGCCGGCCGGAGCGTTCGGGGCGAGGCCGGGAGAGACGGTGCCAGTCATCGGTGGACCCTTGGGCGACAATCGATTTCGTTCTAGCACGAAATGAAACTTTAGAACATCAACCCTTTCCGTTCGGGGTTCCTTCAAGGCGCAGGTGACGGCCGGGAATGTTCCGAAGTAAACTGTCGCGTCTCGTGAGGAGTCCCGCCGTTGTCCGCGTCCCCTGCCTCTGCCGCACAAGCGGCCGATCCGCTCCGGGTCTGGTTCCGCGTCATCCGTCTGCATCGCCGGGCGCTGAACACCATCGCCACCGAGTTGAAGGCGCTCGGCCTCTCGGTTCCGCAATTCGACCTGCTATCGACCCTCACGGAGCGCGAAGGGATGAGCCAGCAGGAGCTGGCTGAACGGCTCTACGTCACCAAGGGCAACGTCTCGGGCCTCCTTGACCGGATGGTCGAGGCCGGGCTCGTGGAGCGCCGCGCCATCCCTGGCGACCGGCGCTCGAACGCCCTCTACCTCACCCCGAAGGGGCGCGACCTCGCCGAAAAGGGCATCGCCACGCAGAGGGCCTACGTGCACAGCACCCTCGGAGCGCTTCCGCCGCAGGATCTCGCCAACCTGGAGCGCATCGTCCTCGCTTGGCGCGAGCTGGCGCGCGTGGCGGAGGACGCGACCCTCGCCAAGCTTCAAGGATAAGGCCCAAATGTTCGATGCCGTCGCCTTCGCGGGAGGTGGGAACCGCTGCTACTGGCAGGGCGGCTTCTGGGAGGCGGCAGCGCCGCTCCTCGATCTGAACCCCGCGACGGTCGTCGGCGTGAGCGCCGGCGCCTGGTCGGCCTGCTACAGCCTCCTCGGTCTCGGCCGGCGCGTGAACGAGATGGTGGCGGAGGGCTGCAGCGCCGGCCGGCGCAACTTCGAATGGCGGGCCTGGCGCAGCGAGGGCTCCCCGTGGCCGGTCTCGCGGATGTACCGCTCGCTCATCGAAGCCATTATCGACGAGGAGGCGCTGGAGCGCTTGAAGCGCGGCCCCGAGGTGCTGATCGGACGTGCGCGCAAGCCGCGCCGGCTGCCCCTCGCCTTGGCGATCCCGCTCGGCATCGCAACCTATCAGGTCGAGAAGAAGTGGCGCTCCCCGGTCCATCCAAAGGGCGGGCGCGTCATCGGATTCCGGCCGGAATTCGTCAGGGTCCGGGATCTCCCCGCCCCTTCCGACCTGTTGGCGGCCCTGATGGCGAGTGCGAGCGTGCCGCCCTTCATGCCGGTCGGCCGCATCGGCGGCATGGCAGCCCTCGACGGTGGGCTGGTGGACAACGTGCCGGTCGAGCCGCTCCGCGCCGTGGAGGAGCAGGGCGGTAAGACCCTCGTCATTCTGTCGCGGCTCTACCGGGCGTTCCCGCGCGCGCCGGGCCGGACCTACGTCCAGCCCTCCGAGCCCGTGCCCATCGGGCAGTTCGACATCACCAACCCGACAGGAATCCGGCGGGCTTATGAAATGGGCCTGCGGGACGGGGAGGCTTTTGCCCGGCGCGAAAGGGTGCAGGAGCTATAGGATTGTACGCCACCATCCTTGCGCTATGATGTAGCGTTATTAAGCGTGCATTAAGCATGACGAGTGCAAGTGCGGCCAAGCCAGCAAATGATCATGGGTCTGCCCAGATGCGGTCACGACCATCCAGATGATGTCCGGAGCCATCCATGATGCATGGCGTAGAAGACCAGGGAGAGAACATGACCCAGCAATTCACGGACCGCCCGCGTCCCTCAAAACCTCCGGCCGCCCGGACGGAATCGCCGGCATTCAAGCCTGTCGCCCTGCCGGCCCTCGCGGCCGCGGTGCATGCAGTGCGGCCGCAGCCGAACCTTCCCAAGAACCAGGAACTGCCTGCGATCCTGCGCAAGGAAGCGCAGCTGGACTGAACGCCTGCGCATTCCGCCGTGGAGGGCGCTCCCGAGGAGCGCCCAGGCCTTTACCGCACGATGACCTTCGTGTTGAGCTCGGTCCGGTTGTAGAGATCGATCACGTCGATGTTGCGCATCCGGATGCAGCCCGACGAAACGGCGAGGCCGATCTTCTCGGGCTCGTTCGTGCCGTGGATACGGTAGAGCGTATCCTTGTTGCCCTCGTAGAGGTAGAGAGCGCGGGCGCCGAGGGGGTTCTCCGGCCCTCCCTTGGTGTAGCGCACATGCGGCCAGCGGGCCTTCATCTCGGCCGGCGGATTCCAGTCCGGCCACTCAGCCTTGCGGGCCACATGGGCCGTTCCCGTCCAGCCATAGGCCTCGTCGCCGACCGCCACCCCGTAGCGGATCGCCTTCTTGCCGGGCATCACGTAGTAGAGGAAGCGCTCCTTCGTATCGACCACGATGGTGCCGGGCGCCTCCCCCGTCGGATCGTCGATGAGGTAGCGCCCGTAACGCAGATCCTCCTGGGCCTTCGGCACCTGCGCCATCCACTCCGCGTCCCGTGCGGAGACCTGCGGATCGGGAACTCCCTTGAAGTTGCAGCCGGCCAGGGCCGTCATCAGGGAAACAAGGAGCGTCAGGCTGAAAAGGCGCATCGAACAAACTCGGCTTAGCCCCGAGGGGCAGCGTGTCAGGGGCAGAGGTACACAGTTTCGATTCGATCTGGAGGAAGCGAATCAACCCAGCTCCACAGCTTGCCACGACTGTTCGGGAAAGAGTGTTGCACTGCAACAACATAGACAGCGGCTCATGACGCTGCGAGATTGGTGATCACCTCCACGCCCACGAGTTCCCCCACGCCCCATGTCCACGCTCTACATCTCCCATCCGGCGGCCCTCCAGCATCAGACGCCCCTCGGCCACCCGGAGCGGCCCGATCGGATTCTCGCCATCGAGCGCATTCTCGAGAAGGAGCGGTTCTCGTCCTTGATCAGGGAACAAGCGCCCATGGCCGAGCTGGAAAGCATCACTCTCGCCCATCCGGAGCCCTACGTCGTGTCTCTCAGGGATATCTGCCCACGGGAGGGTCTGGTCAGGGTGGATGAGGACACGACCATGTCGCCCGGCACCTACGAGGCTGCCCTGAGGGCGGCCGGAGGTGCGGTGCAGGCCGTGGACGAGGTGATGGGCGGACTGGTCGCCAACGCATTCGTGGCCATGCGTCCACCCGGGCATCACGCCGAACGCACACGCGCCATGGGCTTCTGCTTCCTCAACAATGCGGCGATCGCCGCCCGGCATGCGCAGCGTCGGCACGGCGCGGAGCGCGTCGCGATCCTGGATTGGGACGTCCACCACGGCAACGGCACCCAGGACATCTTCTGGAGCGATGCGAGCGTGATGTATTGCTCGATCCACGAGGCTCCGCTCTATCCAGGGACCGGCGCCCTGACTGAGCGCGGAGAATTCGGGACGATCGTCAACGCCCCCCTGAGCGCAGGCGACGGGAGCGACGCCTTCCGTGAGGCCATGGACACCGCCGTCCTGCCGCGGATCGACGATTTCCGGCCCGACCTGATCGTGATCTCCGCCGGCTTCGACGCCCATTGGCGCGACCCTCTCGCCAGCCTCAACCTGACGGAGGCCGACTTCGCCTGGGCCACTCTGAAGCTGATGGACCTGGCCGACCGGCACTGCGGCCGGCGGATCGTCTCGCTCCTCGAAGGCGGCTACGATCTGGAGGGCCTGTCCAAGTCGACGGCCGCGCATGTCGACGCCCTGATGGGGCGCGACGTCAGGATATGAGTGGAGCGGTGACGGAGACTGCCTGATTGAGCCTGGAGAGCTTGCGCAGAAGCTCCCCGAGCGCGAGCGCCCGGAAGGCCGATACGGCCGCCAGGACCACGAGAACGCCTTCCGGAGAAATCCACTGCGACAGGACGGCGATTGCGAAGCCGGCGAGAAGGGATGCGGCCTGAATTACCACCAGCGACCTCTGCTGCATGTAGAGCGAGCACGAATCGCTTAGCGGCGCAGCCAGAGCGATGAAGAGCTGGAAGATGGCGATCAGGGGAATGACCTCGGCGAGACCGTCCAGCTCCGAGTTCTGGAACCAGGGATCTGCAAGAACCAGGATACTGGTCATGAGGGCGTAGCCCAAGCCGAGCAGAACTATCAGCCCCAACATGATGTGGCGTTCGAAGATCGGTGTCGTCCGCTCCTCCGATGGCTTCAGCCTGTTGAGAAAGATCGGGGTCGATGCCGCCATGATGATCTGGGTCGGAACGTCGAAGATGCGGTAGGCCAGAGCTGCATGGCCCGCGAAGACCGCATCCGCGATCATGGGCATGATCAGGAGCGGCGACATCACGAAGGCGCGAGAGAAGAAAGAGCTCGGCAGGTTATAGAGAGGCAGGCTCTTCCACCGTTTCGCCGCGGCGACCAAGGTCTTGAGGGACCAATCCCGCCACAGCGGCCCTGATCGATGCCGCCGACGCCAGGCCAGATAGGCGACCGCACTGAAATGGCCTGCAACATCTGCGACCGCGAAAGCCGTTATGTCCTCGACAGGCGACAGGACGAGGGCCAGGAGCACCATTGGCTGCACGACCGCATGAACGAGGGAGGCTCGCCCGATTCCGGTGAAGTCGCCATCGCGGGTCGTCCTCGCAAAATACATGCTGAGCATCCCGCGCGCGAGGATGGAGAATGGCAGCAGCATGGCGAGCGGCAGGCGCATCAGCCCGGACGCCCCCGCGACCAGGGAGCACGCGGCGAAGACAAGCCAAAGGATCGCTCCGATGCAAGTGCTGAGCCGCAGCGCCTCCCCGGCCTCCGCCTCAGTCCGCGCAGCGAGGATGGCTGCGTCGTAGCGCAGGAATAGGGCGATCAGAGCCAGCGCGGCCAGCGTCTGATAGACGCCGAACTCGGCAAAGGCCTCGATGTCCACCATCCATGCGGCGACGATCAGCGTCAGGACGGACATGATCCTCGCCCCGATGAGCCGAAGGCCGAGACGAGCGGCCTCCCTCACCGGTTGCCCCCTGAGGAGGCGCACGACCAGCAGACGCATGACAGCGATCAGCCCCGAAAACCTCTCCGGAGGGGTCTTCGGCGGAGATTGCTGGGAGCGATTGTGCGCCGGGTGCTGCATGCCCTTCACGTAACGGAAGCCCGACTCCGCAAGGCGGGAGACGAGGGCAAAGATGTGGGTGGAATGCCTGGAAGAAGTCAGTGGAACGGGGCGGTCAGTTCTCTACCGGCTCGTTGCCGATAAGATCGATGCCGAACCCGCTCAAGCCGATGTAGGACCGGGTCGACGTGGCCAGATTGCGGATCGACACCACGCCGAGATCCCTCAGGATCTGCGCGCCGAGGCCGATCTCGCGCCACTGGCTCGAGCGCATCGCCTCCGACGGGGTCGCCTCGGGCTCGGAAAGGTTGGTCGTCGGGACTCCCGCCGTGCCGTCGCGCAGATAGACCAGGACGCCCCTGCCCTCCTTCACGAAACGCTGCATGGCGGCCGCGATGGTCTTGCCGCCCTCGAACACGTCGGTGAGCGCATTGGCCCGGTGCAGGCGCACCGGAAGATTCGTGCCGTCGCCGATGCGGCCGTGGACGAGCGCCAGGTGCTGCACGTTGTCGAAGGGGGTCGAATAGGCATATCCCGTGAACGAGCCCCACTGGGTCTCGACCGGGAAGGTGGCGATCCGCTCGACGAGCTTCTCCCGCGCCTGCCGGTAGGCGATGAGATCGGCGACCGAGATCCGCTTCAGGCCATGCTTCTCGGCGAAGGAGTCGATCTGCTCGCCCTTCATCACGGTGCCGTCGTCGTTGGCGAGCTCGCAGATCACGCCGACCGGCGGCAGGCCCGCGAGCCTGCAGAGGTCGACGGCCGCCTCGGTGTGGCCGGAGCGCATGAGGACGCCGCCGTCCTTGGCGATGAGCGGGAAGACGTGGCCGGGGCGCACGAAATCGGCCGCACCCATGTTGTTGTTGGCGAGCGCCCGCACCGTGTTCGAGCGCTGCTCGGCCGAGATGCCGGTGGTGAGCCCGTGCTTGACGTCGACGCTCACCGTGAAGGCGGTGCCGAGCGGCGCATCATTCGAGGCCACCATGGGGTCGAGACGCAGGCGGCGGGCGTCGGACGCCGTGAGGGGCGCGCAGACGATGCCGCAGGTGTTGCGGATGATGAAGGCCATCTTCTCCGGCGTGCAGAGGGATGCGGCGACGATGAGATCGCCCTCGTTCTCGCGGTCGTCGTCGTCGGTGACGATGACGATCTCTCCTTGAGCGAAGGCTTCGATGGCTTCGGTGACGCTGTGGATCGTCATCTTGCTTCCCTAAAGTTTCCTGCGTGACGCAGGCTTTACCTGAACGGCCACGATGCGCCAGCTCCCACTTGGCCGCGGTGACGCAGGACATGGTCTGCGAGCACGCAGGCCACCATGGCCTCGCCGACCGGCACGGCACGGATGCCGACGCAGGGATCGTGCCGTCCCTTGGTCATGACCTCGGTCTCGGCCCCGGAGCGCGTGACGCTGGCGCGGGGCGTCAGGATCGACGAGGTCGGCTTGACGGCGAATCGGCACACCACCGGCTGCCCGGTGGAGATGCCGCCGAGGATGCCGCCCGCATGGTTCGACAGGAAAGTCGGCGTGCCGCCGTTGCCGCCGCGCATCTCGTCGGCGTTCTCCTCGCCCCGCAGGGCGGCGGCCGCGAAGCCCTCTCCGATCTCGACGCCCTTCACGGCGTTGATCGACATGAGCGCCGAGGCGAGATCGGAATCGAGCTTGCCGTAGATCGGGGCGCCGAGCCCCGGCGGCACGCCCTCCGCGACGATCTCGACGACGGCCCCGATGGAGGAGCCCTCCTTGCGCAGGCCGTCGAGGTAATCCGCGTAGAAGGCCGCGGCCTCCGGATCCGGGCAGAAGAACGGGTTGCGCGAGACCTCGTCCCAGTCCCACCGGCTGCGGTCGATCGCGTGCGGCCCCACCTGCACGAGGGCGCCGCGGATGGTGACGCCGGACAGGACCTTGCGCGCCACCGCGCCCGCCGCGACGCGGGCGGCCGTCTCGCGGGCGGAGGAGCGCCCGCCGCCGCGATAGTCCCGGATGCCGTACTTCACGTCGTAGGTGTAGTCCGCGTGGCCGGGGCGGTAGCTGTCCCTGATGTCGGAATAATCCTTCGAGCGCTGGTCCACGTTCTCGATCAGGAGCGCGATGGGCGTGCCCGTGGTCACCTGCCGGCCCGTGCGCTCGTCCGCGAACACCCCCGACAGGATCCTCACCTGGTCGGGCTCCTGGCGCTGGGTCGTGAACCGCGACTGGCCCGGGCGGCGGCGGTCGAGCTCGGCCTGGATCTCGGACGCCTCAAGGGGGATCAGGGGCGGGCAGCCGTCGATGACGCAGCCGAGGGCCGGGCCGTGGCTCTCGCCGAAGGTGGTGACGCGGAAAAGATGGCCGAAGGTGTTGTGGGACATGGCGCTAAAACAAGGTTCAGCGCGTCTTAGAGCCAAAGCGCCCGGGTGTCACGCTCGACGTCGCACCTTGGAACTGGTTTAAGCTAGACCGGCGCTTTCCCGAATCGAGGCCGCGGCGGCTGAATCGTGGATCCCCGCCCCGCACGTCGAGCCGCCGGGGACGACCACAACCCTCGGAGCGCGCCTCAGGCGCGCTCTTCCCAGATCTTCGCCAGCTCCACGATCGTCCTCACGGCCTTGTCCATGTCCTGGGCGCTGACGAATTCCAGCGGGGAGTGGAAGGCGTGGCCGCCCGCGAAGATGTTCGGGCACGGCAGACCCATGAAGGAGAGCCGCGAGCCGTCCGTGCCGCCGCGGATGCTGCTGCGCACCGGCTCCATGCCGGCCCGGCGGATCGCCTCGACGGCGTATTCGACGATCTCCGGATGACGGTCGAGCACCACCTTCATGTTGCGGTACTGCTCCTTGACCGTGAAGGTGTGGCTGGAGCCCGGATAGGCCGCCATCACGTCCCGGGTGATCCTTTCGAGCAGCGCCTCCTTCTCCTTCAGGCCCTCCTCCGTGAAATCGCGGACGATGAAGCTCAAGGTCGCCTTCTCCATCACGGCCGAGACGCCGGTCGGATGGATGAAGCCGTCGCGGCCCTTCGTGGTCTCGGGCGCCATGTCCTTCGGCAGCCGCGCGACGATCTCGCCGGCGATCCTGACGGCGTTCTCCATCTTGCCGTAGGCATAGCCCGGATGGATCGCCACGCCCCTGATGGCGATCTCCACCCCGTCGGCCGAGAAGGATTCGTCCTCGATGGTGCTGGCCGTCTCCCCGTCCATGGTGTAGGCGAAATCGGCCCCGAGCTTCTGGAGGTCCACCTTGTCGACCCCGCGGCCGATCTCCTCGTCCGGGGTGAAGAGGATGCGGATCGTGCCGTGCCTGATGTCCGGATTGGCGATCAGGAACTCGGCCGCCGCCATGATCTCGGCGATGCCGGCCTTGTCGTCGGCGCCGAGCAGCGTGGTGCCGTCCGACGTGATGATGTCGTGGCCGATCAGGTCTTTGAGCACCGGATGGTCCGCGACCCGGATGACCTGCGACGGATCCCCCGGCAGCCGGATGTCGCCGCCCTGGTAGTTCCGCACCACCTGCGGCTTCACGTTCGTGCCGGAGAAGTCCGGCGCCGTGTCCATGTGGGCGCAGAAGCAGATGACCGGGACGTTGTTCTTACGTGTGTTCGACGGGATGGTCCCGTACACGTAGCCGTGCTCGTCGAGATGCGCGTCCGCGACGCCGATGGCCAGCAGCTCCTCCACCAGCAGCCGCCCGAGGTTCTTCTGCTTCTCGGTGGACGGCTGGGACTTGGACGCGGCGTCGGACTGGGTGTCGATGACCACGTAACGGAGAAAACGATCGGCAGCGCTGTCGGGCATGGAGCGGGATCCGCGTTGGGAGGAGAGATGGCGGAGTTGTAGCGGGGGATGGGCGCGGCGGGAATGGGAGGTGGGAAACTTTCCTTCCGCCAAATAGATTTGAGCAGCGCCTTTCGCTTGGCTCTTTACTCATAGCTGTGATTGTCAAAGCGGCTCTGCTTCAGGGCCGTGTATCCGAAGGGTAAACGACTGACTGATTTCAGAACATGGGTTCTGCGGTAGATAGAAGGAGAGCTGGCGCATTAACAATGAGATTGGAGGTTTGAAAGCGATCAGGCGCTTTCATTGGTCTCATGAATTTATCTATCAAAACGGGGGCGGCTTTGAGCCAATAAAGATAAGAGCGCTACCGGGAATATCGGGAGGTGAGAAACTCATGTCAGGAGTAGGCAGCGGTTCTGTTCGATAGGCTATGCCAGCCACTCCGAACGCCTTGTGTAGCAGCGGTGTACTTCTGTTTCCGATGTGGAACGGAATTGAAATTCCGACAACCGGCATATTCGAGTAAGTTCTTGATTCCAGCCGAGTTTTCCATCCGGCTTGCTCCAACACCTTTTTGAACTGCAGAGCGTATGAAAGCGCTTTAGGATCATTCGATACATATGCGACTGTTGCAACTCCAATCTCACGAACAAGCGAATGGGTGAGGAGATCGGCTGCCGCAGGCTGTATTTGGCGCCATGCTACCAATGATTTCAGTCGCTCCTGCTCCAATTGAGCGTTACGGGCTTCTTTTTCAAGCTGGGCTGCCCGTTCGTTCGCCAACGCCGCATTAGCCTGCGCTGTTGCGATGCGTTCTTCTGATGCGAGCCTAAATTCGTTGAACACCTTGTCCTTCTCGGCTCCAATTATACTTTGCAGTCTAATTTGCGCGTAACTCGCAACGAATGTTATGGCTGCAGCAATTGCGGCTATAGCTGTAGCTCAAATGCGAGCCTCGTTGGCCCACCAAAGGAGTGTCGACGGAGGGATACCGAACATCAAAATTCCGCTCAGCCAAAATCACTTGATCATCGCTGCTGATGGTCCAGCAGGCACAAACGGCAATTATGATTCCCGTGCAATGTTGTGCAATATGCCCAAGCGATTGGCTCAACAGACTTTGCTGATCTCGTACTGCTGATCGATGGTCCCCTTCCGCACTCTTGATTCGCAGTGTTGACGCAGAGCGGAACTCCAGATGGCACGCCACGCACCATTGACCCCGCGCCCTCTCCCCGTGTTATCTCGTCCCTGAAGCCGGGCGCACCCAGCTTTGGGGCTTAGAAACCCCTCACGAGGCGGCTGGTATCAGCCGTCATTGATACCTCCTTGCCCTTGGGGCCGGGAGGTGTTGGCGCATGTCCAAGGCCAAAAGCCCAAAGGCCAGTGCGGCCGTCTAGCGGCGGTTTATCAACTCCCGGCCACCAGGACGTTCCTGGTGGCAGCCTCACCGAGGGAGTTGCCGATGGAGCCGCAGGCCTACAGCGCGTTTGCCGATCTCCTGAACAAGTTTCACACCGCCACGCCGGCGACTCAGGCGCTCTGGCTCCTCGTCGTGCCCGCGACGGTGCTGGGCAGCGTGTGGCTCGTGATGCGGGGATTGCGCGACATCGCGGCCGCGGCCCGGCGTCCGGACCGCGCGGCGCAGGACCGTCTGGTCTGCGGAATCGTGCAGGACGGACAGGGCCGCCTGCACGTGATCCGCCATGGAAGCGAGCCGCAGCCCCTCGACGGGAGAGATCTGCCGCGCGAGCTTCCGGCGCCGGTCAGGCGGCGCGGCTGAACAGCCGCCGCCACCCCCGCAGACGGGGCTCCGGCTCCGCGTCCGCCTCGACTTCCACGTCGAGCAGGAAGCCGGGCTCCCCGGCGTTCTCCTCGGGCTCCGTCGGCGCCGGGCAGGACGCTTCGGGTTCGGGTGCGGCTTCGGCCGGTTCCGCGGCAGGCGGGGCCGCCGGCTCCAGGACCTCGATCCGGCCCTCGAAGTCATCTTCCTTTGCGTAAGCTATGATGTAAGGCAGGCTCCTGGGGGTCTCGATCTCGTGCCCCAGGACGACCTCCCGAGTTGTCTTGAGCGAAAAGCACCGGCCTTGATAAGTAGTAATGTCGTTACGTTCGACAATCCCCTCGACGAAACTCTGTGTCGTCTTCGGGGGATAGAATTGCACACGCACCTTGTCGCCGACTGACAGTTCCATCTACTTGCCTTTTCTTGTCGTTGGGCAGGAATGTTCTGTGTCCAGCCTAAGGGCAAATCGTACATTTCTGGGGCAGGCAGTCAGGTCAGGCGAAGACGGTGAAACCGGGCCTCAATTCCCCTATGCGAGAAACCCTGACCCAGCCCGCCTTCATCCAGCCCTCCGGCTCGTGGCCGGACCTGCGACGGTGCCGTGTCACGGGGCTGGTGGCGCGGGCCCTCACCGGCGAGCCCGCCGCGGGGGCTGGTGGGGCGTGGGTTCAGGGCGGAGCGAGGGGCGCCGCCCCGTTGTTCCGGGATGGGCGCAGCGCGGGCCCGGCCCCCGTCACAGGTTCAGGATGGGCAGGACCTTCGCGCTGCCGTGGGCCTGGAGATCCAGGCCGTGGGCCTCGACCTCCTCGTCGGTGAGCTCGCGCATCGTCTCGGCGGAGGCGTCCGGGCCGGCCGCCTGCACGGCGACGAGTTCGGCGTCGCTCTCGTCCCGGGCGACCACCACCAGCGGCGCGGTCTTCGGCTCCCGATCCCCCGGCCGCATCACCGTGACCGTCACGCCAAAACCCTTGAACATCGCGAACCCTCCATGGCATGCCGCCTGCCGCCGTCGTGAAACGGCTCCTCCCGATAGACGGCCAGGGCTCCACGGAGTTCCCGGGGCGGCCAACGACCCGGAACCCGATCATCGGCGACGCCGGTGCAACGAGTTCCTGGCGCGCGGTCGAGCCGTTTCAGACATTTGCGTGGACGGGATCGGGCGGGCCGCTCTACACGGATCGTTCTTCATCCGGATCATGATCGTCCGCCCACGAATCCCCTCGAGGTTGCCCGATGCTCCGACGCAGACCAAAACCGAAGGCGCTCATCGCCTGGTCGACGGGCAAAGACTCCGCCTGGTCGCTCCACCTCGCTCGGCAAGCCGGCGAGCTGGACGTCGTCGGCGCGCTGACCACCACGACCGAGGGCTACGACCGGGTCTCCGTCCACGGCGTCCGGAACAGCATCCTCGCCGCGCAGATCGCCGCGGCGGGCCTCCGGCAATACCGTGTCGAGATTCCGCAGGTCTGCACCAATGCCACCTACGAAGAGCGGATGGGCGCCTTCATCGTCCAGGCCAAGGAAGCCGGCATTACGCACTGCATCTTCGGCGACCTTTTCCTCGAAGACGTGCGAGCCTACCGCTGCAGGATGCTCGACGGGACCGGCATCGCACCCGTGTTCCCCGCCTGGGGCATTCCCACGGACAGGCTCGCCCGCCAGCTGATCGACGGCGGTGTCCGCACCCACATCGTCTGCATCGATACCACGAAGCTCGACGAGTCGTTCTGCGGCCGGCAGTACACCCATGAGCTCGTGGATTCCCTCCCGGCCGACGTGGATCCTTGCGCCGAGCGTGGTGAGTTCCACACGCTGGTGTCGGACGGCCCGATGTTCCGCTACCCCGTGCCGATCGTTGCCACCGGAAGCACCCGGCGCGACGGCCAATTCATGTGGACCGACTTCGATCTCGGACAGGAGGAACCACCTGGCCTAACGGGTCGTGCTGGACGCGAACGGCCGGTGGCACATCATCCGCCACGGCGCGGGGCCGCAGCCCCTCGACCAGGCGAAACCACCCCGGGAGCTGACGGCGCACGGGCTGCGGGCGGAGTGAACGAAGTCTGACGGCCTGTCGTTCAGTGCGCGGGACAGCGGGCTTGGGTCCCCTTCCCTCCGCCGCGCCCCGGCCGTTGATGGCAACGGGAGCGGGCTACTCGACGCGGATGCGGAAGGTGTGGGTGCGGATGAGCTGCGGGCCGCTGTCGGTGGAGGCCCAGGGCAGGTCGATGGCGAGTTCGTCGGTGCCCTTGAAGCCCTTGTTGGGCGTGTAGACGTAGACCAGCCCGCGCACCGCCGTGCCGGGGCAGCGGGTGTCGTTCCCGAGCTTCTGCTGGTGGGGAACGATTTGGATGGTGCCGTTGGCGGGCGCCTGCCGCACCTTCGCGTCGGGGACGACCGACGGATAGCAGGTGTCGACCTCGTAGCCCAGGAACCCTCCGATGGCGGCGCGGGTGTTCGCCTTCACGGTCCGGTCGAAGGTGTCGGCGGCGGCGGGACCGGCCAGCAGGCCCAAGCCGGTGAGGACGAGAACGGCACGGCGCATGGGGATCTCCAATATGAAACTTCGTTTCACATTGGCATATCGTCCTAGGAACCTCAACCGCCGCGCTTCACGCCCAGCGGTAGCTGCGCTTCTGGATGATGAGGACCTTGCCCTGCCAGATGTCGATGCTGGCGGCATCCCGGGTGGAGACCCCGCAGGTCACCGCCAGGAAGGCGCGGGCGACGCCCCCATGGGCGACCAGGACCGTGTCGCGGGTCAGGTCGGCGAGGACCGGGCGGACGCGCTCGGTCAGCATGGCATAGCTCTCGCCGCCGCCGGGCGGGGCGTAGTTCCACTTGTCGCGCTCGCGCAGGGCGGCCAGCTGCGGCTCCTTCCTGCGCACTTCCTTCCAGGTCATGCCCTCCCAGTCGCCGAAGGTCAGCTCCACGAGGCGCTCGTCCAGGCGGTAGCCGTCCGGGTCGAGGCCGATGGCCTTGCGCAGCAGGGACATGGTCTCCCGGGTGCGGCTCATGGGGCTCGCCACATAGGCGAGATCCTCGACGTTCGGCGCGAGGTTGCGCAGGCGGCGCCCCGCCTCCTCGGCCTGGCCCCGGCCGAGATCGTTGAGCGGAATGTCCTTCTGCCCCTGGAGCCGCCCCTCGAGATTCCAGTCCGTCTCGCCGTGGCGGATGAAATAGATCGTGGGACGGGGCTCGCTCACGGCTATTCTTTGTCGAGGGAAAGGTCGGGAGCCTCGGGGTTCTTCATGCCGACCACGTGGTAGCCCGCATCCACGTGCAGGATCTCGCCGGTCATGCCGCGGGCCATGTCGGACACGAGATAGGCCGCCGTGTCGCCGACCTCCTCGGTGGTGACCGTGCGCCGGAGCGGCGAATTGTACTCGTTCCACTTCAGGATATAGCGGAAGTCGCCGATGCCGGAGGCGGCGAGCGTCTTGATGGGGCCTGCCGAGATGGCGTTGACGCGGATGTTCTTCGGGCCGAGATCGGCCGCGAGATAGCGCACCGAGGCCTCCAGGGCCGCCTTGGCGACGCCCATGACGTTGTAGTGGGGCATCCACTTCTCGGCGCCGTAATAGGTGAGCGTCAGCAGGGAGCCGCCGTCGTTCATCAGCTTCTCGGCCCGCTGGGCGATGGCCGTGAAGGAATAGCAGGAGATCAGCAGCGACTTGGTGAAGTTGCCCTCGCTCGTGTCGACATAGCGGCCGGTCAGCTCGTCCTTGTCCGAGAAGGCGATGCAGTGGGCCACGAAGTCGAGGGAGCCCCAGAGCGCCTTCACCTCGTCGAAGACCGCGTCGATGCTGGCGGCGTCGGTGACGTCGCAATGGCCGACGACGGCCCCGCCGAGTTCCTTCGCCAGGGGCTCGACCCGTTTTTTGAGGGCCTCGCCCTGATACGTGAAGGCCAGCTCGGCCCCGTGCTTGCGGGCCGCCTGCGCGATGCCCCAGGCGATCGAGCGGTTGTTCGCCACACCCATGATCAAGCCGCGCTTTCCGGCCAGGATGCCGGGCGCCGTTGTCTCCGCCATGATTCACCTAAATCGTCGCTGGACACGTCAGAAAGAGGGCTTCTTTAACCGACTGAGCGACGGGGGGGAAGTCCTCTCAGGCTTCCCGCGGTGAATCGGGGCCCCGCGGCCGGGATGCGTTCGCCTATTCGGCCTTGGCCGAGCGACGCTTGCGGGCGTAGTCCATCAGGTTCTCGTCCACCACCTCCGGCAGCCTGATCTCCACCGTCACCAGGAGATCCCCCGTCCCGGCCTTCCCCGGCAGGCCCTTGCCGCGCAGGCGGAAGGTGCGGCCGGAATTGGTCATGGGCGGAATGTTCATCGAGACGGCGCCGGTCAGGGTCGGAACCCGGACCGAGCCCCCGAGGACCGCCTCCTCGATCTCGATCGGCAGGCGCAGCCGCAGGTTCGAGCCCTCCGGCGTGAACCTGTCGTGGGGTGCGATCTTGATGGTCAGGAGCGCGTCGCCCGGGTCGACTCCCGGCGCGCCCGCGCCCAATCCCCGCAGGCGGATCACCTGGCCGTCGGTCACGCCCTTGGGGATGACCACGTCCACGTCGCGGCCGGTGGGGAGCCTGATGCGCTTCGTGGCCTCGCTCGCCACCTCCTCCAGGGTCACGGTGAGGGTCGCCGAGACGTCCTCGCCCTTCTCGGTCCGGGTGCGCGTGCGCCCCTGCCGGGGGCTCTCGCCGGCGGACCGGAAGGCCTCGCCGAAGATCTGGGAGAAGAAGTCCTCCCCCGGATCGGCGCTGAAGCCCCGGCTCCGCCGCCCACCGAAGGGGCCGCCGGCGTTGAAACCGAAGCCGAAATCCTCCGATCCGCGCCCGCCCCCGCGTCCGCCGGTGAAGCCCTCGAAGCCGGAGAAACGCGGCTTGCCCTCCGCGTCGATCTCGCCGCGGTCGAACTGGGCGCGCTTCGCCGCGTCGCCGAGAATCTCGTAGGCGGAGTTCACCTCCGCGAACTTGTCCTTGGCCTTCGGGTCGTTCGCGTTGCGATCCGGGTGATAGGTCTTGGCGAGCTTGCGGAACGCCTTCTTGATGTCCGCCTCGCTTGCGGAACGCGGCACGCCGAGAACGTCATAGGGGTTGCGCATCTTGGGAAATCCATCAGCCGTCGGGTTTAGGAAGGTAAGCCCTGCGGGCTGAAGACCATATGGTAAAGGTGTTGCGTGTTTGCAACGCCTGTTTTGGCCCAACCGCCACGTTTCGCCTCCGATAGGGCCAGGCGAGACGTGCAGCCGCTAGACTTTGGCCGCGCCCTTCACGGGCTTGACCTCCTTGATCGCCCACTCGCCGCCCGAGGGCCGGCAGGCCGTTCCCTGGAGGTTCGCGGACGACGCTCCCGTGATGAGGGCCGTGAAGCTGCGGCAGATCTCGTCGTCCTTGACGAAGGGGGCGCCCGTGGGCGTGAAGGTGCCCTTCCGGTCGGACGCGGGATTGTCCCAGGAGACCTGGGTGCCCGGTCCCTGCGGGTCGAGGGCGACCGCGAGGGCCGCCCTGGCCCGGCGCCAGTCCTCGTCGTCGAGGTCGGACGACAGGGACACGGCCGGCCTGGCGATCGAACCCGTGGCCTGCGGCTCCTCCTCGAGCCCGACGACCCCGAAGGAGAAACTGCACGCGCCAGCCGACATGGCGATCAGGCCCGCCGCGAGCACTTTCATGGCTTCGCCCAGGACGACGTCTGATCTATAACGGCGCGCATTGGCCCTCATCCGCATCGGGTCTCCGAGAACGCAAAAGTCACACCTCAGGATAAAACCTTGAACCCGTTAACAACCGGTGACTTCACCGAAGCCGAAGAGCCCTTCGCCCTCTTCCGCGCCTGGCTGGACGAGGCCACCGCCTCCGAGCCGAACGATCCGAACGCCATGGCGCTCGCCACCGTGGACGAGAGCGGGATGCCGAACGTCCGCATGGTGCTCCTCAAGGGCTTCGACGAGGCGGGCTTCGTGTTCTACACCAACACGGAATCCAACAAGGGCCGCGAGCTCCTCGGCCAGCGCAAGGCGGCCTTCGTGATCCACTGGAAGAGCCTGCGCCGGCAGATCCGGGTGCGCGGTCCGGTGACCCTCGTGAGCGACGAGGAGGCGGATGCCTATTTCCAGAGCCGGCCCCGGGACAGCCGCATCGGCGCCTGGGCGAGCCAGCAGTCGCGCCCGCTGGAGAGCCGCTTCGCCCTGGAGAAGGCCGTCGCCCTCCACGCGGCCAAATACGCCGTCGGCGAGGTGCCGCGCCCGCCCTACTGGACGGGCTTCCGCATCGCGCCGATCTACATGGAGTTCTGGCAGGATCGCCCGTTCCGCCTCCACGACCGGGTCGCCTTCACCCGCGAGGGCGAGGGCTGGCTGAAGAACAGGCTCTATCCGTAGCGCCCCTCGCCTCCCCCCGGCGGGGAGAGGTGGAGCGTCGCGCCGTCTCAGTTTCGAACCGTTCCGATGTGAAGGCGGGGCCGTTCCCACACGGCGCGTTTGTCGCTATGGGTTCGGAAACGCCGCAACGGCCCCAGATTCAGGTCCCCATGTCCTCATCAAGCAACACCTCCCGCCGCATCATGCTGCTCACCGGCGCCAGCCGCGGCATCGGACATGCCACGGTGAAGCGCTTCTCGGCCGCCGGATGGCGGGTCATCACCTGCTCGCGCCATGCCTTCCCGGAAAACTGCCCGTGGGAGATGGGTCCGGAGGACCATCTTCAGGTCGACCTCGCCGACGCGGAGGACACCCGCCGCGCCATCGCCGAGGTGAAGGAGCGCCTCGCCGCGGAGGGCGGCGTGCTGCACGCCCTCGTCAACAACGCGGGCATCTCGCCGAAGGGACCGGGCGGCTCGCGCATGGGCGCCATCGACACCCGCTACGAGGACTGGCTCCATGTGTTCCAGGTGAACTTCTTCGCCTCGATCATGCTGGCCCGCGGCCTTCAGGACGAGCTGACGAAAGCCAAGGGCTCGGTCGTCAACGTAACCTCCATCGCGGGCTCCCGCGTCCACCCCTTCGCGGGCGCGGCCTATGCCACCTCCAAAGCGGCGCTCGCCTCGCTGACCCGCGAGATGGCGGCGGATTTCGGGCCCCTGGGCGTGCGCGTCAACGCCATCTCGCCGGGCGAGATCGACACCTCGATCCTGTCGCCGGGAACGGAGAAGATCGTCGAGCAGCTGCCGATGCGGCGGCTGGGCACCCCCGACGAGGTCGCGAAGGCGATCTACTTCCTGTGCACGGATGCGAGCTCCTACGTGACGGGCGCGGAGCTGCACATCAACGGCGGGCAGCATGTTTAGGCTGATCTCATTCGCGGGAGATGGAGCTCAAACATCGTCGTCAGATCCACTGGCGCTGGCCCCTCATTCTTCGATGGCCGTGACGGCAGGTCGGGTCTTCATTAACGGGAAGCGAATTTCATTGGCCTGCAGTACGTAGAATGAACGAGAACGGTCTCATCAATCTTCTTGGCTGGCCCATCATCCTGGGATGTTTATTCTGGTACACTTCGAAGAAGAAGCACCCGAACCGGACCTCTCTAAACGCATTCCTGATCTTCGCAGGCACATTTGGAGGCATTTGCCTGACGGCCCTCTTCGCGGTCGTCGCAGCCGTTGCATTCTTTGCAGGAACGCTCGACCCAGAGGGGACCCCGGGTCTCAGCCGCGGCCTTGCCCCAATTCTGGGATTGCTTGTTATCGTCCCCGCATGGTCCTTCGCACGGGAACTCATCGCCCGTTCGCCCGGAGGAACCAAGCAGCGTTCGATCGTGGCAGATAAAAGAAAGCCTGATGCCGCCCCGGAATCCCCCACATCTTACGAGGCGATCATCTCCGATTATGGCGGGTTTCTGGAAGCGTCTCCGGTGACCGTCGAGATCATGGACGAAGATCGCCTGCCCCACAGCAAAGAGAGGATCCTGGCGGCGCTTTGCGCTGGAATCGCGTCCCCAACGGTACCCGCTGAGGAGCGCGCCGCACTGTTCGCCGGTGCGCTCGCTCTCGCCAATTTTCAGAAGGGGGTCGGCAACCATACGCTCCACCCCTTTGGCCTAGACATCTCGCGGTTCGAAAGTTCCGGTATGAGCACCGAGAATCTAGCGAAGCTCATCAGGAGCAATCCCGCCGGGAAAGAGCGATATGAAAGTTTTCGCCCGCTCGTGGAAGCTGATCTCGAGCGGATCCGTGAACGGGTCAAGGAAGCTGATCATGCCTACCAGGTCGCGCGGTCCCGAAGCCCCGACTAGGGTAAAGTCCTTCGCGATTTGACGCCTGGTACAGTTCCCCTCGTCAACGAAGCGCGAGGCGGAGCCGGTGGCGCTACCTGAGCGTCGGGCCGTCTCGCTATCCCCCTACGCAGCCTCCGCCGGCCATGGCCCCACGTAGCGCGACTGCGGGCGGATGATCCTTCCCGTTTTCACCTGCTCGACCGCGTGCGCCACCCAGCCTGCCGTGCGGCCGGCGCCGAAGAGGGGGGTGAAGCCGTCGCGCGGGATGCCGAGGGCTTCCAGCAGCAGGGCGGTGTAGAACTCCACGTTCGTGTCGAGGCGGCGGCCGGGCTTGCGGCGCTCCAGCACGGCGAGCGCCGCCTGCTCGACGGCTTCAGCGAAGGCGATGCGGTTATCGCGGCCCTTGAGCTTTGCGGCGGCGGCCTTCAGCACGTCCGCGCGGGGGTCGCGCACCCGGTAGATGCGGTGGCCGAAGCCCATGAGGCGCTCGCCGCGGGCGATCGCCTCGTCGAGCCAGGCTTCCGCCCGCTCCGCCGTCCCGATGGCGTCGAGCATGTCGAGCACCGGACCGGGCGCGCCGCCGTGGAGCGGGCCTTTCAGGGCGCACAGGCCCGCCACCACCGACGAGAGGATGCCCGCCTCCGTCGAGGCGACCACCCGGGCCGTGAAGGTGGAGGCGTTGAGCCCGTGGTCCATGACGGTGACGAGGTAGGTGTCGAGCCCGGCCGCCTCGCCCGCCTCGGCGGGCGTGCCCCGCAGCATCCGCAGCAGGTCGGCCGCGTGGCCCGCTGACGCATCGGGCGCGACCGGTGCGCGCCCCCTCGCCGCGCGCACAGCCATGGCGGCCGCCACCGCCGCGGCGCCGACGGCGAGCGCGGCCGGATCTTCGTCCGCATCCGGCAGGGACGCGAGCAGGAGGCGCATGCCCTCCACAGGGGCGAGGCCGGAAAGATGGGGCGCGAGGCCCGACAGGGTGCCGAAGGCCCGCTCCCGCGCGGCGCCGAGTCGGGCCCGGAGGTTGTCAGCCTTGTCCGCCACGAGCCCGTCCCAGAGGATCGCGACCGCTTCCTCGTAGGATATGTGGCCGGCCAGTTCCTCCAGGTCGTGACCGCGCACGATCAGGCGTCCGGCCTCGCCGTCTACGTGGCTCAAGGTGGTTTCGGCAGCAACGACGTCATCCAGTCCGAGCTTCATGGTGCTTCTCCTGTTTGGAGGATCAGCATCCCGCCGCGCTTGCCTGCCGGTCAATCTTGAATCAACATATCAACCTATGAGAAGCCCTTCCGTCGAACTCACTTCGGCCGAGGCCGCCGCTGGCCGCCTCGGCATCAGCCGCGCAAGCCTCTACGCCTATGTGAGCCGGGGCCTGATCCGCTCCTTCGCGTCGCCGCACGATCCGCGCCAGAAGCTTTACGCCCTCGATGACGTGGAGGCCCTGGCGGAGCGCAAGGCCCGGTTCCGCCGCCCGGCGGTGGCGGCGGCCACCGCCCTTGACTGGGGCCTGCCAGTGCTTGAGACAAGCCTCACGCAGATCAAGGACGGACGCCTCTACTACCGGGGCCTGGACGCCCTCACGCTCGCGCAGAGTGCGACCCTGGAGGAGGTCGCGCGGCTGCTGCTCGGCACAGAGGACAGGGGTACTCCGGGCCCGGTGTCCCGTCCCGATGTGAGGACATGCAGCCCCTCCCTCGACGTCCAGGGATTCGTCGCCCGGTCGATCCGCCTCCTCTCGGAAGCGATGCCCGGCGAGGAGCCGGACCCGGCCGCCGAGGCGGCACTCATCCTGCGGCTGGTGGCAGCGGCCGGAAGCGGCGCCGACCCCGGCCCTGCCGCGGTTCACGAGCATCTGACCCGCGCCTGGAATGCTCCGACCGAGGCGTGCGACCCGATCCGGCGCGCCCTCGTCCTCTGCGCCGATCACGAGCTCAGCGCCTCGGCCTTCGCGGTCCGCGTCGCGGCCTCGACCGGGGCTTCCCTCCGCCATGCCGTCATCGCCGGGCTCGCTACCTTGAGCGGTCCCCGCCACGGCGGGGCGACCGAGACGGTCCGGGCCTTCCTGGAGGAATGCGAGGCCCGCGGCCCGCAGCTCGCGGAGGACAGGTCCTTTCCGGGCTTTCACCACCCCCTCTATCCGGACGGCGACCCGCGCGGGGCCGCCATTCTCGAGGGGGTGCCCCTCCGGACCTCGGACGAGGCGGTCCTGCGCGGGGTCGCGGCCGCGACAGGGGGACGCTCCACCATCGACGCCGCCCTGGTGATGACGGAGCGCGGCTTCGGGCTCCCGCGCGGGGCGGCCTTCGCGCTCTTCGCCATCGGGCGCACCGCCGGATGGCTTGCCCATGCGGTGGAGCAGCGCCGCCAGGGCTCGCTTATCCGGCCCCGGGCCCGCTATAGTGTGGCCGAACCGACACCAGCCCCATGACCAGCGACCGCCTCTATCCGGCCCATCCGATCCTTGCCGCCTCCGTGGCCGTCTTCCGCGACGGGCGCGTGCTTCTCGCCGCCCGCGGCAAGCCGCCGGGCGAGGGCCTGTTCTCCCTGCCGGGCGGACGGGTCGAGCCGGGCGAGACCATGGGCGAGGCCGCCCTTAGGGAACTTCAGGAGGAGGTCGGGGTTGAGGCCAAGCTGATCGGCCTCGTGGCTCCCGTGGAAGTGATTGAACGGGAGGCGGATGGCCGTGTAAAGCACCATATCGTCATCGCCGCCCATGCCGCCCGCTGGGTTTCAGGCGAGCCCCAGACAGGACCGGAAGCAAAGGAAATCCGTTGGGTCACGGAACGGGACATCGCCGCATTGCCCACGACGCCGGGCCTCGCCGGAATCCTGGAGCAGGCGTTCAGGCTGGAACGGCAGGACCAGACCCGGTGAAGCGCGCGGCAGCCCCACTGCTGGCGTTCGCGGCCCTGCTCGGCGCCGCCGAGCCCGCTGCGGCCCAGGGCTTCTTCGAGCGCCTGTTCGGCCCTCCGCCGGGCCAAGCCGTGCCGCAGCAGATTCCGCCTCAATACCGCCCGGCGCCGCAATACCGGCAGCAGCCCCAGCGACCCCAGCCGCAGCGCTCGCAGCCGCAGCAGCGTTCGGCCCCACAACAGCAACAGCCGCCCCAGCAGCAGGCGGAGCCGGCACCGGTGGTCGAGCCCCCGCCCGCGCCTTACGAGAAGGAGCTCCTGCGGCTTGCCGAGATCATCGGCTCGCTCGCCCTCCTGCGGCCCCTCTGCACGGCTCCCGACGGGCCGGAATGGGGCAAGCGCATGCAGGCGCTGCTCGAGGCGGAAGGCACCACGCCCGGCCGCAAGGAGCGCCTCGCCGGCGCTTACAACAAGGGCTATCAGGCCTTCGCCCTCACCTACCGGGCCTGCACCCCCTCCGCGCAGGAGGCCTCCGCCCGCTACCTGCGGGAGGGCGAGCTTCTGGCCCGCAACATCGCCGGGCGCTACGGCGGCTGAATTATCCACATCCTTCGCGCCCGACCCTCTCGCGTTAACCTCTTTGCAAGGTGATGCTGGCTCTGCGGCAGTGCGGCAATTAAGTTCGAATCAACCGAACTCGCGCACTGCCCCACAAAGGGGCATGGATCATGAACGACAACGACGTCCCTCTCTCGGATCTGCCGGAACTGAACGCCATCAAGCAGGCGGCCCTGAGCTACGTGACCGACGCCTTTGCCGAGGCCGAGCTCGACGGGCTCGACGCCGATTGCATGGCGCAGGCGGCCCTGTTCGCGGCGTTCCAGGAACTCGTCGCGACCTATGGCGAGGAAGCCGTGGCGGAGTATGCCGCAGGCCTGCCGGACAAGATCCGCACCGGGGCGTTCTCGATGGCGGTGGCGCTGAAGCATTGACCGGCCCGTCGGCAGGCGCCTTGAGGGTCCCTTGACATGAAAGGCGCCCAGCTCCGGATCGCGCGTCCCACTGACCGGCTCGACGAGGTCGTGCGCTTCTATCGCGACGGCCTGGGCTTCGAGGTCATCGCCGGATTCGAGGATCACGACGGGTTCGACGGCAGGATGCTGGGGCATCCGGGCGCGCCTTGGCATCTGGAATTCACCCATCGGCGCGGCCACCGGGCCGGCCGGGCTCCGACCCAGGACAACCTGCTCGTCTTCTACCTGCCTGACCGCGACGAGTTGCAGGCAGCCGTAGACCGAATGCGCTTCCACGGGTATCGGCCCGTTAGCTCCTTCAATCCATATTGGGACCGCCGGGGCGTGACCTTCGAGGACCCGGACGGCTACCGTGTCGTGCTCCAGAACGCGGCGTGGGAGACGTGAAGACGCCGGACGCTCAAGGGCGCATGGCCTCCTCAAACCTCACCGCCTCTCCCACGGACGGCGTCTCAAGCGCGCCGTCCCACATGACCACGTTGCCGCGCACGACGGTGCCGATGGGCCAGCCGGTAACCTGCCTGCCGTCGTAGGGCGTCCAGCCGCACTTGGAGGCGATCCAGCCGTCCGTGATCGTCTCGACGCGCTTGAGGTCCACCACCGTGAAATCGGCGTCGTAGCCGACCGCGATGCGTCCTTTCCGGGCGATGCCGAACAGGCGCTTCGGGCCGGCGCTGGTGAGATCCACGAACCGCTCGAGGGTGAGACGCATGGAATTCACATGGTCGAGCATGATCGGCACGAGGGTCTGCACGCCGGTCATGCCCGACGGCGTATTGGGATAGGTCTTGTCCTTCTCCTCGCGGGTGTGGGGCGCGTGGTCGGAGCCCAGCACGTCGGCGATTCCCTCGTCGACCCCCTGCCAGATCCCATGGCGGTGGCGCTCATCGCGCACCGGCGGGTTCATCTGCACGTAGGTGCCGAGGCGCTTGTAGGCTTCCGGCGCCACGAGGGTCAGGTGGTGCGGCGTGACCTCGACGGAGACGAGGTCCTTGTGGTCCTTGAGGAGCGCCATCTCCTCGGCGGTCGTCACGTGGAGCACGTGGATGCGTGCGCCCGTCTCGCGGGAGATGCGCACGAGGCGTCTGGTGCAGGCAAGCGCCACCTCGGCCGAGCGCCAGACCGGGTGGGAACTCGGATCGCCCTCCACGCGCAGCCCTTTCCGCTCGCGCAGCATCGCCTCGTCTTCCGAGTGGAAGGCGGCGCGGCGACGGGTCTGGCGAAGGATGCGGGCGACGCCCTCGTCGTCCTCGACCAGGAGCGAGCCGGTGGACGATCCCATGAAGACCTTGATGCCGGCAGCCCCCGGCAGGCGCTCCAGCTCCGGGATGTCGTCGATGTTCTCGTGCGTGCCGCCGACCCAGAAGGCGAAGTCGCAATGCATGCGGTGATGGCCGCGCCGCACCTTGTCGGCGAGGGCTTCGGCGCTCGTGGTCTGCGGGTCGGTGTTGGGCATCTCGAACACGGCCGTCACGCCGCCCATGACGGCGGCGCGGGAGCCGGATTCCAGGTCTTCCTTGTGCTCCAGCCCAGGCTCGCGGAAATGGACCTGGGTATCGATGACGCCAGGCAGGATGTGCAGCCCCCGGCAGTTGATCTCGCGGGCGGCAGATGCCTGGGAGAGGTCGCCGATACGGGCGATGGTGCCGTTCCGCACGCCTACGTCCCGCTCGACCCGTCCGTCCTGATTGACGACGATGCCACCCTTGAGGATCAGGTCGTAGGTCTCAGGCATGATGAACTCGTCCCTTGAGGCTGGTGCCGGTTGGGCATATGTCACGCTGATAGTCGGAGCAACGGGAGCGGGACATGCCGTCAGCACATTTGGCAGACCGGGGCGTCGTAAGAGTTTCCGGCGAGGACGCCAAGACATTTCTCGACGGGCTGATCACCTGCGACCTCGACCGGGTGTCTCTGCAAGCCGCGCGGCTCGGCGCCCTGCTGACACCCCAGGGCAAGATCCTGTTCGACTTCATCGTCTTCGAGGCCCCGGCGGAGATCGAGGGCGGCTACTACCTCGACGTGCTGAAGGTCTATGCCCCCGATCTCGCTAAACGGCTGGGCTTCTACAAGCTCCGCGCGAAGGTCGCGATCCAGGACCTCTCGGAATCCCTGACCGTGGTGGCCGGCTGGGACGAGCCCAAGCCCGCCGACGATGCCGGGCTCGTCGCCGAGGATCCGCGCTTGCCGGCGCTGGGCTGGCGCGCCATCGTGGCGGCCGAGGATGCGGGGGAATTCGCGAAGGTCCCGGCCGAACACTACCACGCCCACCGCATCGCGCTGGGCGTGCCGGAGGGAGGCCGGGACTTTCTCTTCGGCGACGCCTTTCCTCACGAGGCGCTCATGGACCAGCTCCATGGCGTCGACTTCGACAAGGGCTGCTACGTGGGTCAGGAGGTCGTCTCCCGGATGCAGCACCGAGGCACGGCGCGCACCCGTATCGTGCCGGCCGTCTACGAGGGCGGCTTCGCGGCGGATGTCGGGGTCGAGGTCACGGCCGGGGAGAAGACCATCGGCAAGACCGGCACCGGTGCCCAGGGGCGTGGGCTTCTCATGATCCGCCTCGATCGTGCCGCGGACGCCCTGGCGGCGGGAGAGGCCATCCGAGCCGGCGGCATCCCGGTCGAACTCCGGAAGCCGGACTGGGCGCGCTTTGAATTCCCGAGCGAAATAGTCCAAAGTGCAGGCGGGATGTAATGCACGGAATTAGCCCGGGGGCGAGGAACCGAAGCCATTCCGCTGCGTTACCGTCGGTTAGGCCTTTAATCCGCGAAACAAGCGCGAAAAGCCGGCCTCGGGGAAGACCTATGGATACTGTATCAGCGTTTGATCCGCCGGCGAGAGGGAAAGCATCGGCTCAGCTCCTCGTCGAGTCGATCACGGATTATGCCATCTACATGCTCGACCCTACCGGCATCGTGTCCAGCTGGAATGCCGGCGCCCAGCGCTTCAAGGGCTATCGCGAGCACGAGATCATCGGCGAGCACTTCTCCCGGTTCTACACGCCCGAGGACCGCATGACGGACCTCCCCCGGCGCGCCCTGGAGACCGCCAGGACGCAAGGCAAATTCGAGGCCGAGGGCTGGCGGGTCCGCAAAGACGGCACCCGGTTCTGGGCCCACGTGGTCATCGACCCGATCTGGGGCCGACAGGGGGAACTGCTCGGCTTCGCC
The DNA here is from genome assembly GCA_035645535.1 of Microvirga sp. Classification (GTDB taxonomy): domain Bacteria; phylum Pseudomonadota; class Alphaproteobacteria; order Rhizobiales; family Beijerinckiaceae; genus Microvirga. The sequence continues at coordinate 23,810 of DASQMJ010000008.1, read as the reverse complement.
AAGATCACGCGCGACCTCACCGAGCGAAAGAAGCTCCAAGATGCGTTGAGGGAGAGCGAGCGGCAATTCCGTCTGCTCGTCCAGGGCGTCACGGACTACGCCATCTACATGTTGGACCTCGACGGCCATGTGACGAATTGGAATGCCGGCGCTCAGCGGATCAAGGGCTACTCCGAGAGCGAGATCATCGGGCAGCACTTTTCCCGCTTCTACACAGAGGAGGACCGCGCCACGAACCTGCCGAAGCGAGCCCTGGCAACCGCCATCAGCGATGGCCGCTTCGAGCACGAGGGATGGCGCGTGCGCAAGGACGGCACCCGGTTCTGGGCCAGCGTCATCATCGATCCCATCCGCAACGAGTCTGGCCACCTCATCGGCTTCGCCAAGATCACACGTGACATAACCGAGAGGAAGGAGGCGCAGGAGGCGCTCGCACAGGCTCAGGCCGCGCTGTTCCAGTCGCAGAAGATGGAAGCGGTGGGCCAGCTCACCGGCGGGATCGCGCACGACTTCAACAACCTGCTGACGATCATCGTCAACAATCTGGACTTTCTGACCCGCAATGCCCGAGATCCGCGCGAGATGCGCCTGATCGAGAGCGCCCACCGGGCGGCCGAGCGGGGAGCGAAGCTGACCCAGCAACTGCTCGCCTTCTCGCGCCGACAGCCGCTCCAGCCTGCATTGCACAACCCGAACACCCTGATCAGGGAATTCGAGCCGGTGCTGCGCCGTGCCTGCGGCGAGAACATCTCGGTGCAGATCACGCTGGCGCCGAATCTCAGAGTGGCGAGCATTGACGGACCGCAATTCGAGACCGCCCTGCTCAATCTCGTGGTCAATGCACGCGATGCCATGCCGGAAGGAGGAACGCTCAAGATCATGTCGAGCAACATCGCCCTGGGTGAGAAGGACTGCACCCGCCTGCGGCTGCAACCGGGCCGCTACGTCGCCATCGCGGTGTCGGATACCGGACAGGGCATGCCTCCGGAGGTGATCGCACAGGCGTTCGAGCCGTTCTTCACCACGAAGGAGATCGGCAAGGGAACCGGCCTCGGCCTGAGCCAGGTCTATGGTTTCGTCTCCCAATCGGGCGGTAAGGTAGAGATCGAGAGCGAGCCCGGGAAGGGCACGACCGTCACCATGCTGCTCCCGGCGCAGGATGGCGAGGAAAAGGCCGAGGAACCGTCCGGCGACGATCGGGAAATCCGGGAGACGACCGGCACCGTCCTGATCGTCGAGGACGAGCCGGACGTGCTTGAGATCGCCTGCGAGATCTTCGACAGCCTCGGCTACGAGGTGCTCACCGCGAGCGATGGACCTGCGGCCATCGCGGTGCTGGAGAGCGGCGCCCACATCGACGTCCTGTTCTCGGACGTGGTGATGCCAAAGGGCATGAACGGGGTCGAGCTCGCCAAGACGACGCGGCGGCTGCGCCCCGAGATCAAGATCCTGCTCGCGTCCGGCTACCCGGCCTCGACTCTGACGACGCAGGACCTTCCGGAGGGATCTGCTTTCATCAGCAAGCCCTATCGCTGGACGGAGCTCGCCGACAAGCTGCGCAGCCTGCGCTCGAGGAACTGACGGGCACTTTCGCAATTCCCGGCGCTGCGGAACCCCACATGGCCGCGCGCATCCCAGGCTGCCGGCCTTAACGGATGGAACGCCTCGGCGTGACGGGAATTCCCTCTGAGGCGGCGATGAAACCGCCCCTGGAGGAGTTCGCCCGATGCCCAACCGCATACAGGATGGTCAACAGCCGGAGGCTCTGCGCTCCCTGAAATCCGCCGCCAAGGCGGGCAGTCGGAAACCGCAGGACCAAGGGCTCGAAGCCCGCGGCGACACCGCGCCGATTCCCGCCGCTCTCGAGCAGGAACAGAAAGCCGCCGCGGAGGTGCTCCGGGAGGGGGTCGCGAAGAACCCGCCGGGGACGGAAGAGGCAGCCCGGAAAGCCCCCCGGCGCTAATCCCCGAAGCCGGAAATCGTCTTCGGCGCGACCGGAATGGCGAAGGACGCCCGTGCGCGTGTCCCTGGCGGATGGCGTGGGCGTCGTCTCCGCTGATCCTCGGCATCTCGATTTTTGATTGGTCAAAGGCCAGGGACAGGCGCTAGGAATCCCGTGCCGATATCTCGGGGCCGCCATGTACCAGCCACCGCACTTTCGCGAGGACCGCCTCGACGTCCAGCACGGGCTCATCCGCGCCCATCCCCTTGGCATGCTCGTGACGTTCGGCAGCACGGGCCTCGTGGCCAATCCGCTGCCCTTCGTGCTCGATGCCTCCGCGTCCCACTTGGGCACGCTGCGGGCCCATCTATCGCGGGCCAACTCGCAGTGGCGCGACTTCGACCCGTCTCAGGAGGCCCTCGTCATCTTCCAGGGCGTGGAGGCCTACGTCACGCCGTCCTGGTACGAGACCAAGCGGGAGACAGGAAAGGTCGTCCCGACCTGGAATTACGCCATCGTGCAGGCCCGCGGCCGCATGAGGATCGTCGAAGATCCGGCCTGGCTGCTGCGGCAGATCGGCGAGTTAACCGTCGCACAGGAATCATCCCGGCCCGATCCCTGGGCCGTGGACGACGCCCCGGCGGCCTTCGTGGCGGCGCAGCTCAAGGGTATCGTCGGCGTGGAGATAGAGATCGCCCGGATCGAGGGCAAATGGAAGGTCAGCCAGAACCGGCCCGAGGCCGACAGGCTCGGCGTCGCGGCGGGATTGCGCTCAATGGACGACGACGCGGCGCAGCGGATGGCCGAGATGGTGGATGCGAAAGGCGCAATTGCGGAACGGTAAGGCGCCCGCACCCTTGATCCCTCCTCACAAGGGGGAGGAAAGATCGCCTCATCCCGAACGGGCGCATTAACGCCCCCATCTTCCCGACTCCGCGCGAGCCCGCTACACGTCATCCATGACCGACGGACTGATCCTGCATCCCGACCACAGGGCCCGCTGCTGGTGGCCCGGAACCGACCCGCTCTACGTGGCCTATCACGACACAGAATGGGGCGTGCCGGAATTCGACGACCGTGCCCTGTTCGAGAAGCTCATCCTCGACGGCTTCCAGGCCGGGCTCTCCTGGATCACCATCCTGCGCAAGCGCGACAACTTCCGGCGCGCCTTCGCGGCCTTCGACCCGGCTGTGATCGCCCGCTTCGACCAGACCCAGGTGGAGGCGCTCATGCTGGATGCCGGCATCGTGCGCAACCGCGCCAAGATCGAGAGCACGATCGCGAGCGCGCGGGCCTGGCTCGCCATCCAGGAACGGGGCGGCTTCTCCCGTTTCCTGTGGGACTTCGTCGACGGACGTCCGGTCCAGACCAACGCGAGGACCCGCGCCGACATCCCGACCGAGACGGAGGTGTCGCGGCGCATCTCGAAGGCCCTGAAGGCGGAAGGCTTCAACTTCTGCGGCCCCACCATCGTGTATGCCTTCATGCAGGCGGTGGGCATGGTCAACGACCACCTCACCGGATGCTTCCGCCATGCCGAATGCGCAGGCCTCGCCGAGACCGCGCGATGACGAAGGAGCCCCGCGTCTGGCAGCGGATGCTCTCGGGCAGACGCCTCGATCTCCTCAACCCTTCGCCTCTCGACGTGGAACTCGAGGACATCGCCCACGGCCTTGCCCGCGTGGCGCGCTGGAACGGCCAGACGGTGGGAAGCCATATCTTCTCCGTCGCGCAGCACAGCCTGCTGGTGGAGGCCATTGCCGACCATCTGGACCCGGAGATGTCGCGCGCCTGGCGGCTCGCGGTGCTGCTGCACGACTCCCCAGAATACGTCATCGGCGACATCATCTCGCCGTTCAAGGCGGTGATCGGCGATGCCTACAAGGTCATCGAGGGGCGGCTGCTCGCCGCGATCCACCTGCATTTCGGCCTGAGCCCAGAACCCGCCGCCATGCTCAAGCGCTTCATCAAGCGCGCGGACCGGCAGGCCGCCTTCCTGGAGGCCACGAAGCTCGCGGGCTTCACGCGGGAGGAGGCGCTGAAGTATTTCGGACGCCCCGCGCCCTTCCCGCGCGACGTCATGGCGCTGCTGGAACCCTGGCCTATCGAAGAGGCTCAGCGGCGCTACCACAATCGCGTCGAAACCTTGCACGCAGGTTGACGCTCCTCCCATGGAGCCGACCTGTCCTCCCAGAGGACCCGCATCGACGCCGCGCGCGTAGTCCCGGCCCCGCCAAACCGTCACGTTCAGGGCGCGACAGGCCCGTCCAGCTCGTGCCGTTCTGCCGGCGCCGCAGGCGGCCCAGGTTGCCCCGATACTTTCCCTTGCACCCCCTTGCCCTCCAGAGGGAAACCTGCTCCATCCCGGCCTGTCGCTTCGAAGGTGGCCCATGCCGACCCTGCACGTCTGTCCCCTCTCCTGCCTGCACGAGACCGTCGCCGCCACCCGGGCCAGCCATGTGGTGACGCTCATGAACCTGGGCGCTTCGGTCGAGCGGCCGGCCACCATCGCGGCGGACCGCCACCTCCTCATCCGGATCAGCGACATCGCGGAGCCCCTGGACGGGCACGTTCTCCCGTCCGAGGAGCATGTGGAGCAACTGCTCGCCTTCGTCCGCGCCTGGGGTCGCGAGAGCCCTCTGGTCTTCCATTGCTGGGCGGGAATCAGCCGCTCGACGGCTGCCGCCTACATCGCCGCCTGCGCCCTCGCGCCGGAGCGGAGCGAGGACGCCATCGCCCGGACCCTGCGGCAGGCCTCCCCCAGCGCGACCCCGAACGCCCGTCTCGTCGCCCTGGCCGACGACATTCTCGGCCGGCAGGGCCGCATGGTGGACGCGATTCGGGCCATCGGCCGGGGCGCGGAGGCCATGGAAGGCAGGCCGTTCACCTTGAGCCTCTCCTGACGGCGCGGCAAAGCCACGCCGGATTCGTAACTTGCCATGAGGCGCCGCAATCCGCATAACGCGGGGATCACCCAATGGCGGATAGCGGCATGACCGACACCACTTCGATCAAGACCCTCCCCTTCGAGAAGGCCCTGGCCGAGCTCGAGGAGATCGTTCGGCGGCTCGAGCGCGGCGACGTTCCGCTGGAGGATTCGATCGCGATCTACGAGCGCGGCGAGGCGCTCAAGAAGCATTGCGAACAGCTCCTGAAGAAGGCCGAGGCCCGAATCGAGAAGATCACCGTCGGGCCCGACGGCCAAGCCTCCGGCACGACCCCGCTGGACGTGGGGGAATGAGTGCTTCGGCATTGCTTGAGTTAATGATATAATATAGCGAACTCGTCATCGTCAGCATCAGGAGTTTGCGATGACGAAGGGTATTTCATCGGAATCGGCTGGGGACACCGTCTCCCACTCTCAGCCTCCGGCCGTTTCGGATGCGCTGTTCGTTTCTTTCGTCCGACCGAACAGCCCGGCCTACCTGGACACGCTCGAAAAGATGCGCGCCAAGGATCCTGCGCTTCGCAGGTCGCCGCTGACCTGGTGCTGGCCCGCCTTTCTGGTCACCGTTCCGTGGCTTCTCTACCGCAAACTTTACCTCCCGGCAGCCATCGTTGCTCTTGGGCCGCTTGCTCTGGCGATCATCTTTCCCAAGCTGGCCGGGATAAATATGAGCGGCGTTTTCGTGGTGTTTGGGATGCTGGGCAAACCATTGTACGTCCAGTCCGCCCTCAAGCGGATCGAAAAGCTTCGAAAGCGCACCATGAGCCAGGAAGAGCTGCGAAGCCTCGCCGAGAGGGCCGGAGGCGTCTCAGTTGTCGGAGCGGTGCTTGGCTCTGTCTTCTTGATCGGCATGTTCGCTCTGCACCTGGCATCCATGGACCTTTGATGCCAAAAGCCCAAAAGAGGCCGGGTTGACATCGATGGGACACACGGCCCCACAATGTCCATTGCGGACTGCGTGACGCACGGATCCCGATTTGACCCTATGGGCGTGAAACCCTATCTGCTTGATAGGTTTTTATCGTCTCTCGCCCTGCGAGGTCCCTTTGTCTGCATCCACACCTCTCCTCGACACCATCAAGACCCCGGACGATCTCCGCCGGCTCTCCGAAAACCAGCTCCGGCAGGTTGCGGACGAGCTGCGGCAGGAGACGATCAGCGCGGTCTCCGTCACCGGCGGGCATCTCGGCGCCGGGCTCGGTGTGGTGGAGCTGACGGTCGCGCTTCACTACGTGTTCGACACGCCGCAGGACCGACTGATCTGGGACGTGGGGCATCAGGCCTATCCGCACAAGATCCTCACGGGGCGCCGCGACCGCATCCGGACCCTGCGCCAGGGCGGCGGCCTGTCGGGCTTCACCAAGCGTTCGGAGAGCGAATACGACCCGTTCGGGGCGGCCCATTCCTCGACCTCGATCTCGGCCGGCCTCGGCATGGCCGTGGCCCGCGACCTCGAGCATAAGCGCAACAACGTCATCGCGGTGATCGGCGACGGTGCCATGTCGGCCGGCATGGCCTACGAGGCCATGAACAATGCCGGCGCCATGCACTCGCGCCTGATCGTCATCCTCAACGACAACGACATGTCGATCGCCCCGCCCACCGGCGCCATGTCGTCCTATCTGGCCCGCCTCGTGTCCGGCGGCACCTATCGGGGCCTGCGCGAGACGGCCAAGCAGCTCGCCAAGAAGCTGCCCAAGTTCATCTACGAGAAGGCCCAGCGCGCCGAGGAATTCGCCCGCGGCTTCTGGACCGGCGGGACCCTGTTCGAGGAGCTCGGTTTCTACTACGTGGGCCCCATCGACGGCCACAACCTCGACCATCTGCTGCCGATCCTGAAGAACGTCCGCGACTCGGAGACGGGCCCGATCCTCGTCCACGTGGTGACGCAGAAGGGCAAGGGCTACGCGCCCGCCGAGGCTTCGGACGACAAGTATCACGGCGTCGTCACCTTCGACGTGGTAACGGGCGCGCAGAAGAAGGCCAAGGCGAACGCGCCGGCCTACACCAAGGTCTTCGGCGAGAGCCTGATCAAGGAAGCCCGCCAGGACGACAAGATCGTCGCCATCACGGCCGCCATGCCGACCGGCACCGGCGTCGACCTCTTCGGCAAGGAATTCCCGGCCCGCACTTTCGACGTGGGCATCGCCGAGCAGCACGCGGTGACCTTTGCGGCCGGCATGGCGACGGAGGGCTACAAGCCGTTCTGCGCCATCTACTCCACCTTCCTGCAGCGCGCCTATGACCAGGTCGTGCACGACGTGGCGATCCAGAACCTGCCCGTGCGCTTCGCCCTCGACCGCGCCGGCCTCGTGGGCGCCGACGGCCCGACCCACGCGGGCTCGTTCGACATCGCATTCCTCGGCTGCCTGCCCAACATGGTGATCATGGCGGCGGCGGACGAGGCAGAACTCGTCCATATGGTGGCGACCGCCGCAGCTTACGACGACGGGCCCATCGCGTTCCGCTACCCGCGCGGCGAAGGCGTGGGCGTGGACATGCCCGAGAAGGGCGTGCCGCTCCCCATCGGCAAGGGCCGCATCGTCAAGGGAGGCGAGCGCATCGCCATCCTGTCGCTCGGCACGCGCCTCGCCGAGGCCCTGAAGGCGGCGGAGGAGCTAGAGGCCCGCGGGCTCTCGACCACCGTCGCCGATGCCCGCTTCGCCAAGCCCCTCGACGAGGAGCTGATCCTGCGGCTCGCCCGCGACCACGAGGTGCTGATCACCATCGAGGAAGGCTCCATCGGCGGCTTCGGCTCCTTCGTGCTTCAACTCCTCTCCGACAATGGAGCTCTCGACCGCGGCACCCTGAAAGTGCGCTCGATGGTCCTGCCGGATGTCTATATCGACCACGACAAACCCGATCGCATGTACGCCCAGGCAGGGCTCGACGCCGCCGGCATCGTCGCGAAGGTGTTCGAGGCGCTGCGCCAGGAGACATCGCGGAAGGCGACGGCCTGATCCAGGGGAAGGCAGGCTGCCCTCTTCTCAACGGGGAGAGACGAAGCGACGGATCAGATCGTCAGCATACCGGCCTTGGCAGCCGCGTAGCGTTCCGCGATCCTGTTCCAGTCGAGCACGTTCCACCACGCCTTCAGGTAATCCGCCCGCCGGTTCTGGTATTTCAGGTAATAGGCGTGCTCCCACACGTCGTTGCCCATGAGCACCCGCTGCCCGTCCATGAGCGGGGTGTCCTGGTTGGGCTTCGTCACCAGCGCGAGCTTGCCGGAGCGGTCGACGGTCACGAAGACCCATCCCGAGCCGAACTGCTTCTCGCCCGCCGTGTTGAAGTCGCTCTGGAACTTCTGGAACCCGCCGAGATCCCGGTCGATGGCGCTCTTCAGCTCGCCCGAAGGCTCGCCGCCCGATCCGCCCATGATCTGCCAGAACATGGTGTGGTTCGCGTGCCCGCCGCCGTTGTTGCGCACGGCGGTGCGGATCGATTCCGGCACCCTGCTCAAGTTGCCCAGGAGGTCGGGCAGCGGCACGCCGGCCGCCTCGCCGTGCTGGGCCAGGGCCTCGTTCAGGTTTCGCACATAGGCCGCATGATGCCTGCCGTGGTGGAGTTCCATGGTCTGCGCGTCGATATGCGGCTCGTTCTTCGAGGGCGCATAGGGCAAGGGATCGAGTTGGAAGAGGCTGCTGGGGGCTTGCGCGAGCGCGCGCGGGATGGCAGCGCTGGTGGCGAGCAGGGCAGCTCCCGTCAGGAGATGTCGGCGGCTGATCATGGGCACTCCTTCCGTTCGGTCGTCCATCGGCGTCTCGAACGGAAATGATGCCCGGCCCGGGCGTTGGTTCCGGCCCATGAGAAGATTGTGAATGCCCATGACGTTGAGGATCCGATGACCCGCAGGCGTGCCGACGTGGTTCTGGTCGAGCGCGGCTTCTTCACGAGCCGCGCACGGGCGCAGGAGGCGATCGCAGCCGGCCTGGTCACGGTCGACGGCGCCGTCATTCGCAAGGCCTCGGACCAGGTGCACGAGGAGGCCATGATCACGGCCGAGCAGCCTCACCCTTATGTCTCCCGCGGGGGCTTGAAGCTGGCCGCCGCCCTCGACATCTTCGGAATCGACCCGAAGGGCTGCGTCTGCCTGGACATCGGCGCCTCCACTGGCGGCTTCACGGAGGTGCTGCTGAATCGCGGCGCCGCCCATGTGTACGCGGTGGATGTAGGCCACGGGCAGTTGCACCCGAAGGTGGCGGAGGATCCGCGCGTGACGAATCTCGAAGGCACGGATGCGCGCTCCCTGAGCCCCGACCTCATCCCGCAGGCGGCCGACCTCCTCGTCTCCGACGTGAGCTTCATCTCGCTCAAGCTCGTCCTGCCGGCCGCCGTCGCGCGGCTGAAACCCCGCGCGAGGCTGGCGCTCCTGGTGAAGCCGCAATTCGAAGCCGGGCGCGACCACGTGAAGAAGGGGATCGTGCGCGACGGGGCCGTGCATCGCGCGGTCTGCGCGGATATGACGTCCTTCGTGAAGTCCATCGGCTTCGAGCCGATGGGGATCGTCCCCTCCCCGATCGAGGGCGGGGACGGCAATCGGGAATTCCTGCTGGGGGCACGCCGTGGCTGAACAGGTGACGATCGCGCGCCTCGGCGCGAAGGCGGACGGGATCGCCGAGAGCGGGTCGGGCCCCGTCTTCGTGCCCAAGGCCCTGCCAACCGAGACCGTCACGGTCGAGCGGGACGGATCGCGGGCGCGGCTCCTCTCCGTCGACGTCCCGTCGCCCGAGCGCGAGGTACCGTTCTGCCCCTATTTCGACGCATGCGGCGGCTGCGCCACCCAGCACATGCGCCACGGCTTCTATCAGGCCTGGAAGCGGGACACCCTGGTCCACACCCTGAAGCAGGCCCGGATCGAGGCGCCCGTGGAACCCCTGGTTGACGCCCATGGCGAGGGACGGCGGCGCGTCACCCTGCACGTGCGTTTTCCTGATAGGGCCATGCGCGTGGGCTACATGGCGGCGCGCAGCCACGAGGTGGTGGAAATCGAGTTCTGCCCGATAGCGGAGCCAGCACTGAAGCACGATGCCCCGCGTGTTGCGCGGGCCGTCGGCCACCACCTGCGTGCCGCCCGCAAGCCCCTCGACATCCAGATCACCGCCGTGACGACCGGCCTCGACGTGGACGTGCGCGGCCACGGCCGGGTCAAGGACAAGGACCGCCTGAGCCTCATCGACCTCGCCCAGCGCCTCGACCTCGCGCGGCTGTCGATCCATGGGGAGGTGATCGTCGAGCGCCGCCCGCCGGCCATCCTCATGGGCCGCGCGTCCGTCGTGCCGCCCGCCGGATCCTTCCTGCAGGCGACGCGCCTCGGCGAGGAGACGCTGGCGGGCTTCGTCGTGGAGGCCTGCCGGGGCGCCAAGCGGGTGGCGGACCTTTTCGCCGGCGTCGGACCTTTCGCGCTTCGGCTCGCCGAGAAGGCGGAGGTCCATGCGGTGGAGACCGAGCGGGGCGCCGTCACCGCCCTCGACAAGGCGTTCCGCGGCACACCCGGCCTGCGCCGCGTCACCGCGGAGGCGCGCGACCTCTTCCGCCGCCCCCTGCTGACGCCGGAACTGAACGCCTTCGATGCGGTGGTCCTCGACCCGCCCCGAGCCGGCGCGGAGGCACAGGCGCAGCAACTCGCCGCCTCGAAGGTGCCGCTGGTGGTCAGCGTCTCCTGCGACGCCGCCACATTCGCCCGCGACGCCGCCATTCTGATGGGCGCCGGCTTCCGGCTTGAGCGGGTGGTCCCGGTGGACCAATTCAAGCACAGCCCGCATCTGGAAGTGGTCGGGATCCTGCGCCGGGAGGCAGCAAGGAAGCGGCGGTAGGCACGGGCCCCACCCGCAGGAGGTGCCTCCGCCTGGATGAGGCTAAGCTGAAACGCCGCGCTGCCGTCGCCGTTGACAGGGCGAAGACCTCAGTCGTGTGGAGACCTATCATGCGTGCAGACCTGAAATATGCCCTCGCGGCCATCGTGATCGCGTTCCCGAGCTTGGCCGTGGCGGAAACTGGAGGTGCGGCGGCAGGCGCGGCGGCGGGCGGTGCAGCGGGCGCGGCCGTCGGCGGGCCGGTCGGAGCTGCGGTGGGCGGGGCCGTCGGTGGCGCGGTCGGCGGCGCCGCTTCGGGACCTGACCGGAACGTCACCATCGAGCACAGGAACGTCGAATCGACGGGAACCGTTGGCTGCTCGACGACCACAAAGCAAACCACCGACAACGTGACGGGCGACTCGGTCACCAAGCAGAAGACCGAGTGTTAGTGTGGCGGGCTTCGCCGGCCCCGCGGGCCGGGCGAAGCCGCCATCCTAGAACAGCCGCCCCTGCTCGTCCTCGTCGCTGGAGCGTGGCTTCGCGGCCTTGCGCTTCGGCTCGCCGACGGGCTTCGGCTCCGGCGCGCTCAGTGGCTCCTGTACGCCCGGATCGTCGTTCTCGACCTTGTTGACCCGGCTCGAAACCGGCACCATGTCGAGCCAGTCGTCGGGGCACGGGCGCACGAGGCGCATCACGTCCGTGCGCTCGTCGCGGACGTCGAGCCAGGTGCCGATGTCGTCGGGCGACAGGATCACCGGCATCCGGTCATGCACGGCCGAGAGGATGCCGTTGGCGTCCGTCGTCACGATGGCGGCGGTGTCGATCTCGCCGCCGTTCGGATCGGCATAGGTCTCCCACAATCCCGCCAGCGGCATCGGCCCACGGTTGCGCGGGCGGATGAGGAACGGCGCCTTCTCGCGCCCGTGCCGCTGCCATTCGTAGAACCCGTCGGCCAGGAAGATGCACCGCCGGCGCTTCAAGGCCGCCTTGAAGGTGGGCTTCGTCTCCAGGGTCTCGCCGCGCGCATTGATGACGAGCGGGAAGTCCTTCGGGTCCTTCACCCAGGACGGCAGGAAGCCCCAGCGCACCAGCATGAAGTGCCGCGCGTCCTTGTCGTCGATGACGATGGGCACGGGCTGCGTCGGCGCCACGTTGAAGCGCGGCGGAAAATTGGGCTGTTCCGCGTAGCCGTAGAACTCCCGATACGTGTCGGGAGGCAGGGTGATGGCATAGCGCCCGCACATGATTGGCTCCTCCTCTCGGCATCGGTCTTATACCATCCTGCCGCGAGATGCTCCCATCGCGGGATGAGAGCGCCGGCGGGCCTCATTCCAGACGCCCTTCCTCCAGGCCTCTCAGGTCGGACTTTCTGGAGAGGCGGTCGATCAGATCCACGACGAGCCTGCGCGTGGCCGCATCCTCGATGCGCAAGAAGCCCTCCACAAGCCTCATCCCGTCGGCGAAGGACAAAATCTCGGCGAGCCGTGCGTGTCCATCCGTCTCCTGGCAGGTGGAGCCGGCCGGAATGGTGCCGGGCGCGCCGAACAGGAAGAAGTCGACGGTGGTCTCCAAGGCGGCTGCGATCTGAGTCAGACGGGTCACGCCGATCCGGTTCGTTCCCTTCTCGTACTTTTGCACCTGCTGGAACGTGATCCCAAGACTGTCGGCAAGAGCGGACTGGGACATCCCGAGCATGAGCCGCCTCGTTCGGATGCGGTTGCCGACGAATTGATCGATAGGACTGGCGGATTTCGGGTTGTGCTTCATCCGGATACTAGCCTTCCCACCGACATTATATAGTATTGCTCTATACCGGTTTAACGGAGCCCCGATTCCTTGCCAATATCGGAAACGCATCTGAGGCAGTTCTCCTTCGATTGCGTCGAGCGGTTGAGCCGTCTGACGACCCTTGAGGACGTCTCTGCCGAACTCAGGGGTGCGGGGGACGCTTTCGGCTTTGGAACCTTCTGTATTTCCGGTCTTCCCAACCCGGAGGAGAAGCTGGATCCTTATGTGATCCTGTCCGGTTGGCCCGAGGGATGGATGGAGCGCTATGCCGGAGAAGGCTACGTCCATGTCGATCCCGTCATCCGGTGCGTCCGGCAGACGACGATGCCCTTCGCCTGGCACGAGGCGCCCTACGATCCGGACGACGGAGAGGCCACCAAGGTCATGAACGAGGCGGTCGAGTTCGGCTTGGCCGACGGCCTCGCGGTGCCGATCTACACGACGCATGGATTTCAGGCGATCGTCACCTTCGGGGCCGACCGGATGGCGCTCGGCCGCGATGAGCGCGCAGGACTCCACCTTGTCGCGATCTACGCGCACAGCCAGGCCCGGGCGATCCTCTCCCGCCAGCAGGGCTCTCCCACCATACGCGCGCCCAAGCTGTCTCCGCGCGAGATAGAATGCCTGAAGTGGACAGCCGCCGGAAAGACGACCTGGGAAATCTCCGTCATTCTTGGCCTGTCGAACAGGACCGTCGACGAGTATCTCGCCTCCGCCGCCTCGAAGCTCGGTGCGGTCAACCGCGTTCAGACCGTTGCCGAGGCCTTGAGGCGAAGCATGATTACGTAACGTCATCCCGCAAAATTACGGGATGGTCCGAGACCATGAAGTCACAGAAAGTCTGCCTGCATGGAGGCAGACATGGTTCTTCTCAACTCAAAGCAAAACCTTGCTCACCATCGGGACCTCCTGGAGAAGGTCTACGAGTTCCGGCATCGCTTTTTCGTCGATCATCTGGGCTGGGAGGCTCTGCGCCGTCCGGACGGGCGCGAGATCGACCAGTTCGACACCGACGCCTGCGTTCACATCGTCGGTGTCGACGACAATGAGGTCGTGTCCTATACGCGGCTCCTGCCGACCACCGCCCCGCACCTCATGAGCCACGTTTATCCGGAAATGCTCGCCGGAGCCACCGCGCCGACCGGACCCGACGTTTGGGAATGGACCCGCTGCGCCGTCGATCCGGCCCGGCGGGAGGGGCACAAGGGTACCGATCCGACCACGGCCCGCATGTTCCTGGCCGTCGCGGAGGCCTGCCTCTATCTGGGCTTCCGCGCGCTTCTCGTGCAGACCCATCCCCTCCTCATGACGCGGATTATCGAGCTGGGATGGAAGGCACGTCCCCTCGCCCTACCGTTGGAATATGACGGCAAACCCGTGGTTCCGATCTACGCCGAGGTGAACGAGGAGACGCTCAGGATGTCGCGCGAGGTCTACGGCATTCATGAGCCCGTGCTGACCACCGGACCTCTTGGCGCAGGTTTGCCTGCTCCAAGTCCTCTGCGGGAGCCGTCCTATGCCCAGTGAAGAGAGGTGCTGGGCGCAGGATCAGGAGGCGGAAATCGCCATCCTCCACGCAATCGTCGTCGTCATGGCACTCCGGTCTAAAATCGATGCCCGGACTCTGGATCGCATCCCTTCGCTTCGCGACCTCATCGCCGTCGCCGGCACCGTCGCGAAGGAGATCGGATGGGACGACGAGGTACGGAGCGAGATCTAGCCCGATCCGCTCATGATGCCGTGCAATCAGGTCACGGCACATGCTGTGGCGGCCCCAATCGGAAGGATATCGATTCGGGACCGATGCAGTTCGGTCCTGTGTCGCTTACGATCTTCTAAAGCCAGCGTTTCCAACGGAAGAACAGGTAGGGCAGCACGGCCGCCATGATCATGAGGCCGATGGCGAAGGGATAACCGTAGTCCCATTCCAGCTCCGGCATGAGCTTGAAGTTCATGCCGTAGAGGGACGCCACGAGGGTCGGCGGCAGGAAGATCACCGACATGACCGAGAACAGCTTGATGATGTCGTTCTGCTCGATGGTGACGAGGCCGAGCGTCGCGTCGAGCAGGAACTGCAGCTTGTTCGACAGGAAAGTGGCGTGCTCCTCGATGGACTGCACGTCGCGCAGCGCCGTGCGCCACTCGGCCTGGTAGCCGTGGGCGCGCTGGGGCCGCGGCATCGAGGCCGAGAGGAACAGCAACAGGCGTTCCACGGTCACCATGCTCTCGCGCACGTTTGAGATGAGGTCGCCCTTGCGGCCGATGGATTTGAGCGCCGCCCTGAAGGAGGCGGCGCGCCGGGTGCCCTGCCGCTCGTTCTCGAAGATCGTCTGCGACAGGCGATCGATGCGCGAGCCGACATTGCCGAGGATCTCGGCGGCGCGGTCGATGATGGTCTCGATGAGGCCGTCGAGCACCGCCTCCGGCTGGTGTCGGCAGCCGCCCGGCTTCACGGCGCGCGACATGAACATGGTGAAGGAGCGCGGCTCGCCGTAGCGCACGGTCACGAGCGCCTTCTCGGTCAGGATGAACGACACGTCGATGAGCTTCGGCGCCTCCGTGTCGGAGGAGCAGAGGACCCGCACGGTCATGTAGCGGGCGTTGTTCTCGGTATAGAGGATCTCCGAGGGCTCGATGTCGGCCATCTCCTCCCGGGTCGGGATCTCAATGTTGAGGTGCTGCTCGACGAGCCGGTCCTCCTCGCGAGTCGGTTCGACGAGGTCGATCCACAGGGCATCGTGGGGAATCGGCTCTCCGGGCCGCAGGACATATCGGTCCAGCGACGGCTCCGGGCGCCCGGATTGCCCCGCCGGCCTATGGATCAAGATCATACGCGTCGCCCCATTGCTGATACCGTCGACCCAGGCTCCGCGCCTTTGTCCTCCCCGGCCGGAGCGAAGCGCAGGGAAGGGGATCTATAACCCAAGGTCGTGTGATGGTGGATCCCTTTCCCTCGCCTTCGGCTCGCCGGGGATGACAGGGTGCATCATGAGGGCGAAAGCGGCGGCGTATCATCCGGCACGAAGAAGTCGGGCATGAGGGGCTTCGACGGATCGACCCGGTACTTCTCGAAATCCGTCACGCCCTCCCCGGAGAGGAAGACGTCGTCGATGAGGAAATTGCCCGAAAAGCTCCGCGACGGCTTGAGGAAGACCGCATGGGCCGCATCCGCCAGGATCTCGGGCGTGCGGCTCGCCTGCACGATCTCGTCCCCGCCGAGCAGGTTCTTCACCGCACTCGTGGCAATGGTGGTGCGCGGCCAGAGCGCGTTGACCGCGATGCCCCTGCTTCGCAGCTCGCCGGAAAGCCCGAGGACGCAGAGGCTCATGCCATATTTCGCCAGGGAATAGGCGAGATGGGGCGCGAACCACTTCTCCTTCATGTCGAGAGGCGGCGAGAGCATGAGGATATGCGGGTTCTCGGCCTTTTCCAGATGGGGAATCGCGTATTTCGACACCATGTAGGTGCCGCGCGTGTTGATCTGGTGCATCAGGTCGAACCGCTTCATGTCCGTCTGCGGCGTCGGCGTGAGGCTGATGGCGCTGGCGTTGTTCACCACGATGTCGAGGCAGCCGAAGGTCTCCACCGTCCTGGCGATGGCGCCCTTCACGGCATCCTCGTCGCGTACGTCGACCACGAGCGGCAGGGCCTGGCCGCCCGCCGCCTCGATCTCCTTGGCGGCCGTGTAGATGGTGCCGGGCAGCTTCGGATGCGGCTCGGCGGTCTTGGCCGCGATGACCACGTTGGCGCCGTCCTTCGCGGCGCGCAGGCCGATTGCGAGACCGATGCCGCGGGAGGCGCCGGTGATGAAAAGGGTCTTTCCTTTCAGGCTCATGGGTCAGCTCGCCAGCGCGAGGTTGGCGTCGTGCAGGAAGCCGGCGCCGCCGAGCACGGTGTCCTCCAGCCCCTTCGCGCCGACTGCGATGTTCTCCGCGAAGAAGCGGCACAGGGCAATGCGCGCCGCATGGGCCGGATCGCCGTCGCCTCCCGCCATCAGGGCATTCGCCGCGAGAGCGCCCTCCGCAAGGGCAGCTCCACCCTGGGCGAGCGCGAAGAGCCGCAGGTAAGGGGTGGCACCCGCGAGCGCCTCGGCCGTCGTGTTGGAGGAGAGCGACCTGAGCAGGAAGCTCGTCGCCCGGTCGAGGCTCTCGACGGCGTCGCGCAGGCGGGGCGCGGTTGCCCCGAAGGCGGGCGTCGTCTCCTTCAGGAGGCGGTTCACGACGGCGCGCATGGCGGCGATCTGCCCCTGCACGGTCGCGCCGCCGGAAAGCGGCAGCTTGCGGGTGACGAGGTCGATAGCCTGGATGCCGTTGGTGCCCTCGTAGATCGGCGCGATGCGCGCATCGCGCAGGTGCTGGGCTGCCCCCGTCTCCTCCACGTAGCCCATGCCGCCATGGACCTGGACGCCGAGCGACGCGACCTCGACGCCGATATCGGTCGAGAACGCCTTCGCGACGGGCGTCAGCAGCGAGGCGCGCTCGTGCGCCCGCTTCCGGCTCGCCTCGTCGGGCTCCAGATGAGCGCGGTCGATGGCCTCCGCCGTCATGTAGCAGATCGCGCGCGCCGCGGCGGTGAGCGCCTTCATGGTCAGCAGGTTTCGCTGCACGTCCGGATGCGCCGCGATGGGGCTCATGCCCTCCGCCGCCCCGATGGCGCGGCCCTGGCGCCGGTCGTTCGCGTAAGCGAGCGCCTGCTGGTAGGCGCGCTCCGCGATGGCGACGCCCTGCAGGCCGACCGCGAGGCGCGCGTTGTTCATCATCGTGAACATGCAGGCGAGGCCGCGGTTCTCCTCGCCGACGAGCCAGCCGACGGCGCCGCCATTGTCGCCGAAGATCATGGTGCAAGTGGGCGAGGCGTGGATGCCGAGCTTGTGCTCGATGGAGTGGCAGCGCACGTCGTTGCGCGTGCCGTCCGGCAGGACCTTCGGCACGAGGAACAGCGAGATGCCGCGCGTGCCGGCCGGCGCATCGGGCAGGCGCGCCAGCACCAGGTGCACGATGTTGTCGGTGAGATCATGCTCGCCATAGGTGATGAAGATCTTCTGACCCGTGAGCCTGTAGGTGCCGTCGCCCACCGGCTCGGCGCGGGAGCGCAGGGCCGCGAGATCCGAGCCCGCCTGCGGCTCGGTGAGATTCATGGTCGCGGTCCATTCGCCGGAGACGAGCTTTTCGAGATAGCGGCCCTTGAGATCGTCGGAGCCGTGCCGGTGCAGCGCCTCGATAGCGCCCATGGTGAGCACCGGGCCGATGCCGAAGGCCATGGAGGCCGAGTTCCACATCTCCACGCAGGCGGAGTTGAGGAGCGTCGGCAGTCCCTGACCGCCATACTCGACCGGGCCCGGCAGGGCGTTCCAGCCCGCCTCCGTCCACGCCCTGTAGGCTTCCTTCCATCCCGGTGCGGTGGTGACGGCGCCGTCCTTCAGGGTGGCGCCATGCTTGTCGCCCTCCCGGTTCAGAGGTGCGATCATGTCGTTGGCGAAGCGACCCGCCTCCTCCAGGATTGTCTGCGCCAGATCGGCGCCGAGCTCGGGATAGAGGCCGTCCGCGAGGGCGCGGTCGAGCCCCGCCACGTGGCGCATCGTAAAGACGATGTCGGAGACGGGCGCACGGTAGGTCATGGTGTTCCCCATAAGAGCGAATGGCTTTTGATATTGACGCGTGTCGTCGCACAGTTAAACCCGCGAAAGCGCGCCGGTCCCGTTGGATTGAAGGATAGTTTAGACGTGAACGATCATCGGTCAATGGTGCAGACGGACCGCTTGGCGTCGGATGGGACGGGCATTGCCCGGGCGGCAGCCATCCTCAAGCAAGGCGGCCTCGTGGCATTTCCGACGGAGACCGTCTACGGCCTCGGCGCCGACGCCACCAATGCGGAGGCCGTAGCCGGGATCTACGCGGCCAAGGACCGGCCGAGCTTCAACCCGCTGATCGCACATCTCGACAGCCTCGAATCCGCCCGGATCCAGGGCACCTTCGATGAGATCGCAGAGCGTCTGGCAAAGGCGTTCTGGCCCGGCCCGCTCACCCTCGTCGTGCCGGCGGCGAGAACCTGCACCATCTCCGATCTCGCCCGCGCGGGTCTCGATAGCGTCGCCTTGAGAGTTCCCGCCCACCTCCTCGCCCATTCCCTCCTTGTCAGGACGGGCCTGCCGGTGGCGGCTCCCTCCGCCAATCGCTCAGGCCGGGTGAGCCCGACGGAGGCGCATCACGTGCTCGAGGATCTCGATGGCCGCATCGATGCGGTGCTCGACGGCGGCCCGACGCTGGTGGGGGTGGAGTCGACCATCGTGGCCTGCCTCGGCGGCCCCCCGCGCCTGCTGCGGCCCGGTGGCGTCGCGCGCGAGGCCATCGAGGCCCTGATCGACCAGGAGTTGGAAACGGGCCCCGAGGCCACGGACAATCCCGTCGCGCCCGGGATGCTCGCCTCCCATTACGCGCCACGCGCCAGGGTCCGCCTGAACGCTGCCCGCATCGAGCCAGGCGAGGCGGCGCTCCTCTTCGGCAACGCCCGGCCGCAAGGAATCGAGGCGGCGCGCGCGGCCGTGAACCTGAGCGAGAACGGCGACCTCGCGGAGGCCGCCGCCCGCCTGTTCTCGGCCCTGAGGCAGCTCGACGCCGCCGGTCCGGATGTCATCACCGTGAGCCCCATCCCGGAGACGGGACTCGGCGAAGCCATCAACGACCGCCTGCGGCGGGCCGCGGCGGAGCGATGATGCTTACTTCGCCGCGAGCTTGGCGGCGATCTGCGCCACGTGGCGGCCCTGGTAGCGGGCGCCTTCCAGCTCGACCTTGCTCGGCTGGCGCGAGCCGTCGGGGCCGGTGATCGTCGAGGCGCCGTAGGGTGAGCCGCCCTTGATCTCGTCCACGCCCGTCTGGCCCGCGAAAGCATAGGGCAGACCAACCACCACGAAGCCGAGATGCAGCAGGACCGGATGGAAGGTGAGGATCGTCGATTCCTGGCCGCCGTGCTGCGTGCCGCTGGACGTGAACACCGAGCCGACCTTGCCGACGAGTGCGCCGCTCGCCCAGAGTGAGCCGGTCTGGTCGAGGAAGTTCTTCATTTGCGCCGTCATGTTGCCGTAGCGCGTGCCGGTTCCGAAGATTACGGCGTCGTATTCCGCAAGCTCCTCCGGCTTCGCAATCGGCGCCTCCTGGTCGAGCTTGTAGTGCGCTTTCTGAGCCACCTCGAGGGGTACGAGTTCCGGCACGCGCTTGACCGTGACCTCCGCGCCCGCCTCCCGGGCGCCCTCGGCGACGGCGTAGGCCATCTGCTCGATATGTCCCCAGGCCGAGTAATACAGGACCAGAACCTTAGTCATCCTTCGAATCTCCAGCGGTGAAGGCGAGGTTGCAACATGCCGGATAAGTGGATTCGGCGCCTTCTCTGGGCGCCCTGCCGCTCCGGCTGCCTGAAGGTAAACTTTCCAAACTGCAAGACCAGTGGTACATATGCAGTGCCGTTATTGCACGGATGCAAGGCCTATGGCGAAGCAGCAGCCGCTCGAGTGGGACGACTTCCGGCTTGTGAAGATCATCGCCGAGGCCAATGGCCTCGCCGGCGCCGCCGAGCGCCTGGGCGTCAACCACTCGACGGTCTTTCGCCGCCTCGGACAGATGGAGGAAGGTCTCGGCGTCAAGCTCTTCGAGCGGCACCGCACCGGCTATGTTCTCACCCCGGCCGGCGAGGAGATGGCGGCTCTCGCCGAGCAGATGGAGGAGAACGTCACCGCCTTCACCCGCAAGCTGGCCGGGCAGGCGGTCGCGCCCGCCGGCGAACTCCGGGTCACCACCAACGATTCGCTCCTCATTCACCTGCTGACGCCGCTCTTTACCCGCTTCCTCCAAGCCTGCCCGGAGATGCGCCTCGACGTGGTGCTGGCGAACCAGGCCCTGAACCTGTCCAAGCGCGACGCGGACGTGGCGATCCGCGCCACCGATACGCCGCCGGAAACCCTGGTGGGCCGCCGTGTGGCGACCATCGCTTGGGCCGTCTACGGCCGCGCCGCCGATTTTCCGGATGCGGGCTCGGTCGACCTCGCCCATCTCAACAACCGGCCCTGGGTGGCGCTCGGCGACAACCTGGCCGCCCTTAAGGCAGCCCGCTTCGTGCGCGACCGGGTGCCGCCGGAACTGATCGCCTACCGGGTGAACACCGTCCTCGGACTGGCGGAGGCCGTCGAGGCGGGCATCGGCATAGGGCCCCTGCCCTGCTTCATTGCCGATGCGAAGCCGGACCTCGTCCGCCTGTCGGACATCAACCCGGATTTCTCGGCGGGCCTGTGGCTCCTGACCCATCCGGACCTGCGCCAGTCGGCCCGTGTGCGCGCCTTCATGGACTTCATGGCCGTCGAAATCGGCAGGCAGCGCAAGCGGATCGAGGGCTACGGCCGCAAGAGCTGAGGCGCGCGCCCTGAGGAAAATGTGGAGGGGTGCAGGTCAGCCGATCTCCACCACTACGCGGCCCCGCACCTTGCCCTCGACGATCCGGCGCCCTGCATCCATCACCCCGTCGAGCGGTACGGTCGAGGTCATGGCGGCGAGCCTGTCGTGGTCGAGCTCCCGCCCGAGGCGCTCCCAAGCCTCCAGGCGCAGGGGTTTCGGAGCCATCACCGAATCGACGCCGAGCAGCGACACCCCGCGCAGGATGAATGGCGCCACCGTGGCCGGCAGGTCCATGCCGCCGGCGAGGCCGCAGGCCGCGACAGCGCCGCCGTAGCGGGTCATGGACAGGACGTTGGCGAGGATCGTCGAACCGACCGTATCGACCCCTGCGGCCCAGCGCTCCTTTCCGAGAGGCCGGACGGGACCGCTCAGCTCGCTCCGTTCCAGGATCTCGGCCGCGCCCAGGCCCTTCAGGTAATCGGCTTCCTCAGGCCGTCCGGTGGAGGCGATCACATGCCAGCCGGCCTTGGCCAGGAGCGCGACCGCCACGGACCCGACACCGCCGGCCGCGCCGGTCACGACGGCCGGGCCGCGATCCGGGCGCAGGCCGTGCCGCTCCAGGGCCATCAGGCACAGCATGGCAGTGTAACCTGCCGTGCCGATGGCCATGGCCTGAAAGGCGCTCAGCCCGTCGGGCAGCGGGATCAGCCAGTCGCCCTTGATGCGAACCCTCTGCGCATAGGCGCCGAGATGGGTCTCGCCGAGGCCCCAGCCGTTGAGCACGACCGCGTCTCCGGGCTTGAACTCAGGGTTCGACGAGGCCTCGACCGTGCCGGCGAGATCGACACCCGGAATCATGGGAAAACGGCGTACGACCGGGGCCTTGCCGGTGAGGGCCAGCCCGTCCTTGTAGTTGAGGGTCGAGTGCGTCACTCGGACCGTGACGTCGCCATCCATGAGGTCGGCGTCGTCGAAGTCCCGCAGCTCGACCGTCTGACCGGCCTCGTTCTTGTCGATGACGATAGCCCTGAACGTGCTCATTCGATTCCCTCCGCTGCAGACTGGCCATTAGGGCCAGGGCGGCGGATCGCGGCAAGCGCGAAGGCCTTATTCCTTCGGCGAAGGAAATCTCACTCTGCCGGCTGCAGGGCCGGCGCGCGCTCGACGGGCGCCTCCTTGATCGGCAGGTTGATCAACGCGGACGCGATGCCGAGAGCGATCGAGAGCCACCACACCAGGGTGTAGTTGCCGTAGATCTCGTAGAGCAGGCCGCCGAGCCAGACGCCCAGGAAGCCGCCGACCTGATGCGAGAAGAACGCGAAGCCGTAGAGCATGGCCATGTAGCGGGTGCCGAACATCAGCATCACGAGGGACGACGTGGGCGGCACGGTGGAGAGCCAGAGCAGACCGATGGAGATGCCGAAGGCGATTGAGGTCACGGGCGAGGCCGGCAGCAGGATGAAGGCCGCAATGGCCACGGAGCGGCCGAAATAGATCCAGGCCAGGAGCCAGCGCTTCGACATGCGGGTGGAGAGCCACCCGGCCCCGAGGGAGCCGACCGCGTTGGCGAGGCCGATCACCGCGAGGGTCCAGCCGCCGATAGCGGCCGAGAGGCCCGCATCCTTCAGGTAGGCCGGGAGGTGCGCGGTGATGAAGGCGAGCTGGAAGCCACAGGTGAAGAAGCCCAGCACCAGCAGCACATAGGACCGGTGCCGGAACGCCTCCGTGAGGGCCTGCCGGATCGACTGGTTCGGTGCCGGAGCGGGGCCACCCTGCGCGGCGGCGCCGGCACCGGGCCGCGTGGCGAGCGCCAGGGACAGGGGCAGGACGAGCAGGGTGCTGAACGCGAAGACCACGAGGGCCTGCTGCCAGCCGAAGGAGGAGATCAGGACGTTGCCGATGGGCGGAAACAGGAACTGGCCGAATGACCCGGCCGCGGTGCCCGCCCCGAAGGCCATCGGCCGCCACTTCTCGGGCAAGAGCTTGCCGAAGGCGCCGAGCACGAGGTTGAACGAGCACCCCGACAGCCCGAAGCCGATCAGGACGCCGGCTCCGAGATGAAGCAGGCCGGGGGTCGTCGCATAGGCCATCACGACGAGGCCGAGGGCATAGAGCAGCGCGCCGAAGCAGAGCACCCGCAGCGCTCCGAACCGGTCCGCCACCGCCCCCGCGAACGGCTGCCCGATACCCCAGAGGAGGTTCTGGAGCGCAATGGCGAGGCCGAACACGTCCCGACCCCAGCCATATTCCGTCGTCATCGGGATCTGGAACAGACCCGCGGAGGCCCGGGGCCCGAAGGTGATGAGAGCGATCAGGCAGCCGGAGAGGACGATGAATTCCGGCGAGAAGCGGGATCGGGCGGATTGTTCGGACATATGGCGACCCTGAACGGCAAGGGCCGCACGTTAGCCTGAGTCGCGCATCAGAAGAATTGAAAGTTTGTAGCCTTGAGCATGAACAGATGTGATGGATTGGCGGGCGGGCGTCGCAGGTACTTGGCTCCTCGCACAGATCCCAGAAGCGGCCCATCCAAGCCCTACCTCGCCCCTGGTTACGATGCACCGGCCTTAACCCTCCTGGAGCAACTGGCGCTGCTTCACCCGAGTCTCACCCCGAGGAGCACTCGGGTTCGTCCTGAGGCCTTATCCCCGGCAGCGAAACGTCTCGAAGAGTTCGCCCTGGCATTGATCCGGGGCGATGCGTCTCCAGAGTGCAACTGGACCAACTCTTGAGACCAGCCTCACGGCTGCTCCTCATGATGCGGGCGGAGGCGGAAGAGTTCTCAGACGAAGAAGAAGTCCTTGTGGGTGAGGGTCGTGCCCTCGCCCTTCTGGAGCTTGAGGCTGGCGATCTCCACCATCGCCTTCGAGCCGGAGCCGTCCACGTCGAAGTACAGCTTCTTCGTGCGCTCGTTGTAGATGAAGAAGTCGTCCTTGTCGGTCGCCCGCTCCCCCTTC
>DASQMJ010000007.1:0-21710 GCA_035645535.1 Microvirga sp. | reverse complement strand
GACGAGGAGGCGCTGCCGGTGATCTTCGAACTGTTGGAGCACGAGGGTCTCTGCCTCGGCGGCTCGTCGGGCATCAACGTGGCCGGCGCGATCCGGCTGGCGAAGCATCTGGGCCCCGGCCACACCATCGTGACGGTGCTGTGCGACTATGGCACGCGCTACCAGTCGAAGCTGTTCAACCCGGAATTCCTGCGCGCGAAGAACCTGCCTGTGCCGGCATGGCTCGAGCGCAGGAGCGCGATCGATCCCGGACTGGTGTGAGGGCAGGGCGCGCGCTGCTGCCGTCCGGTGCAGCGCGCGGAAGAGCCGGTCAGGCGGCCGACGGCGTCTCGGGCTCGGACGCCGGGTTGGGATTGGGACCCTGATGATTGTTCTCGGGCCGGTGCGGCTGGGCGCGCACGAGATTCGTCGTGGGACGAGCCGGACCTGTTGCGGCGGGCTTCGCATTGGTCAAGTGAAGATCGGTCTGGATGCTGTCAAGAAGATCCACCAGCCAGTTCTGCCCCGCCTGCAGGCCGTCGCGAACCGCCGATTTGGCGATGTCGATCTTCGCCGAGATTTCCATCGTGTTGCGCGACTGGAGTGAAACGAAATCCTGTTCGATCGTACCGAGCTCGCGCAGGAGCTCCTCGCGCAGTCCACGCTGCTCGTCCGCCATGATCAGCGGCGAGGTCAGCATGCCGCGCAGGGCGGCCCATCGCAGGCCGAGGGCGCTTACAGATTGGGATCCGTCAAGTCCTGCAATATGTTTGGGTTCGGCCACGGCGTCGTCCTTTTCGCAATAAGGGGAGAATCACGCCGCACAGCTAGAGTGACCCGTGTGGCGTGAATCGGGCAGTCGCTGGAAAATGCCCCTTAATGTTAGGCGCCGTTGGTTAACGAACGAAGAAGTAGATCGTCAGCAGCGCGCCGACCGCGATCACGAGCCAGCGGATGGCAACCGGTGGGAGGCGGCGTCCGGACACGACGCCGAGATAGCCGCCGATCACGGACGCGCCGCCCACGATCGCGGTCTCGCGCCAGCTCACGAGGCCGGCCACGACGAACAGCACGACGGCGACGAGCTGGATCAGAGTCGAGCACAGGTGCTTCGCCGAGTTGATAAGGTGGAAGTCGTCTCCCTCGGTGATCGCGAGCGCAGCCAGCATGACGATGCCCATGCCGGCGCCGAAGAAGCCGCCGTAGATAGACACGAGGAACTGGAAGGCCAATCCCGCCGCCCACGCCTTCGTGGAGGGGTGATGCCCCTCGTGCCGGCCGATGGCGCGGGCCAGCGCCACAATCTTGGGGCTCATGGCGAAGAGCACGGTCGCGAACAGCAGGAGCCACGGCACCAGCAGCCGGAAGGAGGCGTTGTCCGTGACGGTCAGGATCCAGGCGCCGAGGACACCGCCCACGAGGCTGACGACGCCGAGTGCCGCGAAGCGACGCAGGTTGGCGACGAGTTCCTTGCGATAGGCCCAGGCGCTCGCGATGTTGGCGGGCGTGACCGCCACGGCGCTGGTGGCGTTGGCCACGACCGGCGGCAGGCCCGCGGCGACGAGGGCCGAGAACGTGAAGAACGTGCCGCCTCCTGCGATGGCATTGACGAGGCCCGCCGCGAGACCGGATGCGGCGAGGAGGAGCACGGTCGAAATATCCATGATGGTCGATCTGTCGTTCTCGTTGGGACCGGAAGACGAAGCACCGGCGGATAGCATGGCCGGGCTGCGAGATCCCATTAGGCGAACGTCTAGAGAAAGTCATGCGCCGGCTTGGCGCTCTTGCCTGGGACGGGCCGTGCTCAATCTACAGGGGTCTTTTCAGGAGAGCCTCGTGCCCGACGCAACGAACCGCCGCATCCTCCTGGCGTCCCGACCCACCGGCGAGCCGAAGCCATCGGACTTCAGGATGGAGACGGTTTCCGTTCCCGAACCCGGGGAGGGGCAGGTCCTGTTGCGAACCCTGTGGCTCTCCCTCGATCCCTATATGCGCGGGCGCATGAGCGACGCGAAGTCCTATGCGAAGCCGGTGGAGATCGGCGACGTGATGGTCGGCGGAACCGTGAGCGAGGTCGCCGCCTCCCGGAATCCGGGCTTCGCGGTCGGCGACATCGTGCAGGCCTATGCCGGATGGCAGGACTTCGCCCTGTCGGACGGGAACGGGCTGCGCAAGCTCGATCCGGCGCAGGCGCCAGTCTCGACGGCGCTGGGCATTCTGGGCATGCCCGGCATGACCGCTTATACGGGTCTGATGAACATAGGCCGGCCGGAGCCGGGCGAGACGGTGGTCGTGGCTGCCGCCACGGGACCGGTCGGGTCCATGGTCGGGCAGATCGCGAAGCTGAAGGGGTGCTGCGCCGTGGGCATCGCGGGTGGGCCGGAGAAATGCCGCTACCTCATCGAGGAGCTCGGCTTTGATGCGGCCGTCGACCATCGCTCCCCCGACATGCCGCCGCGGCTCGCCGAGGTATGTCCGCAGGGGATCGACGTCTATTTCGAGAATGTCGGCGGGGTCGTCTGGGACGCGGTGTTCCCGCTCCTGAACCAGTTCGCCCGCATCCCGGTCTGCGGCCTCGTGGCCCACTATAACGATGCGGCTCCGCCTCCCGGGCCGGACCGGCTGCCGCGCCTCATGAGCGCCGTCCTGTCCCGGCGCCTGACCCTGCGCGGCTTCATCGTGGGCGACTTCGCGTCTCAGGCCGACGAGTTCTACCGCGAAGCCTCGGCTTGGCTGCGGGAGGGTCGGATCAAGTATCTCGAAGATGTGGTGGAGGGGCTGGAAAATGCCCCGAAAGCCCTGATCGGGTTGCTGAAGGGCAACAACTTCGGAAAACTTCTCGTGCGGGTGAAACACTGATTGCTGTGGATCGCGTGACTCGATTATTGCCTTTGGCCGGCCAAAGGCGGACTTTTTACCTTATGTCGAACGTGATCCCTTTTTCCTCGCGCAAGAAGCAGAAGGCGCCTGTCGGTGCCTCCGCCGACGAGGAGAGGGCCGCACTTGCCGCCGAACTGATCGAGATGATCGATCAGGTCCGGGAGCTGACGGGGCGCGTCGCGGCGCTACCCGGCCCCTCGCTGCAGGTCGAGCAGACCGCTCAGCACCTTCTCGATGCGGCGACCGCGCTCGAATGCGCCACGGACGCCCTGACCGAGGCAGGCGAGTGGGTGCCGTTCTGAACGCCCCACTGTCCTCGGGTTCTCAACGGCGATCCGCCGTCACTTCAGCGCCTGCATCCGCTCCCCGGCCTGCCGGACCCCAAGGGACAGGGCTCGGGCATAGAGTTCCCGCGCCTTGGCCGCATCCCCGCGGATGCCGAGAACGCCGATCTGCGACAGAACGTTCGGATCGAAGGTCTCGGCGAGCATGAAGGCCGCCTGGGCGTTTCCGGCTTGCGTGGCATGCTCAAGCAGGAGCCGGGCGCCGCTCACGTCGCCGCTCCGCAGCAGGGCGTCGGCTCGCTTCACGATGCGATCCTCCGCTCCCGGAGCCGGCGTGGGCGTTGCCGGAACCCTGTCGTTTTCGGCGACCGGCGGGGGAGCCACGCTGGCCCGGTCCTGGCGTCCCGCCTGGACGGGCAGCGCCGCCACGGCGCGAGCCCCCTCCGCAGGAGGCGGCGCAGCGGTGGAGGTCCGCGCGACCTCACCGCCTCCGGCGCCAGGGATCATGGCGACGACAATCGGTTGAGACGGCTGGGGAGGAACGTCCTCGGGACGCGTCTCCTGGGGACCGGGGATCCCGGTCGCAGCCAGCCGGGCGATGATCGGCGCCGGTCCACTCGTGCGGGTCTCCTGGTAGACGCGCAGTTCGTCGATGGCGTCGGCCAGCTCCCGCGCGGTCTCGTCGCCGCGAGCCCTCTCCCGCGCCAGGGCCTCGCGCAGCTGGGCCAAGCCGACTGCCGCTGCGGCCTCGCGCTCCCGGAGCGCCTGCATCTCGGCGGTATCCTTGCGGGCATTCGCGAGATCGCGCCTGGCGTCGGCCAGTTCGCGCGCGGCGGCATCCGCCCGTTCCCGCTCCCGTTGCAGGGACTCTCGCTCCCGCCGCAGGGACTCCTGCAGCGCGGCAGTCTGGGACATTGCGGAACCGGTCTCGGCCTCCTTGGCCTTTTGCGCGCTTTCGAGCTCGATCTTGGCTGCCGCCAGCTCCTCGCGGGCCTTCTCGCTCCGCTGGCGTTCCAGCGCCAGGGCTTCCTGCATGGCCGAGGCAGCCGCCTCATGGGACGTGACGTCGCTTTCGCGCTGAGCCTTCAGGTCGCTGTAATCCTTTCGGAGGCTGGCCAGGTCGACCTGGGCCGCCTCCGCACGCTCGCGCTCCTTCTGCAGTGCAGCCTGAAGCTCTTTCAGCTGGGGAGCCGCGGAAGCCGCATCCTCGCGGGACTGCTGCAGTCTGTGGAACTCCTCCGTGAGGGCTGAGAGCTCCCAGGAAACGGCGTCGGCACGGGCCTGCTCGCGCTCCATGGCCTCCTGCATGTCGGACAGGTTGGGCAAGGGTGGAGCCGCCGCAAGGCTGCAGCTCGCAGCCGGCTCGGCCTTCGTGGTTGGGGATGGCGAGCCGTCCGAGGGCTTGATGCCGAGCGTCTGGAGCGCCAGCAGCAGGCTGGGATCGCCGAGCCGGTCGACGAGCACGATGGCGAGCGTGCCCGTCTCGATGGCGCCCTTCAGTTGCCGTTCTGCGGCATCCAGTTTCCCCATGCGGATCGCGGCCTCGAGATCGGCGGCGAACTGCTTGCGCTCGGGCGATGTCACGAGGAGCGGCAGCAGGGCCGCCACATCGTCCGGAATGGCCCCCGCCGGAGCGGGCAGTCCCTCAACCGCCTTCGGGAACTGATCGCCGACGGTGCCCGGGCTGGTTTCCTGTGCGTTGGACGGCGCCGCGAGCGGCATGCCCAACAGAGCCACCAGGAGGGCGGTCGCCGATGCGCCTTGAAGCGGGGGCGCCTTTCGCGGTCGCCGTGGGGATCGGGCGCCGGGCGGTTCGTCCCGGAATGGGGAATGATCTCGCCAGTTCATGTCGGACCTCCTTCACTGGCGCTCTCCCGGCCGGCTCGGCCGACCCGGGAGCCGCGGTCCTGCCTGTGTGGGCCCCTGTTAGTCTTGCCGGACGCTCCTCCGGGATGCCTTCTGCCGCTCGCTCTGCCAGGCGAGAAACTCCTGGAACAGGGCCTCCCGCTGGGCGGCCGAGACAGGTGTGTTCATGCTCTGCAGGAAAGCCTCGAAGCTCTTCGACTGTTCGGATGAAACCTTGGCGGCGGCCGCGCGGTCGAGCCAGTCCTGAGCAGGCTTCACGCGCTCCCAACCGGGAACTTCCGCCGCCAGATTGACTTCCTTCCATTTCGGATGGCGGCCCGGCTGCAGGAATTCGTCGAAGCGGGAGAAGAACGCATCCACGAACCTCCTGACCCGGTTGTAACGGTCCGAATTCTCCGGCCAGTTGAAGACCGCCAGCAGACTTCCGACCGCCAGCGTCTCGACCGGCTTCTCGGCATCGACGAGGCGCGGGTAATCCGTGTTCGTGAAGCGGGCCGGGAAGTAGGTCTCGGCGATCTCGCCCTCGAACGGGATCGGCAGGAGGTGGAACCTGCCCTCGCTCTGGAATTCGCCGATGGCGCGCACCGGCCGGCCCGCCACGTAGACGGCGGCCTGAATCTCGCCCGAGCGTAGGCGCTCGTAGGACGAGGCCTGATCGAAGGTGGTCATGTCGGGCTTAATGCCGAGCTTCTCGAAGATGATCCGGGATGTGAGATTGGTGCCGCTTCCGTTCTTGTCGATGTTCACCTTCTTGCCGTCGAGCTGACGAATGTCGGTGATGTCGCGGCTGGCGATGATGTGGACTTCCTCGTTGTAGAGGCGGGTGACGTAGCGCAGCCGGCGAACCGCGTCGGCCTGGAGGTTCTCGGCTTTCAGCTGCTCGCGGGCGTCCATCTGGACGATGCCGATGTCGATCCCGCGCAGGAACATGATGTCGCGCAGGTTCTGCAGCGAGCCGCGCCCGATGATAGGCAGGATCCGAAGATTGTCGCCGTCGAGAACGTTGGCGAGATCGGCCGCGATGCGAATGTAGGTTCCGTCGGCGCCGCCGGAAATGATCCCGATTGTGCCGGCGTTGATCCGGGCGGAAGGAGACATCGACGCGGTCTGCGCCGAGACGCCGACCATTCCGAGAAGAACGGCTGCGACGGCCGTAAGAAATCGCACGACGCTTCTTCCCAGCGCACCTGATCGGACGCCCGCCACGCCGGCGGAGGCGCGGGTGAAAACTTGGACTCGACCGGACATGAGGTCCTCCCTGGGCTGCCTTGAGCCTCGTATTGCTTGCACGTCCAGATCGTCCTTCAGACTGCCTTCTTTTACGGGCAGATCCAACGACGAAAGAAGGTCATCGTAGGCTGTTCATTTCATCGGTCAACAATATGCGGCATATCCACCAGTAATACCAAAGGGATAACAAGTAATCATGAAGAGATAAAAAATAGAAATATATTCCTTTGATAAGTTAGGTTGCTTAGGGGAAGGGCTTTTCTTTGGTAGTGACTGCGATGATCTGATGCAGGACTGCGATCTTCAGTCCGCAAGGCGGCTCGATGGCTTGGCCGGCGGCCATGTCCCTTCCGCCTCCGCTCATTGCCTGCACGCTGCCGCCAAGGTGCCGAACGGGCAGGCCCAAACGGTCGAAAAAAGCCCAAAAATGTTGACGCCCGGCAGGGATCTTAACTGTCCGTTAACCATAAAACGACGAAATCACGGGGCAGCAGGAAATTGATAACCCGTGACTATCGCAGTTCGCACCCGTCCCGCCCTCCGCTTCCGTGGCAAATCGTTTCTGGCGCTCGTTCTCGCGCCGACGGTGCCGCTGAGAGACTGGCTCGAGGATCTCGACACCGTCTCGAAAAGCTCGCCGGGCTTCTTCGCCGACCGTCCGATCATCGCGGACGTGTCCATGCTCAAGCCGTCGAAATCGGAGCTGAAGTTCTTCCTGGCGGCGCTCAGGATGCGGGATATTCACATCATCGGGCTGGAGGGGGCGGCACCTGCGGTGCTCGATACGGACATGCCGCCGCAGATCAACGGCGGCCGCCCTGCCGGCGACATCGAGACGCCCGATCTCGACGCGGTGCCTCTGGCCAGCGCTCCTGCGCCGCAGGCGGCACCTGTCACGGCCCTTCTCATCGAAGGGTCCGTTCGTTCCGGACAATCCGTCGTCCACACAGAGGGTGACGTCACCATCCTCGGGCACGTGGCGTCCGGCGCAGAGATCGTGGCGGGCGGGTCCATCCACATCTACGGCGCTCTGCGCGGGCGGGCCATCGCGGGATGCACCGGCGATTCAAAGGCCCGCATCTTCTGCAGGAAGTTCGAGGCCGAGCTCATCGCCATCGACGGGCTCTACAAGACGGCCGACGACCTCGGCACCAAATACCGCAATCAACCGATCCAGGTGAGCCTGGACGGCGATTCGATCATCCTGAAAACCCTGGATTGAGACAAAGAAAGAGAGACGACAATGGCCAAAGTCCTGGTCGTAACATCTGGCAAAGGCGGCGTCGGAAAGACGACTTCGACGGCGGCCTTGGGGGGCGCCCTCGCCCAGGGCGGTGAGAAAGTCGTCGTGATCGACTTCGACGTCGGCCTGCGCAACCTCGATCTCGTAATGGGGGCGGAGCGGCGGGTCGTCTTCGATCTTATCAACGTGGTGCAGGGAGACGCGAAGCTCAGCCAAGCCCTCATCCGCGACAAGCGCCTCGACAACCTCTCGCTCCTGCCGGCCTCTCAGACCCGGGACAAGGATGCGCTGACGGAAGAGGGCGTCGCCCGGGTGCTGGCGGACCTGCGCGAGAAGTTCGACTGGATCGTGTGCGACAGCCCAGCCGGCATCGAGCGCGGCGCGACGCTCGCCATGCGCCACGCCGACGTGGCGGTAGTCGTCACCAACCCCGAGGTCTCCTCGGTGCGCGACTCCGACCGCATCATCGGCCTCCTCGACTCGAAGACCGAGAGGGCGGAGCGCGGCGAGCGGGTCGAGAAGCACCTGCTGCTGACCCGCTACGACCCGGTCCGTGCCGAGCGCGGCGAGATGCTGAAGAAGGAGGACGTGCTGGAAATCCTCTCCATCCCGCTCCTCGGCATCATTCCCGAGAGCGAGGAAGTGCTGCGCGCCTCGAACGTCGGAACGCCGGTCACCCTCAACAACCCGAACAGCGCGCCGGGGCGCGCTTACTTCGATGCGGCTCGCCGGCTCAAGGGCGAGACGGTGGAAATGACGATTCCTTCCGACCGGAAGGGTCTGCTCGGAAAGCTGTTCGGACGGAGGGCAGCATGAGTCTGTTGAGTTTCTTCAACCGGCGCACTTCGGCGCCCGTCGCGCGCGAGCGACTTCAGATCCTGCTCGCGCACGAGCGCGGCATCGTCGGAGGCAAGGCGGATCTCGTCGCGCTGCTGCGCGAGGAGATCCTCGCGGTCGTCGGACGCCACGTGTCCATCGAGCGTGACAAGGTCCAGGTGAAGATGAATCGCGGCGCGGATCTCTCGACCCTCGAGATCGAGGTCGAGATTCCGGGTCCTGATCTGGCGCGCGCCTGATCCGGAAGCGGACGATCCCGGCCGGCGCCTACTCGTTCCACACGCCGATCTTCGCCGTCCTCGCCCTCTCCTCGGCCGTCTTCAGGTCGGGTGTAGCCTCGGCCGTGGCCTTGCCGCCCCCGTTGTACAGTACGACCTTCGAAAGGTCCTGATTGCCGACCCGGCAGCGATAGGTGTCGCGGCCGCCCGTCGGCTCGCACGTGACCTCCCGTCCGCGTAGGTACTGCGTCAGGTCGTCCGGCTTTCCGGCGCCGGGAGCCCATTCGACTCCGAACAGGCGGACGACCTCGCCCTCCAGCGAAAGCGTCGCCGTATCGAGGACATCCGGGATGCCTTTAAGGGAGCGGCCGCTCGCTCCGGCAGGCGACGATGGCGTTTCGCCAGGGGGAGGCGATGCGAGCGTGCCGGTCGATGACGGCTCCTCGGCTGCGGCCTGCCTGCCCGCCGTTTCCTCGTTCACCGTGCCAGCACTTGCGGTCTCGGACGGACGATCCCCGCCGAAGAAGAGATAGCCGCCGACACCGAGCAAGGCCGCGAGCACGAGGGCGCCAAGCGCAAGGCCGCGGCCCCCGGACGGCTTCGGGGGATCCTCGAACGAGCCGCGAACCCGATCGAGCGAGCGTGGGAAATCGCTGCGAATGGCCTGGAGCCTTGCCGTGCCAGCTGCCATGGCAGGCTCGATCCACTGCCTATGCGCCTTCCGGGTCCAGAGATGAAGGCGAGCCCTGCCGCGCCGCAGGTGAACGAGTCCTGCGCGCTCAGCCGGTTGCACCGGCGCGGGCTTCCGCGGCTGCTCGGCGCCATCCGCGCTTGCGTCTGCGCCGATGTCGAGCCAGTCGCGTTTCCTCGGCTCGGCCTTCATGGCCCCGGTGGGTGCCGGAGAAGGCGCCGCCGGCTTGAACAGCATCGGGCGGGTCTGGCGAAGCTCTTCGACGAGGTCGCGGATTGTCAAAGGAATCTGCTGACCGTCCCTAGCCATAGTTCTCGTCTGGCCGCTGTCGTCCACGACGCGAATGTCCGGCTCGCCGTCGGCCGGCGAATAGCGCACGAAGGATTCGACGATCAGCTCCAGGGGGTAACGCGCATCGTCTGTCGGATTGGCCCGGTCGACCTCCACCCGGATCATCTCGCGGACCCGGTCCCGCGTGTTCCGCCAGGCCGGATCGGATCCGGCGCTCCCTGCGGATTCCTGAATGACGCTTTCGGAATCAATCATCGGACGAGTTCTCCAAGGCAACATTTCGTCTGCCGCGGCTCTGGCCGAGGACGAGGCTGGTCTCGGCGGTGATGATCGGCCGTTCCTCGACGAATCCTACTACGAGCTGGAGCGCTCCGACACCCTGGGCGAGCCGCCTGCGCTTAGGGTTGGCAGCCATGAAGTCGAAGATCGAATGAACGGTGCAGAACGTTCCGCTGGGCTCGCACGCGACCTTCATCGTATCCGGCTTGGGACGGTAGTCCCTCTCGGGCCAGCGCCGCGCAAAGCGACGCTTCTCGCGCACGAGATGCCGTACGCTGATGGAGCGGCCATGGAACACCACCCGGTCGGCATAAAAATCGTCGCTGGCTTCGAGCGCTACGTCATTCGGCGCCGACCATGAATTGAGATAACTGACTGCGAGGTTCTTCGCCGCCTCGGCTCGGGCGGCAAGGCGTGCCTCCTGGGAGGCGTCCGGTTTCGCGGCCACGGCGGGCGGGGCCGGCTCGGCCGGTGCTACGTCCTTGGGGGACTGGGCCGACCGCGCCGGAGCGGGGGTATTCGGAGCAGGCGTAGGTTGCGCCGACTGGACGGGCGCAGGCTCCGGAGGAGGCGCTGCCTGCTGGGGCGGGCTCGGCACGGTCGGCTGAGCCGGCTGGGCAGGGGCCGCGTGAGTCTGCGGCTGCGGCGGCGCAGCAGCGCCGAGGTTTGCAGGCGGGTCGACCCACGGCCGACCTGCCTGAGCGAAGGTGATTTCCGCGCCGACTGAAAGAGCCAGGAGCAGAATGGTGCCAGATCCCAAGTGCCAGCCAACCCGCATAGGTCCCTCCAGAGATCCTTCCCGGAAAACAGGGGAGGAGACGGGAGAAAGCGGCTCAGTGCGCCGTGGGTTCCAGAATGAGGCTTAAAGCTGCACCACCTCAACCGCGCCGACCCCGCTGATGCCGATGGCTTGGGCCGAGGCGCGCGAGAGATCGATGACGCGGCCGTGGGCATAGGGCCCGCGGTCGTTGATGCGCACCACGACCGATTTGCCGGTCTTCTTGTTCACGACGCGAACCTTGGTGCCGAAAGGCAAGGTGCGGTGGGCCGCCGTCATGTCGTTGGTGTCGAACCTTTCGCCGCTGGCGGTGCGCTTGCCGTGGAAGCCCGGCCCATACCAGGAGGCCTTGCCGCTCTGGACGCGCTTGGCCTTGGCCGGTTCAGCGGTTGCCATGCCAGGGGACAGAGCTGCCACGGACGTGACGAATAGGCCTGCGAGCGCAAGCGTTACGTTGCGTTGAATCACGTTGCATTCCCTTGTTCTTGTGCAAGGGCGCAAAAATATAGCCTAATGGGGCGAGAATAAGACTTTTGGGAAAGGTTCCGTGTGCTCGAAAAAATCCTGGAATAGCTGGAATGGCATCATGCATGATTGTCCAGCCAGGATGCAGCTTCCAGATATAGCCTCGCTGGCGTAAACTAAACCGAACTATAGCCTGAACGGGCCGGCGCGGAAGATGAGCGCCGTCAGGCGTCAGAGGGCGGCTCGGACGCCACGGGCGCAAGCCTCGCCAGCCCGAAGGCGACCGCCAGGGCGAGGAGGAGCAGGGTCGCGACGAGACCCACCACGCCCCACCACCCGGACCTGGCCCAGAACACCCCGCCCAGTGTCCCGATGGCGCTCGAGCCAAGGTAGTAGCAGAAGAGATAGAGGGCTGAGGCCTGCGCCTTCGCCGTCAGGGCGCGCTGGCCCACCCAGCTGCTGGCTACGGAATGGGCGCCGAAGAAGCCGAACGTGACCGTCACCATTCCGGCCAGGATCAGGACGAGCGGACCGAAGAGCGTCAGGAGCGCGCCGCCCAGAGTCACGGAGACCATGACCCGGAACACCTTCCGTCGTCCCAGCCGTCCTGCAAGATCTCCCACCCAGGTCGAGCTTGCCGTTCCGATCAGGTAGATGACGAAGATCGCCCCGATGAACGTCTGGCTTAAGGCGTAAGGCGGCGCGATCAGACGATAGCCGAGATAGTTGTAGAGCGTCACGAACGCTCCCATGAGGAGGAAGGCCTCCGCATAGAGGGATCGCAGGCCCGGATCCCGCAGATGGTCCGCGAAGGAGCGCAGCAGTTCCGCCGGGTTGGCTCGGCGCGGAATGAAATGCACGGAGGCCGGGAGGCTGCGCCATGCGAGCAGGGCTGCGATCAGGCCGAGGACTCCGATGGTGCCGACTGCAATCCGCCACGAGCCCAGGTCGGTGAGCGCTCCGCCAATGAGCCGCCCCGCCATGCCGCCTATGGCGTTGCCCCCGATGAAGAGCCCCATGGCGAGGCCGATGGATCTCGGATCGACCTCCTCGCTCACGTAGGCCATGGCGACGGCCGGAAGCCCGCTCAGGGTCACGCCCATCAAGGCCCGCGCAATCAGCAGGATCTGCCAGTTCGGAGCGGTCGCAGACAGAATGGTCAGGGCCGCCGAGGCGAGGAGCGACGCCACCATGATGGGCTTGCGGCCCCACACCTCTGACAGGGTGCCGGTGATTAGCATGGAGACGGCTAGCAACCCTGTGGTCAGGGAAAGGGACAGGCTGCTGACGGCGGGGCTGACGTCGAACTCTCGGGAGAAGACAGGGAGCAGGGGCTGGACGCAGTAGAGAATGGCAAAGGTCGCGAAGCCGGCCGCGAAGAGGGCGAGGTTCAGGCGCCGAAAGGCAGGGGTGCCGCTTTCCAGACGCTTCGGCGCTTCTTGCATGAGGTCGGATCTTCTTTCGCTGCTTCCGGGCGGCGCTAGTGGCCGTATGTCTGACGAGATCGACCCTTGCCCACGATACTCGCTACCAGCAATGCAGATTTAGCGCGAGTTCCATCCCGATCCATTCGCTGCGGACATGGTGAGGGTGATGCATTTGCGCTTCTCCTGCGAAGCCAATGGCTGCTTATTGTGGAACCGATTGCTTCCGTCCCGTCGCCAAGGCGTCAGGGCAGGATTTCAAGACATTCCCATGACCAGTTCCATTGCATCGAAGTCTGTGGCGGCAGACGCCCCGCCGAAGACACCCGTGCGCGAGAACGCGACCCAGTCCACCCTTCGGGGAACCCTGTTGATGGTCGCGTCGACGGTGTTCTTTGCGGGCTCGGACGTGATCACTAAGGAGCTTACGGCCTACCTGCCGCCGATCGAGGTCGCATGGTTGCGCTACGCCACCTTCGCGCTTCTGGTGATTCCAGCGATTTTCATGAACGGCGGAAGCACGATCCTGCGCTCTCGGCATGCGGGCCTGCAGTGGTTGCGCGGCCTCGGAACGGTGGGATCCGCCATCCTGTTCACGGCCGGGCTTCCCTACCTGCCCGTAGCTGATGCGACCTCCATCTATTTCATCTCGCCGATCCTGATCATGGCGCTCTCCGTCCTGTTCCTTGGAGAGGTCGTCGGCTGGCGTCGCTGGACCGCGGCCCTCGTCGGACTCGTCGGCGTCCTCATTGTCATCCGGCCGGGAACGAGCGCCTTCGAGCCCGCCGCGATCCTGCCGCTCCTCGGGGCGACGAGCTGGGCCGCGGCAGCCGTGGTCACACGCAAGATGAGCGGGCAGGACCATCCCCTGACGACCCTTGCCTATTCGGCCTTCGTCGGGCTCCTGATCCTAAGCGTCGTCCTGCCGTTCAACTGGGTCATGCCGACCTGGCGGGAGATCTTCCTGGGTCTGTGCGTCGGCGTCCTGTCCACGACCGGGCACTGGCTCGTCATCCTGGCCTACCGCCACGCCAATGCGTCGGTCATCGCGCCGTTTTCATACGTGCAGCTGCTCTGGGCGAGCATGCTGGGCTATCTGGTCTTCAACACGCTGCCGGATGCATGGACCGCGGTGGGCGCCAGCATCATCGCGGCCAGCGGGCTCTACACGGCCTATCGCGAGCGGGTACGGGCGAAGGAGCGGAGTGGAGAAATGACGTCAGGGGTGCGGGGTGGCTGAGTGCCGGATATAAAAAAGCCGCTCCTTGGAGCGGCTTCAGGGGCGCAGACGCGGCTGCGCGATAGTTCGTCGTGCAAGGTCATTCCGCGCGCAGATTGACCGCCGATTCCCTCCCAGTACGCTGGTCGGTCTGGAGCTCGTAGGAGAGCTTCTGACCTTCCCTCAGGCCACGCATGCCAGCCCGCTCCAAGGCAGTCGCATGGACGAACACGTCCTTGCCGCCGTTGTCGGGCTGAATGAAGCCATAGCCTTTGGTTTCGTTGTACCACTTCACGGTTCCCGTAGCCATCGGGCGTTTCCTTCATACTGTCGTTTGCACGTGGGCGGAGGCCGCCCGTCAGTCGATATTGGTAGAGAAAAGCAACGTGCGCCCGGCAGTGCCAAAGCGAAGTAGCGTAGTCTTCTGGCCAAATGTCGATGAGTAAATCGTATATTCAACAAGGCTTATTTACAAGCATGAAGCAAATAAGCCACTTTTCCTATAGTGGTACTGAGTGTAATACTGCTGTTCCCGCTGCGCGCTGGAGAAAGGTCGGCAAGCTTGGCGCCAAGTGCGCAGTCAAGGTTTACCCCGCCTATGACGGCCTTGCGGAATCAGTGCCGTGACGCGTGCTCCGCGGCGGCCGCCACGCTGGCCAGCCGGTCCACTGCGTAGGTGCGCACATGCGGCAGTGCTTTCGGATAGTGCTCCTGCAGCCACACCACCATCTTCTCGCGGATCTCGCAGCGCAGGTCGAAGGCCGATCCCGACGAGGCCGCGCTCATGATGCCGCGAACCTGGACCGCATCGGGTAGCACGTCTGTGATCTGCAGGGCCGCCGTCTTGCCGTCCCAGAGCGGGGAGGCGCGGACCATGTCCATGAAGGTCTTCCGCATGGCTTCGATGGGGACCGCGTAGTCCACGTACCAGATCACGCTGCCGATGATGGAGGTGCTCTCCCGGGTCCAGTTCTGGAAAGGCCGTTCCATGAAATAGGACAGGGGGACGACCATCCGCCTCAGGTCCCACAGGCGCAGGACGACGTAGCTCGTGCGGATCTCCTCGACCGTGCCGAACTCGCCCTCGACGATGACCTCGTCGCCAAGGCGCACGGGCTGGGTGACCGCGAGCTGCACGCCCGCGATGAGGTTCGACAGCACCGGGCGGGCCGCCAGGCCGACCACGAGGCCGGCAACGCCCGCCGAGGCGAAAAGGCTGACGCCGTATTCCCGTACCGACGGAATCGTCATCAGCATGGACGAGAAGGTGAGGAACGCCACGCCGAACACGGCGATGCGCCGCAGCAGCTGCACCTGGGTCAGATGCTTGCGCGCGAGGATCCCATCCTCCGACTCCTGCGGCACCCGCCGCATGTAGATCTCAGCCCCGGCATTGACGACGGTGATGCCGGTCCAGCCGACGAAGCCGATGAAGGACAGGAGGAGCGCCCAGTCCACGAAGGCGCGCGCTCCCTCCACGGAGAGGATCCGGGTCGCGGCGCTCAGCGCCAGGATCACGAGACCGAACCGGGTCGGGGCCGCGATGCGGGACAGAAGCTTTTGGCCAAGCTCCCCGAGATGGCCGTCGAGCAGCCAGCGGGTAATCGCCAGGGCCAGCGAGTGCACGAACAGGGCCAGGAAGGCAACAATCCCGAGATATGCGGCAGTCCCGACCCAATCCGGCAGGAAAGCGTCCAGCGCCGACAGGGACCGAGACCAGCCATGCAGCACCGCTTCCATGAAGAACTCCGATGATGGTGGGGAGGAACGAAGGAGGACCGGCGGTCCTACGCGAGCGGCGCTCCGGGCGAGGGAGAGCCGGAGCACGCACCTGTCTAAAACGTGGGCAGGCCGGTCATGTTCCCCCAAAGGCGTAGGTCGGCCCATCCACCGCCAAGCTCGACTGATGCGGCATTGCACCCAGACTGGGCGAACCCTGGCTGTCCGCAGGGCGCGGATGCCAGAGGCCGACCTTCAGTCAGAGGTTGCCCTCAAGCCCCTAATCGGGTAGTGGAGTCGGCAGGCCATCGCCTCAAGCACCCGTAGCTCAGCTGGATAGAGCGTTGCCCTCCGAAGGCAAAGGTCACACGTTCGAATCGTGTCGGGTGCGCCATTTCCCTAGAATCTCGGTTTGCCCGCACAATCGGCTCCCCACCTTAGGCACCTCCATATGGGCCAGCAGGGCCGGACGTTGATCGGACCTTCAGGGGAGGCGCATGCCTCGATTTTGATCCTGCGGAGTAGAGAGGGCGGGTGTTGGCCCTGCAGCGACGCCGTTCACAAGCATTTTCACCGATGACTGCCGCAGAGAGATCCTCGGCCGCAAGCCAGAACTTTTTGAACTCTACGTCATCTATGCAATCAATCAGGAACCAGAAGAAATTGCTCCTGGCAACCTTCTAGAGGGATCTGCGCCGGAATGACGAGAATCGCGTCGAATACATTGGCTGCCGGACAGTCGAAGTATTCGTAGGAGTTAATTAACGGCTCCTGTGGAATCTTTGCCCACCGTAGGGGGGAGTCATGCGGTCGCTACGGGCAAAATTCATCAGTATTACTGGCCTCATGCTCCTGGTGGGTCTCGGGGCCGGCGTAGGCAGCATGTGGGGCAATGCGGTCCTGACCGACAGCATCTCGCGAAATCTTGTCCTGGCGCAGGCGACCCGCAACCAGGGAAGTGCAGATATGATGCACGATGCCCTGCGCGGCGACGTCTACCGTGCCCTCCACGCCGCGCGGGTGGAGCCGACCTTGCGCCCTCAGATCGAGGCTGACCTCAAGGACCACCTGGCGCAGCTTCGGCGCAACGTGGACGAGAACAGGGGCCTCGCCCTGAACGATCACATCCGCGCTGCGCTCGGCGAACTGGAGGCGCCGCTCGCGGCCTATGCCAAGGCTGCCTCCCACCTGGTCGAGACGGCTTTCGAGAGCACGAAGGAGGCGGAGCGGGCGCTTCCCGATTTCGTGCAGAGGTTCGAGGTTCTGGAGGATGCCATGGCGGCAGTCAGCGACCGCATCGGGCAGGCTGCGGAGCAGGTGGAGCAAGAGGCGAGTGTGCTCGCGTCCATGACCCGCTGGATGAACGCCGCCGGTGCCATGCTGTCCATCCTCATCACCATGGGTCTCTGCCTCTATCTTCTGCGCAGCGTCCTTCGCCCCATCTCCTCGATGACGGAGACGATGAAGGCGCTGGCGGACGGAAACACCGACGTCGATGTGACCGGCGGCCGGCGCAGCGATGAGATCGGCCGCATGGCCAGAGCGGTCGAGGTCTTCCGTGACAACGCGCGGGAGATGACGAGGCTGAGGGCCGAGCAGGAGGAGACGCGAGCCCGGGCGGAGCTTCAGCGCCGCCACGACTTGATAAGCCTCGCCGATCAGGTCGAAGCGAGCCTGAGGCAGGTCGCAGGTGCAGTCTCCA
This sequence comes from Microvirga sp., assembly GCA_035645535.1. Taxonomy (GTDB): domain Bacteria; phylum Pseudomonadota; class Alphaproteobacteria; order Rhizobiales; family Beijerinckiaceae; genus Microvirga. Next base: position 4,605 of record DASQMJ010000007.1, on the reverse strand, counting down.
TGGCGGCCGAGAAAACGGCAAGCGCAGCCCAGACGGTCTCGAATTCAGTCCAATCGACGAACGATCAGGCCAGCGCCGTTGCCGCGGCGTCCCACCAAGCGGCCTCTAACGTGCAGACCGTGGCGACCGCGACGGAGGAACTGTCGGCCTCCTTCGCCGAGGTCGCGGAGCATGTCGCCCGTGCCGGTGCGGTAACCCGCCGCGCAACGGATGTTGCGCAGCGCACCAATGCCACGGTCGAAGAGCTTACCGCAGCCGCAGAGAAGATCGAGGAGGTGGTCCAACTCATCAGCACTGTGGCGGCTCAAACGAACCTGCTGGCCCTGAATGCGGCAATCGAGGCTGCGCGGGCGGGCGAAGCCGGACGCGGCTTCGCGGTCGTTGCTCAGGAGGTGAAGGAGCTTGCTGGCCAAACCGCGAAGGCGACGGAAATAATCGCCGCCCAGATCTCCGCCATGCAGGCGACGACCAGCCAGGCCGTCGCGGCCATTCACGAGATCGGCAGGACCGTGCAGGACATCGACACGATCTCCGGCGCCATCGCGGCTGCGGTCGAGGAGCAGCAGGCGGCAACCCGTGACATCGCTCAGAACGTCCAGCAGGCTGCGCTCGGAACTCAGGAGGTGTCCGAGAACATCGAGGGTGTGAGCAGGGCGGCACTGAACTCGTCCAGCGCAGCCGCCGCGTCGCTGGACGCCTCGGATGTCCTGCGTGCTCAGGCAGCGACGCTGATCGACTCGCTCGATCAGTTCCTCGGCAGATTGCGGGCTGCATAGGGACACGGCAGACCGCCGGGCAGGATTTTGTTGCATTTGTCCCGGTCTCGCCGTCGCAGTGTCGCCCTGGTTCGCAGGCATGAGCGCCGGGCCAACGCTTAAGCCAACAGGGCTAGCCCGACCGTCCTTGGGACAGGGTGCGGAACCGTGTTAGGCTGCGGCCACAGGATTATTGTCGTGCAAGTGGCGTAACCCGGTCCCCTCAGCGGCGGAGAGATCTGCATGCCGGATGCACTGATGGAGCGATTCGCCCAGGCCTGGAGCCGGCTCGACCCGCAGCTCGCCTCGGTGATCAAGGCCATCTTCGTCCAGTGGGGCGACGACCCACCGGTGTATCAGTTTCCTCCGGTGCAAGCCCGGCAGGCGATCTCGCGGCTCCAGCTCTTCTGGAGCGCCGGCGCCCCGGCGGTGCCGCACGTGGAGGAGCGAACCATTCCCGGCGCCAGCGGCCCGGTGCGGGTTCGGCTCTACGATCCGGGCGTGCCTGCGCCAGCGCCGACAGTGATCTTCCTGCACGGCGGCGGCTGGGTTTTGTGCGACATCGACCTCTACGACGGCGTTGCGCGTCAGGTGGCCGTGCGCGCCGGCGTCCGGTGCCTGAGCGTCGATTACGGCCTCGCGCCGGAGCATCCCTTTCCGATCCCGGTGCAGGATTGCGTGGCTGCCGTGCGCTGGGCGGCAAGCGACGGAAAGGAACTGGGGATCGATCCCGACCGCATGGCGATTGCCGGCGATTCGGCTGGCGCCACCCTCGCCCTGGCGACCTGCCTGGCCTTGCGAGATGCGGGTGAGCCCCTGCTGAGAGGTGCGGCTTTGATCTACGGCGCCTTCTCGGACGATGCCGAGACGCCGTCCCAGCAGACCTACGGCGACGGCTCCTATCTGCTCTCGACCCCCGAGATGAAGTGGTACTGGGACTGCTATGCGCCCGATTCGGCCAGCCGGCAGGAGCCGCTGGCCGTTCCGCTCAAGGCGAACCTCCAGGGTCTGCCGCCTCTCTACGTGGCAGCCGCCGAGTTCGATCCTCTGCGCAGCGATTCGGAGGAACTGGTCGCGAAGCTGAAGGACATCGAGGCGCCGGTGGAGTTCCGCCTCTGGCCGCGCATGACCCATGCCTGCCTCAACCTGGCCGGCTGGGTCGAGGCCGTGAGGCCGGAGATCGACCGGATCGGCGAATTCGTACGCCGGGTGACAGTGAGCCCACCGCAGACGGCGTCTGTGACCGAGGCTACCGGCGGCGGGTCATAGGAGCCGAGGCTGCGCCCATTCCGCAAAGGCTCTTCCGAAGCCTGCCGTCCCGCCTGGTGTCATGGCGCAGGCACACTGGTAGAGAATGCACACGGCCCTACCTAGTCGCGCCGAGGGCGCCTATCGTCGAAATCCCCACGACCGATCCGGCAGCCGACAGAGGACACCAGGACATTGGGAAGTGACGCATCTCCGTTGTCGCCGTTCCGGCACCGCATCTTCCTTGCCGTATGGATTGCGAGCCTCGCCTCGAACTTCGGAGGGCTGATCCAGTCGGTGGGCGCCGCTTGGCTGATGACCTCCATCGGCGCATCGGCCGATCTCGTCGCCCTGGTCCAGGCCTCGACCACCCTCCCGATCATGCTCTTCTCGCTCGCGGCGGGCGCGATTGCCGACAACTTCGACCGGCGCAAGCTGATGCTCGGAGCGCAGATCTTCCTCTTGGGCGTGTCGATCGCCCTGACCGTCTTCGCCTATTTCGGCCTGATAACGCCCTGGCTCCTACTCGCTTTCACGTTTCTGGTAGGCTGCGGGACGGCATTCAACGGTCCAGCATGGCAGTCCCTGGTCGGCGAGATGGTGCCGCGCGAGGATCTTCCTGCTGCCATCGCGCTCAACAGCATGGGCTTCAACATCGCCCGCAGCGTCGGGCCGGCGGTCGGCGGCCTGATCGTGGCGGCGGTGGGTGCCTTCGCGGCCTTCGCCGTCAATGTCGTCAGCTACATTGGGCTCATCGCCGTCCTGGCGCGCTGGCAGCCTGCAAGGCCGCCACGGGTCCTGCCGCCGGAATCCCTCGGCACCGCCATGGCGGCCGGCATCCGCTACGTGGCGATGTCGCCCAGGATCGGGGTCGTTCTGCTTCGGGGAGCCGTCTTCGGCTTCGCGGCCGTGGCCGTCCAGGCCCTGATGCCGCTCATCGCCCGGGACCTGATCCACGGCGGCCCGCTCACCTTCGGGCTTCTGCTCGGGGCATTCGGCGCTGGCGCCGTCGGCGGGGCGTTCCTGAGCACACGCCTGCGGCAGGCCATGTCGATCGAGGCGCTCGTGCGTGTCTCCTTCCTCAGCTTCGCGGCCTGCGCCGCCGTAGCGGGATTGAGCACGTTCCCGTTCCTGACGATTCCCGCCATGGCCCTCGGCGGCGCGAGCTGGGTCCTGGCGCTCTCCAGCTTCAACGCGACCGTCCAGCTGTCCTCCCCGCGCTGGGTCGTCGGCCGCGCTCTTGCGCTCTACCAGATGGCGACCTTCGGCGGCATGGCCTTCGGGAGCTGGGCATGGGGCGAGGCGGCTCATCGTTTCGGGACCGCAGACGCTCTCCTGATTGCAGCCGGCGTGCTGGTCGCAGGCGCGGCGCTCGGGCTATGGTTCGTCCTGCCGGAGATGAAGGCCCTCAACCTCGATCCTCTCAACCGCTGGTCGGAGCCCAAGGTAGCCGTCGACATCACGCCGCGCAGCGGACCCATCGTCATCACCATCGAATACGTCATCCGTGAGGAGGACGTGGTCGCGTTCCTCGGGGTCATGGCGGAGCGCCGGCGGATCCGGCGCCGGGACGGCGCGCGGCACTGGACATTGCTGCGGGATTTGGAAGATCCCGAGGTGTGGATCGAGCGCTACCACAGTCCGACATGGGTCGAATACGTGCGCCACAACCAGCGCATGACACATGCCGATGCCGCCGTCAGCGAGAGGCTGCGGGCCCTCCACAAGGGGCCGGGGCGGCCCCGTGTCCGGCGCATGATCGAGCGCCCGACCGGATGGGTGGCCCCCGACGTGACCCAGCCGGCCCACGACATGGCGGATCCCCTCACGGATCCGACCCGCTCCTCCTGACACGGACAAGTCCTGCCAGCGCGCCCGACCTTGGCGTCGCACCAGACGAAAGCTCCGCCCGGCAATTCGGGCGGAGTCTCGTGGATGGCGCATCGGCAGAGGTCGCGACGCGGTTCAAATCACGAAAAAGTTCTGATGAGCGAGTTCGAGGCCCGGCGTCACCTTGGCGAAGGCGATGGCACTGGCCGAGCCGGACCCGTCGCGGTCGTAGGATAGGGTGCCGGTCTCCTGATCGTAGACGATATGGTCGTCCCGATCGAGCGCCGCCCTGCCAATGCGGAAGGTGCCGGGTTCAAGCGTTCCGGCCGCCAGCTGGGTGAAGACCGCATTTTCGAGGTGTATCACGTCGTTTGCGGTGTCGAAGTCCCGGATCGTATCGACGTTCTGTCCGCGGTCCAGCCGGGTGTCGAAGGCGAAAGCGTCCTTCCCGGCGCCGCCCGTCAGGACGTCGTTGCCGGCCCTGCCATAGATCTTGTCGTCGCCCGACGTGCCGATGAGCGTGTTGTTGCTGCGATCTCCGATGAAGGTCGTGCCGTCGGTGGGGCTGGGCGTCGGCTGCGTGGGCTCGGGCTGCGGGGCTGAGGTGTGGCTTGGGGCGGAGGTGGAGTGCCCGGCCTGGCCCCAGGTCATGTCGAAGTCCTTGACGTTGTAGACCAGGGTCTCGTTGTTGACCGGGCTCTTGCGGTAGATGCCCATGTTCCAGTGCGAGGTCTTCTGGTCGGAATAGCCCACCACCCCGGTGTAGTTGACC
>DASQMJ010000006.1:0-3835 GCA_035645535.1 Microvirga sp. | reverse complement strand
CTCGAAGGTGTACGTCGAGGGCCAGCTGCAGACGCGCAAGTGGCAGGACCAGCAGGGCCAGGAGAAGTACACGACCGAGATCGTGCTGCAGCGTTTCCGCGGCGAGTTGACGATCCTCGACAGCCGCGGCGGCGGCGCGTCTGAATACGGCGACGAGGAGCCGGGCCAGATCAGGTCCGGCGGCGATTTCGGACGATCCTCGCCAATGGAGCGCCGGCCCGAGCCCGCCAGTTCGGGCTCCCGCTACAACGATCTCGACGACGATATCCCGTTCTGAACATCGATTGAGAGTTTTGGAGAATCCGGGCCCTCGTGCCCGGATTTTCTTATGGCCCAAGCCTCAGACGCCGGCCGACGTCTTTCGGGCGCTCTCGCGGGAGCGCTGGGCCCGCTCCATCTCCCGCAGCTTGCGGGCCCGCTCCTGCAACTCGCCGCGGCTCGCCGGCCACCATCCGCGGCTCGCCCGCAAATCGTGCCCCTCTCCCTCGGGAGCTGCCTTGGCGCGGTAGACCTCATGGAGCCACGGCATGCGCCATCTGGCCCAGACATAGTCCTTCAGATCCCCTGCAAGATGGGGATAGAACTCCCGGGCGCCCTCCTCCGTGATCCGCTCGTCCTCAATCTCTTCGAACACGACCACGCCCCAGGTGAAAGTCGATACCGGTTGCTCCAGGGGCGGGAGATCGTCTCCGGGCACAGGATAGCGCCGGCGGCGCCGCTCTGCCTGGAGACGGTCCGCCGAGCCGCCCGGAAGGCACCCCTGTTCCTCGCGACGCTTTCTCTTCGCTTCGGGCTCGTTGCGGCGCGCGGCCTCCTCTATTTCCGGCCATCGCCTGCGCAAATCCTCATAGGAGCGGAACGGCACGTGCCAGCCCCTGCCCCTGGAATCCCACCATGCCCACGGGATCGATCGCATGGCCTCGACGACGGTGCGTGAGTAGGGCGTGCGAATCAGGAGATCGTCGCCGGCTGTCAGATAGGGGCTCTCCAGCGGCTCGAACGTAAAGGCATCACGGCCCTTCGCGTCGGCATGGCGATCCAGGGACTCCAGCTCCTGGGACATCCAGGCCTCGAGCCGCTGCGCGGCCGTCGTGCCGGGAACGAACCAGCGCTCTTCGGCCCGCCGCCACCGCGCCCGGGGGAACGCCTCGCGGAAGCGCCGCACCAGATCCCGGTCATAGGGAAAGGACGCGAAGGCGCCCGGCCTTTCATCGTCGGACGGTACGATCTGAAATGCGGATGCAAGCTCCATTTGTCGGGTCCGCTGGCGGTATGAGCACAACCGACACGCCCGCGGTTTTGATCCCGGCCGGGAGCCGCCGGAACCGCGACGCAGCATTTCGATTGTTGCAGGAGAGGGTTGCCATGCCGGTCGAAACGCGCATCGATCACAGGTCTTATCCGCCGGATTACCTCCGTGGGATCCTGGAGCGGACGAAGACGGTCGCGGTTGTCGGCGCGAGCACCGATCCATGGCGGCCGAGCTTCGGCGTCATGGGATATTTGTACCGGGCCGGATACCGACTCATCCCGGTCAATCCCACCGCGCTCGGGCAACAGCTTTATGGCGAGCCATTCCGCTCCGGCCTCCGGGAGATCGGCGAACCGGTGGACCTCGTCAACGTGTTCCGGCGCCCGGAGCACATCCCGGAAGTCGTGGACGACGCAATCACCACCGGGGCGCCTGCCATCTGGCTTCAACTCGGCATCACCCATGCGGATGCGGCTGCAAAGGCAGAGGCCGCAGGCCTCCAAGTCGTCATGAACCGCTGCATCAGCGTCGAGCACTCGCGCCTGTTCCGCTGATCGGCCCCGCCAACCTGATGCTCAACTGCAGCCGAATCCCGCCTGAGCTAACCCGCAATGGCATGTCCCAGTCCGGCTCGGGAGCCCTATCTCTTCTGCATGGTAGCACCTCAACCCTGGAGGGCACCTCCGGTCGGTTACTGGGATTGCACCATGCGCAAAGCAGCATATGGCGACGGCTCTCGCGGCACCATATCGCCCAGGTGAGACTCATGCACAGCGAACTCGGCTCGAGACGGCCGAAGCAGACGTCGACGGAGCCGGACGCGTCCGCCATGGATGCGCGCGGACATGACGCCAAAGGCTTGCGCACGGTAACGGTTCATGATCAGGACGGTTTGAGCGCCCATCGCCAGGCTTGGGATCTTCTGGCTCTACAGGCTCCCCAGAGATTGCCCACCTACTTTCCTGCGTGGATGGAGCCCATTTTCCGCGACGGGCTCGGCTCCGATCAAAGGTGGTTCTGCAGCCTCGCGTATATGGGCGAGCGGCTGGTCGGCGTTCTGCCTGTGATCCTGACGCCGCATCCGCTGCTGGGGAGCAGGTGGCCCCTCCTGCAGACGACCCTCGGTCGCTATTCGCCTTCAGGGGACATCGTGCTGGCTTCCGATTGCGCCGCAGCGGCGCTGCGAGCCTTGCTGTCCGAGGTCAGCCGTCAATCTCCGGCCCATCTGGGCCTGGACCTGAAGGCGGTGCGCCGAAATTCGCCTGTGCACGCGGCCTTGCAGGAAGGCCTCGACGGCTACACGGTCTTCCGCAGTGCGCGCGCCCACTGCTCGTTTCTGAATGTGGAGGGAGACTTCGACACATACCTGGCGGGCCTCGGCAGCATGCGACGCAACCTGAAGCGGTTCCGCAAGAAGCTCGACGGCCGGGGAGAGGTCGCGGTGGAGGTCAGGAAGGGCGCCGACGCCGGCGTCGACATCCTGGCGGACTTCCTTGCGCTGGAAGCCGCCGGATGGAAGGGGCGAAGCGGCTCGGCCATCCTGCACAACACGGATCTGCTGACCTTTTACGAAGCCATAGTCAGGAACTTCGCCGCCCAGGAGCGTCTTGAGTGGCATCTGATCCGTGTCTCGGGACGCCTCGTCGCTGCGCAGATGGCATTCCGGTGCGGGACAGCCCTCATCCTCATCAAGTGGGCCTTCGACGAAGACTTTGCCGAGTGCAGGCTCGGAACTCTCCTCACCAAGGTGACGGCCCAGGAGGCCTTCTCGAGCCCCGAGATCGTGGAGCTCAACACCATGAGCCTCTCCGACGGCTACGACTCCTGGTACGTGTCGCAGGACGAATATGTGGACCTGCACCTGGTCAGGTCGGCCCTGGTCCCGGCATTGCTCCATGGCTCACGCATCGCCATGCGGGCCGCGTACCACGCCTATGTCCGTCCTCGCATTCCGCCCCCCGTCCGCAATGCCTGGCGCCGGTTCAAGCGCAGGGGCGACAGGAAACCCCGCCGTGCAGCGAACGTGAAAGCCCGGTGACCCGCGGGAAGGGCGCCAGACGACGGCCCCTCCCCTACTCCTCGAAATTCCTTGCAAGAGAAGGGATTCGAGACCTCCGGACGTTCATACGTCAACCAAACGTTAACCATAAAAGCGCATTCTTCCCTGGCTGCAGGTAAGGTTTCCAGGAGGTAACGGCTGATGGCGGAAAAGAGCTTCGCCGAGACGATTGATGAAAGGCTCGCAGCGATCGAGCGAATCGTTGCCTCGCTCGCTGAGGACGGGAGCCAGGACGATCTGCGCGACCTGCGTGTGCTGTTGATCGATGTAATCGGGCTGCTCAAGCGCGATCCCGGCGTCGAGGCGGCGGTCGACGATCTGTATGCGGCCGCGCGCTCCATCGTGGTGGACAGGTCGGTCGGCTCTCAGCCGCTCGCCAGGAAGCTCCGTCTTTTGCGGGATTCGCGGCAGCGTTTTCACGACCGTCTTCTGCTGGCGGCGGACCGGATCGGGCCGGACGAGTACCGGGAGCTGCAGGGGGCGGCGGCGGTTTATGCGGCGCACATGAGCGGCGGTGTCGTTCC
>DASQMJ010000005.1:0-17784 GCA_035645535.1 Microvirga sp. | reverse complement strand
GGATCCTTCGGCACCGTCAGGAAGCTGTTGGCCACGACGAAAACCTTGACCCGGTGGCGCCCGGCGACGCGGTAGATTTCGGCCTTCACGGGGCAGGCATCGGCGTCCACGAAGATTTCGATGGCTTGAGGCGTCTCGGTCATCGATATTAGGTTCCCTCGGGCGAGCGGCAGCCCGACCGTGATAACCCGATCCTGAACGAAAAGAACACCGTGCCTCTGCCTCCGCGCCTGTCATCCGCCTGGACGTCGATTCGCCAGCTGCGCTCGCGATACCTGATCAGCGACGCCACGGAGCGCCTGATCCGCGAGGCGGACGTGGCCGCCCTGAAGCGCGCCGGCCAGGCCCGCATCGCCATCGCGGCCATCCTGTTCCTGGCCGTCCTGGCAGTGCAGCTCAGCGACACGATCACCAGCCCCTTCGCCATGAAGCAGGTTCAGGCCGCGCAGGTGGCCCTGCTGGTGTTCGGCGCGGTCGGGTGGGCGACCACCTGGCTGGCGTCCCGGCGCATCTTCGTGGACAAGCTTCCGGCGTTCACGGCGGTCCTCGACGCGCTCCTGATCCTCGGCACCCTGGCGTTCAATGACGTGAGCCTGGGCATCCCGGGCAGCCTCTTCCCCGTCTATCCGGTCGTCTGGGTCATGCCCGTCATCCTGGCGGCGACCGCGATCCACTATCAGCCCCGGCTCCAGGCCTTCGTGGGGGCGATCTACGTGCTGGGGCTGTCGATCATCGCCTTCGCGGGCGAACAGCCGGGTCCCGAGGAACTGAGCCGGCATCTGTCCGGGATGCTCGGCGCCTTCACCTGGCAGACCAACATGGTCCGCATCGTGACCGTGCTCACGGCGGCGCTCGTCCTGTACCTGGTGGTGCGCCAGGGCCGGCTCATGCTGGAGCGGGCGGTGCGGGAGACGACGCTTCGCCTCAACCTCACCCGCTACCTGCCGCGGGAGCTCGCCCCCATCCTGTCGGAACGCTCCTTCGAGTCCCTGCGCACCGGCCGGCGCATCCCGGTGACGCTCATGTTCGTGGACATCCGCGCCTCCTCGGGCTTCGGCGAGACCATGGACCCGACCCGGCTCGCGGTCTTCATCACGTCGTTCCGCCGCCGGGTGCTGCAGGCGGCCGCCCAGCACGGGGGCCTGATCGACAAGTTCACGGGCGACGGCGCCCTCATCCTGTTCGGCGTGCCGACCGAGAAGCCCGATGACACCTCGCGGGCGCTCGCCTGCGGCCGCACGCTCCTCGATCTCATCGACCGCTGGAACGCCAAGCGGGACTTCGACCCCCCGGTGCGGATCGGCATCGGCATCCACCGGGGCGAGGTGTTCTGCGGCGTGGTGGGCGACGAGGACCGGCTCGAGTTCACCGTGCTGGGCGAGACCGTCAACACGGCGGCCCGCATCGAGCAGGCGACGAAATCCGCCGGCTGCGACATGCTCGCCTCCTGGGACGCGATCACGGCCGCCGGCGAGGACGGCCTGTGGGAGCCGGTGGAGCACGAACCCCTGCGCGGCGTCACCCGCAAGATCGTGCTGATGCGGCCGCAGGCGCGGTCGCCGCAGATCGCCCAGTCGCACGGCACGTGATCCGCGCGATTGAGCCGACGCCGCGACGGTGGGATAATCGCCGCGTGGGGGCTGCCTGCTGCGGAGACGTCCCATGCAGCCATCGATCGTCGGAATCGTTCTCTCGCTGGTGCTGGCAGGCCATGCCTGGGGCCAGTCGGCAAGCTCCACTTCCCCCGCCGTCGAGCGGATCGAATTCGACGGCGCGGCCCGGCCGCTCGGAAAGTTCCAGGAGCGGCTGGCGCGCCAGCGGGGCGAGGACCCGAAGCCCACTCCGGGGGCCCATCTGCAAGGATATCTCGCCAAGCCGGATGGGGCCGGTCCGTTTCCCGCCGTCGTGGTGCTGCACGGCTGCCGGGGAGCGACCGCGCTGGAACGGGAGAGGCTGCCGGAACTCCTGGTATCGTGGGGCTATGTGGCGCTCTCGGTCGACAGCTTCACCGCACGCAAGGCGGAAGACGCCTGCGTGAACGAGCCGGCCTCGGTCGACCGGGTCGCGGACGCCTATGGGGCTCTCGCCTATCTCGCCGCCCAGCCCTTCGTGGACCGCACCCGGGTCGGCCTCCTCGGCGTGTCCATGGGAGCGCGGGCGATCCTCGCCCTGGCAGACCGGGACGTCAGCGAAGGCGTGGTCAACCCCGAGAAGCTGACCTTCAAGGCGGGCGTCGCCTACTATCCCCGTTGCGGCTGGCGCGCCGACAAGGCCCTGTTCCCCCTGCTGATCATCGTGGGGCGCGAGGACGGGTGGACGCCGGCCCGCGCCTGCGAGGAGCTCGCTGCCGGCGTGGCCGCCGGGAGCGCGCCCGTCGAGCTTGCCGTCTACCCGGGCGTGCACCACGGATTCGTCGAGGAGGACTGGGCCTCCGGCCAGGGATTCAAGGTCGAGTACAACAAAGATGCGGCCGCGGATTCGCTGCGGCGTACGCGGGAGTTTCTCGACCGTTCCGTGAAGGGCTGAAGCGGAAGCCCGTCAGGCCTCGCTGCCGGCCGCGTCCTTCTTGACCTCGTGGCGCAGCAGGAGCGGCGTCTGGGCGAGGGCGAAGAGAATCGTGAGCGGCATGATGCCGAAGACCTTGAAGCTCACCCAGAAATCCGTGCTCTGGGTACGCCACACGATCTCGTTGAGGGCTGCGAGCGCGAAGAAGAACAGGGCCCAGCGCAGCGTGAGCTTGCGCCAACCCTCCTCGGTCAGCTCGAACATGCTGTCGAGCACGATCTCGAGCAGGGGTTTGCGGAAATAGAGCCCGCCCAGCAGGATCAGCCCGAACATGGTGTTCACGATGGTGGGCTTGAGCTTGATGAAGACCTCGTTCTGGAGGAAGAGCGTCAGCCCGCCGAAGACCAGCACCACCACGCCCGACACCATCGGCATGATCGGCAGCTTGCGGATCAGTGCGTAGTTGACGCTGAGCGCCACGACCGTCGCCGCCACGAAGACCGCGGTCGCGGCGTAGATGCGCTGGTGGTCCGCATAGCCGAACCGATCCGCATAGGCATTGGTCAGGAAGAACAGGACCAGGGGGCCGAGCTCGAGAACGAGCTTGAGAAGGGGCGGCAGGCGCTTTTGTTCCGTCATGAGATCTCTTCTAGAGTACTTTTCCGGCAAAGGGGATGCGGCTTTCCCTGAAGGTGCCGCGCTCACTCGATTCCTGCGATGGCGCGGGCGAAGTCCCTCGCGGCGAAGGGCTCCAGGTCCTCCACGCCCTCGCCGACGCCGATGAAGTGAACCGGCAGGCCGAACTTGTCCGCGAGCGCCACCAGGATGCCGCCGCGGGCCGTGCCGTCGAGCTTGGTCATGACGAGGCCGGTGACGCCCGCCGCCTTCTGGAAAAGCTCGACCTGACTCATGGCGTTCTGGCCCACGGTGGCGTCGAGCACGAGGAGCGTGGCGTGCGGCGCGGTCTCGTCGAGCTTCTTCATGACGCGGACGATCTTTTCGAGCTCCGCCATGAGCCCCGCCTTATTCTGGAGCCGACCGGCCGTGTCGATGAGGAGCACGTCGGTGCCGTTGCCTTTGGCTTCCTGCAGGGCGTCGAAGGCGAGCCCCGCCGCGTCGGAACCCTGCGGCCGGGTGAGGACCGGCGCGCCGACCCGCTCGCCCCACACCTTCAGCTGCTCGATGGCGGCGGCCCGGAAGGTGTCGCCGGCGGCGAGCATCACCTTCAGGCCCTGGCTTCGGAATTTCTGGGACAGCTTGCCGATGGTGGTCGTCTTGCCGGCGCCGTTCACGCCCACCATGAGGATCACGAAGGGCTTCCTCGACCGGTCGATGGACAGGGACTTGGCCACCGGCGCAAGCGTCTTCTCGACCTCGCCGGCCAGGATCGCCTTCACCTCCTGGGGCGAGATCTCCTTGTTGTAGCGACCGGCCGAGATCGCCTCGGTGATCCGCATGGCGGTGGGAACGCCGAGATCGGCCTGCACGAGGGCGTCCTCCAGTTCCTCCAGAGTCGCGCTGTCGAGCTTGCGCTTGGTGAAGAGGCCGGTGACGCTCTCCGACAGGGACGAGGAGGTCCGGCGCATGCCCTCGGTGAGGCGCTGCCACCAGCCGCGCTTCTCCGCCTGGGGGGCGGCTTCCACCGGAGCCGCGGCCTCCGCATGAGCGAGAGCGGATTCCGCGACTGGAGGCGCCGAATCCGGCTCGGGAGCAGGGCGCGGAATCGGCTCCTTCGGGCCGCCGCCTTCCGGCTCGATCCCCTCGACCGGCTGGAGGTCCGCGCCGGCGAGTTCCGGCACGGGCGTGGCGGCCTCGGCCGTGTCGGGCGACGCCTCCGTGACGGTGGGCGGCGCGGCCACGAGATCGTCGGCGGCCGTCGTGGGCGGGGACGGCATGGCCTCCGGCTCGCCGCCGGCCTGCGGAGTCTCCGGCGCGGGCTCTGCCTGCCGGGCAGGCCCAGGCTGCGGGGCAGGCTCCGCCCTGCGGCCGAAGAGGCGGGACAGGAATCCGGGCTTGTCGGGTTTCGTTTCGGCCATGGGGGTTCGTCTCGCCTCTTCTCGTGTTTGCTGCTTGCCTTAACGCGCGGGCCTCGATAGCCGAGGCGTCATGAATGCGGAAGAGATAGTGTCGAAGGTGCTGTATCGCGATGCCCTGATGCTCGTGATCGACAAACCGGCCGGCTTGCCGGTCCATCCGGGCCCGAAAGGCGGCGAGACGCTCACCCACCATCTCGATTCCTTGCGCTTCGGCCTGCCGAGGAAGCCCGAAGCCGCGCACCGGCTCGACCGCGACACGTCCGGCTGCCTGATCCTCGGCCGCCATGCCCGGGCCATCGCCCGCCTCAACGAATTGTTCAAGCGGAACGAGGTCGACAAGGTCTACTGGGCCGTGGTCGAGGGCGGGCCGCCCGAGGACGAGGGCGAGATCGACTTGGCGCTGGCGCCGAAATCCCCCGACCGCGGCTGGTGGATGAAGGCCGATCCCAAGGGCCTGCCCTCATTGACGAAGTGGCGCGTGCTGGGGCGGGCCGACGGGCTTACCCTGCTCGAACTGCGCCCTGTCACGGGTCGCACCCATCAGCTGCGCGTCCATTGCCAAGCATCCGGCTGGCCGATCCTGGGCGATCCGATCTACGGCACCGCGCCGCGCTTCGGCGGGCCGGGACTGCATCTCCATGCGCGGAGCGTGACGGTGCCGCTCTACCCCAAGAAGCCGCCGATCTTCGTGGAGGCGCCGGTGCCGGCGCATATGCGCGAGCGGGTCGCGGCCTGCGGCGTCGCGACGGAACTCCCTCTCTCGGACGGGAGAGGGCTGGGGTGAGGGTCCTGGGTTTTCCGGAGAGGGTGGCTGCCCTCACCCGGCTGCTGTGCAGCCACCCTCTCCCGAGCGGGAGAGGGTTGAGAGGCTCACGCCGCCAGCAATTCGCGCCCGTTATGGCCCGTAATCGTCACGGGCCGCAGGTCGCCGCGCTGCACGGGCGCTGAAAACCGCACCGGTGTAAAGGCCTCGGTGCGGCCAAGCTGGTTGAGCTCGATCAGCACGTGGCGAGTCGCACCCACCTCCGCGTCGAGATGCTTCCGCAGCGCCGCCTCGCCGGTCTCGCGCAGGCGCCGTGCCCGGTCCTTCACCACGTCGCGCGGAACCTGGGGCATGCGGGCGGCGGGCGTGCCGGGACGGGGCGAGAACGGGAAGACGTGGAGATGGGTCAGGCCGCATTCCTCGACGATGGCGAGGGAGCGGGCGAACATCTCCTCGGTTTCGGTCGGGAAGCCCGCGATGATGTCGGCCCCGAAGACCATGTCGGGGCGCAGCTTCCGCACCTCGTCGCAGAACCGGATCGCGTCGTCGCGCAGGTGCCGCCGCTTCATGCGCTTGAGGATCAGGTCGTCGCCCGCCTGCAGGGAAAGATGCAGGTGCGGCATGAGGCGCTTCTCGTTGGCGATGGCCTCGAGGAGATCCTCGTCGGCCTCGACCGAGTCGATGGAGGAGATGCGAAGCCGCTCCAGCTCGGGCACGTGGCGCAGCACGGCCTTCACCAGGGTGCCGAGCTTCGGCGCGCCGGGCAGGTCGGCGCCGTAGCTCGTGATGTCGACGCCGGTCAGCACCACCTCGCGCGAGCCGTGCTCCACCAGGGTCCGCACCTGCTCGACCACGGCTCCCATGGGGACCGAGCGGGAATTGCCGCGCCCGTAGGGGATGATGCAGAAGGTGCAGCGGTGGTCGCAGCCGTTCTGCACCTGCACGAAGGCCCGCGTGTGCCCGCGCAGGCCGTCGACCAGGTGGAGCGCGGTTTCCCGCACGGCCATGATGTCGTTGACGACGATCTTCTCGGTTCCGTCCATTCCGAAGCCGCGCACGGAGGCCCAGGTCTCGGGCCGCATCTTCTCGTCGTTGCCCAGCACCTTCGCGACCTCGGGCATGGCCGCGAAGGTCTCGGGCTCGACCTGGGCGGCGCAGCCGGTGACCACGATGCGGGCGTTCGGATTGTCACGCGCGATGCGGCGGATCGACTGGCGCGCCTGCCGTGTGGCCTCGGCCGTCACCGCGCAGGTGTTGACGATGACCACGTCGCCGAGGCCGGCGCTTTCCGCGTGGCGACGCATGGTTTCCGACTCGACGATGTTGAGCCGGCAGCCGAAGGTGACGACCTCGACGGCCATGTCAGGCCGCACCGGCGAAGAGGGCGGGCGGGAAGGTGCCCTCGTGCTCCAGCTCCACGGGGCCGGTCATGAGCACGTGATCGTCGCTCTCGCGCCACTCGATCAGAAGATCGCCGCCCGGCAGGGAGATTGTCGCCTTGCGCCGGGTCAGGCCCTTGCGGGCGCCCGCCACCAGGGTGGCGCAGGCGGCGGAGCCGCAGGCGCGGGTAGCGCCGGCGCCGCGCTCCCATACGCGCAGCAGCACGTGCTCGGGAGTCAAAACCTGCGCGAAGGAGATGTTGGCGCGCTCCGGGAAGACCGGGTCGTGCTCCAGCATCGGCCCGATGGTGGCCAACTCGTAGGCCGTCGCATCCCTGACCCAGAAGATCGCGTGCGGGTTGCCCATGCTCACGGCCGAGGGGTTCTGCAGCTCGGGGGCCTCGGGGATCCGGGTGTCCACCGCGATGGCGCGGGTGTCCGGATAGGGATCGCGCAGGGGAATCTCGTTCCAGGCGAGGCGCGGCGGACCCATGTCGACGGTGAAGACCGTATCGGATACGCGCTCGACCGGCAGGAGCCCGGCCTTCGTCTCCAGCACGAGCCCCCTGTCCATGGGTCGGCTCATGACCGGGTCCGCCGCCATGGCCCAGGCGACGCAGCGGGTGCCGTTGCCACAGGCGCCGGATTCCGATCCGTCGGTGTTGTAGATGCGCAGATAGGCGTCGGTGCCCGGCGTGACCGGATCGTGCAGGACCATGAGCTGGTCGAAGCGCGAGCGCGGATCGGCCGCGACGGCGCGGGCCTCCGCGGGGGTGACTCGGGTGGGCGTGCCGCGCAGGTCGAGCACGGTGATCTCGTTGCCGAGACCGTTCATCTTCAGAAATCGGCGGTTCGCAAGGGCGCTCATGGAGCCGTATATGGCCCAAAAACAGCCGGACCGCGAGAGGGCGGGGGTCGGAAGATCCGCCGGATCAGAGAATCCGCGGAATGCTGGTCACGATGATGATGAGGCCGACCGCGATCATGATCGGGCGGGTCGGCACCCGGCTCACCAGGAAGCCGCCGAGCGGCGCGGCCAGCACCCCGCCCAGGATGAGCCCGGCGGCGGAGCTGAGCTCCGACCAGCCGAGCGTCACGATGAAGGTCGCCGAGATCGTGGCCGTGACGAGGAACTCGGTCAGGTTGGTGGAGCCGATCACCTGCCGGGGCGCATGGCCGCGCCCGATGAGGGACCCCGTCACGATGGGCCCCCATCCGCCGCCGCCCATGGCGTCGAGAAGTCCGCCGCCGGCGCCGACGAAGGGCACGATCCAGTCCTTCACCTCCCGCGGCCACAGGGGCCGGAACGCCTTGAACACGATGTAGAGGCCGATCCCCGCCAGATAGGCCGAGATCAGGGGCTCGACGGCCTTGCCGTCCACGTTGGCCAGGATGAAGGCCCCGATGCCGCCGCCGATCATGCCGGCTGGCGCCAGGCGCGTCACGAGGCGCCAGTTCACGTTGCGGTGGAACACGTGCGAGGCGCCGGAGGCGGCCGTGGTGAAGATCTCGGTCACGTGGGTGACGGCGCTGGCGGTCGCCGGCGGCACGCCGAAGGCGAGCAGGCTGGTGGTCGACAGCACCCCGAAGGCCATGCCCAGCGCCCCGTCCACGAGCTGGGCCACGAAGCCGATCAGTGCGAAGGTCAGAAAGGTGTCGCTCATCCGGACCGGCCCCCAGCCTCAGGGATCGTGAGCCGCCTTGGGATGGTGGCTCATTCGCACACAATCCGCGAGGCGGGCAGCCATTCCAAGCCTGTTTTCTATGCAGACCATGTTCGCCTCGGGCACGCAACGTCGCACGGCCCCGATTCCTCACAGGACGATCTCGCGGCGCCCCAAAAAGCCTCCTATGCTGTCGCAGACAGTGTCCCTCCTGATTCGCGGTTGAGTTCCCTCCCATGCGGCTGCATTCGACTCTCCTGATCGCCCTCCTGGCCGTCGCGCCGGCGCCGGTCCTGGGGCAGACCCCGCCGGCCGCCGCCGGGCCGGCACCGGCTTCCCCGGCGGATCAGGCGCCGCCGCAGCCCGCGCAGCAGGCCCAGACGCCCGTTCCGGACCCGGGCCCTGCGCCGGCTCCTGCCGAGACGCCGTCCGCCCCCGCCCAGGCTCCGGCGACGGCCCAGCCGGCTCCTGCCCCGACACCCTCTGCGCCTGCGAGCCCCGCTCCCGTCACGGCCGGACGCACGACCCTTTTCCCGAATCCAGGCGACCCGACCGATGTCGAAGAGGGGGTGCTTGCCGCCAAGCCCGCGGCCGTGCTCGCTGGGACGAGCACCTGGGACGACGGCTTCGCCAACCTGAAGAACGCCTTCGCCAAGATCGAGGACGAGCTGAAGAAGGCCGGCATCGCCCCCACGGGGCGGCCGCTCACGGTCTTCGTCCACACGGACGACACGGGCTTCCGCTACGAGGCGATGGTGCCGGTCGCGCAGGTGCCGGACGGCAAGACCGAGCTGACGCCGGAGGTCAAGTTCGGCAAGACCCCCGAGGGCAAGTCCTTCCGGTTCGTGCACGAGGATTCCTACGACGAGATCGAAGGCGCCTACGAGACGATCACCGCCTATCTGGACGCCAAGAACATCGTCTCGAAGGACGTGTTCGTGGAGGAATACGTGACCGACCTCACGGATTCCGCCGACACGAACCTCAAGGTCAACATCTACGTGCAGCCGAAGGAGTGAGGGGCGGCCTCAGGCCTGGGACGTCGCTTCCCACGCCTCTCCCGGCCGCAGGGCCCGGAAGCGCTCGGGCGAGACGTCGGCGGCGCGGAGCGCCGTCTCCAGCTCCTGCACAGGTTCCTCGACGCCCTCGTTGGTGAGGCGGAACGTGCCCCAATGGTGGCCGAGCGCCTGCTCGGCCATCAAGATGTTCAGGGCCCGCACCGCATCGTCCGGGTTCATATGCTGCGGCTCCATGAACCAGCGCGGCTCGTAGGCCCCAATCGGCAGGTGCGCGAGGCGGGGGCGGCCGAAACGCTCCTTCACCCGGTGGAAGATCTTGCCGTCGCCGAAGCCGGTATCGCCCACGTGGTAGATCACGCCCGAAGGCGTGGTGAGCACGTAGGCGCACCAGAGCGCCATGCGCCGGTCGTTCATGCCCCGGGCCGACCAGTGATAGGCCGGCTCCAGGTGGGCCGTGACGCCGTGGCCGAGTTCCACCGACTGGCCCCAGTCCCGGGTCTCGACCGGGATGTCCGGGTGCTCGTCCCGGATGATGGCGTCGTTGCCCAGCGGCGCGACGACCTTCGGCCGGTTGCGCTGCCAGAGGCGCCCGAGCGTCGCGAGATCGAGGTGGTCGTAATGGTTGTGGGTGATCAGCACCACGTGGATCGGCGGCAGGTCGTCGAAGGCGATGCCGGGCTCGTTGACCCGCTTCGGCCCCGCGAAGGAGACCGGGCTCGCCCGCTCGGAGAAGACCGGATCGGTGAGGATGTTGAGGCCCGACACCTGGATCAGGAACGACGCGTGGCCGATCAGCGCGACGCGCAGGCCGTCCACGGCGGCCGGCGGTTTGTCGCGAAAGGGGCTCGGGAAGCTCTCCGGCCAGTCCTTGCGCCCTCCGCCGAGGTGCCAGCGCAGGAGCTCGGTCAGGCCCTTGTCCTGCGGCTGGTTGGGAGAGAAGAACCGCACCCCGTCGAAATGGTCCGTGACCGGCCCCTGGTAGTAGGGGTTCCGGGCGCGGGCGGCGGTGGCCCAGCCGACCGTGCCGGCGGCGGCCACGACGGGAAGGCTCAGGGCTTTCAGGAGCGTACGGCGGTTCATGGGCGCGAGCGATCTCGTTCGAAGAAGGCTTAAGCGTGGGGTGCCGGAGCCGGATCGGCAAGGGCGGCGGGCCAGGCCGGCCATCACGCATGCGTCATTCCGAGGTCGTACCGCAGGTGCTAGCCCGGAATGACAGTCTGGTGCCCTTTCCTTGACTTTGCCCTGTTTCACCCTTACGTGCTGACCGCAAATCTGTAGAGCGAGCCCCATGAGCCGCCGACCAGCCCGAGAGGCTGGAGGTCAACGCCCGACAGCGCGATGCGCCCTCGGGCGCGCTGCCATTTGGGGTTCGCGTTGAAAGTTGGGATGGATGTCGGACGACACCTTGCGCATCGAGGACGCGGTCAACGAGACCTGCCCGTGGTCGGGAAAGCCGATCGCGGCGGATTCGCTCACCCTCTACCGCGGCGCCGTCGTCGGCTTCTGCAATCCGGGCTGCCGCGACAAGTTCAAGGCGGCCGTCGACCATTTCGAAAAGGCCCTCGCCGAACGCGACGTGCCGCTTCTCGCGAAAGGATTTGAATAACCATGTTCGAGGGCCTTTCCGACAAACTCTCCACCATTCTCAGCGGACTGACGCGCCGCGGCGCCCTCACGGAGGAGGACGTCAACGCGGCCCTGCGCGAGGTCCGACGTGCCCTGCTCGAGGCAGACGTCGCCCTCGAGGTCGTGCGCTCCTTTACGGACAAGGTGCGCGCCCGCGCGGTCGGCGCCGAGGTGGTCAAGTCCGTCTCGCCCGGCCAGCAGGTGGTCAAGATCGTCCATGACCAGCTCGTGGAGATGCTGGGCGCGGACGCGGAGGTCATCGACCTCAACGCCGCCCCACCGGTGGCGATCCTCATGGTCGGCCTCCAGGGCTCCGGTAAGACCACCACCACGGCCAAGATCGCCCGGCGCCTCAACGACCGCGAGCGCCGCCGCGTGCTCATGGCCTCCCTCGACACGAGGCGGCCCGCCGCCATGGAACAGCTCGCCGTGCTCGGCAAGCAGGTGGGCGTCGACACGCTCCCCATCGTGGCCGGCCAGTCGGCGGTGCAGATCGCCCGGCGGGCCATCGAGGCGGCGCGCCTCGGCGGCTACGACGTGGTGATGCTCGACACCGCCGGCCGCGTCACCGTGGACGAGGCTCTCATGGCCGAGGCGGCCGAGGTCCGGGCGGCCACGAACCCGCACGAGGTGCTCCTCGTCGCCGACGCCCTCACCGGCCAGGACGCGGTCAACACGGCGCGCGCCTTCGACGAGCGCCTCGGCGTCACCGGCATTGTCCTGACCCGCATGGACGGCGACGCCCGCGGCGGCGCCGCTCTGTCGATGCGTGCCGTCACCGGCAAGCCGATCAAGCTCATCGGCACGGGCGAGAAGGTGGACGCCCTGGAGGAATTCCACCCGAGCCGCGTCGCCAACCGCATCCTCGGCATGGGCGATATCGTGTCGCTCGTCGAGAGGGCGGCCGAGAACATCGACCAGGAAAAAGCCCAGCGCATGGCCGAGAAGATGCGCAAGGGCAAGTTCGACCTGGAGGACCTGCGCGACCAGCTCGCCCAGATGGAGAAGCTCGGCGGCCTCGGCGGCCTGATGGGCATGCTCCCGGGCGTGGCCAAGATGAAGGCCCAGCTCGAGAGCGCCAATCTCGACGACAAGATCATCAAGCGCCAGCGCGCCATCATCGATTCCATGACCCCGGCCGAGCGCCGCAACCCGGACATCCTGAAGGCGTCGCGCAAGAAGCGCATCGCGGCCGGTTCGGGCGTCAAGGTCGAGGACGTGAACAAGCTGCTCAAGATGCACCGCCAGATGGCCGACGTCATGAAGATGATGGGCGGCGGCAAGGGCAAGGGCATGGCGGGCGCGCTCGGCAAGATGTTCGGCCTCGGCGGCGGCATGGGCGGCATGCCCCAGCCGACCCCGGAGCAGATCGAGGCGCTGCAGAAGCAGATGGGCGGCAAGCTGCCCGACTTCCCCGGCGGCGCCGGCGGCCTGCCGCAGATGCCCAAGGGCGTCCCGGGCCTCCCCGGCCTCGGCGGGCCAAAGATTCCGGGCCTTCCGGGGCTCGGCGGCTTCCCGTTCGGAGGCAAGAAGAAGTGAGTTTGCCGCTCCCGGTTTTGCGGGAGCGGCAATGAAGTTTGATCGCAGGACACTGACAAGGAGAACCGAATGTCCCTGAAGATCCGTCTGACCCGTGCCGGCGCCAAGAAGCGCCCGTACTACCGCATCGTCGTCGCCGACTCGCGCTCCCCGCGCGACGGCCGTTTCATCGAGAAGGTCGGCACCTACGACCCGATGAAGCCGAAGGATGACGCGGCCCGCGTCACCCTCGAGACCGACAAGATCCAGGCCTGGCTCGCCAAGGGCGCCCAGCCGACCGACCGCGTCCTGCGCTTCCTCGACGCCGCCGGCCTCCTGAAGCGTTCGCCGCGCAACAATCCGCAGAAGGCCGTCCCGGGCAAGAAGGCCCAGGAGCGCGCCGCCGCTCGCGCCGAGGCCGCCGGCTCCGCCGAAGGCGAGGCTGCGTAAGCATCATGACGAAGGAGCGTTTTCAGAAACGCTCCACCTCACCCCTCCCCCCTGTGGGGAGGGGCAGGGGTGGGGGTGCGAGCGCCAAGGCTTTGAGCCGTGACGCTGACACCCCCACCTCCATCTCCTCCCCACAAGGGGGAGGAGGGTTGACCGCACCACCGCGGGACGACCTCGTCCTCGTCGGCGAGTTCGGCCGCGCCCATGGCCTCAAGGGCGAGGTGCGGCTGAAATCCTACACCGGCGATCCGCTGGCGATCGCCACCTACGGCTCGCTGACCACGGCGGACGGCCGCAAAGTTTCCGTCAAGAAGAATGCCCGCCAGGCCCCCGGCGGCGCGCCGGACATGCTCATCGTGCAGGTCGAAGGCGTGACCACCCGCGAGGCGGCCGAGGCGTTGAATCGCACCGAGCTCTACCTGGAGCGCGACCGGCTCCCGCCGCCGGACGAGGAGGACGAGTTCCTGCTCGCCGACCTGATCGGGCTTCCCGTCCAGGACGAGGCCGGCACGGTGGTCGGCACCATCGTGGACGTGCCGAACTATGGCGGCGGCGACCTCCTGGAGATCGCGCCCGCCAAGGGCGGCGCAACCGCGCTCCTGCCCTTTACCAAGGCCTTCGTGCCGGTGGTCGAGATCGCCAACAAGCGCATCGTCGCGGCGCTCCCGGACGATTTCTTCGAGCCCGCCAGGGCCCGCCCCGATGAGGACGAGGCGTGACCTTCGACGCCACCATTCTGACCCTCTACCCCGACATGTTTCCCGGCCCCCTCGGCATGTCGCTCTCGGGCGACGCGCTCGCGCGCGGCGTCTGGACCCTGACGGCGAAGAACATCCGCGACCACGGGCTCGGCCGCCACCGCACGGTCGACGACACGCCCGCCGGCGGCGGGCCCGGCATGGTGCTGCGCTGCGACGTGCTGGCCAGCGCCCTCGACGCCGCCGTGCCGGAAGGCGACCCACGGCCGAAGCTCCTCATGAGCCCGCGCGGCAAGCCGCTGCGCCAGGACCGGGTGCGCGAGCTGGCGGCGGGTCCCGGCGTAGTCATCGTGTGCGGCCGGTTCGAGGGCGTGGACGAACGCGTCATCGAGGGCAGGGGGCTGGAGGAGGTCTCCATCGGCGACTACGTGCTCTCCGGCGGCGAGATGGCAGCCTTCGTGCTGCTCGACGCCTGCGTGCGCCTGCTCCCCGGCGTCATGGGCAAGGAAGCCTCCGGCACCGAGGAGAGCTTCGAGAGCAACCGGCTCGAATACCCGCACTACACCCGTCCCCGCGAATGGGAGGGCCGCACCATCCCGGACGTGCTCCTCAACGGCAATCACGCGGTCATCGAGAAATGGCGGCGGGCCGAGTCGGAGCGGATCACGCGGGAGAGACGGCCGGATCTCCTCCGCTGACGGGCCACGATTCTCTTTGCAACAAAGTTCGCATGGTGGTTTCCTCTCCGGGTCTCGGACCCGTCGGGGAGGAGGGCTTCATGCGGAAGGTCGGAGCTGCGGTCTTGGGGCTTCTGTGCCTGCTCTCCATCCCCTTCGCTCTGTTCAGCGTGATGGTCCTGGCTGCGCCGGTTACGGCGCAGCCCCCGGGCGTTCTGCTGGCGTATCTGCTGATCGTTGCGAACTGGTTGCTCCCCGTGGCTCTCGGCTTCGCCGGTTTGTCGCTTTTCCAGGAACGGCCCGGATGGCAGTTTGCGGCCACGATGCCGCTGTTTCCGCTGGCGGTGATACTGGCGGCAGGGCTCTTCCTCGATATCCTCTGATCGACCCTGCATGGCGAGTCGTTTGGGCCGTCTCCGCAGGTAACTCGAGGTTTCTCGAGGCGGCCCGCGCGGACGACTGACCGTTGACGGCTTTTGCTCGCTGTCGCTCGACAAACGCCCCGAACTCCTGTATAGGCGCGGCCTCAACTTAAAACAGGACGCCGAAATCCCGCAGGCTTGGGGCTTCTCAGGACCTCGCAACGGCAGGAGTTTAGATCATGAACATCATCCAGCAGCTCGAGCAGGAGCAGATCGCCAAGCTCGGCAAGACCATTCCCGATTTCCAGGCCGGCGACACCGTCATCGTCAACGTGAAGGTGAAGGAAGGCGAGCGCACCCGCGTTCAGGCCTACGAGGGCGTCTGCATCGCCCGTTCCGGCGGCGGCCTCCAGGAGAGCTTCACGGTCCGCAAGATCTCCTACGGCGAGGGCGTCGAGCGCGTGTTCCCGATCTACTCGCCCATGATCGATTCCATCAAGGTCGTCCGCCGCGGCGCCGTCCGTCGCGCCAAGCTCTATTACCTGCGCGACCGTCGCGGCAAGTCGGCCCGTATCGCCGAGCGCACCGACCGCCAGCAGGACAAGGACAAGGCTCCGGCCGCGGCCGAGTAAGTCTTCTCCGTACGGCAGAATTGGAAAGCGCGGTCCTGCGGCCGCGCTTTTTGCATGTCCGGGCAAGCTTCGCGGCAGCGGCCAAGAAAATTTTATTGCGTCATTCTGCCTGCCAGCTATGCGATGCTTTCAAGCCCTGGCAGCCTTGAGACATCTTTTCTCGGCGCCTAACTGCCGCTAAAGACCGGAACACCCTCTTTCTCGTTGGAATGGAAACAATGGCCAATCCCCGCACCCTCTACGACAAGATCTGGGACGACCACGTCGTCGATCGGCAGGATGACGGGACGTGCCTCCTTTATATCGACCGCCACCTCGTTCACGAGGTGACCAGCCCCCAAGCCTTCGAGGGCCTGCGGGTGGCGGGCCGCAAGGTGCGCGCACCGCACAAGACGCTGGCCGTGGTCGACCACAACGTTCCCACCACCGACCGCTCGCACGGAATCGAGGATCCCGAATCCGCCACCCAGGTGGAGACTCTGGCCCAGAACGCCCGCGATTTCGGCGTCGAGTACTACAACGAGCTCGATACCCGCCAGGGCATCGTCCACGTGGTCGGACCGGAGCAGGGCTTCACCCTGCCGGGCATGACCATCGTGTGCGGCGACAGCCACACCTCGACCCACGGCGCCTTCGGGGCGCTGGCCCACGGCATCGGCACCTCGGAGGTCGAGCACGTGCTCGCCACCCAGACGCTGATCCAGAAGAAGGCCAAGAACATGCGCGTGACGGTGGACGGGCAGCTGCCCCCCGGCGTCACCGCCAAGGACATCATCCTGGCCATCATCGGCGAGATCGGCACCGCCGGCGGCACCGGCCACGTGATCGAGTACGCCGGCGAGGCCATCCGTTCGCTCTCGATGGAAGGCCGCATGACGGTCTGCAACATGTCCATCGAAGGCGGCGCCCGCGCCGGCATGGTGGCGCCGGACGAGAAGACCTATGCCTACCTGAAGGACCGCCCCAAGGCGCCGAAGGGCGAGGCCTGGGACGCGGCCGTGCGCTACTGGGACAGCCTGCGCACGGACGAGGGCGCCCATTTCGACACCAAGATCCGCCTCGACGCCGCCAACCTTCCGCCCATCGTCACCTGGGGCACGTCGCCGGAGGACGTGATCTCGGTGGCGGGCGTGGTGCCCAACCCGGACGACATTCAGGACGAGAACAAGCGCCTCTCCAAGTGGCGCGCGCTGGAATACATGGGTCTCAAGCCCGGCACGAAGATCACCGACATCACGCTGGACCGGGTCTTCATCGGCTCGTGCACCAACGGCCGCATCGAGGACCTGCGGGCGGTGGCGAAGATCGTCGAGGGCAGAAAGGTGCATCAGGCGATCAACGCCATGATCGTGCCCGGCTCCGGCATCGTGAAGATGCAGGCGGAGGCCGAGGGCCTCGACAGGATCTTCAAGGAAGCCGGCTTCGACTGGCGCGAGCCCGGCTGCTCCATGTGCCTGGCCATGAACGCGGACCGTCTCGCCCCGGGCGAGCGCTGCGCCTCCACGTCGAACCGCAACTTCGAGGGCCGCCAGGGCTTCAAGGGCCGCACCCACCTGGTGTCGCCGGCAATGGCCGCGGCCGCCGCCATCGCAGGCCGGTTCGTGGACATCCGCGAGTGGAAGTGAGCCTTTCCGGCAGGACGTGAAAAAGGCGGCGCTCCATGCGGGCGCCGCCTTTTTCCTTGGACCTGCCGGGGGATCAGTCGACGTAGACGCGGCGGCCGGCCACGACCTGACGGCAGACCTCGACCGGGCGGCGGACCACGACGCCGCTGGGTCGGACGCGCTCGCGCATTACGGTGCGGCAGACGGTGCGGGTGCGCGCGGGGCGCACCACACGACGCTCGATGACCCGGCGCTCCACGACCGGGCGCTCGCGCACCTCGCGCACCACCCGGTGATGACGCGGGCCGTGATCGTCGACGCCGACCCGCACCCTGAACTCCTGCGCCGACGCCACGCCCGAACCGAGAGCCACCAGCCCGGCCGTCGCCAGGATCGTCAGAAATTTACGCATTGTTGCCTCGCATAGAGAATGGAAGTCTGGTGCGATAAACGCGCCGAAGGCGCAGCCGTTCCGGCAGGCGTGACGGGCGCGGGCGGCATGGTTAAGGCAACGTGAAGGCGGGAGGTTCGGATGAACGATCAGGATCGGGAGGCCCGCGAGGCGCTGGAGCGCGTGAGACGGGATTCGGAAACCGTGGGCTCGTCCGCGCTCGCGCGCATGGGCAACCGGGCGCGGGACCACTTCGGCGGCCGGGACGCAGTCGGCGCCGCCGAGGGCGGCGGCACGGACCCGGTCGAGCTGTGGGGCAGGCGCATCGGCCGGGCGCTGTCCCTTGTCGGCGTGATCGTGCTTGCCCTATGGCTTCTCGTGCAACTGCGCATCCTGTGACCCGATGAGCGACATGAAAGCGACCGACTGGGCGAACCTCCATGCCCCCTCCCTGGCCGAC
>DASQMJ010000004.1:0-8081 GCA_035645535.1 Microvirga sp. | reverse complement strand
CGCTTCGCCGAATTCGCCGGCCGGACCGTCGCACTGACCAACGGCGCGGCCACGAACATCTCCCCGTCGATCTCGCCCACCAACGTCTCGGAAACCCGGGCCGTCGGGGAGCGGGTGACGACCCTGTTCAGCTCGGATCCGGACGGCGACACCCTGACCTTCAGCCTCGTCAACGATGCGGGCGGGCTGTTCCGGATCAACGGCTCCGAGCTGATCCTGAACCGTGCGCTCGACTACGAGACCGCCACCAAGCACACCATCACGGTGAAAGTGTCCGACGGCTGGGGCGGCGACTTCGTCAAGGAGCTCACGATCAACGTCACCAACAGCACCACCGAGACGAACCCGCTCGTGAAGCAGGGCACCAACGGGTCCGAGCAGGTCGTGGGCGAGAACGGCAACGACAAGCTCTACGGCCTTGCCGGCAACGACGAGATCTTCGGCCAGGGCGGCGACGACATGCTCTGGGGCGGCGCCGGCAAGGACACCTATATCGGCGGTGCGGGACGGGATATCTTCGTGCTAGACGTGAAACCTTCCAAGTCCAACCTCGACTGGATCTACGACTTCAACGTCACGGACGACACGATCCACCTGTCCAAGAAGGCCTTCTCCAAGCTCGCCCGGAAGGGCGCCCTGTCGAAGGATGCCTTCGTGGTCGGCGACCGGGTGAAGGATGCCGAAGACCGGATCATCTATCACAAGAAGGGCGGTGCGCTCTTCTACGATCCGGACGGAACCGGCTCCGCCAAGGCGATCCAGTTCGCCACCATCGGCAAGAATCTCGCCCTCAAGCACACGGACTTCTACGTCATCTGATCAGAGGACGCGGATGCGCGGCGACCGCTCCTGAGGCGAGGCGCCGGACGAGCCCGTGGCTTCCGGCGAATCCTCCGGCGACAGGCCGAAGGTGTCGTTGAAGGCCGCAAGCCCCTCGTCCGTGAAGACGAGGGCGCGGCTCCTGTCGCGGCGGCCCCAGCGCCGCTCGACGATTCCCGACAGGATTGCGGCCCCGAGCGCGCCGCCCAGATGCAGGCGGCGCTCGCTCCAATCCAGGCAGGCGCGGCAGATCGGGCGGCGGCCCTTCTCCAGCCGCGCCATGTCGACGCCGAAATCCGCGAAGAACCCTCGGCCCTTGGTCGTGAGAGAGAGCTCGCCGCTGCCGGCCACGAGGCCGTGGCGCGTCAGGCCGTTGAGCAGAGCCACGCCGCGCTCGCCGGCGAGGTGATCGTAGCAGACCCGGGCCGCCCGCAGGGCCGCGTCCTTCGGGCCGGTGCGGACGCGAACGGCGCCGGTGCGCTGGGCGAGGCCCATGAGGGCCTCCAGCACCTGGGCTACGTCGGGCCCGGAAAGGCGGAAATAGCGGTGCCGCCCCTGCTTCTCGGCCGAGACCAGCTGGGCCGCCTGGAGCTTGGCGAGATGCCCGCTCGCGGTCTGGAGCGTGACGCCGGCGGCCTCGGCGAGTTCGCTCACGGTGAGCGCGCGGCCGTCCATGAGGGCGCCCAGCATGTTGGCGCGGGCGGGATCGCCCAGCAGGGCGGCGACGGGGGCGATGGCGGGTCCTTCCTTCATGCTTCGATCATAGCCGAAGCATCGTAGTCGGGCAATCGGCTAGGGTCCCGGCGTTCCCAGTCCACCAGGATCGCAAAACCCATGATCACCTGCTTTATCCGCTACGAGATCGACCCCTTCAACCGCGAAGCCTTCGACGAGTACGCCCGCAACTGGGGCCAGGCGATCCCGCGTTGCGGGGCCGACCTCGTCGGCTATTTCTCCCCGCACGAGGGGTCGACCACGACGGCCTACGGCGTCTATCATATCGAGAGCTTGGCGGCCTACGAGGCCTATCGGGCCCGGCTCAAGGACGACCCGCTGGGCCGCGCCAACTACGACTTCGCCAGGCGCGAGAAATTCATCCGCCGGGAGGACAGGATCTTCCTGCGCCTCGCCTCGGCGCCGCACGGGGAGCCGGTCCGCCCATGATCGCCGTCATCTTCGAGGTCTGGCCCGCCGAGGGGCGGAGGGACCGCTATCTGGATCTTGCGGCCGCCCTTAGGGAGGATCTCGTCACCATGGACGGCTTTTTGTCCGTCGAACGCTTCCAGAGCATGAGCGACCCCGGAAAACTCCTGTCCCTGTCGTTCTGGCGCGACGAGGAGGCGGTGCGCGCCTGGCGCAACTCCCCCGCCCACCGGGCAACGCAAGGGCAGGGGCGGGGCGGGGTGTTCCGCGACTACCGGCTGCGGGTCGCGGCCGTGGTGCGCGACTACGGCATGAGCGAGCGCGACCAGGCGCCGGCGGACAGCCGGGCCGTTCACGAGACGACCACGCCACAGGCTTGAAATGGGCCGGAGCCGCGCTCCGGCCTTTGGCCGATTCCGATGAAGGGGTTCAGCCCTTCTTGGCGCGCTCGATGGCCTCGACGATGAGGCGCTTGGCCTCCATGGCGTCGCCCCAGCGGATGATCTTGGCCCACTTGCCGGGCTCGAGATCCTTGTAGTGTTCGAAGAAGTGCTCGATCTGCTTGATCGTGATCTCGGGCAGGTCCGTGTAGCTCTGGACCCGGTCGTAGCGCTGCGTGAGCTTGGGGGACGGGACCGCGATGATCTTCTCGTCCTGGCCGCCGTCGTCCTCCATCACCAGCACGCCTACGGGGCGCACGTTCATGACCGCCCCCGGCGCGATGGCGCGGGTGTTGGCAATGAGCACGTCGCAGGGATCGCCGTCGCCGGAGAGCGTGTGCGGGATGAAGCCATAGTTCCCCGGGTAGCGCATGGCCGTGTAGAGGAACCGATCGACGAAGAGCGTACCGGATTCCTTGTCCATCTCGTACTTGATCGGCTCGCCGCCGAGGGGCACCTCGATGATGACGTTCACGTCCTCCGGCGGATTCTTGCCGATCTTGATCGCGTCGATGCGCATGTTGGGATGTTCTCCGTGAAACGAGGCTGGTGAGATTGACGCTTCACTAGAACGTGGATCGCGAAAGGGGAAGCCGCTTTGCGCCTATTCGCCTCGTACTTTGGACGGGCGGCCTCGGCGCCGGTGTCAATAGTCGCGACAGGGCGTCCAAAGCTTCGTTCGGAGCGAGCCTTGGGTTCTCACGATACGCAGGCTCACCGCCGTGCCGCCCGGGCGAGGTCGAGCAGGGTCTTGGTCGCGATGGTGTCGTCGAGGCCGGCGAGCCGCCGCGTGTCGAGGAGGCTCTGCTGCAGCTGCGCGACGGCCTGCGTCAGGCTCGCGGAGGTCCAGCGCTGGAGGTGGCGCTCGACCAGGGGCTTGCGGCGGAAGTGCAGGGCGCGCATGCCCTCGACCACGGCCCCCACGGGCCGGCCCTCCTCGACCGCGAGGCGCGCCGGCAGCAGCATCAGGGCATGGCGCAGGGCGGCGCCCAGAACCGTGGAGGCGTTTACGCCCTCGGCTGCGAGCCGGCGCGAGCCGACCTCCAGGCCGGCGCCGTCGCCCGCGAAGGCCGCGTCGACGACCGAATCCATGGCGAGGCTCGAGACGTCGCTCAGGATCGCGTCCACGTCCGCCAGGGTGATCTCCCGCTGCCCTTTCGCATAGAGCATCAGCTTCGCCAGTTCCCCGCGGGTGGCGAGACGGTCGCCGCCCAGGCTCGCCAGAAGGGCCGTGCGGGCCTCGCGACCGATGGTAAAGCCGTTCTGCTTCAGGGTCTCGTCCACCACGGTGCCGAGATCGCGTCCCGAATCCGCGTAGCAGGGGAGGGCGAGGGCCTTCTGGGATCGTTCGCAGAGGGTCCGCAGGGGCGAGGATTTCTGCAGGTCGCCTCCCTCGATGACGATGACCGTGTCCTGGAGGTCCGACTTCAGCACCGCGTCTACGGCGGGTGCGATGTTGCGCGAACCGGATCTGACCCACAGGGCGCGCTTGCCGCCGAACAATCCCATGGTGCCGGCCTCGTCCACGAGGCGGGCGGGATCGGCCGCGATGTCGTCGCCGTCGATGCGGATCAACTGGAACGGGTCGGACGGATCCGCCACCGAGCGCTCGGCGAGCGCGCGGGCGCGCTCGTTGATGAGGCCCACATCCGGCCCGTAGAACAGGAAGACGCCGATGCGCGGATCCGGCCGCCGCAGCGCCCCGTCCACGTCCCCTGCCTTGACGGCCACCATGGCGGGATCAGGTGCGGGTGAGCGCCGCCGACAGCCGGGTCCTCACCTGCTCAGCCAGCGTCTTGGCGACCCGGATCTCCGCGTCGCGGGACGCCCGCACGGTGGCGAAGCGCTGCTGGAACCGGTCGTAGCTGGCGGAGGCCGTGGCCGTGCCGGTGGCGATGACCGCGCCGCCGTCGCGGGCCTTCAGGGTGTAGGTGAGGTTGCCGGTGAGCGTCGCGGCCAGCGCCCGGCCGGAGGTCGAATCGACGATGGGCGTCGTCAGGCTCTGGCTCAGGGACAGGTCGAGCACGTAGCGCTTCGGCACGTCCGCGCCCGAGCCGTTGAGGGCGTAGACCAGCTCGCTGCGCAGGTAATGGCCGATCACGGCCTGCTGCTGCGGCCAGTCGCGGTCGGGAACTTCGATGGACGCGAGCACGTCCTGGAGCTGCTGGCCCGAGGCGGTCGGGCCGTAGAGCGGACGGAAGCAGGCGGACAGGCCGAGCGAGAGGCCCGCCACGAGAGCGAGGCGGGCCATGCCTTTCAGGTTAAGCGACGACATTCACGATCCTCTGGGGAACGACGATGATCTTGCGGGCGGGCTTTCCTTCCATAGCCCGTTGTACGGCTTCAAGCGAGAGCACGGCCGCCTCGATGGCGGCCTGATCCGCATCCCGGGCCACCGTGACGTCGGCCCGCTTCTTGCCGTTCACTTGGACGGGGAGGGTGATGGCGTTCTCCACCAGCAGTGCCCGCTCCACCTGCGGCCAGGGGGTGTCCGCCACGAGGCCGGTCTCGCCGAGCTCCACCCAGCACTCCTCGGCCAGGTGCGGCATCATCGGGGCGAGAAGCTGCACGAAGATGCGTCCGGCCTCGCGGAAGGCCGATGCCAGGCCCGGCTCGTCCGCGCCCTTCGCCTGGTTCAGGAGATCCTGCAGGTTGTTGGCGAGCTCGTAGATGTGGGCGACGCAGCGGTTGAAGCGCAGGCGCTCCACGTCGTCCTCGACGGCCGCGAGCGCCTTGTGGGCGGCCTTGCGGACCGCCGTCCCAATGCGGCCCTCGGCCGGGGCTCCGTCCCATGCCGCGCTGCGGTCGGCGATCTCGCCCACCAGGCGCCAGACGCGCTGCACGAAGCGGCCGGCGCCCTGCACGCCCTCCTCGGTCCAGATCACGTCACGCTCCGGCGGCGAGTCGGACAGCATGAACCAGCGCGCCGTGTCGGCCCCGTAGGAGCCGATGATCTCGTCCGGGTCGACCGTGTTCTTCTTCGACTTCGACATCTTCTCGATCGAGCCGATCTCGACCGGCTCGCCGGTGGTCACGTGGAAGGCCTTCCGGTTCGTGCCGTCGGACTCGATGCGCACGTCGCCGGGCAGCACCCAGGCGCCGTTCCGGTCCCGGTAGGTCTCGTGCACCACCATGCCTTGCGTGAACAGGCCCGCGAAGGGCTCGTCCAGGCCCGCATGGCCGGTCTTCTTCATGGCTCGGGTGAAGAAGCGCGAGTAGAGCAGGTGCAGGATCGCGTGCTCGATGCCGCCGATATACTGGTCCACGGGGAGCCAGCTATCGACCGTGGCCCTGTCGGTCGGCTTGTCCCCGAGGGTCGGATCCGTGAAGCGCGCGAAGTACCAGGACGAATCCACGAAGGTGTCCATGGTGTCCGTCTCGCGGCGGGCCTTGGCGCCGCATTTCGGGCAGCTCACATGCTTCCAGGTCGGATGGCGGTCGAGCGGGTTGCCGGGCACGTCGAAGGACACGTCCTCGGGCAGCACCACCGGCAGCTGGTCCTTCGGCACGGGCACCACGCCGCAGGAATCGCAGTGGATGACCGGGATCGGGCAGCCCCAGTAGCGCTGGCGCGAGATGCCCCAGTCGCGCAGGCGGAAGTTGACCTTGCGCTCCGCCACCGGGCGGTTGTTGCGGGTCTCCTTCTCCAGGCGGCGGGCGACCTCCTCCTTGGCCTCCTGGATGGTCATGCCGTCAAGGAAGCGGGAATTGATCAGCCGGCCCTCGCCGTCATAGGCCGTGTCGGTGATCGTGAAGGCGGACGGGTCCTGGTCCGGCGGGCACACCACGGGGGTGTTGCCCAGGCCGTACTTGTTGACGAAGTCCAGATCCCGCTGGTCGTGGGCCGGGCAGCCGAAGATGGCGCCGGTGCCGTATTCCATCAGGATGAAGTTCGCCACGTAAACCGGGAGCGTCCAGCTCGGGTCGAACGGGTGCTGCGCCCGGATGCCGGTGTCGAAGCCCAGCTTCTCGGCCTTTTCGATGGCCTCCTGGGCGGTGCCGATGCGCTTGCACTCCTCGATGAAGGCGGCAAGCTCCGGATTCTTTTCGGCGGCGGCGCGGGCCAGCGGATGGTCGGGCGCGACAGCCATGAACTTCGCGCCGAAGAGCGTGTCGGGGCGCGTCGTGTAGATCTCCAGCTCGCTCTCGCCGTTCGGGGTCGTGCCCGGCTGCAGGGCGAAGCGCACCAGCAGGCCCTCGGAGCGGCCGATCCAGTTGCGCTGCATCAGGCGCACCTTCTCGGGCCAGCGGTTCAGTGCGTCGAGCTTGTCGTTCAGGTCCTCGGCGTAGTCGGTGATCTTCAGGAACCACTGGGTCAGCTCGCGCTGCTCCACCAGGGCGCCCGAGCGCCAGCCGCGCCCGTCGATCACCTGCTCGTTGGCCAGAACCGTCTGGTCCACCGGGTCCCAGTTCACCTTGGCGGTCTTGCGGTCGACCAGCCCCGCCTCCAGGAAGTCCAGGAACATCCGCTGCTGGTGCTTGTAGTAGGCCGGATCGCAGGTGGCGATCTCACGGCTCCAGTCGATGGCCAAGCCCATGGACTGGAGCTGGGCTCGCATGGTGGCGATGTTGGCGTAGGTCCATTCCTTGGGGTGGACCTTGTTCTGCATGGCGGCGTTCTCGGCCGGCATGCCGAAGGCGTCCCAGCCCATGGGGTGCAGGACGTTGAAGCCCTTGGCCCGCTTGTAGCGCGCCACTACGTCGCCCATGGTGTAGTTGCGCACGTGGCCCATGTGAATGCGGCCCGACGGATAGGGGAACATCTCGAGCACGTAGTATTTCGGCCGCGGATCGTCGTTCTTCGTCCGGAACAGGTCGCGCTCGTTCCAGACCTTCCGCCATTTCGGCTCGGCTTCCTTGGCGTTGTAGCGCTCAGGCCTCATTTTTCGTCACTATCCGTCATCTCAAATGCGAAGCGGCTTGCGCCGCCGGGTTGCGGCGGACTAGGACACAGCTCTCCCGCGCGGTCAACGGCTTCGCGCGCGTAGAGGCCCCCGAGAGGACGCATATGAGCGACAACGATCCCGTCGAAGGTCTCCATGAGGTCCGCGCCGCCATCCGGCGCGCCGCCGAGGATTACGGCCGCGATCCCGCCTCGGTCACCCTGGTGGCGGTGTCCAAGACCTTCCCGGCGGAGGAGATCGAGCCGGTCCTGGCCGCCGGCCAGCGGATCTTCGGCGAGAACTACGTCCAGGAGGCCAAGGCGAAATGGCCGGCGCTCCGCGAGCGCCACGAGGGCGTGGAGCTCCATCTGATCGGGCCGCTCCAGTCCAACAAGGCGAAGGAGGCGGTCGCCCTCTTCGACGTGATCCACACCCTCGACCGGCCCTCGCTGGCCGAGGCGCTCGCCAAGGAGATCGCGCGGTCGGGCAGGACGCCGCGCCTCCTGGTCCAGGTGAACACCGGCGAGGAGCCGCAGAAGGGCGGCGTCGCACCCGGCGAGGTCGATGCCTTCCTGGAAGCCTGCCGCGACCGCTACGGCCTTTCCGTCGAGGGCCTGATGTGCATCCCGCCGGCGGAGGACCCGCCCTCGCCGCACTTCGCCCTGCTCAACAAGATCGCCGCCCGCCACGGCCTGCGGACCCTGTCCATGGGCATGAGCGCCGATTTCGACGAGGCGATCCAGCTGGGGGCCACCCACGTGCGGGTCGGCAGCGCGATCTTCGGGGCGCGGCCGCG
>DASQMJ010000003.1:0-73074 GCA_035645535.1 Microvirga sp. | reverse complement strand
CGTGGTGTGGATCCGGTCACGTCGCTCGGCTTCCGCGACTCCCAGGGCTGGGAAGGCCGCTTCCGCGTCCAGCGCGACTTCTAATCGGCTTCACCCGATCGGTCGAGGAAACCCCGGTGGAAACACCGGGGTTTTCTTTTGGCAGCAATGGGATCCGAGGCGTAGCTCCTGCGCTCGGCCCAGTCCGCACCCGCGTGCGTCACTGCCGATTGCGCGGCATCGGAGCCTCCTGTCGCGCCCAGGCCGGCGGATCGGTTAGGAGTTTGCCTTGAATCGAGGGATTCTTCGCGGGCGTATAACCTACGGGTTCCGCTCGGCCTCTGCGATCAGCTGCTTGACCGCCCCGATCAGATCGCCTTCGAAGCCGGGGGCGTGGCCCTGGTCCGGCACGGTGATGGCCTTCAGGCGCGGGTGCTTTTCCTGCATGAGCCGCAGGGTTTCGGCCGACAGGAGGTCCGAGTTGCCGCCCCTGATCGCGAGGACGGGGATCGGGGCCAAGCCCTCGAACAGGGGCCACAGGACCGGGAGCGGCATTTCCAGGTCGATGGCTTCCAAGGTTTTCATGAGGCTCGGGTCGTAGCGGAGCGCAAGGCGCCCGTCCTTCTCATGCCAGGTGCCCCGGGCCAGCCGCTCCCATTGCTCATCGGTGAAGCGCGGGAACTGCGCGTCCGACATCCGCTTCAGGATCTGCCCGGCCTCCTGCATGGTCCGCGGCTGGGGCAGCTTGCCCACGTAGCCACGGATCCGCACGAGGCCCTTGCCTTCGATCACCGGCCCCACGTCGTTGAGGACGGCGCCGCGCAATAGGGTCGGGCGGATGGCGCCGAGCGCCATGGTGATGAGACCGCCGCGGGAGGTGCCGACGAAGACCGCCCCGTCGATCCCGGCGGCGATGAGGACCTGCAGGGTGTCGTTGAGTTCCATGCGGACGTCGTAGTTGCGCCAGTCCTTGTCCCAGTCCGAGCGGCCGCGGCCCCGGTGGTCCAGGGCCAGAACCCGGCGCGGCCGGGCCTCGTCCTCGCTGAGCGCGACGGCGAGTTCGTGGAAGTCTTCCGAGGTGCGGGCAAGCCCGGGGAGGCAGACCACCGGCAGGGCATCGCCGATCTCCGGGCCGTAGTCGCGGGCATAGAGGCGCAGGCCATCGGCGGCCGATACGAAGAGATCCCGGAAGCGGCCGTTCATGTCAGATCCTGTCCTGTCCGTCGGAGGCCACCCGGCCTCAGTATTCCGTCGGGGTCGCCTGCGCGGTCGCCGGCGCCTCCCGGCCGTTCTCCTCCTGATCGTTCAGGCGCTCCCGATAGACAAGAAGATTCTCCATGACGCGCTGCACGTAGTTGCGGGTCTCATAGAATGGGATCCGCTCGATCCAGTCGACCACGTCGACGCCGGGCTTGCGGGGATCGCCGTAAGCCTTGATCCATTTCATCACGTTGCCGCCGCCCGCATTGTAGGAGGCGAATGCGAGGATGTGGGAGCCCTTCCAGTCCTCCAGCAATTCGCCCAAATGGGCGGCGCCCAGCTTGGCGTTGTAGGAGGGATCCTCCACGAGGCGGTCGAGGTCGAAGCCGACGCCGAAGCGCTGTGCGGTCCGCTTGGCCGTCGCCGGCATGAGCTGCATCAGGCCGCGCGCGCCGGCGCTCGAGATGGCCTTGGGATTGAACGCGCTCTCCTGCCGGGCGATGGCATAGACCATGGCCGGCTCCACCTCGTCGCCGACCGGCTCAAAATCCGGAATCGCGGAAAGCGGATAGGCATGAGCGTCGAGCGGAAGGCCCCTCTGGGTAGCGATTTTCCCGATGGTCAGCACGGCGCGAGGGTTCCGCTCGGAGGTAGCCAGGGCCGCCAAGGCGTCGAGCTGCCCGGGATCGTCCAAGTGCTGGGCCAGGTCGCCGTAGAGGGAGAGGGCGAGGTCCTCTTCGCCGATCTCGTGCAGGAGCTTGACGGCCTTGACCGGTGTCAGGGCGTCGAACGCCCTCCGCTCGTCCGCGGTCAGGGGATCGACCGTCCGCAAGGAGACTTTCTGGCCCAGTTTGCTCATGGCGAGCTGGCCGTAATAGGTGGTCGGCTTGTCGGCGGCGCGCTCGTAGAAGCGCCTCGCGTCCGCTTCGGCGCCGGCGGCTTCCGCAGCGCGACCTTGCCAGTAGGCGACCCGGGCGATGGAGATCGGTGTCGAGGCGGTCTTGGCCACGGTCGCGAAATGCTCGCCGGCGGCCTTTGGATCGTCGAGGAAGCGAAGGGCGATCCAGCCCGCATGGAACTCCGCCTCGATCTGCTGGGCAGGCGATTCCGCCGAATGGTGGCGGGCAACCTCGTAGGCCGTCTTCGCATCGCCCTTGTCCAGGAGCTCGCGGGCGATCCGGCGCTGCTCCGCCCACCACTCGTCGCCGTCGACCCGCTGCTCGTGGTCGCGCGGCGCCTGCTGGATGACGGCTGCTGCCTCGGCGAAGTTGTTGCTTCGGCGCAGATAAAGGGCGCGGGAAAACAGGTAGGACGGATCCTTGCGCAGGGCGGCCGGAACCGCCGCGAAGGCCTTCTCGGCCTTCTTCTTCCCTTGGAAGAGGCCCATACGGGCCTTGACGAGGGTAAGATAGTCCTTGCCGGCCCGCTCGGCCGCGCGGGTGGCGGCGCCCCAATTCTCCTTGAGCAGGAACCGCTCCATGCGGAACCGGTGGTCGGCCTGTGTGAGCACGCCCGGGAAGCGGTCGAGAATCCGGCTTTCCGTCTCCGGCCCGAAAGTGTCCTCGCGCCAGGCATGACGGATCTGGGCATTGGCCTCTTCTTCGAGACCGTCGGCCTTGAGGGCGAAGGCGAGGGCGATCCGCCCCGCAGCCGTGAGGGGAGGCTGCTCCCCGAAAAAGGCGCGGATCACCGATGAGGGCTTGCGTTCGGCCACCAGCGCCTCCTCGGCGATGCGCCGCAGCCGCGTGGTGACAGGCCAGTCGGGATAGTCGCGCCGGAACGAGGCCATGCGGTCGAAGCCGACCGGGATACCACCCCGGATAGCAAACCATTCGGTCAAGGCAGACGCGGCGGGCCCGGACAGCTTCGCCTTCAGGATGGCGGCTTCCGTCCAGTCGCCGCTGCGATAGGCCTTGAGGACGGCCGGAAGGTAGTCTGCATCTCCCAGTGACTGCTGCAGCGGCACGAGCCTTTCCGGTGTGTCGGGCGACAGGGCCCCGGAGGCCTGGACGGGAGCTTCGGTGCGGCCCTGTCCGGGCTGGGAGGCCACGGAATCGTTGGCGTGGGCGGCGATGGCGGAGAGCTGGACGAAAGCGACAGACGCCATGAGGCGCGTAAAGAGGCGCAGTCTGAGGCTCATGAGATCCCCTTGTTTGCCGTCTTAACGAGACGATGACGACTTTCTCTTGAGGAAACACTAAGAGGCGGGCTAGGACAACAGGCCAAAGGGCGGTTTGCGCCGATGCGCCGCAGCTCTTATGTGTTAAGGGCCTCTAGGTCTCCGGCTTCCGGCGCATTTTTCTCGAGGATTATCATGACCCAGTTCAAAGGCTCCATCACGGCTCTCGTGACCCCGTTCAAGGACGGAGCCGTCGATGAGGAGGCGCTTCGGGCCCATATCGCTTGGCAGATCGAGAACGGCACCCACGGCCTCGTGCCGGTCGGCACCACCGGCGAGAGCCCGACGCTCAGCCACGAGGAGCACAACCGGGTGGTCGAGATCTGCGTCGAGGAGGTCAAGGGCCGGGTTCCGGTCATTGCCGGCGCGGGCTCCAACAGCACCGCCGAGGCGGTCGGGTTCGCCAAGCACGCCGAGAAGGTGGGGGCGGACGCGGTCCTGATCGTGACGCCCTACTACAACAAGCCGACCCAGGAAGGCCTCTACCACCACTTCAAGGCCATCAACGACGCGATCGGAATCCCGATCATCATCTACAACATCCCGGGACGGTCGGTGATCGACATGTCGGTCGCCACCATGGCCCGGCTCTACGAGCTCAAGAACATCGTCGGCGTGAAGGACGCCACCGCCAACATCGCCCGGGTCAGCCTGCAGCGGCAGGCCATGGGGCCCGAGTTCATCCAGCTCTCCGGCGAGGATGCGACGGCCCTGGGCTTCATG
Source organism: Microvirga sp. (assembly GCA_035645535.1). GTDB lineage: Bacteria > Pseudomonadota > Alphaproteobacteria > Rhizobiales > Beijerinckiaceae > Microvirga. Next base: position 68,993 of record DASQMJ010000003.1, on the reverse strand, counting down.
GCCCATGGGGGCCATGGCTGCATCTCGGTCACGGCCAACGTGGCGCCGGCACTCTGCTCCGAGATGCAGGAGGCCTGCCTGCGTGGCGATTTTGCCGCCGCCCTGAAGGTGCAGGACCGCCTGATGCCGCTGCACGAAGCCATGTTCATCGAAACGAACCCCGCGCCGGCGAAGTACGCCGCCTCCGTGCTGGGCCTCATGGAGGAGACCGTGCGTCTGCCGTTGCTGCCGTGCTCCGAGGGCACGAAGCAGACCATCCGCTCGGCCATGACCCATGCCGGTCTGATCAACGCCTGAACGACATGAAGAACAACCAGAAGAACGCGCATCGCGTCGTGGCCGACAACAGGAAGGCCAGGTTCAACTACGAGATCCTCGACACCTACGAGGCCGGCATCGCTCTGACCGGCACGGAGGTGAAATCCCTTCGCCAGGGCAAGGCGACCATCGGCGAGGCCTATGCCGGGCCCTCGGGCAACGAGATGTTCCTGTTCAACGCCTACATCCCGGAATACCTGCAGGCGAACCGCTTCAACCACGAGACCCGTCGCCCGCGGCGGCTGCTCCTGCACAAGCGGGAGATCAACAAGTTGCTCGGCGCGACCCAGCGCGAGGGCTTCACCGTGATCCCGCTGAAGATCTACTTCAACGATCGCGGGCGGGCGAAGGTGGAGCTGGGGCTCGGGCGCGGCAAGAAGCTTCACGACAAGCGCGAGGCCGAGAAAGAGCGCGACTGGAATCGCGAGAAGGCGCGCCTCATGCGCGACAAGGGCTGACGTTCCCTTTGCCCCTGCGGTCGGCGACGAAATCCAACCGGTCTCAGTCGGGGGCGGGGCGGCGCTGCGCAGCGGCGGCTGTTTCAAGGAATGCGCAGGCCGCGCTCAGAACGCGATCCTCCCGGTCGAAGGAGGGATCGTAGGAGGCCACGGCTGCGGCCGCAATGGTGAACTCCCCAGCCACGGCCGCCAATGTATCGAGGATCTCCTCCGGGAGCAGACCGCCTGTCGGCGCGAAGCCGTTTCCCGGCGCATAGGCGCTGTCGAGGACGTCGACGTCAAAGTGGACGTAGAGGCGGGAAATGCCGCGGTTGCCGAATTCCGCTAGGGCAGGTTCCAGCGCCCGTCGACTGCCACGGGCACGGATTGTCGCCGGGGTGACATTCGCGATCCGGGAATCCTCCAGCACCGAGCGGGCACCTTCATCCATGCCGTGACCGCCCACCAGGATGACCTCCTCGTCCGCGACCGGAGCGAAGCCCGGAACGGTGGCGGCCAGGGCCTGCCAGCAGCGACCGGTGAGGGTGCTGAGGCCCATCGCGTCGAGGAAGTCTCCGGTGAAGGTTTCGGGCGTATTGCAGTCGCCGTGCCCGTCGAACCACAGAACCCCGACCGGCTCGCCAGGCGCCGCTTGCCGAAGGCCGGCGACCGTTCCGAGGGAACTGTTGCAGTTCCCTGATAGGATGAGCGGCATCGCGTTTGCCCGCACGGCCGCCGACACGACCCGGGCAGTTGTCCGGTGCAAGTCGAACGCCGTGCCAATTTCGGTCGGGAACGGCGACGACGTCTCGATAGGAACGAGAACAACGTCGGCATCGAGGTGCCGCAGCCGATCGAGGAGGCCACGTTCCACTATGTGAAGTGGACCGGCTCCCATCCGGCGGCCTCGGTGCCCAGAATCGTAGGGGATCTGGAGGATGCGCAAGGACATCGGGTGCCTGCCTCCGAGGTCGGTGCTGCGACGGGCGAAGCGCGGACGCCGCAGGAGCGGGCTACCGAGGACGACGGATTTGCCTCAGATATCGAAGTCTTCTTCCTGCGTCTGGCGAATGCCGTAGCGGCGCTCGAGGCCATTGTTTGGCGTGCCCTGCGAGCGGGAGCGCTCGTGGTTCTCGCCGGAGGACCTTTGCGGCCGGTCGGAGGGGTCGCGCCCGATCCGGGCCGCGAGGTGGGCGAGGTCCAGGAACTCGTCCGCCTGGCGGCGCAGCTCATCGGCCACCATCGGCGGCTGCGTGGTCACCGTCGAGGCGACCGACACCCGGACCCCTCGGCGCTGCATGGCTTCGACCAAGGAGCGGAAGTCGCCGTCGCCCGAGAACAGGACCATGTGGTCGATATAGGGGGACAGCTCCAGGGCATCGATGGCGAGCTCGATGTCCATGTTGCCCTTGACCTTGCGGCGTCCGGCGGAGTCCACGAACTCCTTCGTCGGCTTCGTGACGACCCGGTAGCCGTTGTAGTCGAGCCAGTCGATCAGCGGGCGGATGGAGGAATATTCCTGATCCTCCACCAGGGCCGTGTAGTAGAACGCCCTCACGAGAGTGCCGCGGCTCTGGAATTCCTTGAGCAGGCGCTTGTAGTCGATGTCGAAACCAAGGGTCTTCGTCGTGGCGTAGAGATTTGCGCCGTCGATGAAGAGCGCGATCCGTTGCTGGCCTGACATAAGAATTCTCTTCTTGCGGCCGTCAGGGTTTTCGAGAAGCCGGTTCGATCAGAGCGACATCAAAATTATTCGCGGTTGCAATACAATTACGCGACAGTCTTAAGACGTGCCCGTTGTCAGGCTGCTTTTAACCCATCAGGTGAGTAAAAACTTAACTATACACAGTAATGACACGTATCACCTTTGTGTCAAGATAATGGCATGATCGAGGTCAAGCGATTCCGATCTCGGTAAACAGCTTTTCACGCCTTGAGGTTGCGGCTGCCCGGCTTGACGGCCGGAAGAGACGCGAGCTCCGGCGGAAGCCGGTCGGCCGGGTAGGCCGGGATGTCGAGCTGGACCAGGGACACGAGGGGGGCGCCGAGATCGGCCTTGCCGCCCGAGCGGTCGATCAGGCAGGCGGCGCCGAGGAGCTCGCCGGGATGCTCGCGCAGGGCCGCGAGGCATTCGCGCGAGGAGAGGCCCGTGGTTACGATGTCCTCCACCATGACGACCCGGGCTCCTTCCGGAATGCTGAAGCCGCGCCGGAGCGTGAAGACGCCGTTCTCCCGCTCCACGAAGACCGCCTTGCAGCCGAGATGCCGGGCAGTCTCGTAGCCGGGAACGATGCCGCCGACCGCCGGAGAAACCACATAGTCCACCGGCCCGTAGGCCTCCCGAATCTTTTCGGCCAAGGCCCGGCAGACCCGCTCCGTGCGGACCGGATCCTGGAACACGAACATCTTCTGCAGGAAGACCGGGCTGTGCAGGCCCGACGAGAGGATGAAGTGCCCTTCCAGCAGGGCGCCGGCGGAGCGGAATTCGTCGAGGACTTCGTTCGGGGTCATGGTCTTGTCTCCTGCACGGGCGCTGTTTGGCAGGAGCCTCGGCACGAGGCAAGCCCGGGCTGCCGCGAGCGCAAGGAAAAGGCCCGGCGGAGGGCCGGGCCTTCGGATGCGCAACGGCGGACCGGCTCAGTAGGCGCCGAAGCGGTAGTTGAGGCCGAGGCGCACGGTCGAGAAGTCGTTCTTCTCCTTCACCGCCGCCATGGGGGCACCGTCCGCCACATCGTTGAGGGAATACTTCGTGTCGGTCAGGCCGACATAGAGGTACTCGCCCTTCACGGACCAGTTGCCGGTGAGGGCATATTCGAGCCCGGCGCCGAGGGCGTAGCCCCACTTGGTTGAGGATTTCGAGCCCCGGGCGATGCCCGCGTCGCCAGGATCGACCGAGGTGCCGAAGCCCGCATGCTTCACGTCCGCATAGGCGAGGCCGCCGGTGGCATAGACGAGCAGGGACGGAGTCGCCAGGAAGCCGAGGCGGGCGCGGGCGGTGACGTAATATTCGAGCTTGTTGGAGAACTCTGCCGTGGTGACGGTCAACACGCCGTCCGGACGGTCGATGCTGAGGAGCTGGCTCTTGCGGTCTGCATTGGCCCAGGCGAGATCCGCCTCGACGCCGGCGACGAAATTGGAGCCGAGCTGGAAGTTATAGCCGGCGGTGCCGCCGGCGGAGACGCCGACTGGCGTGTCGCGGGTGATCGCCCCCGGGAACGGCGCGCCCGCCGCATCCCACAGGCGCGGCTGGCTGCCGTTCGCCCAAATGGCGCCGGCATTCAGGCCGAGATGGAAGCCCGTCCACGTGAAGACCGGAGGCGCCCCATAGGAGGCCGGCGAGCTGCGGTAAGGGAGATCGGCGGCCATGGCCGAGACGGTGAGGCCCATCAGGGCGGTCGAGGCGAGAAGAGCTCTTTTCATTGCGTTAGACCCCCAAAAATCGGGCTTCCGACTAACCCATTCGGGGGATGCTTGTCAGTGACGTAGCGGCAATTCTGCGGCGGCTTCCGCAGACTTGGTTTACGGTTGGTTTCCGCCTCGGTCCGAGGGCCTGCGGAGGCCCGGTCACAGGTTGGGAGAGATCCGGATCTCCATCCCGGCGAAGGCGGCGGGCCGGGTGTCGGGCGCCAAGTTGTAACCGAGCTTCAGGTTGAGAACCGACCGGAACGCGCTGATCTGCGAGCCCAGGACACGCTGCGTCACGATTTCCGATGTCAGGTTTGAGCCGATGGCGCCGGTCGCCGTATCGACGCTCATGCTGGGGACGAGCCGGAACTGGGTGTCCCACTTCTCGATGAAGCTGCCGAGGGGCACGCCGAGGGTCCCGCTCACCGACTGCGAGTAGCCCGTCTGCCGGTTGCCGACCGAGCCCGCGGTGGCAAGGCCGAGGGTCAGCCCGCCCAGGCTTTCCCAGTCTCGCGTCCAGGACGTCTCCCAGCTGAGGCGGGAGGAGATGTAGCTGCTGCCGTCGTCCGGGCGCACGAACTCCGTTCCGATCAGGAACGCGAGGTCATGGAAGGGCTGCAGCTTGGCTCCGAAAACCCGGTCGGACGGGGAAGGGGCGAAGGCCTGCGTGTCGGATTTCAGAATGCCGCTTGCCCAGACCTGCGTCCGGTCCAGGGTGAACCGAGGGTGCGTGAAGCGGGGTCGCCGCACCACGCTCACGTGGTCGTCCAGCCAGGACTGCGTGATCCTGGAATTCCAGATCTCGTCTTCGGCGGCATGGACCGACGTGGGGCATAGGAGAAGGCCGATCAAAGCTGCCCAAAGTGAGCGGGGTAAAGTCACAAAAAATTTCCGTAAAAATGCGGTAGGCAAAAGCGGCTCTGGAGGCAGTCAAAGACGATACGGTTAACAAATGGCTAATGCGCCCCATGCGGCGGGAAAAACAGCTCCTTTCTTTGGCCGTGAATGCTTCGGCAACTTGCTCTTCCATCGATCCGTCGGGAAGAATACCAGGAATATGGTCGCAGGCAGGCGTAAAGCCCATGTGTCCGGTTCCGGCCACGCCCCTGCCCAGCCGGGGGCTGCACTCATAGGGAGGGACTTCGCGCGGCCGCAAATCGGGGGCTTTGCCCCAAGGGCCTGAAACACGCCAGGGCTGCGTCCGACGTCGGCAGCCGCTTCAGTGGTGCGGGCGCGCCGCTTCCACGAACGCGTCGAACACGCGGGTGCCGGGATGAGCGCCGGGTTCGAACCGTTCCGGGTGCCATTGCAGGCCGACGGCGAAGGACCGTCCGGGCACCTCGATCGCTTCGATGACGCCGTCGGGGCCATGGGCGGCGGCGACCACATGGTCGGACACTTCGACAAGTGCCTCCCTGTGGAAGGTGTTCACGTCGAATGCCTCGGCCCCGAGAATGTCGGCCAGTCTCGTGCCGCTGCGGACCTTCACGGCGTGGAGCGCATCCCGCTGGTCATGGTTGAGCGCGCCGGGCCAGGAGGAATGCACGTCCGACACCATGCGGCAGCCATGGAGGCATCCGAGCATCTGCATGCCGTTGCAGATGCCGAGAACAGGCTTGTTCCGGGCGAGGAAGCCCTCCATCAGCGCCTTCTCAACGCCGAGACGGTCGGAGGTCCGATACTGCGAGCGGTCGCCATCCACGTACCACGCTTCGGGAAACTCGATCCGTCCGCCGACGCTCACGAACCCGTCGAACTCCTCGACCACCGAATCGACCAGATCGGCCACGTAGGGAATGCCGAACGGCAGGCCGCCGGCACGGTGGACGGCGGTAAAGTAGCTCTTGGACGTGTCGTAGCGCGTGCCGTCGACGCTGGTGTTCTCGTCCATGATGATGGCGATGCGGGGCTTACGGCTCATGCTCTTCCTATCCGGTGACGCGGTCGACGCGGCTCACCACGCGCTTGGCGCGCAGCTCCGCGATAATGGCATTGAGGTGCTTCAGGTCCCACACGGCGAGGTCGATGGTGATGTCCGTGAAGTCCTGGGTCCGGCGCCGCATCGCCACGTTGTCGATGTTGCCGTCGTGATCGGCGATCACCTGTGCGATCTGGGCGAGCGACCCGGGCTCGTTGATGGACTGCAGCTTGATGCGCGCGGGGAAGCGCTGCGGCTCGCGGGTCTCCAGGTCCCAGCGTACGTCGATCCATCGATCCGGCTCGTTGTCGAATGCCGCGAGCGAGGGCGACTGGATAGGGTAGATCGTGACCCCTTCGCCCGGCGTGAGAATGCCGACGATCCGGTCGCCGGGCACGGCGCCGCCCTCTGGCGAGAAGCGGATCGGCATGTCGGAGTTGAGGCCGCGGATCGGGATGCCGCCGGCGGAATGGTCGCCCGGGTTCTCCTTGGCGGCGCCGTTGGGCTTGCCCGCCTCGGCGCTGGGCCGGCGCTCGTCCTTGTAGTCGGGATAGACCGCGCGCACCACGTCGCCGGAGAACATCTCGCCGCGGCCGACGGCGGCGAGCACGTCCTCCAGGGAGACCCGCGCCAGGCGGGGCAGGGCGCCCTTCAGCTTCTCGTCGGAGAAGGGGCGACCGGCCCGCTCGAAAGCCCGCTCCAGGATCTGGCGGCCGAGGCCGGTATACTGGCGGCGCACCGCGGCCCTGGTCGCCCGGCGGATCGACGCGCGGGCCTTGCCGGTCACGACAAGGGACTCCCAGGCCGCCGGAGGCGTCTGCCCCTCGGCGCGGACGATCTCGACCTCGTCGCCGTTCTGCAGCTCGGTCAGGAGCGGGGCCATGCGGCCGTTGATCTTGCAGCCCACCGCCGTGTTGCCGACGTCCGTGTGGACCGCATAGGCGAAGTCGATGGGCGTCGCTCCGCGCGGCAGGGCGATGAGGCGGCCCTTGGGCGTGAAGCAGAAGACCTGATCGTGGAAGAGCTCGAGCTTGGTATGCTCGAGGAACTCCTCCGGGTTGTCGCCCTCGGCCAGGAGGTCGATGGTGCGGCGCAGCCACTGATAGGCGCGGCTCTCGTTGGCGAGGCGCGAATTGTCGTTGATGCCCTCCTTGTAGAGGGCATGGGCGGCGATGCCGAATTCCGCCACCTCGTCCATGTCGGCGGTGCGGATCTGCAGCTCGACGCGCTGGCTGCCCGGGCCGATCACGGTGGTGTGGATCGAGCGGTAATCGTTCTGCTTCGGGGTCGAGATGTAGTCCTTGTAGCGCCCCGGCACCATCGGCCAGGTCGTATGGACGACGCCGAGCGCGCGGTAGCATTCGTCCACGGTGCCGACGATGATGCGGAAGCCGAAGATGTCCGAGAGCTGCTCGAAGGAGACGGACTTGCGCTCCATCTTGCGCCAGATGGAATAGGGCCGCTTCTGGCGGCCCGAGACCTGCGCCTCGATGCCCTGCGCCTTCAGCTTGGCGGTCAGGTCGCGCTCGATCTCGTCGACGAGCTTCTCGGCCTTGGCGGTCACCTCGCGCAGGTGCCGGCTAATCGCCTCGTAGGCTTCCGGGTCGAGGTTCTGGAAGGACAGGTCCTCCAGCTCCTCGCGCATCTCCTGGATGCCCATGCGGCCCGCGAGCGGGGCGTAGATCTCCAGGGTCTCCTCGGCGATGCGCTTGCGCTTCTCCAGCGGCATGAACTGGAGCGTGCGCATGTTGTGAAGGCGGTCGGCCAGCTTGACCAGGAGCACCCGCACGTCGTCCGCCACGGCGAGCAGGAGCTTACGGAAGTTCTCCCCCTGCGCCGCCCGCTTGGACACGAGGTCGAGGCGCTTGATCTTGGTGAGGCCGTCCACGAGGGCCCCGATCTGCGGACCGAAGGTCTTGTTGATCTCCTCCAGCGTCGCCTCGGTGTCCTCCACAGTGTCGTGGAGCACCGCCGCCGCGATGGTGGCGTCGTCGAGCTTCAGCTCAGTCAGGATGGCGGCGACCTCAAGGGGATGGCCGAAGAACAGATCGCCGGATGCGCGCTTCTGGTTGCCGTGCGCCATCATGGCATACACGTAAGCGCGGTTGAGAAGCGCCTCGTCGGCCGAGGGGTTGTAGCGCTTGACCCGCTCGACAAGTTCGTACTGGCGCATCATACGTCGGCGATCTCCTTCGCGTCGGATCTACTCGGCTGAAGTTAAAAGGATATTGTAGAGCGGGGAGAAACCACAAGGCTGCCGCCCGCCTCAATCCGATCCGGGCACGAAAAAGCCCGGCGGCGCCGGGCTTTTCCAGAAGTCTCGGAGCGAGGCTCACTCGCGGTCGTCGTCGTCCGCGCTGCTGCTCGGAGGCACGAGGCCCTCCAGACCGCGGAGCAGGTCTTCCTCGCTCATGCGGTCGAACTGGACGTCCGTGTCGTTGTCGCGGGTGGCCGACGCGGCCGCGGCGGTGTTGCCCAGCAGCGGAACGGCCTCGGCCTCCGGCTCGTCCACCTCGACGTATTTCTGCATCGAGTGGATGAGCTGTTCCTTGAGGTCGTCGGGGGCGATGGTCTGATCCGCGATCTCGCGCAGCGCCACCACGGGGTTCTTGTCGCGGTCGCGATCGACGGTCAGCGGCGAGCCCGACGAGATCAGGCGCGCCCGGTGGCTGGCGAGCAGCACGAGCTCAAACCGGTTCTCGACCTTGTCGATGCAATCTTCGACGGTCACACGAGCCATGAAGAGGCTCCTTCTTGGTTCGAAAATATCGGAAGACGGGTTGGATACACGGGATGACGAAAGAAAACAAGGGGATAGGTCCGGACCGTCCGTCGCGGGAGCGATTGGCCGAGGGCCGCGGAATGGTACAAGACGCCATGGCCGACCTGTACCCGCCCATCGAACCCCACGATTCGGGCATGCTCGACGTCGGCGACGGTCATCGCCTGTACTGGGAAACCTGCGGGAATCCGGCCGGGAAGCCCGCCCTCGTGCTGCATGGCGGCCCCGGGTCCGGCTGTTCCCCGAACGCACGGCGGTATTTCGACCCCGCCGCCTATCGCGTCGTGCTCTTCGACCAGCGCGGGAGCGGACGAAGCACGCCCCATGCCAGCCTTGCCGATATCGACCTCTCGACGAACACCACGACGCACCTGCTCGCCGACATCGAGCTGCTGCGGGAGCGCCTCGGGATCGAGCGGTGGCTGGTGCTGGGCGGATCCTGGGGCTCGACCCTGGCGCTCGCCTATGCGGAGCGGCACCCCCACCGCGTCACCGAGATGGTGCTGTTCAGCATCGCCACCACCACGGCCCGCGAGATCGACTGGATCACGCGAGGGGTCGGCATTTTCTTCCCGGACGCATGGCAACGCTTCCGCGACGGCGTCCCGGAGGCGGAGCGGGACGGATGCCTCGTCGAGGCCTATCACCGCCTTCTCATGCACCCCGACCCCGACGTCCAGGAGAAGGCGGCGCGGGACTGGTGCGATTGGGAGATTGCCATCGTTGCGGTCCATCCCGGGCACAGGCCCCACCCACGGTACGACGACCCGGTCTTCCGGTTGGGCTTCGCCCGCCTGGTCACCCACTACTGGCGTCACAGGGCCTGGCTCGAGGACGAGGCGCTGGTGCGGGATGCCGGCCGCCTCGCGGGCATTCCCGGCATCATGATTCACGGTCGCCTGGACATAGGCGGGCCGCTCGTCACCCCCTGGAGGCTCAAGCAGAACTGGCCCGGGAGCGAGCTCGTCGTCGTCAGCGAGGCGGGCCACGATGCGCGGGATCCTGGCATGGCCGAAAGCATCGTCGCCGCGACGGATCGCTTTGCCCGATCCTTCCCATCAGCCCCGGCGGCGGCTCACTGAGTATGAGGCGGCGGATTCCTCCGAAGGGACACCGGCTGAAAACGATCTCTCAGAAGAGTGCGCCGTCGCACTACGTCGGACCTGACCTTGCGTAATGTTCGCTAACGGCCAAGGTTGGGAGAGAATCAATGAGGACCCTGGTGGCGCTCGGGCTGACGTTGCTCGTGTCCTGGATGGTCGTTTGGGCATGGGGGAACTTCACCGAGTCGGGACGCATCGATGCCTGCCTGGACGAAGGGGGGGCTTGGCACTTTGAACAGTCGAGATGCGTCTTGGCGCGCTCTTCGCCTTGACTTGATCGCGCGCCAGTGCGAGTTCGCGCCCGGTTTGCTATGAATAAGGGCGGCTCTCGATGAAGCGCGCATTCATCTTCCCTGGTCAGGGGAGTCAGTCGGTCGGGATGGGCAAGGCCCTCGCCGATGCTTTTCCTCAGGCTAAGGCGGTGTTCGACGAGGTGGACGACGCCCTCTCGCAGAAGCTTTCGACCGTCATGTGGGACGGCCCCGCCGAGGAACTCACCCTGACGGCGAACGCCCAGCCCGCCCTGATGGCCGTGAGCTTGGCGGCGATGCGGGTGCTGGAGGCCGAGGCCGGCCTCGACCTGAAGAAGCACGCCGCTTACGTCGCCGGCCATTCGCTCGGCGAGTACTCGGCCCTGGCGGCCGCCGGCAGCCTCTCCGTCGCCGACACCGCCCGCCTGCTGCGGATCCGTGGCAACGCCATGCAGAACGCGGTTCCGGTCGGGCAAGGGGCGATGGCGGCCCTGCTGGGCCTGGAATACGAGGCCGCCCTGGAGGTCGCCCGCGCGGCGGCCCAGGGAGAGGTCTGCGACGCTGCGAACGACAACGGCGGCGCCCAGGTCGTCGTCTCCGGCCACAAATCGGCCGTGGAGCGGGCGGTCGCCATCGCCCAGGAGAAGGGCGCCAAGCGGGCCGTGATGCTGGCCGTTTCCGCTCCCTTCCACTGCGCCCTGATGCAGCCCGCCGCCGACGCCATGCGCGAGGCCCTGGCAGCCGTCACGGTCAATCCGCCGGTCGTGCCCGTGGTGGCGAACGTGGAGGCCGCTCCCGTCACCGATCCGGACGCGATCCGCGACGCCCTGGTCCGTCAGGTCACCGGCACGGTGCGCTGGCGCGAGAGCGTAGCCTACATGGCATCCCAGGGGGTTGAAGCCTTCTATGAGGTCGGCTCGGGCAAGGTATTGACCGGCCTCGTGAAAAGGATCGCGGCGGGAGCCGCCGCCGTCGCCATCGGCACGCCGGACGATGTCGTCGCCCTCAAAGCTTCGCTCAAAGCATAAGGAGCCTCGCATGTTCGATCTTACCGGCCGCAAGGCTCTGATCACCGGCGCCACCGGCGGCATCGGCGGCGCCATCGCGCGCGCCCTCCACGACCGGGGCGCCACCGTGACGGTCTCCGGCACCCGGCGTGCCGCCCTGGACGAGCTGGCCTCCTCCCTCGGCGAGCGGGTCCATGTGGTCGAGGCGAACCTGTCCGACAAGGATTCGGTGGAAGCCCTTGTGCCGGCGGCGGAATCCGCCATGGAGGGGCTCGACATCCTGGTCAACAACGCCGGCGTGACCAAGGACAACCTCTTCATGCGCATGAAGGACGAGGAGTGGGACACGGTCATCGCCGTGAATCTCACGGCCGCCTTCCGCCTGTCCCGGGCCGCCGTGAAGGGCATGATGCGCCGCCGGTTCGGCCGCATCGTCAACATCGGCTCCGTGGTGGGCTCCACCGGCAATCCGGGCCAGGGCAACTACGCGGCCTCGAAGGCGGGCCTCGTCGGCATGACCAAGGCCCTCGCGGCCGAGGTCGCGAGCCGCAACATCACCGTGAACTGCGTCGCCCCCGGCTTCATCGAGTCGCCCATGACGGATGTGCTCAACGAGAAGCAGCGCGAGGGCATCCTCGGCACCATCCCGATGGGACGCCTCGGGACCGGGGACGAGATCGCCTCGTCGGTCGTGTATCTGGCCTCCAACGAAGCCGGCTACGTGACGGGCCACACCCTTCACGTGAACGGCGGAATGGCCATGTTCTAAAGGGGTTTGGGGGCTCTCGCGGAATCTGTTTGCGAGGCCCCGAGAACCCCTCGCCAGAGCCGATAAGCTTGTGTTAATCATGGTGCCGATTTGGTCGGAGGGGTTGACCGACGCTCAAAAATGCGGCTTTGCACCACGCAAGTTAGCGGTTCCAGCGTTGTCAGCTGAGCAGCTGATCCAATTTCAATTTCTTGATCCGCCCATTCCTGAGGCGGCAGCCACTGAGGAAAATACGATGAGTGACGTCGCTGATCGCGTGAAGAAGATCGTTGTCGAGCACCTGGGCGTCGAAGCCGACAAGGTCACTGACAATGCCAACTTCATCGACGACCTGGGCGCCGACAGCCTTGACACCGTCGAGCTCGTCATGGCGTTCGAGGAGGAGTTCAACGTCGAGATCCCGGATGACGCGGCCGAGACCATCGTCACGGTCGGCGACGCCATCAAGTTCCTCGAGAAGAACGCGGCGTAAACCGCGAAGGGCGTCGGGTGAGGCATCCGACGCCCGATTTTTGTTCGGAGCATTCCCGGCGCACCGGTTCGGTCGGCCGTCGGGAAGGCGGCATAGGAAACGGGAGGGGCGATTCCACGCCGGTGGAAACGGCTCCGGAGGGCAGGTAAGGTTATGCGGCGTGTTGTCGTCACCGGTCTAGGCATGGTCACCCCGCTCGCGTGCGGGGTCGAGGAGACGTGGTCCCGGATCAAGGAAGGCCAGAGCGGCGCCGCCAGGATCACCGACTTCGAGGTCGAGGACCTGGCCTGCAAGATCGCCTGCCAGATCCCGCGCGGCGACGGTTCCGACGGCACCTTCAATCCCGACCAGTGGATGGAGCCGAAGGAGCAGCGCAAGGTCGATCCCTTCATCGTCTATGCCATGGCGGCCGCCACCCAGGCCCTCGACGACGCGGGCTGGAAGCCCACCACCTACGAGGACCAGTGCGCTTCCGGCGTGCTGATCGGCTCCGGCATCGGCGGCATCGGCGGCATCTACGAGGCGTCCCAGACCCTCATCGAGCGCGGCCCGCGCCGGGTCTCGCCCTTCTTCATCCCCGGCCGCCTCATCAACCTGGCCGGCGGCTACGTCTCCATCGAGCACGGCCTCAAGGGCCCGAACAACGCGGTCGTGACCGCCTGCTCCACCGGTTCGCACGCCATCGGCGACGCGGCCCGCCTCATCGCGCTCGGCGACGCGGACGTGATGGTGGCGGGCGGCACGGAATCGCCGATCAATCGCCTTTCCATCGCGGGCTTCGCCGCCTGCCGCGCCCTGTCCACGGGCTACAACGACGATCCGACCCGCGCCTCGCGCCCCTACGACAAGGACCGCGACGGATTCGTCATGGGCGAGGGGGCCGGCGTTGTGGTGCTCGAGGAGTATGAGCACGCCAAAGCCCGCGGGGCGAAGATCTACGCCGAGGTGATCGGCTACGGCCTGTCGGGCGACGCCTATCACATCACCTCGCCGTCGGAGGACGGGGACGGGGCCTATCGCTGCATGGCGGCCGCCATCAAGCGCGCCGGGATCTCGGCCTCAGAGATCGACTACATCAACGCCCACGGCACCTCGACGCCGCTCGGCGACGAGCTCGAGCTGAAGGCGGTGGAGCGCATCGTCGGCAACGCTGCCGGCAAGCTCGCCATGTCGTCGACCAAGTCGGCCATCGGACACCTGCTTGGCGCCGCCGGCGCCGTCGAGGCGATCTTCTCCATCCTGGCCATGCGGGACGGCGTCGTGCCGCCGACCATCAACCTCGACAATCCGTCCGTCGAGACCGCCATCGATCTCATCCCGCACAAGGCCAAGCCCAAGGAGATCAACGTGGTCCTGTCGAACTCCTTCGGGTTCGGCGGCACCAACGCCTCGTTAATCTTCCGCCGGGCCGCCTGAGCGATCGGGCGACCGCGTTACGGCTTTTCGCCATAATCCCCGTTAGTGTGTCGGAGAGGCGGCAGGATTGCCGACCGGCACCAGAAAAGCAGCGTGATGTTCGGCAGAAAAAAGCAGACCTTGATCTCGTCACCGGAGGCACACCAGGAGGAGCAGCAGCCGCGGCTTTCTCCCAAATCCCCGAGTGAGGCGATCAAGCCCATGGCCGCGCCGCCGCCGCCGCCGCGCATCCGCCGCCGCCGGGGCGGTCCGCTCGCGATCATGAGCGGCCTGCTGACGCTTCTCATCGCCGTGGCCGTAGCGGCCCTGTTCGGGTTCGGCATGCTCGAGCGGGAGGTGACCGAGAAGGGGCCGCTTCAGACCGACAAGGTCGTGCTGATCCCGCGCAATACCGGAACCGGCGAAATCGCCGACATCCTCAAGAAGGAGGGCGTGATCGAGCAGCCTCTGCTGTTCGAGCTCTACGCCCTGGTCAACCGCCAGCGGGGGCAGCTCAAGGCGGGCGAGTTCCTGTTCAAGGCCGGAACCAGCATCTCGGACGCCATCGACACCCTCGTCCAGGGCAAGGCGATCCTGCACTCGGTGACAATCCCCGAGGGCCTCACGAGCGAGCAGATCGTGGCGCGCCTCTATGAGCACGAGATCCTCACGGGCGACATTCTGGAGACGCCCCGGGAGGGCACCCTCCTGCCCGATACCTACAAGTTCGAGCGCGGCACCACCCGTCAGCAGATCATCAATTCCATGCAGGCGGCCCATCGCCAGGTGCTCACCCAGATCTGGCAGCGCCGTTCGCCGGAGCTGCCCATCAAGACGCCGCAGGAGCTGGTGATTCTCGCCTCCATTGTCGAAAAGGAAACGGGCCGGGCCGACGAGCGCACGCGCGTGGCCGGCGTGTTCATCAATCGTCTGATGAAGCGCATGAAGCTCCAGTCCGACCCGACGATCGTCTACGGCCTCGTGGGCGGCAAGGGCACCCTGGGCCGCGGGATCACGCGGACCGAGATCGATACGCCCACCCCCTACAACACCTATACGATCGAGGGCCTGCCGCCGGGACCCATCGCCAATCCGGGCCGGGCGGCCCTCGAGGCGGTCGCCAATCCGTCGCGGACCAAGGACCTCTACTTCGTCGCCGACGGGTCCGGCGGACATGCCTTCGCCGAGACCTACGAGCAGCATCAGCGCAACGTGGCCCGGTGGCGCCAGATCGAGAAGACGCGGGCGACCACCGATGCGCCCGACGAAGTGGATCGGGTCGTGCCGGAGGCCGAGGGCTCTGTCCCGCCGGGCTCGCAGGGCAGCCTCGCGCCGGAGCTGCGGGGCTCCGCCAACGCCGCGCGCCCCGGCACTCGGCAGGCCAACGGGCGCGGCTTCGACGCCAGTGAGGGAACCGACAAGGACCCTCTCAAGAACAAGACCTACGACTTGAATTCCCCCAAGAACGTCCCCGTCCTGAGCCAGCCATAGCATCGGCTCCGGTTCGACCCGGTTGGGTCGACAAGCGCCCTCGACCAGGAGGTCCGGATTCGCTCTTCCGCACGGGCATGACGGCTTCGCTGCTTGTGACAGAGGCGGGCGCGCATTATGGTCGCGCCGGATTTTTGAAGGACGCCCGAGGTTCACCGCATGTCCATTGCGAGCATGACCGGCTTTGCCCGCGAGGCCGGCATCACAGGTTCCTACCAATGGGCTTGGGAGCTCAAGACCGTGAACGGGCGAGGCCTCGAGATCCGCGTGCGCACGCCGTCCGGCCTGGACGGGGTGGGCGAGGATGCGCGCAGCCAAATCATGAAGGTGCTCACCCGCGGGCAGGGGCAGCTCAACCTCTCGCTCACCAGAGCTTCGTCCGCGCCCAGGCTGCGCGTGAACCAGGAAGTGCTGCAGTCGCTCCTGACGGCCGTCGGCAATCTCACGCTTCCGCCCAACGTCCAGCCCGCCTCTCTCGACGGGCTTCTGTCCGTTCGCGGAGTCGTAGAGCTCGATGACGATGCCCTCGATCCGAGCCAGGACGAGACCCTCGTTCAGGCCCTGAAGGCCGGCATAGGCTCCCTGATCGAGGCGCTCGTCTCCGCGCGGCGCAGGGAGGGGCTGGCCCTGGCGGGCGTTCTGAACCAGCACCTCGATAGCATCCTGCGGCTCGTGGACGAGGCGGATGCCTCGCCGGCCCGCCGCCCGGAGGCCATCAGGGTGCGCCTGGAGGCGCAGATCGAGCAACTGCTCGAAGGAAAGGCCACCCTCGATCCAGCCCGTCTCCACCAGGAGGCGGTGCTCATAGCCGCCCGGGCGGATATTCGCGAGGAGCTCGATCGGCTGCGGGCGCACGTGGAGGCGGCACGGGGCCTGATGAGGGAGGGCGGCCCGGTCGGCCGGCGCCTCGACTTCCTGGCCCAGGAATTCGGCCGCGAGGCGAACACCCTCTGCTCAAAGGCCAATGACGTGTCGCTCTCGCGGATTGGACTTGACCTCAAGGCCGTCATCGAACAGTTCCGCGAGCAGGTTCAGAACGTAGAGTAGTCGAGGAGTTCGAGCGTGGTGGAACTGAAGCGGCGCGGTCTTCTGCTGATCCTGTCCTCGCCGTCCGGGGCGGGCAAGTCTACCCTCACGCGCAACCTCGTGCGCGAGGACCGGGGGATCCGCCTGTCGATCTCGGTGACGACCCGCCAGAAGCGCCCATCCGAGATCAACGGCGTCCATTACAATTTCATGGAGAACATCGCCGATTTCGAGGAATTGCGGGACCGGGGCGACCTGCTCGAATGGGCGCAGGTCCACGGCAACTACTACGGAACGCCCCGCAAGCCGGTGGAGCAGGCCCTCGCCCGCGGCGAGGACATGATGTTCGACATCGACTGGCAGGGCACCCGGCAGATCGTCGAGAAGATGCGCTCCGACGTGGTGAGCGTGTTCATCCTGCCACCCTCCATGGCGGAGCTGAAGGCACGGCTCGAACGCCGCGCCGAGGACACGCCCGAGGTCATCGCTCGGCGCCTGCGCAACGCCCGGGACGAGATCGCCCAGTGGGCTGCCTACGACTACGTGCTGATCAACGACGACCTCGACCGCACCTACGGCGACCTGAAGGCGATCCTCGCCGCCGAGCGCCTGCGCCGCGAGCGTCAGGTGGAGATGGAGGGCTTCATCGATGGACTGCTCGGTGAGGCGGTCACATAGAGGCCGCTCCCTCACATGAGGGCGAGGGCATTGCGTCGTTCGTGGCGCGCGACGGCGTGCCGGATCAGGATGTCCATCAACTCCTCCTGCGACAGGCCTCCGGCCTCCCAGAGCTTGGGATACATGCTGATCGCCGTGAACCCGGGCAGGGTATTCACCTCGTTCACGTAGAGGCTCCACTCCTGCGCCGGATCGACGAAGAAGTCGACGCGCGCCATTCCTTCGCAGTTCAGCACGCGGAAGGTCTCGGTTGCGAGGCCTTGGATGCGGCGCGTGAGGTCCGGCGCGAGATCGGCCGGGATGCGCAGCAGCGCGCCGTCTGCGTCGATATATTTGGCGTCATAGCTGTAGAAGCCGTGGCTCGTGGCCGGGACAATCTCGCCGAGGGGGGACGCGCGAACCTCTCCGGAGGCGTCTTCGAGGACCGAGCATTCGATCTCGCGTGCTCCCTTGACGCTTCGCTCCACGAGGACCTTCGCGTCGTAGCGGAAGGCGAGTTCGCAGGCGCGGTCGAACTCCGCGGCCGAGGCGGCCGGTGACACGCCCACGGACGATCCCATATTGGCGGGCTTCACGAAGAGTTCCGGCGTCCCGAGCGCCTCCGATGCCGTGCGATAGTCCACGTGCCGGCTCGGGGAGAGGGTCAGGAACGGCACGACCGGAAGGTTGGCGTCCCGCAGGAGCCGCTTGGCGACGTCCTTGTCCATGCCGGCGGCGGAGCCCATCACGCCGGAGCCGATATAGGGAACATTGGCCAGCTCCAGCAAACCCTGGATCGTGCCGTCCTCGCCGTTCGGCCCATGGAGCACTGGCACGACGGCGTCGAGGCGAATGGTTTCGGGGACACGGGCATCCCCAAGCACGATCATCTCGCCGCCTCCTCCCGGCAGCAAGGCCACCGGCGGAGCGCCGTCAGGAATGTCGAGGGAGCGCGGGCCGCTGCCGGCGCCGTTGCCGCCGTCGCAGAGAACCCACCGGCCATCGCGGCGGATCCCGATCAGAATGACGTCGTACAGGTCCGGATCAAGCGCGCGGAAGATGTTGGCGGCGGAGAGTTTCGAGACCTCGTGCTCGGCCGAGCGTCCGCCGAACAGAAGCCCGATTTTCTTGCGCGGCTGCGTCATGTCAGTCCCCGATGCCGTTCCAATTCAGCCTTTTGCCGATCCTTATCCTGCAATGGAAGCATTAAGGTCTTGCGAAGACTGGCGTCAGGTCCGTCGATCCCACGCATTCGCCAAAGCGACGTACCCCTCCACCGGCACGTTCTCGGCCCGGGTCGTCTCCTCCAGCCCCGCCGCCCCGATGACGCCTGACGGGTCCGGCGTGATGGATTTCAGGCTCTGGCGCAGCATCTTGCGGCGCTGACCGAAGGCCGCGCGGGTGACCGCCTCGAGCGCACCGATGCGGCACGGCAGGGGCTCTGCCCGGGGCGTCAGGTGAACGACGCTCGACATGATCTTGGGCGGCGGCACGAAGGCTGAGGGCGGGACGTCGAAGAGGATGCGGGCCAGGGTGCGCCAGCCGCAGAGGACGCCGAGGCGCCCGTAATCCTTCGGGTCGCTCTCGTCGGCCACGATGCGCTCGGCCACCTCCCGCTGGAACATGAGGGTGAGCGAGGACCACCAGGGCGGCCATTCCTCGGTCGCGAGCCAGCCGGTGAGCAGGGCGGTGCCCACGTTGTAGGGGAGGTTGGAGATGATACGGACCGGCCCCTCGCCGACCATGGGCCGTGGGTCGAATTCCAGGGCATCCGCCTCGACCACCTCCAGCCGGCCGGGATAGCGCGCCGCGATCTCCGCAAGGGCCGGCAGGCATCGTTCGTCCCGCTCGACGGCAATCACGCGCTTGGCGCCTGCCGCCAGGATGGCTCGGGTGAGTCCGCCTGGGCCGGGTCCTACCTCGATGACGGTGGAATCTTCGAGCGGGCCGGCGGAGCGGGCGATCCGGCTGGTGAGGTTGAGGTCGAAGAGGAAGTTCTGGCCGAGGGACTTCTTGGCCATGAGGCCGTGGGTGCGCACCACCTCGCGCAGGGGCGGCAGGTCGTCGATCTGGCTCATGGCGCGCGCGGCCTCGCGCCCAGGCGCGCGGCAAGCCTGATGGCGGCGATCAGGCTGTCGGGCCGGGCGATGCCCTGGCCCGCGATGTCGAAGGCCGTTCCGTGGTCCGGCGAGGTGCGCACGAAGGGAAGGCCCAGCGTCACGTTGACCGCCTCGTCGAAGGCGATGGTCTTGATGGGGATCAGCGCCTGGTCGTGATACATGGCAAGCGCGGCGTCATAGCGGCGCCGGGCGCGGGCATGGAACATGGTGTCGGCGGGCAGGGGGCCCGAGACTTCGATGCCGTCGCCGCGCAGGACCTCGATGGCGGGGGCGATGATGGTGCTGTCCTCGGCTCCCATGGCTCCGTTCTCGCCCGCGTGAGGGTTCAGGCCTGCCACGGCAAGGCGCGGATGGGAAAGGCCGAAGCGCTCCTTCAGTTCCCGCGCCACGATCCGTCCGGTCGCGACGATCAGGTCCGTCGTAAGGGCCGAGGGCACCGATGCAAGCGGGATGTGCACCGTGACCGGCACGACCGCGAGCTCGTCGCTCCACAGCATCATCACGGGATGCGGGGCGTCGCTGCCGGGCTCCGCCGCCAGGGAGGCGAGGAACTCCGTGTGGCCGGGGTGCCGGAACCCCGCTTCGTAGAGCACGTGCTTGGCGATGGGATTGGTGACGAGCGCCGAGGCATCGCCGGCGCCGACCAGCCGCACGGCCGTCTCGATGGCCTCGATCACCGCGCGGGCATAAGACGGATCGGGCTGTCCCGGCCGTGTCGACACGCTGTGCTGCAGCGGGATCACCGGCAGGGCCCGGTCGAAAGCGGCCACCGCGCAGTAGGTGTCGACCGTCTCAACGGGAACCTCCCAGCCGAGCGCCCCGGCGACGCGGCGAAGATGATCCGGGTCGGCGACGACCGCGAAGGCGGGCAGGGATGCCTCGCGCCGCTGGAGCCATGCCTTCAGGCTCAGTTCGGGCCCGATCCCGGCCGGGTCGCCCTGCGTGACGAGAAGCAGGCTCTGCCCGGTCACTGGGCCGCGACACCGTCTTGCGAGGATTCGTTGCCGAGGTTCTGGTTGAAGGTCACCTCGCCGAGGGTGCGCAACTCAAGCCGCAGCAGCACCGTGTGGTTCCGGTCCTTCTCGCCCGACGTGACGGCGATGTCGCGCGGCGACACCGAGTAGTTCACCGAGAAGACGGTGCACTCGTCGATATAGCCGACGCCGAGGCTCATGGAGCTGACATAAGCGGCTTGGGTCCGGTTGTACACCGCCGTCGCCGGATCGATGGCGAACTGAGACGCGAAGGTGTCGCGGGCCAGGAGATAGCGGTCGAGATCCAGGAGCACCGAGCCGGAGACGTACCAGTTCGGCGTCACCTGCCACCGCGCGGAGGCGAGGAAGCCTTCGCGACGGTCGAAGCCGATCGTGGGCTGTTCCGCATAGCGGGCATAGGTGAGCGAGGTCGAGACCGGCAGGTACGGGTTGAAGTTCGCCGTAAAGCCGGCCTCGAACCGGTTGACTGAGAAATCCTCCTGATCGAACCGGGCCCGGGTCGTGAAGGAGAAATTGTCGTTCGGCTTCAGCTGGAACCGGCCGACATAATCCGAGGCGCGGGAATCGAGCCCCGACTCGGGGCCGACATTGGCGAGGTCGCCCTGCCGGAACGAGTTGCGGCCCGCGACCTGGTAGGACTGGCCGAAGAGGGCGTTGGCGTAGAAGCCGTCGGCGCCCGTGACGGTGTATTGCAGGCCCACATTGGCGCGGACGCCGCCCTCGACCCGGTCGTAGCCCGAGAACTTGTCCCAGTCGAAGAGGGACGTGTCGTCGAAGACGAGGCTCTGGGCGTCCTCGTTGGGCAGGTGGCCGATCCGCGTCTCGTTCGGGCGGGCGATGATCTGCGCGATGGGCTCGATGATCTGCGTGCCCGAAGTGCCGATATCGGCCACGAAGGGGAAGCGGTATTCCAGGCCGACCGCCGGCATGGCCCGGAACAGGTAGTCGTCGTCGCCGCCCATGAAGTTGGACAGCTCGATGTTCTGGTAGCCGTTGAAGTCCGGCGCGATCCAGAAATTGTCGGCGCGGACATAGGCGAAGGGCGTCCAGGCCTGGCCGAGCGGGTCGATGAATTCCCGCCTCCAGGAGGCGGTGACCGACGCACGCGAAGTCGAGCCGCTCATGCCGCGCACGAGGCAGGAGCCGCGCTCGAACACGGTGCAGGTCTCATAGAGTCCGAAAAGATAGGTCTGCTGCTTCGGAAGCTGCTCGAACTGCGCGGCCTCGCGCGAGAGGCTGGTCACGTTTACGTCGATGGCGAACTCGCCGCCGATTCCCGCGGGCGTGATGCGCTTGTTGTAGTCCAGGACCGGATGAACGACCGGCTGCTGCTTCTGCCAGTCGCGCGTCGACAGGCCCTGGAAGTAATAACCCCGCATGTCGAAGAAGGAGCGGTCGCCCTGGCCCTGCAGGTAGAGGGTCGAGATCGACTCCTTGACGTAGAGGGAGCTGAGGCTCTCGCTCTTGATCCGGTAGTTCTGCAGGAACCACTTGTCGGATACGAGGGCGACGTCCCAGCCCCACTTCCAGTTCTCGTTGATGTAGAATAGGCCCGTCGATTCCAGCGAGCCGCGCTCTTCCCGGTCGCCCGGACCGAAGGGGCTGTCGAGGAAGGCGTCGCTGTCGCGCTGCAGGATGCCGGCCGCTCGGATGTTGTAGGAGCCGTTCTCGAGGCGATGCCGCCACTCGACCTCGCCGAGGACTCCCTGGCGGCTCAGGATGGTGGGCGTGAAGGTCAGGTCGAAATTCGGGGCGATGGCCCAGAAGAACGGGATCGACGCGCCGACGCCGAGCGAGCTCGAGTAGACGTAGCGCGGAGCAAGGAAGCCGGTCTTGCGCTTGACGGTCGGGTCCGGCGTCCAGAAATACGGCAGATAGGCAACAGGCAGCCCGAAAACCTCCAGGCTCGCATCCTCGTAGTAGATGGTCTGCTCGCTGTTGTTGTGGATGATGCGAGCAGCCTTGACCTGCCAGAGCGGGGGGCGCTCCGGGTTGTCCTTGCACGGTTCGCAGGCGGTGTAGGTGCCGCGCTCGAAGGTGGTCGTCTCGCCGCCGGCGCGTTCGGCGCGGGGGGACGAGAAGCGGGTGGTGACGGGCTGGCCGTTCTCCACCGTCGTCTGGACGACGCGCAGGGAGTCGATGAAGCCGTCCTTGAAATCGTCCGTCAGCTCGAAACGATTGCCCGTGATGACGGCGCCGCTCGAATCGGTGAGGCGGGCGTTGCCCTCGGCGAACACCCGGCCGGTGTTCCGGTCGTAGGTGACCCGGTCAGCCTGCAGCACGCGGCCCTGATAGCTCATCTGGACGTCGCCGGCGGCCGAGATCGTGTTGTTGTCGTTGTTGTAGATGATTTCCTTGGCGTCGACGAGGAGCCGGTCCTGTCCGGAACCCGTCTGCGCCTGAGCGGCGATCCTCTCGTTAAGGGATTGCGCAAGGACAGGCTCAGACCCGACAGCACATAGAAGCGCCATCGCGACCGCAGACGTTGCGATCGTTGCCTTGCCCCGTTCCATGCCTACTCCCTTACCGTGCCCCTACGTCGAGGACTGTCAGCCGTCCTCTTGGTACAACAACGCCAGAGTCCCTAACAAACTGCCTACTACAGCAGGGAACCAGGCTGCGACAACCGAGCTGATGATTCCGGAGGCTCCAAGCTCCGCCATAAGCTCCGTCGCGACATAAAGCATGAAGCCGGCCGCAACGCCACCCAGAACCATCATCGCTACACCGCCAAATCGAAAGAATCTTAACGACACGGATGCCGCGACGAACACCATGGCGATGAACAGCAGGGGGCGGGCGAGGAGAATGTCGTAGTGCAGGCGGTAGGTGGTCGTGATGATGTCCGCCTGCTCCAGGCGCTGGATGGTCTCCTTCAGGTTCCAGAAGGGGACCGCGTCGGGATCGATGAAGCTCTGACGGACCTCGGACGGCTTCAGGCCGGACGCGACCACGAACCGGTCATAGGAGTGCGGCTCCTCGGTCGCACTTAGGACGCGGGCCTCCTTCAGCTCCCAGAAGCCTTCGTGGAGGGTCGCCTCCTTCGCTTCGATCCTCTGGCTGAAGGCTCCTGACGGGTCGAAGGCGTAGACCGTGACGCCGGTGATGGTCGCCGAATCGTTGCGGGCGGCCTCGGCCCGGAAGATGGCCTGCCCGTCGAGGCTCTTCTGGCGAATCCAGATCGGCTTGCTCCCTGCCTTGAGGGCGTTGCTGAAGATCCGTGCCTCCAAGTCCGAGGCCGCCTGCTTCAGATAGGCCGAGGCCGGGTTGTAGATCGTGACCGACACGATCCCGATCATGAGGGCGACGAAAAGGCCCGGCTGCAGGAACTGCCAGGCCGAGATTCCGGCCGCGCGGGCAATCACGAGCTCCAGCTTTCGGCTCAGCTGCAGGAGGGCCGCCATGCTGCCGAAGAGGACCGCGAAGGGCATGACCTGCTCGGCGATGGCGGGGGTCCGGAACAGGGCGAGCTGCGCCATCAGGGGAGCGGTGGCGCCCTCCGTGTCGCCGGCGCGGCGCATCAGCTCGACGAAGTCGAGGGTGTAGACGAGGGCGAAGACGGTCGCGAAGACGAGGAAGATAGTCTTCAGGAACTGCCGCGAGAAATATAAGCCGAGCGTCCGGCCGATCAGCATGCTCAAGCCTTCTGCGTGCGGGGAGTGCGTGACAGGGCGCCGCGCCGCCCGAGGGTGCGGAGCTTCGCCGGCAGGGCCCTGACCGCCGGCCCGTGCAGGACCAGCGCCAGGGAAACGGCGAGAGACATCAGGGGCACCGCATAGACCGCGACCACGGCAGCCTGCGACCGGACCACCGCGCTCGAGGCCGCGAAGCCGGCGATTCGCATGACCACCACGGCCAGCACCGCTGCCGCGATGGCGAGGCCTCGCCCCTGGCGGGTGGTGCGCGGGTCCCCCAGAGCCGCGAAGGCGATCGCCATCATGGCGAGGGGATACAGCCAGGAGGAGAGCCGGTCGTGTAGCTCGGCCCGCATGCGGCCCTCCTGATACTGGTAGAAGACGTCGTTCTTGTCCGGGAAGAGGAGCTGCGCCGTGCCCCGCTCGCGGGGTTTGTAGACGATCTCTCCCTCGCCGTCCTGGTTGAAGGCCGAGAGATCGACCGCGTAACGTTCGAAGGCCACGATGGAGGAATCGCGGCTGTTCGGCTCCTTGCGCTGGACGCTGCCCTTTTCGAGGACCAGATAGGCTTGGCCGTTAGCCTCCACGGTCTGGCCCCGCTCCGCAAGGTAGACAATGGATTTGTCCTTTTCCCGCTGGTCCTCCATGAAGATGCCGAGCAGGGCGTCGCCCGAGCGTTCGCGGTAGTGGAACGTGATCCCGTTGTCCAGGGTGATGAACTGGCCTTCCTTGGCCATCGTGGCCACGAAGTCGGCGCGGATCTTCGTCACGAGGTTGCGCATCTCCTGGAAGCTCGCCGGCATGACGTAGACCGTGATGATCCCCACGACGAGGCACACGAAGGCGCCCAGGACCAGGAACGGCCTCAGGAGGCGCGCGGGCCGCATGCCGGCGGCGCTCATGACGATCAGCTCCGAATCGCTGTTGAGCTTGTTGAGGGCGTAGATCGTCGCCAGGAACAGGGCCACCGGCGAGATCACGGTGATCAGCGCCGGCAGGGACAGGCCCGTGACCGTCAGGAAGATGAAGAGGGTCTGACCCTTGCCGGTCAGTAGGTCGAGCTCGCGCAGGGCCTGGGTGATCCAGATGACCCCCGTGAGCGCGACGAGACATGCCGCGAAGGCCGAAAAGGCGATTTTCAGGATGTAGCGTTCGAGAAGAGTCATGAAGCCTTCGCCCCCGGGCGTTCCGGCCTGGGTACCCTGTCACCCGCCCTCAAGGCAAGGGCGGCCTCCCAAGAGCCTGGGATTGCGATCCTTTCAAGGCAAAGCCTTGCGCGAACTCTTACGGTGGTCGATGTATGTCACCAAGTCGCAACCGGCCCCGGTCGCTTCAAGAGCACAAACAAGAGGATTTCATGGCGGACAGCTTCAAGATCGATTTCCAGGCTCATGGGACGTTCGGGACCGGTGACCTCGTCGTCTTCGTGGACGAGAAGCTGAAGCCGACTCCGGCCGTCGCCAAGCAGATCGGGTCCAAGGCTGTCGAGCTCATCGCCAGGGCCGCTGCCGTGGAGAACTTCAAGGGCAAGGCCAAGTCGGCCATGACGATCCCGGCCCCCGCCGCCCTGGATGCGGACCGGCTAATCGTGATCGGGATCGGCGGCGAGAAGGACCGGACTTCCCTGGACTGGGCCCAGCTCGGCGGCCTCGTCGCCGGAAAGGTCTCGGCCAAGGCCGCCACGGCCGTGCTCGATCTGCCGGGCGTCGACGTGACGCCCGATGCGGTCGCCGACCTGGCTCTCGGCGCGCAGCTGCGCCGCTACAGTTTCGACCGCTACAAGACCAAGAAGGACGAGAATGGCCAGAACGGCACGGCGCGCCTGACCTTCAGCGTGGCCGATCCCGCCGCCGTGAAGAAGGCCTGCAAGGCCCGGGAGGGCGTGGCGGCCGGCGTCATGATCGCCCGCGACCTCGTCAACGAGCCGCCGAACGTGCTGGGCCCCAAAGAATTCGCCGCCCGGGCAGAGGCCCTCGCCAAGGTCGGAGTCGAGGTCGAGATCCTCGACGAGAAGGCCATGCAGAAGCTCGGAATGCGGGCTCTTCTCGGCGTCGGCCAGGGTTCGACCCGCGGCAGCCGGGTCGCGATCATGCGCTGGAACGGCGGCAGGGGGGCGGACAAGCCCATCGCCTTCATCGGCAAGGGCGTCGTGTTCGATTCCGGCGGCATCTCCATCAAGCCGGGCGGCGGCATGGAGGACATGAAGGGCGACATGGCGGGCGCCGCCTGCGTGGTCGGCCTCATGCACGCTCTCGCGGCGCGCAAGGCCAAGGCGAACGTGGTCGGCGTCATCGGCCTGGTGGAGAACATGCCCGACGGCAACGCCCAGCGTCCGGGCGACATCGTTACCACCATGTCGGGTCAGACCATCGAGATCGTCAACACGGACGCCGAGGGCCGCCTCGTGCTGGCGGACGTGCTCTGGTACGTGCAGGACCGGTTCAAGCCCAAGTTCATGATCGACCTGGCGACCCTGACCGGGGCGATCATCGTGGCGCTGGCCCAGGAATATGCCGGTCTGTTCTCGAACAACGACGAGCTCGCCCAGCGCATCGCGGCGGCCGGGCAGGCGACCGGCGAGCGGGTCTGGCGCATGCCGCTCGGCCCCGAGTTCGACAAGATGATCGAGTCCAAGTTCGCCGACATGAAGAACTCGGGCGGCCGCCATGGCGGCTCCAGCACGGCGGCGGCGCTGCTCCAGCGCTTCGTCAACGACGTGCCCTGGGCCCATCTCGATATCGCCGGCACCGCCATGGGCTCGCCGCAGACCGAGATCAACCGGGGCTGGAGCTCCGGCTGGGGCGTGCGCCTGCTCGACCGGCTGGTGCGGGACTACTACGAGGGCTGAGCATGAGGTCGGAAAAGGGCCGGCTCACCTCCGGACCGGCCATCTCCCGTAGCGGAATGTGAGGGCGATGGCCGAGGTCCTTTTCTACCATCTCCAGAACCAGTCCCTCGAGGCCGTGCTGCCGACCCTGCTCCAGAAGACCCTGGAGCGGGACTGGCGCGCGGTGGTCCAGGTGACGACCGAGGAGCGGATGGCCGCCCTCGACGACCACCTCTGGACCTTCACGGACGAGAGCTTCCTGCCGCACGGGACCGACCGGGAGGCCCATGCGGCGGACCAGCCGGTCCTGATCACCCTGTCCGACGCCAATCCCAATGGCGCCGCGATACGTTTCCTCGCGGAAGGCGCCGACCTGCCGCCGGATCTCTCGGCCTACCAGAGGGTCGCAATCCTGTTCGACGGTAACGACCTCCAGGCCCTGGCCCTTGCCCGCGACCAGTGGCGGGCCGTCAAGGAGGCGGGACACGAGGCCACCTACTGGCAGCAGGACGAGCGCGGGCGCTGGCAGCGCAAGGCCTGACGGTTCCGTGATTTGAAACGAAGATCGGCCGTCCCAGTTGGAGGAAGGCCAAAAGGATGCCTGACATGATCCGGAATTCCCGCCTCTTCCTGTCCGCGGCCCTCTGCGTCTCGATCGCCGCGCCCCTGGCGCTCCACGCCCAGGAGGGGAGGCCCGCTCCGGAACGGCAGGAAAGGCAAGAGGCGCGCCGCCCGGAGGCGCAGCAGCTTCCGCCGGAATCGGTCACCCGGCACACGCTGGAGCTTCCCGGCCGGACGTTGCGCTTCCTCGCGACGGCCGGATCCCTGACCCTGACCGACCCGCAGGGGGCGCCGCAGGCGGAGATCGGCTTTACGGCCTATGTGCGGGAGGATGCGGATCCGGCCAACCGCCCCGTCACCTTCGTGGTGAACGGCGGTCCCGGGGCGTCGTCCGCCTATATGCACCTGCTGGCCACCGGCCCCTGGCGGCTCCCGCTCGACGGGCCCACCATCAGCCCCTCGGCTCCCCCGAGCCTCGTGCCGAACGCCGAGACGTGGCTCGACTTCACGGATCTCGTCTTCATCGACCCGCCCGGCACCGGCTACAGCAGGGTCGTCGGCGGCGATCAGGTCCGGGAGCGGTTCTACTCGGTCCAGGGCGACATCGACGGGCTCGCGGCCTTCGTCATGCGCTGGTTGAAGGAGAAGGGCCGGCTCCAGTCGCCGAAATTCTTCGCCGGCGAGAGCTATGGCGGCTTCCGCGGGCCGCTGCTGGCGCAGAAGCTGCAGAGCGACCAGGGCATCGGCTTCAGCGGCCTCGTCCTCGTGTCGCCGGTGCTCGATTTCGCGTGGATCGATCAGGACGTGACCGATCCCTGGGCCATCGCGGCCCGGCTGCCCTCCATGGCGGCGGCCGCGCTCAGCGGCAAGGGCCCGGTCACGCGGGAGGCGCTCGCTGCGGCGGAAGCCTATGCCTCGGGCGAATATCTCGTCGACATGGTCAAGGGATATCGCGACCGGGAGGCGGTGGAGCGCGTCAGCCGGCGCGTGGCCGAGCTGACCGGGCTCGACCCGGAACTCACCCGGCGCCTCGCGGGGCGCATCGACGTGCGCACCCTCCAGAGGGAGCTTCGCCGCCGGTCCGCGGAGGTGGTGAGCGCCTACGACACAAATGTCGCGACCGCCGATCCCAATCCGAGCGCCAACCTGTCCCGCTTCGAGGATCCGGTCCTAGACGGCATGACGGCGCCCCTCACGAGCGCGATCATCGACCACCTCACCAGCACTCTGAACTACAAGGCGGAAGGGCGCTACAACCTGCTCAGCGGAGCGGTGAACCAGGCCTGGCGCTGGGGCGGCGGGCGCGAGGCGCCCGAGAGCCTCGACGAACTGCGGCAGGCCTTGGCCCTCGACGGCAAGCTGAGGGTTCTGATCACCCACGGCTTCACCGATCTGGTGACGCCGTACTACGCCTCGCAGCTTCTCATGAACCAGATCCCCGATCTCGGCCCCGAGCCGCGCCTCGCGCTCAAGGTTTACGAAGGCGGCCACATGTTCTATTCGCGCCAGGACTCGCGCCAGGCCTTCCGGGACGATGCCCGCCACCTCTTCGAGGAGGCGCTGCGCGCCCGGGCCGGCGACAACAGGGATTGAACGGAATGCACATGAAGGTCGTCTCGATCGTGGCTTTCGCGGCGCTGGGGCTCGCTGCCTGCAACAGCAGCCGGACGGAAGCACCGGCCGTCGCCGCGGCACCTGCGCCCATGCCCATGGCCTCGGCCGGTCCCGCCATCGACGGGCCCGTGCTCGGCCCGGACGGCCGTTGCACCGGAACCCCGACCGGGACGGCGACCGCCATCGAGCCCGGCATCACCGAATGCGACCTCGTGCGCCTGAAGGGCAAGCCGGCGACCGACGTGCTCGTCGGCGAGAGCGGCAAGGGCCAGCGCGAGGTGCAGGTGCTCTATTCCGAGCCTGGCGGACGAGAGCTCTACTTCTTCGTCGACAATCGACTCGACCGGATCGTGAGGTAAGCGCACCACCTCTCCCGTAGGACGGGTGCTTGCCTCAGGCCGAGGCTTCCTCGATCTCGTGGCTCACCGCCAGCCACTCTTCCTCCACGGATGCGAGGGTCTCGGCGGCTTCCGCGCGCATCTTCGCCAGCTCCGTGGCCTTCGCGGGATCCTTCTGGAAGGCGGTGCCGTCGGCGAGCGCCGCATCGACCTTGCCGATAGCGTCGGCGAGCTTTGTCATCCGCGCCTCCAGCGCCTCCAGCTTCTTGCGCAGGGGAGCCAGCGCCACCCGCCGCTCGGCGGCGGCCCGACGCTCGTCCACGCGGGAGGTCGAGGCGGCCTGCGGCCTTTCCTGCCGGCGCTGCGGCTCCAGCTCTCCAGAGAGGACGAGCTGCCGGTAGTCGTCCATATCCCCGTCGAAGGGCCTCACGGTGCCGTTGCCGACGATCCAGAGCCGGTCGGCACAGGCCTCGATCAGGAAGCGGTCGTGGCTCACCAGGATTACGGCGCCCGTGTAGTCGTTGATCGCCTCCATCAGGGCGGTGCGGCTGTCGATGTCGAGATGGTTGGTCGGCTCGTCGAGGATGAGCAGGTTGGGGCCGTGGAAGGCGGCGAGCCCCATGAGAAGGCGGGCCTTCTCGCCGCCGGACAGGGCAGAGACCGGCGTGTCGGCCTTCGCGCCCGGAAAGCCGAACCGGGCCGCCCGGGCGCGCACCTTCGCCACCGGGGCATCCGACATGAGCGCGGCGACGTGGTCGTAGGCGGTGGCGTTCGGGTTCAGCTCGTCGACCTGATGCTGGGCGAAATAGGCCACCTCCATCTTGGACGGATAGCGGATCTCGCCTTTCTGGGGCGCGAGCCTGCCGCCGACGAGCTTGCAGAAGGTCGACTTGCCGTTGCCGTTGGCGCCGAGCAGCGCGATGCGGTCGTCGGGCTGTATCGTCAGGTTCAGCCGGTCGAGGATCGTGCGTTCCCCATAGCCGACGGCGGCGCTCTCGATGGCGATGAGGGGAGGGGCGACGGGACGCTCCGGCCCCGGCAGGTCGAAGGGTAGGACGTCGTCCTCGACGATGGCCGCGATCGGTTCGAGCTTCGCCAGCCGCTTGACGCGCGACTGGGCCTGGCGCGCCTTGGAGGCCTTGGCCTTGAAGCGATCGACGAAGGCCTGGAGGTGCTTGCGCTCCGCCTCCTGCTTCGCCCGCATCTTCGCGGTCAGCTCGCGCTTCTCGGCAAGCTGCTTGGCGAATGAGGTGTAGCCGCCGCGGTAGATCGAGAGCTTGCCCCGGTCGAGATGGAGGATGTGGTTGACGCAGGTGTCGAGGAGCTCCCTGTCGTGGCTGATGATCAGCACCGTGTGCGGATAGCGGCTCAAGTAATCGTAGAGCCAGAGGGTGCCTTCGAGGTCGAGATAGTTGGTCGGCTCGTCGAGGAGCAGCAGGTCGGGCTCGGCGAAGAGGACCGCCGCGAGGGCCACGCGCATGCGCCAGCCGCCCGAGAAGGAGGAGCAGGGTCGCTTCTGCGCTTCCGCGTCGAAGCCGAGGCCGTGCAGGATGGCGGCCGCGCGGGCCGGGGCCGAGTGGGCCCCGATGTCGGTGAGGCGCGTCTCGATCTCCGCCCGGCGGAAGCCGTCGGCGGTCTCGGCCTCGGCGAGCAGCGCAGTGCGCTCCCTGTCGGCCGCGAGCACTACCTCGATGAGCGATTCCGGCCCGCCCGGCGCCTCCTGCGCGACGGCGCCGATCTTGACGCCCCGGGGCAGGGAGATGTCGCCGCCCTCGGCCGGGATCGCCCCCTGGATGATGCGGAACAGGGTGGTCTTGCCGGCGCCGTTGCGCCCGACCAGGCCGACTTTGCTGCCCGTCGGCAGGGCGAAGGAAGCCCGGTCGAGGATGATCCGGTCGCCGATGCGGTAGGTGAGGTCCGACACGTGAAGCATGGCGCCTTTTGGCCTGCGAACGCCGCTCTGGCAAGGCGGTCGCGGCCTTTTGGCCGCCGGGATCCCGGCGCCCGTTCACAGGAACGGCAAGGGGCGGCGCTTGACATAGGCTTAGGGAGCGCTCGACACAGGTAATCTTGCCGGTGCGTCGCCGTGGCCTCCCCCTATGGGACCGGGATATGTTGATGGGGCCGCCGAAATCGCCACCGGCCGGTCGGGAGTTCGAGATGGGTGTCAATCGCGCAGCAGATGCCGGCACGGCCGTGGATGTCGCCGACCTGCTCGGGCGGATCCGGGCGCGGCGCTTCAAGGTTGGCATCGTGGGCCTCGGCTATGTGGGCATCCCCCTCGCGTTGACGGCCGTGAAGGCTGGCTTCCCGGTGCTGGGCTTTGACATCAACCCGGCCCGGGTCAAGCGCCTCAACGGGGGCGAGAGTCTGATCAAGCATATCCCGGACGGTCTCGTGGCCGATGCGGTGAGGGAGGGCAAGTTCGAGGCCACGGCCGACTTCTCGCGGCTTGGAGAACCCGACGCCATCCTCATCTGCGTCCCGACGCCCCTGACACGGCACCAGGAGCCGGACCTTTCCTATGTGGAGAACACGGCCCGGACCATCGCGCCCTGCCTGCGCTCGGGCCAGCTCGTGGTCCTGGAATCCACCACCTATCCGGGCACTACCGACGAGGTGCTGAAGCCTATCTTCGAGGCGACGGGCATGAGGTCGGGCCGGGACTTCTTTCTCGCCTTCTCGCCGGAGCGTGAGGATCCGGGCAATCCGGATTTCGGCACCTCGGCGATTCCGAAGGTGGTCGGCGGCGACGGCCCGGAGGCCCTTGCCCTGGCCGACGCGCTCTACGGCCAGCTCGTCGTGAAGACCGTGCCGGTCTCCTCGACCGCGACGGCCGAGGCCGTGAAGCTGACGGAAAATATCTTCCGGGCGGTCAACATCGCCCTCGTGAACGAGCTGAAGGTCGTCTACGCGGCCATGGGGATAGACATCTGGGAAGTGATCGACGCCGCCAAGACCAAGCCGTTCGGCTTCATGCCGTTCTATCCGGGACCGGGCCTCGGCGGCCACTGCATCCCCATCGACCCGTTCTACCTGACCTGGAAGGCGCGCGAATACGATATTGCCACCCGCTTCATCGAGCTGGCCGGCCAGATCAACACGCGCATGCCGTACTACGTGGTCAACAAACTCGCCGAGGTGGTGGACCGGAGCGGCAGGCCGTTTAGCGGATCGCGCATCCTCGTGCTCGGCGTTGCCTACAAGAAAAATGTGGACGACACGCGCGAGAGCCCCTCGCTTAAGCTCATGGAGCTGATCGAGGCCCGGGGCGCCCGCGTGGATTACCATGATCCTTACGTTCCGGAGATCCCGAAGACGCGAAAGCACGCGGTCCTGATGGGCCGCCGGTCGGTCGAACTCGGTGCCGCGATGGTGGCCGGCTACGATGTGGTTCTCATCGCGACCGACCACGACAATGTCGACTACAGGCTCGTCGTCGAGAATGCGAAGGTGGTCGTCGATACCCGGAACGCCTGCGCCCGGGTCGGCCTGTCCGGTGGGAACATCGTCAAGGCCTGAAGGGGCCGGCTTGCATGACGTTGCGTAACTTTTCCTGCTGCTTCTTCGGGCCAGCTCTTTTGTCGAATGGAGCTACGCTATATAATTGAAGCTTGGCCTTAGTCCGTCTCGGCAGACCAGGCCCTTGCGGAGGAGGGAGGCAAACGATGGCACGGCTCGCGGGCGCCCAGCTCTTCAAGGGACTGGACATCGATCTCGCCCACTTCGAGGCGCGGTCGAACTGGCGCCGTTTCTCCCCCGAGGAGACGCTGGTCGATTTCGACGATCTCTCGACGGACGTCTATTTCCTCCTGTCCGGGGAGGTGCGGGTGCTCATGCGTACCGCCTCCGGCAAGGAGGTCATCCTCGACGAGATGAAGCCGGGCGAGCTGTTCGGCGAGCTCGCGGCCCTCGACGGCATCAAGCGCTCCGCCAACGTGACGGCGCTCACCCGGGGCGAGGCCTGCGTGATGCCGGCCCCGGTCTTCCAGGAACTCCTGTTCTCCAACAGGGAGGTGGCGGGACGGCTCTTCTGCCTGATGGCCTCGCGCATCCGCGAGCTGAATGCCCGCTTCGTGGAGCAGACCGTGCTCGACCTCCGGCACCGGCTCTATTCCGAGCTGCTGCGCCTCTCGATCCCGCGCGGAGACAAGGTGAACGAGCGAGTGATCACGCCTCCGCCCTTCCACCACATCATGGCCGCCCGCATCGGCTGCCGCCGGGAGCAGGTGACCCGGGAATTCTCCATGATGTCCCACGAGGGGCTGATCGAGCGCACGCGGGGTGCCCTGATCTTGCGCAAGCCGGACGTGCTCCAAGCCCGCGTGGCGGAGGCCATGCGGGAGGACGCTTGAGGCAGGATCAGATCAAGCGGTGAAGGCGCAGCAGGCCGAAGGCCGCGACCGTCGTGGCGTCCTTGATGATCCCGTCCCGGATCATCCGCTCGACCTCGTCCAGGGCGAAACGGCGGCAGATCATGTCCTGCTCCGACTGCTCGCGCTGGGGTTCAGTTTGCGTCAGGCCTCTGGCGAGATAGACGTCATAGCCCTGGGTCGAATGTCCGTAGCATTCGAAGAGGTGTCCCGCATGGAGCATCTCGTCGGCCACGAGCCCGGTCTCCTCGAGCAGTTCGCCGCGCGCGAGGGCGAGGGGATCCGTGCCGGGCGAGTTCTCCCATGAGCCTTGCGGGAATTCCCAGTATCGGCCCTGCACTGGATAGCGGTACTGCTCGACCAGATAGGTCGAGCCGTTCTCGACGGGCACGATGACGGCAAAGTCTGCCTTCTCGATGACGCCATAGATTCCGGTCGAGCCGTCGCGCCGGCGGATCTCGTCCTCCCGCACCTTCATCCAGCGGTTTTCGT
Organism: Microvirga sp.; assembly: GCA_035645535.1. Lineage (GTDB taxonomy): Bacteria > Pseudomonadota > Alphaproteobacteria > Rhizobiales > Beijerinckiaceae > Microvirga. Next base: position 35,007 of record DASQMJ010000003.1, on the reverse strand, counting down.
ACACGAGGCGTGTCGACGTGGCGGTGATGTCGGCGGTCACGGCCGTCTCCTGCAGAACCCGAAAGCGGGACTGTATTTCGGGGTCCAGGCCGCCGGCAAGGCCGCCTCTCGGCTAGCCCTGCTCGGCCTTCGGCCCGTAGGCCGCGAAGAAGACGCGGATGGCGTTCCCGACGTTTCTCTCGACCTCGGCCTCGGTCGGCACATTGCCTACGGCGAAGAGCAGCCGGCGCGCGACGCCGGACACGCAGAGGTCCAGGAAATGCTGCGCAGCGACCTCGGTGTCTTCGATGGAAAGGCGCCCCGCCCGGGCCTGCCGGTCGAAATAGCCCTTGAGTCTCGCGATCCCTTGACAGGGACCCGCCTCATAATAGGACTGGCCGAGGCGGGGGAACTTCTCGGCGGCGCCGATCACCATGCGGATCGAGGAAATGTGCTCCGGACGGCTGAAATAGCGCAGATAGGTCCGGCCGAGCTCGGTCAGGACGGAGCGCACGTCCGGATCATCGCCGTCGAGCTTGAACAGCACCTCGGCCAGTCCCTGCTTTTCCTCGGTCGTGAGCGCCTCGAACAGCTGCTCCTTGCTGTCGAAATAGACGTAGAGGGTGCCCTTCGACACGCCGGCGACCTTGGCGATTTCGCCCATGCTCGCGCCGTCGAAGCCCTGCGCCAGGAAGACCTGGCGGGCGCCGTCCAGGATCTGGCGGCGCTTCAGGTTCTCGCTGCCATCCGCCACGGGAACGGAACCTGCTTCCGGAGCGATGTCCTTCGCGTCACTCATGTGCGTTTTGTCACCTCGGAGCTGTTGACCGAACCGTTCGGTCAAATCATATAAGCTCCACTTATTCATCATAGACGATAGCGGCAAGGGCGCGAACGGACGGAATACGGCCGCGTCATCCCTGCCGCACCGGCAGAGGTTTCCGGATGGCTTACCGCGAAGAGTATGGTCAGGCAGGCAGCAGCGGTTCCGACACGGATCAGGCGGGCAGGGTGCCGCGCAGCGCTGAGCCTCGGGCAGACTCCGCTCCCGTTTCCGGCGAGGGGCCGGTCTCTGACGCGAAGCCGAGGAGAAAAATCGCCAGGAGGCTCGTCCTGTTCACCGCCCTGGCCGGAGCGCTGGCCTTCGGCGGCTACGAGGGTATGAAGTGGTGGAACACGGGGCGCTTCCTGGTGTCCACGGACGACGCCTATGTGCAGGCCGACATCACGATCCTGTCGGCCAAGGTTTCGGGCTACGTGACGTCCGTGGCGGTGGCGAACAACCAGAGCGTCAGGGCCGGCGACCTGATCGCCAAGATCGACGACGGCGACTACCGGCTCGCCCTGCAATCCGCCAAGGACAAGCTCGCGACCCAGCAGAGTGCCATCGAGCGCATCGGCAAGCAGATCGAGGCCGCCAGGGCCTCCGCCGCCCAGGCCGAGGCGCAGATCGCGGCCGCCCGGGCAGAGGCCGAACGGGCAGAGGCCGACTATGCCCGCCAGCAGCAGCTTTCCCGCTCCGACTATACCAGCCGGGCGACGCTCGAGAACGCCAAGGCGGCCCGCGACCGGGCCGAGGCGAACGTGAAGAGCGCCCAGGCGGCGCTTTCGGCCGCAAGAGCGAACGTGGACGTGCTCGCCGCCCAGCAGGCGGAGGGCCGGCGCGTGGCCGCAGAATTGCAGACGGCCGTCGCGAAGGCGGAGCGCGACCTGTCGTTCACCGAGATCCGCGCGCCCGTGGACGGCGTGGTCGGCAACAAGGCGGTCGAGGTCGGCACCTTCGTGCAGCCCGGCGCGCGCCTTGCGGCCCTCGTGCCGCTCACCAGCGTGCACGTGGACGCGAACTTCAAGGAGACGCAGCTCGCCTCGCTGAGGCCCGGGCAGACGGTCCATATCGAGGTCGACGCCTTCCCGGACACGGATATCGTCGGCACGGTGGAGAGCGTCTCGCCTGCATCCGGCGCGGTCTTCAGCCTCCTGCCCCCGGAGAACGCGACCGGCAACTTTACCAAGATCGTCCAGCGCGTTCCCGTGCGCGTCACGGTCGACCGGGACGTCGCCCAGAAGGGCCTCCTGCGCCCCGGCCTGTCCGTCGTGGTCAGCGTGGACACCCGCACCGGGGACGAGCCGACGAAGACCGTCCGGCGCTAAAGGTCAAAGAAGCAGAACCATCATGGCCGCCTCAGCCGCCATAGCGGGCAGGTCGCCCGCCGCCACGCCCTCCGCGAAGTCCGCGCCGCTCGACCGGCGCCGGACCTTCGCGTTCTTCTGCATGGTCTTCGGCATGTTCATGGCGATCCTGGACATCCAGATCGTCTCGGCGTCGCTTGCGGAGATCCAGGCCGGCCTTTCCGCGTCATCGGACGAGATCTCCTGGGTGCAGACGAGCTACCTGATCGCGGAAGTGATCATGATCCCGCTCTCCGGCACCCTGTCGCGCGTGCTCTCCACGCGCTGGATGTTCGTGATCTCGGCGGGCGGCTTCACGCTCATGAGCTTCATGTGCGCGACCTCCACCTCCATCGAGGAGATGATCGTGTGGCGCGCGCTCCAGGGCTTCATCGGCGGCGGCATGATCCCGACCGTCTTCGCCTCGGCCTTCACGGTCTTTCCCCCTGAGAAGCGGCCCGTGATCTCTCCGCTGATCGGCCTTGTGGCGACGCTGGCACCCACCGTCGGCCCGACGATCGGCGGCTATCTGACCGAGCTGTTCTCCTGGCATTGGCTCTTCCTCGTCAACATCGTGCCCGGCGTCTTCGTGACGATCTCGACCTATCTGCTGGTCGATTTCGACGAGCCCGACTGGAGCTCGTTCAAGACCTTCGACTGGTCGGGTCTCGCCTTCATGGCGGTGTTCCTCGGCAGCCTCGAGTATGTCCTGGAGGAGGGACCCCTCAACGACTGGTTCCAGGACGAGGCGGTGCTGATCCTGACGGTGCTCTGCGCCGTCACGGCCATCCTGTTCTTCTACCGTGCTTTCACGGCGAAGCACCCGATCGTGGACCTGCGCGCCTTCGCGGACCGCAACTTCATGGCCGGGTCCGCCTTCAGCTTCGTCATGGGCATCGGCCTCTACGGCCTGACCTATCTCTACCCGGTCTATCTGGGCCGCGTGCGCGGCTATTCCTCGCTCCAGATCGGCGAGACCATGTTCGTGTCGGGTGCCTGCATGTTCCTGATGGCGCCGGTCGCCGGCATGCTGTCGCGCAAGATGGACCCGCGCGTGATGATGGCGATCGGCTTCGCGTGCTTCGCCTTTGGCACATGGCAGTTCACGGGCCTGACCAAGGACTGGGACTTCTGGGAGCTGTTCATGCCCCAGGTCTTCCGCGGCGTCGGCCTGATGATCTGCATGGTGCCGATCAACAACATCGCGCTCGGAACGCTGCCGCCGGACCGGATCAAGAACGCGTCGGGCCTCTACAACCTGACCCGCAACCTCGGCGGGGCGGTGGGCCTCGCGCTCATCAACACGATGCTCAACGAACGCTGGGATCTGCATCTCGCGCGCCTGCGGGAAAGCGTGAACTGGGGCCGCTCGACGGCGCTCGAAACGCTCAACGCCATGACGATGAATTTCCAGAGCCTCGGCTCGGATGCCGGTCAGGCGGCGCTCAGGACCCTGTCGAACCTGGTTCGGCGCGAGGCCCTGGTGATGGCGTTCTCCGACGTATTCGTGCTGCTGACGTGCCTGTTCCTGGCCCTGATCGTGGCCTTGCCCTTCGTCAAGAAGCCGAAGGCTGCGCCACCGGCGGATGCGGGGCATTGAGACCGTACTATTCCGTCAGGCGCGACAGCACCTCGTGCACAGCCTTTACCCGCGCTTCGTTCGGGTAAGGCTTGTTCGCCAGCAGGACGATGCCGATCCTCTTCGCGGGAACGTAGGCGACATAAGCCCCGAAGCCGCTCGTCGATCCGGTCTTGTTGACGATTACGTCGTCCCGCGGGGCCATCGGCGGGTCGATCGGGATGGCCGGGTGTGCCTTCATGATCATATCGACCGAGTTGCCGGCGACGATCTTCTCCAGCGCCACAGGGTACGGATACTGCTCCCAGATCAGGTCCTGGATCAGCTCGCCCGAACGGAAATATCCGGTATGCGTCGCCTGAACGGCGCGCGCGACCTTCTCCGGCACCGTGCCGAGGCCCATGTTCACCTCGACATAGCGGATCATGTCGACGGCGTTCGATTTCACGCCGTACGCTTCCGTCGCGAGCAGGGCCGGACTGACCCGGGTAGGCTTGTCGGCGCGATTGTACCCCCAGGCGTATGAATTCATCTCCGCCGCCGGAACGGTGATGTAGGTCCGCTTGAGCCCGAGGTCGCGGAACAGGCGGGCCGCCAGGGTCTCGAAGCGCTCTCCCATGGCCCTTGCGGTGATCATGCCGAGCAGACCGATGCTCGGATTGGCGTAGCTGCGCGAAGTACCGGGAGCGGTGTTGGGTTTCCATGTGCGAAAATAGGCGATGAGCTGCTTTTCATCCTTCACGTTGCCCGGCAGCTGAAGCGGGAACCCACCCGCCGTATGCGTCGCGAGGTCGAGCACGCGCACGTCGTCCAGGGCGCTCCCCTTCAGCTCGGGCATGTACGCGCTGACGCTGCCGTTCAGCGACAGCTTGCCTTCGATCTCGGCATAGGTCGCCAGGGTCGCGGTGAAGGTCTTGCTGATCGAGCCCAGCTCGAAGAGCGTATCGCGTGTGACCGGAATCCGAGGCTCCCTGGAGGCCAAGCCATATTCGAGGAAGTGCTGCTCGCCATCCAAAGTCACGGCGACAGCCAGTCCAGGGATTCCGTACTGCGCGATCACCGGCTTCACCGCCTCGTCGATCACCTGCCGCACCTTGCGGCCCCGGTCCGAATCCGCGCCCGACGCGCCGGAGAGGGTGAGCAGGGCACAGGCGAGGAGGGCGGCGAACCGGGCATAAGATCGCAATCGCAAAGGCATCTCCCATGTCTCAAATTCGTTGCGCCCGGGGATTCGGAGAGCGCATGTCTAGCGCCCGTATATCCGGTCGAGGACCTGCGCCACGTCGACGAGCCGCTCGACGGCGGGGTCGAAACGCTGGCCCGACGCAAGGCGCCTTGCCCAGTCGGCCGCCGCGCGTCCGCCCCATTCGTCAGGCGGGCTGGCAAGGGTCTCTTTCGCAGTGCCGCGATAACGCTCTGCGACGAAATCGTAGAACGAGCCGTCCACGTTGCGCAGGGCCGCGCCGCCTTCCGTGCCGTAGAACGCGGCGGAGATCATGGCGTCGCACCCGGCCTGAAGCCGCCAGGAGCAGGCGAGCTGCACCGCCGCCCCGGTCTCCAGGCCGACGGTGGCGAGCGCATAATCCTCCACCCGGTTGGGACGACCACGCAGAGGCTCTCCTCCCGCGAAAAGCCGACCCGAGACCTCGCTCACGGCCGGATGGTCGAGCGTCCAGAGGGCGAGGTCGACGAGATGGACGCCGAGATCCATCACGCAGCCGCCGCCCGAAAGCGCGGGATCGTAGAACCACGGCTTGTCGGGCCCGTAGGCGTTGTGGAACACGAGGTCGACCGCGTAGACGCGGCCGAGCTCTCCGGTGCGGACGATCTCCCGGATGCGGCGCATCCCTTCCGTGAAACGGTAGGAGAGGTCCACGTCGAGGAGCCGGTCGGCCCGGCGCGCCGCGTCGACCACGGACCGGACCTCCACGGCGTCGCGCCCGAGCGGCTTCTGACAGAAGACCGCCGCGCCGCGCTCGAGCGCGTGGATCGACTGCTCCGCGTGCAGGGCGCTGGGGGTTGCGATCACCACCCCGTCGACGCCGACATCGAGAAGGTCGTCGAGGGTCGAGACGAGCTCCGCGTCCGGGGCCAGCCGGCCGGCCTCCGCCGCCATCTCGGGGGAGGGATCGGCGATGGCGGCCGCTTCGACCAGACCGGTCCTGAGGATCGCTTCCATGCGATGGCGGCCGATCCAGCCCACGCCCAGGAAGCCGATGCGCGGGCGGGCGAGGGACGCTTCGGGCCCCTTTTCGAGCAGAGCCTGTGTCATCAGAGGGTCACCAATGCCTTGAGGAATCCGTCGGGTCGGTCGCGGGTGGCGTCGAGGGCCTCGTCCAGCCGGTCGAGGGGGTAGGTGTGGGTATAAAGGGGGCTCGGGTCGAGCCGGCCGGAAGCCACCGCGTCCACCGCCTCCCGCATGCCCTGAACGTAGATTCTCGGATCGCGCTCGTGGGCGTTGATCACATCGAGGCCGCGCCAGTTCCACAGCCACATGTTCACCTGCCGCGGCCCGTCCTGGTGATAGCCCGCGACGATCAGCCTGCCGCGCTCCCGGGTCAGCTCGCCGGCGAGGTCGAGGGGCCATTGCTTGCCGACGGCCTCGATCACCCGATCGCAGAACGCGCCGCCGGTCAGCTCCTTCACCTGCCCGATGATGGCGTGGTGGTCCTCCATCGGAATCGTCTCGGTCGCACCGAAATCGCGCGCGACGTCGAGGGAGAACGGGCGGCGCGACACGGCGATGACCCGCGCTCCGGCATCGGTGGCGAGCCGGGTCAGGATCGCGCCCAGGAAGCCGATGCCCACGATGGCGACCGTCTGCCCGGGACGGATGTCGCTGCGGCGGAAGATGTTCATGGCGCAGCCGAGGGGCTCGCCCGGGAACGGCTTGCCGGCAAGCGCCTCCGGCAGGCGGACCGCCGCATCTCCCTGGACGAGGTCGTACTCGGCATAGGCCTTGTAGGAGAGGGCCGCGACCCGGTCACCGACGGACAGACCCTCGACCCCGTCGCCCAGGGCGTCCACCAGGCCCCAGCCCTCGTGGCCGAGGGAGCCGGGCTCGGTCGGGAACTGCATCCATTCCGGTCCAGCCCAGGGCGTCAGGTTGGAGGCGCAGACCCCGCAGCCTTCGAGCCGGACGCGAATCTGGCCCGGACCGGGCTCGGGACGTTCGGTCCGGTCGATCCTGATCCGCCCGGGACCGGTCAGGACGGCCGCACGCATGGTCGCGGAGGCCGGCTTCCTCGAGGCTGCTTCGTCGTCCCAGGAGCTCGTCTCGGCGGCCTGCGGATCGGTGCCGATCAATACTTCGTCGTTCTGCAAGTTCGTCTCCACTCAGGTGAAGGGAGAACTAGAAAAGCTTGGCAGCTGTTCAAGGCGTACCAGGGCACGCGCCCGCGGCCCATTCCGGGTGGGGAAGGGGGGATTAAGCTGTTGTTCTTCCAGCCGTAACGTCCTAGTTTGCGCCGCTGGTTTTTCTCAACTCAGGACGAAGTGCGAAAATCTTGCCACCTCCACGCCAATCCGCTTCCGTCGGCGCCGTGCGCCGCTCCTTCGCGCCCTGGTCGGATCCCAACGCCAAGCCGCTCATCCGTTTCGACGACGTAACGAAACGCTTCGGCGAAGCCGTCGCCGTCGATCATCTCTCCCTCAACATCTTCGAAGGCGAGTTCTTCTGCCTTCTCGGTCCTTCCGGATGCGGGAAGACCACCCTCATGCGGATGCTGGCGGGCTTCGAGCATCCGAGCGAGGGCCGCATCACCCTGGCGGACAAGGACCTCGCCGGCGTACCGCCCTACCACCGGCCCGTGAACATGATGTTCCAGTCCTATGCGCTGTTCCCGCACATGAGCGTGGAGCGGAACATCGCGTTCGGGCTGAAACAGGACGGCCTGCCCAAGTCGGAGATCTCCGCTCGCGTCGAGGAGATGCTGCGCCTCGTCCAGCTCGAACGCCTCGCCAAGCGCTACCCGAGCCAGCTCTCAGGCGGGCAGCGCCAGCGCGTGGCCCTCGCCCGAGCTCTTGCCAAGCGGCCGAAGGTGCTCCTCCTCGACGAGCCGCTGGGCGCACTCGACAAGAAGCTCCGGGAGGAGACCCAGTTCGAGCTGATGGACATCCAGCACGAGCTTGGCATGACCTTCGTGGTTGTCACCCACGACCAGGAAGAGGCGATGACCATGGCCGACCGGATCGCCGTCATGGACCATGGCCGCATCGTCCAGGTGGCGACCCCTGGCGAGATCTACGAGCAGCCCAGGACCCGGTTCATCGCGGAGTTCGTCGGCGACGTGAACATCCTCGAGGGCAACGTGCTCGCGCAGGAGAACGGCCTCTGGCGCGTACGGTCCGCCTCCGCCGAGGCCCCGCTCACCATCGACGATCCGGACGAGGTGCTGCATTCCGACCAGGCGGTCGCCATCGCGGTGCGCCCCGAGAAGATGGTGATCCGACGCGATCCGCCGGGGCCCGACGCCGTCAACGTGCTGACCGGCGAGGTCTGGGACATCGGCTATCTCGGCGACTGGACCGTGTACCGGGTGAAGCTCGCCTCGGGAGAGATCCTGCGCGTGTCGCGCGCGAACCGGTCCCGCTACGTGGAGCATCCCATCGACTGGGACGAGCAGGTCTACGTCACCTTCGCGCCGGACGCGGCCGTGATCCTGTCGGAGTGACGGCCATGACGCCCAAGCGCTCCTACACGAAGAGGCTCGTCGAAGGCCTCGTCCCGGCAGTGCCCTATCTCTGGCTCGGCCTGTTCTTCCTCGTGCCGTTCCTGATCGTATTCAAGATCAGCCTCTCCGACCCGGCCGTCTCCCAGCCGCCCTATGCGCCTATCTTCGAATGGAGCGACGTCGCCGGGTTCTTCCAGCAGCTCGACCTGGAGAACTTCGAGGCGCTGACCAGCGACGACCTCTATCTCAGCGCGACCCTCTCGTCGGTGCGGATCGCGGCCCTCTCCACGGTCATTCTTCTCGTAGTCGGCTTTCCCATCGCCTATGCCATGGCCCGGGCTCCCGTGACCTGGCGCGGCGTCCTCGTCGCGCTCGTCATCCTGCCGTTCTGGACGAGCTTCCTCATCCGCATCTATGCGTGGGTCGCGATCCTGAAGCCGGAAGGCCTGCTCAACCAGGCGCTCATGGGCCTGGGGCTCATCGCCGAGCCCCTCAACATCCTCAACACGGAGACCGCCGTCTATATCGGCATCGTCTACGCGTACCTGCCCTTCATGGTGCTGCCGCTCTACGCGACGCTGGAGAAGATGGACGACACGCTGCTCGAAGCCGCGCAGGATCTCGGCTCGACGCCCTGGCGCGCCTTCTGGACCATCACGGTGCCGCTCGCCATGCCGGGCATCGTCGCGGGCTCGCTCCTGTGCTTCATCCCGGCGGTGGGCGAATTCGTGATCCCGGACCTGCTCGGCGGGTCGGAAACCCTGATGATCGGACGGCAGCTCTGGAGCGAGTTCTTCTCGAACCGGGACTGGCCGCTCGCATCCGCCGTCGCGATCCTGCTCCTGATCGTCCTCGTCGTGCCCATCGTGATCTACCGCGACGTGGAAGCGCGCCGGGTGGAGACGCAACGATGAACCGCCGCCTGAGCCTCTTCAACGTCACGTCGCTCGTGATCGGCTTCGCGTTCCTCTATCTGCCGATCCTCCTGCTCGTGATCTACTCCTTCAACGCCTCGCGCCTCGTGACGGTGTGGGGCGGCTTCTCGACTCAGTGGTATGGGGCGCTCTTCCGCAACCAGGCGCTCATGGAGGCCGCCTGGGTGACGCTCCGCATCGCGCTCCTGTCGGCGAGCATCGCGACGGTCCTCGGTACGCTCGCGGCCCTGGCGCTCACCCGCTACGGGCGCTTCACCGGCCGCACGCTCTTCACCGGCATGGTCTATGCGCCGATGGTGATGCCCGAGGTGATCACGGGCCTGTCGCTGCTGCTGTTCTTCGTCGCCATCGGACTTGATCGCGGCTTCTGGACCATCACGCTCGCTCACACGACGTTGACCATGTGCTTCGTGACGGTGATCGTGCAGTCGCGCCTGATGACCTTCGACCGCTCCCTCGAAGAGGCCGCGATGGATCTCGGCGCGCCGCCCCTGCGCACGTTCTTCTCGGTGACACTGCCGCTGATCGCGCCCTCCATCGTGGCCGGGTTCCTGCTGGCCTTCACCCTGTCCCTGGACGATCTCGTGATCGCGAGCTTCAACACGGGACCGGGCGCGACCACTCTGCCGATCCGGATCTACAGCCAGGTGCGGCTAGGCCTGTCGCCGGAGGTGAACGCCGCCTCGGCGATCCTGATCGGGATCGTCACCCTCGGGGTGATCGTGGCGACCCTTCTGAGCAAGCGTTCCCTCCTGCGCTCGCAGGTCAACGCTCACTGAGCGACGGCTTCTGCCGGGGCGCCCTGCGAGGGGCGCCTCGGCCCGAAGAGCGGCCTCGCGGCGCCCGATCGCTCGATCAGGGAGCGGGCATCGGGCCGCAGCAGCACGCTGTCCCAGTTGCCGTTGATGTCGAAGGTGATTGCGACGGGCGGCTCCGAGGGCTCCGCCGCGGCTGCGGACACGTCCGCCTTCAGGTCCAGGGTGCGGTCCGCGAGGAAGATGTCCCCCTGGATGGTCGTGGCCAGCCCCGGCGCGCTGAGCTGGCCCTCGGTGATCTTGCCGACGCCCTTGTTCACGAGAACCTGGACATGGGCCCGGTCGAAGGGAGTGCGGCCGCCCTTCCAGTTGAGGGAGGCGAGGAGGGGGCGTTTCTCGACCCGGCGCAGGGCGTCGTCGAGGGCGACGCCGACGAGTTCTCCCTCAGCCACCGTGACAGAGGCCCGGCCGCTGGCTTGGCGGACCAGATTGGCTGGGCTCGTGCCCGTCCCCTCGATCTGGAACTGCCCCTGCGCGCGTCCGGTGATCCAGCGTGGCTCGCCCATGGCATGGAGGAAGGCGGCCATGTCCACCCCGTTGAACGTGGCCTGTCCCTTAAGCTCGGCCGAGCCGCCATGGTCGGCGAGGGAGAGGCGCCCCTTCACGGTCCCCTCGTGGAGATCGGCCCGGCCGACGGAGGCCTCGACCCGTCCCTCACGGACCAGCACGCTGGCCGCCATGTCGCCGACCCTGAGGCGCCCGAGGCGGGCGCTCGTGGCCGAGATGCGGAGGTCGAGGTCGCTGCCGGTGATCTGAGTCAGGTCCACGTCTTCGTCGCTCCAGCCGGAGGCGACGCGGGCCTGGGTGAGGGGGCGGACGAAGTCCGACAGGTTCAGGCTCTCGGCCGCAAGGGTGCCGGCGATGAGCGGGCGTTCGGTGTCGAGGCGCACCGTCAGGGTCCCCTCGAGCTTGTCCCCTCCCAGGGTGACGGCGACGGATGGCCAGGAGATGCGGCGGCGGTCGACGGAGACGTCGCCCTGGACCGACAGGGCCTGGACATGGGGCGCGAACGGCAGAGCGAGCCCGCTCCAGCGGGTGAAATTGCGCACGGACGTGGCCTGGATCAGGCTTTCCCCCGTTAGGCGGGGTGTGCTGCCGAGCTGGGCTTCGCCGCTCATGGTCAGCCGCCCCGAGGGAACCGAGAGGCTGAGGGAGATGGGGCTCAGCTGATCGGTGGCTAGCAGTTCAGGATGGAACGAGGCCTGCTCGACGGTGATCCTCTCGCCGCGCCACATGGCGGATCCGACCGCGTGGAGCGGGGAGTCCGTATCGGACCAGTTGACCACGAGGTGCACCTTGTCCAAGACGCCGTCCTTCAGGTCTGTCCATCGCAGCGACGATCCGGCAACGATCAGGCGACGGGCCTGGGTCTTGTCGAGGCGATCCTTGAGGAGCCCGGCCCAGTCCACGGCACGGAGGGCGTCATACGAGGCGGTGATCTTCGTGTCCGTGAGAGCGATCTCGGAAAGTTCCAAGCGTCCGAGGAGGAGCGGCAGGAGGCGCAGCTCCCCACGCAGAGTGCCCCCGTCCGCCTTGACGCCCTGGCCCGGGAAGGCGAGCGTCATGCCCTCGAACTTGACCCGGGGCGTCGGCAGGAGCGCGAAAGTGCTCCGGCCCTCTACCTTGAAGTCGATACCGTAGCTACTCCTCAGGTGCTTGGTCACGGCGGCGGCCAGCCTGCTCCCGGTCAGGGTCCACGGAACGGCTGCCGCTCCGAGGATCGCAAGCGAGGTCAACGCGATGAGGAATACGACGCGGCGCGACATGGACTGAGAGCTTTTGACCTTAGGGTTCCGCTTCAGCAGCGGCGGTGGGAGGGCAGCCGGACGAACGGCCCGGCCGGAGGTTTTCATATATTCATATGAAGGGATTGTCTAAATTGAGGCTAGGTTGCAGGGTGTCATCCTGAGCACTTTCGCGGTGCAGCATAGGGATGAATCCAAGAGAGGGGTGGATGGACAAGGTATACAAGGATGCAGGCTCGGCCCTGGCCGGGCTCGTCAAAGACGGCATGACCATCATGGCCGGCGGTTTCGGCCTTTGTGGCATTCCGGAGGCACTGATCGAGGCGATCCGCGAATCGGGGGCGAGGGACCTGACCTTCATCTCCAACAATGCCGGCGTGGACGGCGTCGGCCTCGGCCGCCTGCTGGAGACGCGCCAGATCAGGAAGATGATCTCCTCCTATGTGGGCGAGAACAAGCTGTTCGCGCAGCAATACCTCTCTGGGGAGCTGGAGCTGGAGTTCAACCCGCAGGGGACACTGGCCGAGCGCATCCGCGCCGGCGGCGCCGGCATCCCGGCCTTCTACACCAAGACCGGCGTCGGCACCCTCATCGCCGAGGGCAAGGAGGTGCGCGAGTTCGACGGCGAGAAATACGTGATGGAGCGGGGCCTCTTCGCCGACATCGCCGTTGTGCATGCCTGGAAGGGCGATACGGAGGGTAACCTCGTCTATCGCAAGACGGCCCGCAACTTTAACCCCATGATGGCTACCGCCGCGAAGATCACCATCGCGGAGGTCGAGCATCTGGTGGAGGCGGGGGAGATCGACCCGGACTGCATCCATACGCCGGGCATCTTCGTGAAGCGCATCGTGCACGTGCCGAACCCGGTGAAGCACATCGAGCAACGGACGACCCGCAAGCGGCCCGAGCCGGCCGTGGCCGCGGGCGCAGGGGAGGAAATCTGATGGCTTGGACCCGTGAGCAGATGGCGGAGCGCGCCGCGAAGGAGCTGCGCGACGGCTACTACGTGAATCTCGGCATCGGCATTCCGACGCTCGTGTCGAACTTCATTCCCAAGGGTATGCGCGTGCAACTCCAGTCGGAGAACGGCATGCTCGGCATGGGGCCGTTTCCATTCGAAGGGGAGGAGGATGCCGACCTGATCAATGCCGGCAAGCAGACGATCACGGAGCTGCCGACCACGAGCTATTTCTCGAGCGCGGACTCCTTCGGCATGATCCGCGGCGGCCATATCGACCTGTCGATCCTGGGCGCCATGCAGGTGGCGAGTAACGGCGATCTCGCCAACTGGATGATCCCCGGCAAGATGGTAAAGGGCATGGGCGGCGCCATGGACCTGGTGGCGGGCGTCAAGCGCGTCGTCGTGGTCATGGAGCACGTGGCCAAGGGCAAGGACGGCTCCGAGGACCCGAAGCTCCTGAAGGAGTGCACCCTGCCGCTCACCGGCACGGGCGTCGTCGACATCGTGATCACGGATCTCGGCGTCTTCACCGTCGACAAGAAGGGCGGCACCGGCATGACCCTGATCGAGCTGGCGGACGGCGTCACCCTCGACGAGATCAAGGCCAAGACCCAGGCCGATTTCAAGGTCGCGATCGACTCGAAGCAGTCCAACGCGGCCTGATGAAAAACGAAGGGCGGCCCAGGGGCCGCCCTCTCTTTAAGGCGCATTTCATGAAGCGCCTATCGCCGCCGCCATTCCATCCTGGGAGTCTGGCTCATGATGCGTCGACAGCCCTCCTCCCCACAAGGGGGAGGGAAATGGCGCTACGCCTTCATAGGTTAGACTCTCAGGGACGAAGCACCTCGGCAAAGAGGCCTCACGGCGCCTCTGGAACTTCTTTGGGGACATGGCCCACAGACCTCATGCGGCTTCCAGTTCCTGCCATTCCGGCAAGGGAAACAGATGGTCGTAGGCCCAATTGAACACGAAAGCATAGCCCATGTAGAAGAGGGCGAAGGACACGTCCATCAGGAAGGCCTGCCACAGCCCGATACCGAGATACCACGCGATGAGCGGCATCAGGGCGACGAGAAGCCCGGCCTCGAACAGAACCGCGTGCAGCACGCGGACCGGCCCGGTCTTCTTCGTGCTCCCCCGCACCCGTTGCATGATGCGGTCGAACCCGAGATTGTAGAGGTAGTTCCAGAGCGTGGCGATGGTCGCGCTCCCGAACGCCACGACGCCTATGTCGTGCATGGGCATGCCGAAAGCCCACGCACCGAGTGGTGTTACAAGAACCAGGCCCATGATTTCGAAGCTGATAGCGTGACGGATGCGGTCTCGTGTCGTGCGCATGTAACCCCCATTGGGGAAAGTTCGGGCCGTCCCGAACAATCATCCCAGGGACTGGGGGAGGTCGTCCTCGCTTGCGATTTCATATAGATCGGCGGCTGAAGTCGCGCAAGGCACCGCCTTTTTACGAGGTATGTGCCGAACAAGGTTGGCCGAACAGGTCAGGACGAGGCGCCACTCGCCGCCTTCTGGCGATTTTCCGCCCCCCGCACCAGCTGGATCACCGGCAGAAGGCCGACCAGCACGATCACGAGGGCGGCGAGCGAGCCGCCTTCGAAAGCCCCGCGCGATGCGTGGCCATAGACCAGCGTCGCCAGCGTCTCCGTGTTGAGGGGGCGCAGGAGGAGCGTCGCCGGAAGTTCCTTGATGCAATCCACGAAGACGAGCAGGGCCGCGCTTGCGAGCGCCGGACGCAGGAGGGGGAGCTGGATTCTGCCGATAACCTCTCGCCGGCTGGCGCCGAGGGTGCGGGCCGCGTCCTCGAGCGCCGGTGAAACCCGGTCGAGGCCGGCCGAGAGGGCGCCCGTGGCGATGGGGAGGAAGCGGATCAGATAGGCGATCACGATGCCGCCGGACGCCCCCATGAGGAGCAGGCCAATGCGCTCGCCGGTAAGCCCACGCCAGACGGTGCCGATCAGGTTGTCGACGGCGACGAGCGGGGTCATCAGGCCCAGCGCCAGGACAGTGCCCGGGACTGCGTAGCCCAGGCCTGCAATAAAGAGCGCGCCCTTCGTGAGCGGCACCTTCGCCAGCCGCGAGGCCGAGACCAGCAGGATGGCGAGGGCGAGGGCGACGAGCGTCCCGACCGTCGAGAGGCCGACCGTCGTCAGGAGATGGCCGAGGAACGTCGCGTCGAGCTGGTTGACGAGGCCGCCGCGCAGAGCCTCCCGCAGCAGGAATCCGGTCGGCAGGAAGAAGCCCATGGTGACCGGCAGGGCGCAGAGCACGGTCGCAACCCAGGCCTTCCGGCCGGAGAGGGGAGCGGGCTGCGCGACCCGCGGCCGCTTGGTCGAGAGGGCGTAGCGCCGGTCCCGGCGGCCGTACCGCTCGATGAGGATCAGGCCGATCACGAAGGCCAGCATGACGCAGGCGATCTGCGCCGCGCCGGCAAGACTGCCCCGGTTGAGCCAGGTGTTGTAGACCGACACGGTGAGGGTGCGAACGCCGAGATACTCGGATGCGCCGATGTCGTTCAGGGCTTCGAGCAGGGCCAGCGACAGCCCAACTGCGAGGGCCGGGCGGGCAAGCGGCATCGCGATGACGCGAAACAGCTTGACGCGGCCCGCCCCGAGTGTGCGCGCCACCTCCAGCATGCTCGCGCTCTGGGTGAGGAACATGGTCCGCGCGGCAATGTAGACATACGGATAGAGCACGACCGACATCACCACGATGCAGCCGGGCAGGGAGCGGATCTCCGGAAACCAGTAATCGGCGCGCGACCAGCCGGTGGCGTTGCGCAGGGCCATCTGCACCAAGCCTCCCGCATCGAAGAGCTCGACGTAGATGTAGGCGGTGATGTAGGTCGGTACCGCCAGCGGCAGCGGCAGGAGCCAAACCAGCGCATCGCGGCCCGGAAAGCGGTGGGCGGTGACGATCCAAGCGGTGGCGACGCCCATCGAGCCAGACAGCAGGGCGACGCCGGTCAGAAGGACGACCGTGTCGACGAGGCTCGCCGGCAGGACGTTGGCGATGAGATGCGGCCAGATGTCCGCGTCCCCCTGCGCCGCGATGCCGATCAGGGACGCGAGCGGCATCAGCACCAGCATGCCGGTCGCAGCCACGGCGGCTTTCAGCCACCAGGGAAGCTGCCGGGCGAGGCGCAGGCGGGCGGAGGAGGATGCTCTCGGTACCGATGCAGTTGCGTTCAATGGAAACGGCGCTGCCGTCGCCGGCAGCGCCCCCTGTTCTCGTTCCGGACGATCGGTCGGGATCGTCAAGAGTTACTGGTCGAAGCCGACCTTGTCGACGAGTTCGCTGGCCTTCTTGCGCAGCTTGGCGATCTCGGCGATCGGCACGTTGTCGGGCTTCAACTGGCCGAACGACGCGATGGTCGGGTGGATCTTGATGCCGGCCTTAACCGGATACTCGGAGTTGGCCTCCGCGTGAAGGTGCTGGGCCTCGTCCGACACCATGAATTCCATGAACTTCTCGGCATTGGCCTTGTTGGGTGCGTTCTTGGCGAGCGCAAGGCCCGAGACGTTCACGTGGGTACCGCCGCCCTCGAAAGTCGGCAGGATGACGTTGATCGCCTCGCCCCACTTCTTCTGCTCCTCGTTGGTGCCGTTGCGCATCAGCGAGACGTAGTAGGTGTTGCCGACCGCGATATCGCAGACGCCGGCCAGGATGTCCTTGGCCTGCTCCCGGTCGCCGCCGGACGGCTTCTTGGCGAGGTTCGCCTTCAAGCCCTTCAGCCACTCCTCCGCCTTGGCTTCGCCCTTGTGGGCGATGACGGCGGCGATCAGGCTGATGTTGTAGAGATGCTGGCCCGAGCGGATGCAGACCTTGCCCTTCCACTTGGGATCGGCGAGTTCCTCGTAGGTGATCTTGTCCTGCTTGACCCGGTCCTTGGAGGCGTAGACCACGCGGCCGCGCAGGGCCACACCGAACCAGTGGCCTTCCGGATCACGGTAGTTGGCCGGGATGGTCTCCTCGAGCGCCGTCAGCTTCACCGGTTGGGTGATGCCGTAGTCCTTGGCGGCCTGGAGGCGGCCGATGTCGACCGTGAGGATCACGTCGGCCGGGCTGTTCTCGCCTTCCGTACGCACGCGCTCCTCGAGGCCGTTGTTCACGAACACCGTGTTGACCTTGATTCCGGTCTCCTTGGTGAACTGGTCGAGGATCGGCTTGATCAGGCCGGGCTCTCGGGAGGTGTAAAGGTTCAGTTCCTGGGCGGAAGCGGACAGGGACGAGCCTGCCGTCAATCCGGCGACGGTCGCGCCGAGCAGCAAAGTGCGGGCGAATTGCATCGTCATGATGGTTTCCTCGACATGGGGTAGGGGAAGCGGGCGTCGCCTGCTTCCGCATATGCAGGGAAGAACCATGACGGTCGATATGGGTCAAGCAAAAATACGAATTATATCAATGATTTAGATATATTCTAAACTGGATATTGATTATAAGCGTTCTAAGCTGAGACCTGCTCCTTCACGGAGGCGACTTGGGAGGAGGCGGCCCTCAGGCGGGCGATCTCCGCTTCCATCTTCTCCATGTTGTTGAACAGGCGTTCGCTCGCCAAGCGCAGGAAATAGAAGCCGAATTCCGGGTTTTGGAAGTAGAGCTGGCGCACCTCGTCATAGCTGATGCTGAGCACCTCGCCGCTTTCCATGCATTCGAGGGTCTGGGTGCGCCGGTTGTTGGGGGACATGAAGCCCATCTCGCCGACCACGTGGCCCTGAGGCAATTCGATTCCGAGTTCCTTCAGCCGGTAGCGGCCGGAGAGCGTGTAGAACATGCAGCTGGCACTGTCGCCCTTGGCGAAGAGGATCTCGCCCGCCTTCACCGCGCGCTTGGTCATGAATGGCTTGAGCCACTCCATGTTGAGATCGCTTTTCGACGCCTGCTTCACCTTCTTGATCAGCTTCAGCATCTGGTAGAGGCGGATGCTGTTGAGCGGAAGCAGGATCAGGTTGACTGTCATGCTCGGGTAAAGGCCCATGAAGGACGCATAGGTCAGCGACACGACGTTCGTGGCGATCCCCAGGCAGCGCAGCGGAATGATCGTCTTCATGGCGCTGGCGGAGATGGAGAGCACCGCCCCCAGCCAGCCGATTGCCTCGACCCAAGTCATGGTTCCCAACCGTGTGAATGGATACCGTTGCGGCATATACCATCGACGGCTGAAAGTCAGCGGGGATATGTGGTCGCGGACATTCCCGAAGAGGCAGGCACGGTGCTCTTTCGAGGTGCATCCTCCAAGCTGAGAGGCGGGAAAAGCGCCAATGTTATTGAACGATAACGGCGATGCTTATGATAAAATACCAGATGTCGATATAATATTCTAAATTCCCATGTGTTGATCACGTGTAATTAGATAGAATGTCTGCGTACGAACGCTTAAGCTGGTATCCCGAGAATGAGGCCGAACAATATTTCGATACTCGGGATCGATGAGAGAAATGGCCTCTAGACTTTGAGCCTTGTCTCGATGACTGGAGGATTGGCAGAAAATGAATCTGCGGTTTGTGGAGACGTTCCTCTGGGTGGCCCGTCTGGGCAGCTTCAGCGCTGCGGCCGAGAGGCTGCACACGACACAGGCGGCAATCTCGAACCGCATCGCGACCCTCGAGCGTGACCTCGGGGTCAGGCTCTTCGAGCGCGACGTGCGCTGCGTGCGCCTGACCGGCATCGGACAGCAGGCGGTTCCGAAGGCGGAAGAGCTGGTACGGGCTGCGAACGAGTTCCGGGAGGCGGTCAGCGATCCCAGCAGCCTGCGCGGATCTATCAAGATCGGCACCATCGATTCCATCGTCCATGCTTGGCTGCCGCAGTTCATCGAACGCATCTGGGCCCGGTATCCGGGAATCGCCATGGACCTCAACACCGACACGAGCCTCAACATGGCCCGGGAGGTGGCCGAGCGGCGCCTCGACCTCGCGCTGATCATGGGACCGGTGATCGCGCCCGACCTCATCAACCTCGATCTGTGCACCTTCGCGTGCACGTGGCTCGCCAGCCCGAAGCTCGGTCTGCCGGACAAGCCGCTGACCCTCGCGGAGCTCGCCGACCTTCCGATCCTCGCTTATTCGAAGGATAGCGTGCCCCATCACAGACTTTTGAAGCAGCTCACGGACGCGGGCATCGAGGATCCGACGATCTACAATTCGAACTCACTGGCCACCATCATCCGGCTGGCGCAGGACGGTATCGGCGTGACGCCCATGCCGACGGTGATCGTGCGGGAGCAACTCGCATCCGGCAGGCTCGTGGCGCTCGATGTGACTCCCGCCTTTCCGCCTCTCAGCTTTCACGCTGTCTATTGCGATCATCCCGACAACCTCATCTCTGCCGTGGTGGCGCAGATGGCGCAGGAAGTCGCTCACAGCTTTTCACGGGCACAGGCCGACGGGGCATCGTGGTAGCCGGGCCAGACGCCCTTGAGATTCCGGATTGTGCAGTGCCGAACAAGGAAAACTTGGGCTGGAGGGAAAGTATTTCACGTTTGTCCCGCTTGGAGCCACACGCTCACATTCGGCCACAGGTTGAACGGAGGCCGTGACGTGAAAGTCAGCTTAATTCAGATGAATTCCCAGAACAATAAGGCGGAGAACCTCAAGACCGCCGCCTCGATGATCGAGAGGGCGGTGCGGGACGAAGCGCCGGATCTCATCGTCCTGCCGGAATACTACGCCTATCTCGGCGAGGGCCGTGACAACATCCACGGCAACGGCGAGGTCTTCCCGGACGGGGAATCCTACAAGCTCATGTCGGGCCTCGCGGCCAAGCATCGCGTGACGATCCACGCCGGCAGCGTCGTCGAGCGAGTCGGCAACAACCACTACAACACGACCGTCGTGTTCGGCCCGACAGGCCAGGAGATCGCCCGCTACCGCAAGATCCACCTGTTCGACGTGGATATCCCGGGAGGCATGAGCTACCGCGAGTCGGACACGATCAGCCGTGGTGAGGACGTCGTGACCTACAAGGTCGGCGACATCACGGTGGGCTGCGCCATCTGCTACGACATCCGCTTCCCCGAGCTGTTCCGCAAGCTGCGCGATGCCGGCTCGGACGTGATCGTGCTGCCGGCCGCCTTCACGCTCATGACCGGCAAGGACCATTGGGAGACGCTCGCCCGCGCCCGCGCCATCGAGACGCAGACCTACTTCCTCGCCGTCGGGCAGGTGCTCTCCCATGCGGACGGCAAGAAGTGGTGCTGGGGCCATTCCATGGTAATCGACCCCTGGGGGCACATCGTGGCTCAGTGCTCCGACAGGGTCGCGAGCACCAGCGCCCGCCTCGATCTGGACTACATCGCCCATGTGCGCCGCAACGTGCCGGTCGCCCAGCACCACGTCCTGGCCTGAGGAGAGAGCGTATGTTCACCGTCAATCCGATGCCGCAGCAGATCTCTGCGGAGCTGGTCGCGCTGCTGGAGCAGGTCGAGACCGCCACGGTCGGCCACTTCCTCCATTCCGGCTTCGTCAACCGCGAGCTCCGTGCAGTCCTGCCCGAGAAGCGCGTCGCCGGCACTGCCGTGACCGTGCGACTGCCGCACGCGGACAGCACGATCCTGCACTACCTCACCAAGCTCGTGCGCCCGGGCGACATCGTGGTGGTCGACCGCTGCGGCGACGACAAGCACGCCTGCTGGGGCGGGGTCGTCACCCATTCCATGAAGATCGCCGGCGTGAAGGCCGGCATCGTCGACGGCCCGGCTACCGACTTCTCGGAGATCCGCAAGGTGGAGATGCCTATGTGGTGCCGCGGCCCGTCGCCGATCACTACCAAGATC
The DNA here is from genome assembly GCA_035645535.1 of Microvirga sp. Lineage (GTDB taxonomy): Bacteria > Pseudomonadota > Alphaproteobacteria > Rhizobiales > Beijerinckiaceae > Microvirga. The sequence goes on along the minus strand of DASQMJ010000003.1, from coordinate 14,362 downwards.
CTGGGGCTCGAAGGCGCAATCAACGTGCCGGTCACGGTCGGCGGGCAGGTGATCGGGCCGGGTGACGCGATTCTGGCCGACGAAAGCGGCGTGCTCGTGCTCGACCCGGCGGAGGCGAAGGCCGTCGCAGAGCGGGCCATCGGCATGCAGCAGAACGAGCTCAAGCTGCTGGAGCGGCTTCGCAACGGCGAGAAGCTGCCGGACATCTCCGGTGCGACCCGCATCGTGGAAGAGAAGGCCCGGCGCGTCGCCTGACGCGCCGGTTCGGGAAGAGCCATCAAAAACAGAGGGAAAGAGGACGATGATGAAGCTGCGTATTCTGCTCGGTGTCTCGGCGCTCGCTTTTGCGGCCGGCACGCCCGTTCTGGCTCAGGAACAGACGGTGACGCTCGCCGCCTATAGCGGCATCTTCCAGGACCACTACACCAGGGCCGTCGTCGAGCCCTTCATGAAGGCTCACCCGAACATCAAGGTTCAATTCTACGGCATGCCGAATTCGGCCCAGATGCTCGGCACCCTGCGGGCCCAGAAGGCGGCGCCGCAGATCGACGTGATGATCATGGACGTCTCGGTCGCCAAGGCCGCCACCGACGAGGGCCTGTTCGACAAGGTGGACGAGAGCGTCTCCAAGCACGTGGCCGACCTCTATCCGACCGCTCGGGTTCCCGGCGTCGGCGGGGTCGCCGTGACCTTCGACAACCTCGTCCTCCTTTACAACAAGGACCAGGTGAAGACGGCGCCGACCTCCTGGAGCGCCCTGTGGGACAAGCAGTATGCCGGAAAAGTCACCATTCCGGCCGTCCCGGACATCCAGGGCACGACCCTGACCATCATCGCCGACAAGATGGCCGGCGGGCAGGACTACAAGAAATCGGTCGATGCCGGCATCAAGAAGCTCGGCGAACTTGCCCCGAACGTGCAGACCTGGGATCCGAAGCCCGACGTCTATACCCCCATCGCCAACGGCCAGGCGGCGCTCGGCATCGGCTGGAACGCGCGCGCGCAGGTCTATGCGGATGCGTCCGGCGGCAAGCTCGGCGTGGTCCTGCCGGAGGAGGGCAGCGGCTTCCAGATCAACACGATCAACCTGGTGAAGAACGCTCCTGCGAGCGACGCCGCCAAGACCTTTATCGATTATGCCCTGAAGCCCGAAACCCAGGCGGCCTTCACCGAGGCGATGTTCTACGCCCCGACGAACGCCAAGGCGCAGGAGAAGATCTCGAAGGAGGCGCTCGCCCGCACGGCGGCCGGTTCGATGGAGAGGATGATCGACATCGATTGGATCGCGGTCGCCGGCATTCGCGACCAGATTACGGAGCAGTGGCGCCGCCGGGTCATCCCGCTCAGCCGCTAACCCGACCTGCCGCAGCCGAACGCCCGCTGGAGAACGCCATGATGCATCAGACAATTCGTTCCGGGAGCCCGACCGTGTCAGACGACCGCGACGTGCACCTGCGCCTCGACGGACTGACGAAGCGCTACGGCGATTCCGTCGCCGTCGCGGCTCTCGACCTGGCGGTGCCGAAGGGCGAACTCGTGGCCCTCCTCGGGCCGTCCGGTTGCGGCAAAACCACTACCCTGCGCATGGTGGCGGGCCTCATCAAGCCCACCGACGGCCGCATCGTCGTCGGCGGGAGCGACATCACGGTCATGCCGCCCTATCGGCGCGACATGGGCCTCGTGTTCCAGTCCTACGCTCTGTTCCCGCACATGACGGTGGCGAAGAACGTGGCCTTCGGGCTCGAGATGCGTTCGATGCCGAAGTCCGAGATCGAGCGACGGGTGAAGGAGGCGCTCGCGATGGTGCGCCTCGAGGCCCTGGCCGAGCGCAAGCCGCGCGAGCTCTCGGGCGGGCAGCAGCAGCGCGTTGCTCTCGCCCGCGCGCTCGTGATCCGACCCTCGATCCTTCTCCTCGACGAGCCACTCTCGAACCTAGACGCCAAGCTGCGCGACGAGATGCGCAACGAGATCCGCGACATCCAGCAGAGCCTCGGCATCACGGCGGTCTTCGTCACGCACGACCAAGTCGAGGCGCTGAGCATGTGCGACAAGGTCGTCGTTATGCGAGGCGGCAAGCTAGAGCAGGTGGGAACGCCCGTCGACGTCTACGAGCACCCGGCGACGCCCTTCGTGGCTTCCTTCGTGGGCCGCACGAACCGCATCCAGGGCGCTGCCCAGGGCGACGGCACCGTGAATCTCGGCCCCATGTCTGTGCGGGTGCCGGGACGGCCGGGCGGACAGGTCGAGATCATGATCCGGCCGCACCGCATGAGGCTGGTCGATGCGGGATCCGCCGAGGATGCGGCCGGTCCGGACGTCAACCGCGTGGCCGGACGCCTGACGCGGGTCACCTTCGTGGGCGACCTGCTCCAGTACAGCGTCGACGTGGGAGGTTCGGAGATCGTGGTCGAGGCTGGTTCCGACCACGGCAGGGGCTTCCGTCCGGTCGGAGCACCGGTCGCCGTTCTCTGGCGCGTGGAGGACACCATGGTGTTCGGGAGGGGCGCATGACGGCGATCGCAGCTTCCACGGCTCCCCCCGTGCCGCGCCTGGCCCTCGGCCGGGCCGGAACCGCCACTGCGCTGCTCCTCCCCATCGCGCTCATCAACACCATCGGCTTCATCGTGCCGGTCCTCAACCTGCTGCGCATGTCGTTCAACGAGGCCCTCCCGGGCGGCGGCGTGCGCGAGACCGTGACGCTGGAAAACTGGACAGGCCTGTTCGGGGATTCCTTCTATGTCGAGCTGGTGATCAACTCGATCACGGTAAGCCTCGGCATCACCCTGGCGACGCTGGTGGTGTCCTATCCCATCGCGCTCTATCTGCATCGCAGCACCGGGCGCTGGCGCACCTTCCTCACCGTGCTGGTGATCTCGCCGCTGCTCACCTCGGCGGTGGTCCGCACCTATGGCTGGATCGCGCTCCTCTCCGACCAGGGGCCCGTCGTCAGCGCCATTGCGGCGCTGGGCTTTTCTCCACCGCGGCTGATGTTCAACACCACAGGCGTCATCATCGGCCTGACCGAGATCCTGATGCCCTACATGATCCTGTCGCTGCTCGCGGGCTTCGGGCGCCTCGATCCGCGGGTCGAGGAGGCGGCGATGACCCTCGGGGCTCCGCCGGCCAAGACCTTCTGGCGTGTCGTCCTGCCCCTGACCCTTCCCGGCATCGCACTGGGCTGCCTCCTGTGCTTCGTGCTCGCGGTCTCGTCCTTCATCACTCCGAAGCTGATGGGGGGAGGGCGCGTCTTCCTGCTCGCGACGGAGATCTACGACCAGGCCATCGTCACCCTCAACTGGCCCCTGGCCGCGACGCTCTCGATGCTCGTGCTGATCATCTTCGGGGCGGCGCTTGGGGCCTATGCCCGCCTGCTGCGCGCCATCGACTAGGAGACCGCCGTGGAAGCGAACGAAACCTCCGTGCCCATGAAGATCCTGGTGGCGCTCCTCTTCCTCTTCCTGCTGGCGCCGGTGATCCTCGTCCTGCCGCTCTCCTTCAGCGGCGAGCAGATCCTGTCTTTCCCGCCTGAAAGCTGGTCCCTTCGTTGGTATGCGGCGCTCGCCGACAACCCGAAGATGATCTCCGCGTTCTGGACGAGCCTGATGCTCGGCGCCCTCGTGACCGTGATCTCCCTCGCAGTCGCGATCCCGGCGGCCTACGTGATCGTGCGGATGCGTACCCTCGGGTCGACCTTCCTCTACAATCTCTTCACCGCGCCCCTGCTGCTGCCGACCATCGTGCTGGGCCTTGCCATCCTGATCGTCTTCGCGTCGGCGGGCTTTCTCGGCACCTTCACGGGCCTTGTGATCGGCCACCTCGTGATCACGCTGCCTTATGCGCTGCGCGTGATCGCCACGACCCTGGGCAATCTCAACCTTGCCTGCGAGGAGGCCGCCTCGACCCTCGGCGGACGTCCGCTGACGGTGTTCCGCCGCGTGACCCTGCCGATGATGGCGCCCGGCATCGTGGCGGCAACCGCCCTGTGCTTCCTCGTCTCCTTCGACGAGGTCGTCATCACGCTCTTCCTCACGGGACCGCGTCTGACCACCTTGCCGGTGGAACTGTTCCACCACGTGGAAAGCCGCGCCGATCCCCTCGTCGCCAGCGTCTCGGTGCTGCTGATCCTTCTTACCCTCGCGGTGGTGATGATCGTCGACCGTACGGTCGGCCTGTCGAAGACCTTCGTGAAGTAGGCCAAATCCCCGCCACCTGTTGAGGAATGAGGGAAGCTGTCCCATTCGGGATTGCCTTCCCTCATTCCGTAACGGCAAATAGCCGGAAAGGGGACAGGGGGCTCAATCATGACCAGAATCATCGGCGCCGCACTCTTGGCGGCCCTGACGCTTGCCGGCTGCAAGACCACCGAGGAGGCGGCTCGGTCCGTCCGGGCCAAATGGATCGGCGAGCCGATCGACCGTTTTTTCGTCGAGAACGGCCCGCCTGTGTCGAGCTACGCGCTTGAGTCGGGCGGCACGATCTATACCTGGCGCGGCGGCGAGATGGATTACGTCCGGCCTGCGCAGTACAGCACGCAGCCGGGATTTTCGGCGCCGATGCGGATCTCGCAGAAGACCACCTCCGTCACGGCCCATCCGGCTCCGGGCGTCACCGTCACACGGACCAAGACGACGAGTTCGTCCTTTGGCCTCTCAGCTCCCCCGGTCACGACCATGGTCCGTCCGCCGCAGCACGTCCACCTCGAGTGCGAGGCGCAAATCACGGCGGATGAACAGGGCATCATCCAGGCGATCCGGATCGCCCGCGACACCGAAGGCGCGGGCTTTTCGCTCTCCCGTTGCGGTGAGGTCTTCGGCGACTGAGTGTCACGACAGAATGCTCAAAAACCTCCCGTCAGCGGGGGCTTCTGCATTTGCGGTGCTATTCCGTCCACCAGAACTGGTAGCCGTAGATCGCCAAGGCCAGGATCATGAGGGCGATCACGATTGCGGCGATGCGCTGGTGGCGCGGCCGTTCCGCGCGAGCGGGACGCCTTTGGGGATGGTGGGCCATGGCGGCGTTCCTGGAGTGCTTTCGTGCGACGTGGGCGATCAGAAGCGGAAGCCCGCTCCCGCGCCGCGACCGGTCATCACGGGCTCGACGGCTGGCGCGGAGGGGCGGGGAGTCTCGACGCGCTCCGGCACGGTGATGGCGCGGCGCCGGACCTCCGGATCGGGCCGCTCGGCGGAGGCGGTCGCGCGACGCGGCAGGTCTCTGTTGAGGGACGGGGGAGGCGGCAGCGGATCCCGCGGCAGGACGCCCTCAGGGGCGCCCGTATTGCAGCCTCCGAGGAGAACACAGGTCACGGCGAGAGCGGGAATGGCCCCCAGAATGCGCATTGCTTCCTCCGAACTAGCGTAAAGGAACCTAAGCAAAGGCGCGGAGAAGTCGAGTCCTTGCCGCTCCTATGCGACACTCACCTGTTGAGACTGCGGATGAAAGCCTTGAAATCGTCGATCTGCGCCACGCTCATCGTGATCTCGGGCATGTCCGGATGATTGATTGCCAAGCCTTCGCCGAGGGCCTCGTCGAGATCGTCGATCGGGTAGCGCAGGTGGAGATCCCGAAACGGGACGGTGCCCGCCTTGGGGCTGGGGCCTGTCTTTCCGATGGAGTGGCACATGGCACAGTATTTCTGCGCGATGGCCCGGCCGCGACGAACGCTGCCGGCGGCCTCGACGGCGCTCGTGGCAAGCAGACTGAAGATCAGGCTCAGCGCGACGGCTTTCATGATGTTGTGCTCACAGGATCATTTTGTATCGTTCCTTAAGGGCACTTTGGTTAACGGCAGCTTGAGAAGGTGGGCTTTTGAGAAAATCGCCCTATCACAATTGCAGGGAAGGGCTTCGCGATGCTTGTCTGCTCTTCCCGAATTGGCGCAAACTCAGGCGGCAGGGTATCTGCCAGGCCTGACGGGATGTCGGGCCCTGCTGCGGGCCCAGGCGGGAAAGGTCGAGAGGGAGAGATGCGGCGCAGGCGGCACATAACGTTCCAGGCTCTGATACGGACGGCGGGACGTGGAGGATATGGTGCGGGAGCTCTGCTCCTTTCGTGCGCCCTGGGCGGCCCGGCCGAAGCCAAGTGCCAGGACGCTCCTGGCCCGGGAGTGGACCTCTCCGGCTGCTCGAAGGCACGCCTCATGCTGGCGAACGACGATCTGACCGGGAGCAACTTCACCCGGTCGCTCCTGACCTTGAGCGATTTCTCCGGCTCCAAGCTCGCCGGAGCGAAGCTGGTCGAGACGGAGGTGAGCCGGACCCGGTTCGAGGGTGCGGACCTGTCCCGGGCGGATTTCAGCAAGGCCATCGGCTGGCGGGCGAGTTTCGGCCAGGCCAATCTGTCGGGCGCGGTCTTCAATTCCGCCGATATGGCCCGCTCGGACTTCGCGCGGGTGAAGGCGGCCGGTGCAAACTTCAGCAAAGCCGAGTTGAACCGGTCGGATTTCAGCGGCGCGGATCTGTCGGGTGTCGACATGTCGAAGGCCGAGCTCGCGCGGGTGATCTTCCAGAATGCGAACCTCTCCGGCACGAATCTCAGCTACTCGAACCTGTCTCGCGCGCGCCTGACGGGAGCCAGCCTCCAGGGCGCGGATCTGACCCGGACCTATCTGTACCTGACCCAGTTGGGAGGCGTCGACCTGAGCGGCACAACCGGTCTCACGCAGGGCCAGATCGACATCGCCTGCGGCAACGCCGAGACGAAGCTGCCCGCCGGCCTGACGCCGCCAGCGTCGTGGCCCTGCACGGAGGAGGCCGACTGACTCTGTTCAGAGAGCCTCCGATCAAGGCGCTTTGGAGCGCGCCGGCGCGCTCCTCGGACGCTGGGCCGCCGAGGACGCGTTCAATGCCACGGCGGCGCGGATGAGCGCCTTCAACGCCTCTCCGTCGATCTCGTCGCCCTCGTGGAGATCGATGGCACGCCTGGTGTTGCCGTCGAGGCTGGCGTTGAAGAGGCCTGAAGGGTCCTCCAGTGAGGCGCCCTTGGCGAAGGTCATCTTCACGGTGTTCTTATAGGTCTCTCCGGTGCAGATGATCCCGGCATGCGATCACACCGGAACCCCTCGCCACTTCCACTCCTCGACCACGTCGGGCTCGGCCTCCTTGATCAGGGCGCGGAGCCGGGCGAGCATCTCACCCCGCCAGTCTCCCAGTCCTGCGATCCTCTCGTCGATCAGCCGAGACGCAGACCCGGCTTCCTGAGATTCGCTCTTGCCCATGACGTTTCGCTCATTCCGTTCCGTTCGTTTCTTGGACCAGACGGCGGGATCGGGTCGGTCGGGCCGTATGGAAGCCGATGCGCTCCGCCGCTACTGTGGCCTGCCTCATCAGAGGATGAAGTAGCCCTTCGAGACCGCGAACGCGCCCTTTAGGGCAATCGCCAGGTCTGCCTCTCCGTCACCGTCCACGTCGCCTTCGATCATGGTGTAGCTCTCCAGCCTGTCGTAGCGGAGCTCGCCTGCCTTGCCGCTGAACTCGCCGGTGCCGATGAAGCTGAAGGCTTGGTTGCCGCCCCTCAGAGTATCCGCATCGATCCTCGACAGATCGATCCGGTCCTTCTGCCGGGCCGAGAAATCCATGATCATGTCGTAATCGTCGTACAGAGCCTCCGAATCCCTGACCGACCTGAAGACGAAGGTGTCGGCTCCGGAGCCGCCATACAGGGAGTCGGCACCGAGACCCCCCGTGATCTTGTCCTTGCCGGCGAAGCCTTCGAGCCTGTCGTCGCCTCTCCCGCCGATCAGTTCGTCGTTCCCCCGCAGGGCCGCCTTGTAGAGAGCGATGTCGTCCCTCGTGCTGGCCGTATCCGCCGCCCTCACGAGGGCGGCCGCCGAGATGCTCACGCCCGTGACCTTGCCGAGAAGCTTGCCGCCGTCGTAGTTCGCGTAGCTCGTCACCACGCCGCCAGTCGGGACGCCGAAGACGTCATAGGTGAAGCCGTGACCGCGAAACTCGTCGCGAAAGGATTTGCTACCGTAATACGCGATGAAGGCCGAGGAAGACGTGACGTAGCTGCTGCCGTAATTGACGTTGCTGAGGTTCAAATACCCCAGATCGAAACCATAAGATCCATACCAAACCAGCTTCGCCATTCTCGACTCCTCTAAGGCAGGAAAGCTATAGGGCGACAGTCTCTGCGGAGGCAATTGGCGTCGCTGAAGTATTCACGCTTTCAACACCGCTCCGGTAGCGTCATTCCTCTTTGGGATCGGGCTGCGAGGCGAGCACCTTCTCCCAGCTGCTGTCGCGCCTGATGTAAGGCCCCTTGCTGGTGAGGATCACGAGTCGCCCATCGAAGGTGGTCAGCGAGATCAGCTCCACTCCCCCTGGAAGCTGCAGGGGCTGGACGATGTTCCTCAGGCTCAGGGCCGGCGCGTTGCGGTCGCGCCCACCGCCCGTGGGCAGCTGCATCTCGCTCAAGGAAACCGCGCGGGGCAGGTGGGGCTCATGCTTCATCGCGTATCTCTCGCCACGGGGCGGCAGCCCGTGCTGGTTCTCGTGCACCGGTTCGTCCGCTGCACTGTGTGGCACGTTCGCCCGACGGGCTCCACGGCAGCGCAGCAGGAGCGGACAAGAGCCAGATCTAACGGCGGAAGCTTGTCCCAGGCATGCTCCGTTTACCGTTGATTAACGAAGAGGCCCGGGGCTCTGGCGAGAATCGGAAATCCCCTCTCGGGTGCACCGAGGGCAGGAGGGGGCACCGGAGGGCCGGAATGCTCGGCGAGCCAGTTGGCCCATTCCGGCCACCAGGAGCCTTCCGTCCGGGGAGCCGCCTCGAGCCAGGATTCCGGATCGAGATAGAGGTCGTCGGCGGTCTTCGTGAGAACCTGATAGCTCCGGTCGCTTCTGCCCGGCTCCGACACGATGCCGGCATTGTGCCCGCCGGTCGTGAGGAGGAAGGTCACGTCCGAATTCGTCAGGAGGTGGATCTTGAACGCGGAGCGCCATGGCGCCACGTGGTCGCGCACGGTACCGACGGCGAAGATGGGCGTGCGCACGTGATCGAGCGTGATCGGCCGCCCCTCGACCGTGAACCGGCCCTCCGCGAGGTCGTTGTCGAGGAAGAGTTTCTTCAGGTACTCCGAATGCATGCGGTAGGGCATGCGCGTCGCATCGGCGTTCCAGGCCATCAGGTCGTTCATGGGGGTGCGCTCACCCATCAGGTAGTGCCGGACGAGGCGCGACCAGATCAGGTCGTTCGGGCGCAGGAGCTGGAACGCGCCGGCCATCTGCCGGGTGTCCAGATAGCCCTGGCTGCGCATCATGTCTTCGAGGAAGTGGATCTGGCTCTCGTTGATGAAGAGGGTCAGCTCGCCGGCCTCCCGGAAATCGGCCTGCGCCGCCAGCAGGGTGATCGTCCTCAGGCGCTCGTCGCCATCCCGCGCCATGGCGGCGGCGGCAATCGAGAGCAGCGTTCCGCCGAGGCAATAGCCCGCCGCATGCACGGACCGGTCCGGGACGATGGCTCCGATGGCATCGAGGGCTTCCATGATGCCGAGCTGTCGGTAATCCTCCATCCCAAGGTTTCGATCCTCCTCCGTCGGATTTTTCCACGAGATCATGAAGACCGTGAAGCCCCGCTCCGTGAGATCGCGGACGAGAGAGTTCTGCGGCGAGAGATCGAGGATGTAGTACTTCATGATCCATGCCGGCACGACGAGGATCGGCTCCGGCCGGACCTTGTCGGTGGCGGGCGCGTACTGGATCAGTTCCATCAGGCGGTTGCGGTGGACGACCTTGCCGGGCGTCACCGCCACGTCGCGCCCGACGCGGAAGGCCTCCGCTCCCACCGGCGGCTTGCCGTGGACGATGCGCTCCCAGTCGTCGTGCAGGTTGCGCAGTCCGTCGACGAGGTTCTTGCCTCCGGTCTTCGCCGTGCGTGCCTGCACGGCCGGATTTGTGAGGAAGAAGTTCGACGGGGAGAACATGTCGAGGATCTGGCGCGACACGAAATCAACCACGGCCTCGTGCCGCTTGGTGACGCCGTCCACCTCCGTGGCGGCATTGTGCCACCATTGCTGCTGCAGCAGGAAGGCCTGCTGGATGAAGTTGTAAGGCCATTGCTGCCATTCCGCGCCGGCGAAGCGCCGATCCTGGGGCAGGGGCTCGATGCAGGGCTCGGCGTCGCTGCCGCGCGCCGCCGCGCGCGCCGCGTAGTGGGCCAGCCGCATCCATTTGCGTGCGCCTCTGACGGCGAGCTCAAACTGCTTGCCGGGAGAGATCGCCATATGGATCGCCCAATCCATGTAGGCATCGGCGAGGGCGGCAGGCGAGAGGCCGCTCGTGAGCCGCGCAAGACTTGCATGGGCGAAGTGGTCGAGGGAGTCGCGCAACTGCTGCAGTTCCGGATCGTCCTGAAGGTCGAGATGGCCGGCGGGGGCCGGCGTGGGCATGTCGTGAACGTCCTGTGAAGGCGGGACGTCCTGCTCGTCGGATCGGCTCTTCGGGACCGGCAGCTTCACAACGTTCGTCGCACGGTTCGGCATGTCAGGCTCCGCGGTTGTCCCATTCGGGTGCCACAGGCAGAGGCACGTCGCCTGACGAGAACAGCTTCGCGCCGCAAGGGGCATTGCCCTATGTCAAAGGATCCGTGCGGATTTTGTCGGGATCATGGTGAGGTGTTCTCGACAGGCTGTAGGGAATGCTCGGGATATCGCCCATATGGACGTCCCCGTACACGATCCGGCCACCCCTTGAGCGCGGCTCGCCCGAGAGGCCGGATATTCGCTTTGTGGAAGGGGCGGGGATCGGGATAGTAGGACGGCTGAAGCCGACCGGTCCGAGAAAGTCACGAGAGCCCGATGCCCTGTTTCATCTGCTGCGAATGCGGAACCCAGTACCCCGACAGCGAGGCGCCGCCTGCTGCCTGCCCCATCTGCGAAGACGAGCGCCAGTTCGTAGGATGGGACGGTCAAGCTTGGACGACGCTGGAGGAGATCCGCCGGTCCCACAGGGTCCGCTGGGAAGAGGAGGGCGAAGGCCTGACAGGGATCGGCAGCTCGCCGAGCTTTGCCATCGGCCAGCGGGCGCTTCTGGTGCAAACGCAAAACGGAAACGTGCTCTGGGACTGCATTACCCTTCTCGATGACGAGATCGTCGAGAAGGTGCGGGCGAGGGGTGGGCTCAAGGCAATCGCCATCTCCCATCCGCATTTCTACACGACCATGGCGGAGTGGAGCGAGGCCTTCGGCGGCATTCCGATCTACCTCCATGCGGACGACGTGAAATGGGTGCAGCGGCCCCATCGGGCGATCGTTCCCTGGACCGGCGAGACCCGCTCCCTGATGCCGGGTCTGACCCTGATCCGCTGCGGCGGCCATTTCGACGGCGGCACCGTGCTCCATTGGACCGATGGTGCGGCCGGGAAGGGGGCGCTGCTCGCGGGCGACATTCTCCAGGTGGCGCAGGACCGGCGCCACGTCAGCTTCATGTACAGCTATCCCAACCTGATCCCTCTGAACGCGAAGGCCATCGGGCGCATTCGCGCGGCGCTGGCTCCCTTCGCCTTCGACAGCATCTTCGGCGCCTGGTGGAAACGAAACATCCGTGGTGGGGCGCGGCAGGCGTTCGAGGCGTCGGTCGAGCGCTATCTGGACGCGATCCGGTGAGGCCCACGCCGCAAGCAGGAGATCATTCCTTGATCGCTGAGGCAGCTATACAGTCAAGCTTAAGCACAGGTGCGCGTAAGATATGGCTGGCGTCTAGTAAATCAAAAATCATCCGCTGAAAATTAGCAGGTGATCCCGTGAATATTACGGTTGATCGCCGTATGGGTGCGCCGAATACCACCTTTGCTACGTTGGGCAGTTCGGCGTCATCATGTCTCTAATGAAGCAGGTCTTCCTAGCCGCGTCGCGGCTGGGCGTGGAAGGCAGGAACGCACATTGTGAGGCATTATGGCTAACTACACTGTTGCTCAATACCTGGACCCGGCTACTCCCAAACCCTTTCCGGTGGAGGAAGATGTCGTCCTCGCCGATCTCGGGCTGAACATCGACGCTCTCACGCCGGCACAGTTCGCGGAACTCGGCCGGAACAACGTCGACCGGATCGACGCCACAAACAACAGCCTGTTCCTGTCGACCTCGCGCTTTGAGGCGCTGGGATCGGTCGTCCTGACGGCCGAGGACACGGTCGTGCTGAGGGACACGGGAGCCGAGCTTGGCACCGGCACTCTGGAGCAGATCGCAAGCCTCGTTCCAAGGAATATCGACAGGATCGACGCCATCGACGACGTCATTCCGTTCTCGCTGGCGCAACTCAATACGCTGCAGGTGCCCCTGACGCCGGGTGACGTGATCGTTCTCACCGACCACAGCTCCGCCATTGGCGCTCTCACTCCGGCTCAGATTTCGTCGCTCGCGAGCAGGGGCGTCGTCCGCATAGACGCGACCGACAATGCGTTCTCGTGGACCCAGGAGCAGTTTGCCGCCCTCGGCGGGCTAGCCCTGACGGCGAGCGACGTCGTCCTGCGGCTCGGAACCGCCGGTCATGATCGAATGACAGGAACGCCCACCGAAGATGGTCTCGACGGCGGCGCAGGCAACGATATCCTGAGGAGCGGCGATGCCGCTCACGTCCTCAAGGGCGGGACCGGCAACGACCGCCTGTTCGGCGACCGCGGCAACGACCAGCTCTGGGGCAATGCCGGCAAGGACGTGATGACCGGCGGGCGCGGCAAGGACGCCTTCGTGTTCGACACCAAGCCGAACAAGAAGACCAACCTCGACACTGTCAAGGACTACAATGTCCGCGACGACAGCGTCTGGCTCGACAACGCGATCTTCAAGAAGCTCGGCGGACGGGGCAGCGTCGACAGCCCCGCGAAGATCAACAAGGCGTTTTTCCAAGTGGGAGAGCGCGCCGACGACCGAAACGACTACCTGATCTACAACAAGAAGACCGGCATCCTGTACTACGATGCCGACGGATCCGGAGGAGGCAGGCAGGTCGAGATCGCCAAGTTCTCCAAGAACTTGAAGATGTCGGCGAACGACTTTTTCACCATCTGACGTCTGCGGTTGCGGGCGGCGCATGAATGACAGCGTTCGACGGAAAAGGTTCGTGCTCCAGGAGCACGAACCGTTCCGGGATCGGCATGCTGCCTTTACTTCGGTTCCGTTGTCCGACGTCCGCCGAAACGCCTCAGGCCGCGGCTCGGGCGTCCTCCCGCAGCATACGCTTCATGGCGGGCTTCCTCTGCTGCGCCTCGTACTCGGCGAACAGCTCGAGTGCCTCGCGGGCATAGTTGCGGAACTCTTCCTTGAGAATTTCCGGCTCGTTTTCCCAGGCGATTGCGTCTTCCTGCACGGCATGAAACGCACGTGCGACGTGCTCGATGGCGATGTTCATCGCGACCCCATTCAGATTGTCGTTGCACATTGCCCCGGTAGATGCCGTCTTGCTTAAGGTGTTTAGGCGTTCCGGAGGTAGGCTTATTGTGGCTCAGCTTTAGGATTGGGCGCGGCAGATTCGCAACGTATCGGAAGAACTAACTCTTAAGGGGTACAGTGGGGACGCCCGTGCGCACATCCGGTTAGCCGCTACCGGCGCCAGGTCGGGATTCGATCGCGAGAAGCTCCGATCAGGACAATTCGGCGAGGCGCCTGATCTCGAAAATCATCAGGATCATGAACGTCGTCAGCACCGCGCCGCCCAGGATCGTGCCGATGATGTTCGGATCGACGCCCTGAGAAGCCACCATGGCGAAGAACAGCAGGAACGGGAGGCCGACCGTGATGGCAAGCACGGCGATGAGAAGACCTGGAGACATGTCGGGGTGCCCTGTGGCCGAGTCGAACCGGAGCGTGAATCCTTAAGCTGACAAGGCGGCAAACTTTGGGCCGTTCAGCGCCGCACGACCGGATCGCGGTCCTGCTCCGGGCAGCCTGAGAGGTCGACGATGCTGCTACTTGAGGAGGTCGAAGATATCGCCTGAGAACCACGTCAGAAGAATCAGCGCGATGATGCCGATCAGCCACATGGGGCTCGTCGGCTGCCGTGGCGGAAGTGAGGGCGGTGCCGCTCTTTCCAGCACGGGCTTGGGAGCGGCGGGCAGCCGGTCCACCAGCTCGATCAACGCGGCGGCGATGAGATCGCGGGTCCCGATGAGGCGAGCATGGACCGGGATGCCTCCGCGGAACGTCACCTCGGCCGGCTGCGTCTCGGCATTATAGCTCACCCACCAGTATTCGACGCGGTCGCTCAAGCTGTATTCCCTCAGTGTGCCAAGTGGCACCAGACGTATGAGGCCGGAGCTACGAGCGCAATGGCCCGTGAACCTGCGGGTCGATGCCCGCCGAGAGCGGCAAGCCGCCAACTGAGCCGCTCGGCCTCGGAATATCTTCGGCTAGGCCCTGGAAGGGGAG
>DASQMJ010000002.1:0-87841 GCA_035645535.1 Microvirga sp. | reverse complement strand
AGCTTCCGTCCGTCAGGGCAGTCATCGATTTCCTGGCAGGCGGCTAACGGCCGAGGGTCGATGGCTCCACGGTAGGTCGCCCCGTTGCGTGCCGAACGAGCGCCATGGCCAGGACGTGGAGAGCACCGTCCCGATGATCCTGGAGAATGTCAGGCGGTTCGATCAGACTTGGGGCTGCTACCGAGAGCCGGGTGTCGCGCAACCGGTGACACCTCCGAACGGGATACGCTAGTCCTCGACTGCCCTGAAGCGGCCGAGCCCCTTGACGACGAAGGGCGCGACGAGGGCGGCGAGCGCGATGAACAGCAGCGTGGCCGAGATCGGGCTCTGCAGCAGCACCATCGGATCCCCGAGGCTGATCGACAACGCACGCCGCAGCTGGCTTTCCGCGACGGGGCCGAGGATGAGGCCGACCACCACCGGGGCGATCGGGAAGTCGAAGCGGCGCATCAGGAAGCCGAGGATGCCGAATACGGTAAGCATGATGAGCTCCACCGGCGAGGGATTGGCCGCAATGGTGCCCATGGTGGCGAAGACCAGGATGCCCGCGTAAAGCCAGGGCTGCGGGATCGCCAGAAGACGGACCCACAGGCCAACCAGCGGCAGGTTGAGCACCAGCAGCATGGCGTTGGCGATGAACAGGCTGGCGATGAGACCCCAGACGAGGTCGGGCCGGTCGGCGAAGAGCAGGGGGCCGGGATTGAGGCCGTATTGCTGGAAGCCCGCCAGCATCATGGCGGCGGTGGCCGAGGTCGGCAGGCCGAGGGTCAGCAGCGGCACGAGGGTGCCGGCGGCCGCCGCGTTGTTGGCGGCCTCCGGGCCGGCCACGCCTTCGATGGCGCCCTTGCCGAAATCCTCCGGGTGCTTCGTCAGGCGACGCTCCGTGGCGTAGGACAGGAAGGTCGGGATCTCGGCGCCACCGGCCGGGAGCGCGCCGATGGGGAAGCCGTAGAGCGTGCCGCGCAGCCAGGGCTTCCACGAGCGCTTCCAGTCCTGCTTGGTCATCCAGAGTGAGCCGCGCACCGCCTCGAGCTTCTCCTCCTGGATGTGCCGGCGCGAGGCGACGTAGAGCGCCTCGCCGATGGCGAAGAGGCCGACCGCCAGGGTCGTGACCTCGATGTTGTCGTAGAGCTCCTGGACGCCGAAGCTCAGCCGGGACTGGCCGGACAGAAGGTCTATGCCCACGAGCCCGAGCAGCAGGCCAATGAAGAGGCTCGTGAGGCCGCGCACAGGGGAATCGCCGAATGTGGCCGAGACCGTCACGAAGGCCACGCACATGAGGGCGAAGTAGTCCTCGGGCCCGAAGCTTACCGCGATGTCCACGAGATAGGGGGCGAGCAGGGTGAGGCCCAGGGTCGCGATGGTGCCGGCCACGAAGGACCCGATGGCAGCGGTGGCGAGCGCCGGGCCGCCGCGGCCCGCCTTGGCCATCAGGTTGCCCTCGAGGGCGGTGGCCATGGAGGCGCTTTCGCCTGGCGTGTTGATCAGGATCGCGGTGGTCGAGCCGCCATACATGCCGCCGTAATAGATGCCCGCGAACATGATGATCGAGCCGGCCGGATCGAGCTTGAAGGTGATCGGAAGCAGCAGCGCCACGGTCAGCGCCGGCCCGATGCCGGGCAGGACGCCCACGGCGGTGCCGAGCAGGACGCCGATGAGCGCAAACAGGAGGTTCATCGGCTGGATCGCCACAGTCAGGCCGTGGGCGAGGGACATGAAGGCTTCCATGGCCGGGCCTCAGATCAGGCTCTCGAGCGGCCCCATTGGGAGCGACAGCGCGAGCAACTTCGAGAAGAGAACGTAGACCAGCACCGCCAGGACCAGCCCGATCAGCAGATCCGTCAGGAACGCCCTGCGGCCGAAGGCCGTGGAAGTGGTGGCGAACAGGATGGCGGTACCGAGGATGAAGCCGCCGCCGATCGCGATGAGCACGATAAGGGTCGCAAGCCCGCCGAGGATCAGGACGATCGGCCTCCAGTCGAGGCTGTCGCGGGCCGGGAGGTCGCCGCGGAAGGCCGAGACGGCATTCCCGATGGCCAGAACGGCGAGGCCTGCGGAGACGACGATGGGCATCACCTTCGGGCCGAGGTCGTAAGGGGACAGGATCTGGAGCTTGGTCATGTCCCACCAGACCAGCCCCGCAAGGGCAAGAAGAATGAGGGCGATGACGAGGCCGGCCGCGTCGAGGCGCCTATGGGACGGAGTGCTCATGACTTTTCCTGAAACAAGGAGCGCCGCGTCTGCGGCGCGGCGCTCCAGAGGTCAGTTTAGGAGGCGGCTCAGGACTTAACCAGCCCGACCGACGTGAGCACCTCCTTCGTGCGGGCCTGCTCCTCGACCAGGATCTTGGCGAAGGCATCGCCGGACACGTAGGAATCCTCCCAGCCCTTGGCCTTCAGGATGTCCTGCCACTGCTTCGACTTCGCCATGCGGTCCATGGCGTCGACGAGAGCCTTCTTCTGCTCGGCCGAGATGCCCGGAGGGGCGACGACGGCGCGCCAGTTGGCGATCTCGAGGTCGACGCCCTGCGCCTTGATGGAGGGCTTGTCGGCCGTCGCCTGGTTGGCCGGGGTCGTCAGGCCGATGAGGCGCAGCTTGCCGGCCTTGATCTGGCTCTCGAACTCGCCGTAGCCGGAGATGCCGGCCGTCACCTTGCCGCCGAGGATGGCCGCCAGGGCCTCGCCGCCGCCGGAGAACGGGATGTAGTTGATCTTGGTCGGGTCCGCGCCTGCCGCCTTGGCGAACAGAGCCGCGGCGATGTGGTCGACGCCGCCCGCGGAGCCGCCGGCCCAGGTCACCTTGGAGGGATCGGCCTTCAGGGCCGCGGCGAGTTCCTTCGCGTCCTTGATCGGCGAGTTCGCAGGAACGACGATGGCCTCGTACTCGGCCGTCAGCCGGGCGATGGGCGTGGTCTGCTCCAGGGTGACCGGCGACTTGTTGGTGAGGAGCGCGCCCACCATCACGTAGCCCATGACCATGAGCTGGTTGCCGTCGCCTTTCGAGTTGTTGACGAGCTGGGCGATGCCGATGGAGCCGCCGGCTCCGGGCACGTTGGTGACCTGAACGCTCTTGGCGATGCCGGATTCGGTCAGGGCCTGCTGCATGGAGCGGGCGGTCTGGTCCCAGCCGCCGCCGGGCGCCGCCGGAGCCATGATCTTGAGTTCCATCTGGGCGGCCGCCGACGTGACGAAGCCGGCAACGGCCGCGGCCGCCAGGGCGCTGCGCCAGAGACCTTTACGAAATTGGCTCATTTTTCAGTTTCCTCCGTGGGACGCTTGTGACGCGGTTCGCTCCCTGCGAGCCGTTCTGCGGCGAACGGTAAAGGCCGAACTGCACGGGAGCAAGCGCTTGCGCCTTTATCGTTGTTGAACCTTCGCGTATGAGCCTCGGCATGAACACTCTCCAGATGGCGTCCGCCGAGCGGCCCTTCTCAGACCGTCGCCTCCGGCTCGCGGAGGCCCTTTCCCGCGCCGCCATGGCGGCCCTCGCGCTGATGCCGCTCGGCATGGCCGTCGCCCATCGGTCGGCGCCGCTGTTCCTCGTCCTGAGCGCCCTTTGCTCCCTGGGATGCGTCGGGGCGGAGGGACGGCTGCGGCAGGTGGGACGGGACGCGAGCCTCGCCCTGCGCCGGCCCCTCGGCCTGGCGGTGCTGGCGTTCCTGGCCTGGTCCCTCGTGTCGATCGCGTGGAGCCCCTTCCGGGCGGTGTCGTTCTTCGCCCTGGGCGAACTCTGGCTCCCCATCGCGTCCGCCTTCGTCGTCGCCCTGGTCCTGCCGGCGCGGATGACGCGGGCGGCGTTCTGGCTGCTGGCCGCCTCCGTTGCGGCCGCCTGCCTGCTGATCGTCGCCGACCTCAGGACCGGGCTCGTCGTCCGGGAAGCGCTCGGGATGCGGGCCTACAGCTTCATCTTCAACCGGCCGACCCTGACGCTCCTCGTCCTGATGCTGCCGCTCCTCGCCTGGCTCGCCGGCTCCGGGCGCCGCGGCTGGGCCTGGGCCTGCGGCCTCACCCTCCTGTTCGGGGCGGTGCTCGCCCATTCCGACAGCGGAGCCGCCCTGCTGGGGCTCCTCGTCACGGGTCCTGTGTTTCTCCTGGCCTGGACCCGTCCCCGGCTCGCCGGCTGGCTGGCGGCGGGCGCCTGCGTCGTGGCGATGGCGACGGCGCCGTTCCTCGGTCCCATCGGCGAACGCCTCATCACGCCTGCCATGCACGAGCGGATGGCGGAGCATCACACCCGCGAGCGGGTCGATCTCTGGCGCAGCTTCAGCGCCGCCGTCCGCGCGCAGCCGGTCCTCGGGGCGGGCTTCGGCGTGAGCCCGCGCATGCGGCAGACGCCGGTCCGGTGGAAGGTGCCGCGGGAGCTGCGGCGGATGCTCGCCATCGGCCACCCCCACAGCACCCCGCTTCAGATCTGGGTCGAACTCGGCGCGGTCGGCGCGTTCCTCGCCCTCGTGGTCCTGCTCCTCGTCCTGAGAAACATCCGCCGCCAGCCCCATCTCATCGGGAGCATGTCGCTCGCGCTCTTCGCCGGCGCCGCCTCCGTGGCGATGGTCGGCCACGGCGCCTGGCAGGGATGGTGGGCAGCCTCCCTCGGGGCGGCTGTCGTGTGGATGCTCGCCTTGAAGAAAACCCGGTTGGAGACAATGCCATGAGCCAGTTCGATGTGGATCTCTTCGTCATCGGCGCCGGGTCCGGCGGCGTGCGGGCTGCCCGCATTGCGGCGGGCTACGGCGCCAGGGTCATGGTGGCGGAGGAATACCGGGTCGGCGGCACCTGCGTGATCCGCGGCTGCGTGCCGAAGAAGCTCATGGTCTATGCCAGCCGCTTCTCGCTCGAATTCGAGGAGGCGGCGGGCTTCGGCTGGAACGTGGGAGAGGCGCGCTTCGACTGGACGACGCTGATCCGCAACAAGGACAAGGAGATCGCCCGGCTGGAGGGCATCTACCGCACCAACCTGGAGAAGGCGGGGGTCGCGATCATCGACAGCCGCGCCGTGATCGAGGATCCGCACACGGTCCATGTGCTCAAGACCGGCGAGCGCATCCGCGCCCGCTACATCCTGGTGGCGGTCGGCGCCCATCCGACCCTCGAGCCCGTCATCCCGGGCGGAGAGCTCGGCATCACGTCGAACGAGGTGTTCGACCTGAAGGAGCAGCCGCGGCGCATCATGGTCATCGGCGGCGGCTACATCGCGGTGGAGTTCGCCGGCGTCTTCGCCGGGCTCGGCAGCGAGGTGACCCTCGTGCACCGCGGCGACAAGCTCCTGCGCGGCTTCGACGACGACGTGCGCGAGGCGCTGGGCGCGGCCTATGCGCAGCGCGGCATCAATCTAGCCCTCAAGAAGACCGTGTCCCGCCTGGACCGGACCGGAGACGGCATCGCCGCGACCCTGTCGGACGGCGCCGTCGTGACCGTCGACCAGGTGCTCGTCGCCACCGGCAGGCGTCCCAACACCAAGGGGCTCGGCCTGGAGAAGGTCGGCATCGAAGTCGACGAGGTGGGGGCGATCCCG
The DNA here is from genome assembly GCA_035645535.1 of Microvirga sp. Lineage (GTDB taxonomy): Bacteria > Pseudomonadota > Alphaproteobacteria > Rhizobiales > Beijerinckiaceae > Microvirga. The sequence goes on along the minus strand of DASQMJ010000002.1, from coordinate 82,330 downwards.
GTCGATTCCTATTCCCAAACCCTGATCCCGTCGATCTACGCGGTCGGCGACGTGACCAACCGGGCGAACCTGACCCCCATCGCCATCCGCGAGGGCCACGCCTTCGCCGACACGGTCTTCGGCCACAAGCCCACCCTCGTGGAGCACGACCTCATCCCCACGGCGGTGTTCTCGACCCCGGAGATCGGCGTCATCGGCTGCAGCGAGGCGGCCGCCTGGGCCCGCTACGGCGACATCGACGTCTACAAGACCGCCTTCCGGCCCATGAAGGCGACCCTTTCGGGCGCCCAGGACCGGGTGCTCATGAAGCTCATCGTCGACAAGGCCACCGACAAGGTGGTGGGCGTCCACATCGTCGGCCACGACGCGGGCGAAATGATCCAGCTCGCGGGCGTCGCCGTCACCATGGGCGCCACGAAGGCCGATTTCGACCGCACGGTGGCGGTGCACCCGACGGCTTCCGAGGAGCTGGTGACCATGCGCAGCCCGGCCGTGGTCAAGCGCCCGGTGGCGGTGGGGTAGGGGTCTTTGAATGTTTCGTTGTAACGGTGACGTGGGTGCAGTACCCTGAGTCGGCATGATGCCGCACCAGATCTTCGAGTAGTTCGCTTTGGCGTTCGACAACTTCCAAACAGTTTGGGAACTGCTGAGTGAGCTGTGGTGGATCCCTCTTCTCTATACGGTTTGGCTGCTCCTGACGGGCAAGCCGACGTTGCGGGATATCGCGCAGGGGAACTTCTATCGATCCCGCTCGAAAGACCGGATCAGTGAGCGAAAGGATGGGGTTTGAGGCCATGACCTCCCGGAAACCCACGTCTATTTCCGCTATTCCGGTGATCGCCGCCCTGTGGACGTCCCGCCTCTGGTGCCCGTCTCCGGCCGGCACCGCCCGGCGCATGAGTAGCCTGCGCCAACGCGTCCTTCCTCCGCACTCGCCTTTTTGTTTGTGTCGTGTATAGGTGCCTTTTCGTGCCGCTTGTTGCGGTGCGGAATGAAGATTCCGAAGAGACACGGGGGAATGTGTCATGACCGAGCGGTGGACGCCGTCCAGCTGGAGAACCAAGCCGATCCAGCAGGTCCCGGCCTATCCGGACCTTGAGGCGCTGAAGGACGTCGAGCGGCAGCTCGCCGGCTTTCCCCCGCTCGTTTTTGCGGGCGAGGCCCGCAAGCTGAAGCGCGCCCTGGCCAAGGTGGCGGCCGGGGAGGCCTTCCTGCTCCAGGGCGGCGACTGCGCCGAGAGCTTCGCCGAGCACTCGGCCGACAACATCCGCGACTTCTTCCGCCTCTTCCTGCAGATGGCGGTGGTGATGACCTATGCGGGCGGCTCGCCCGTGGTGAAGATCGGCCGCCTCGCGGGCCAGTTCGCCAAGCCGCGCTCGTCCGACACCGAGACGGTGGACGGGATGTCGCTGCCGAGCTACCGCGGCGACATCATCAACGACATCGCCTTCACGCCCGAGGCGCGCATCCCGGACCCGCGCCGCCAGACCGAGGCCTACCGGCAGTCGGCCGCGACCCTGAACCTGATCCGCGCCTTCGCGACCGGCGGCTACGCCAATCTCGAAAACGCCCATCGCTGGATGCTGGGCTTCGTGAAGGATTCGCCGCAATCCTCCCGCTACAGCGAGCTCGCCGAGCGCATCACCGAGAGCATCGCGTTCATGCGGGCGATCGGCATCGATCCCGAGACCCATCCGGAGATGCGCCAGACGGATTTCTACACCAGTCACGAGGCGCTGCTGCTCGGCTTCGAGGAGGCCATGACCCGGGTCGATTCCACGACCGGTGACTGGTACGCCACCTCCGGCCACATGCTCTGGATCGGCGACCGCACGCGCCAGCCGGACCATGCCCATGTGGAATACATGCGCGGCATCAAGAACCCGATCGGTCTCAAATGCGGCCCGTCGCTCACGCCGGACGGGCTGCTGCGGCTCATCGATGCCCTGAATCCTGAGAACGAGGCCGGCCGCCTGACCCTGATCTGCCGCTTCGGCGCCGAGAAGGTGGGCGACCACCTGCCGGCCCTGGTGCGCGCCGTGAAGGCGGAGGGCCGCACGGTGGTGTGGTCCTGCGACCCGATGCACGGGAACACCGTGAAGGCGGGCTCGGGCTACAAGACCCGGCCGTTCGAGCGGATCATGGGCGAGGTGCGCGACTTCTTCGCCGTCCATCAGGCGGAAGGGACCCATGCGGGCGGCATCCACCTGGAGATGACCGGCAAGAACGTGACGGAGTGCACCGGCGGCGCCCGCGCGCTCACCGATGCGGACCTGTCGGACCGCTACCACACCTATTGCGATCCGCGCCTCAATGCGGAGCAGGCGCTGGAAATCGCCTTCCTGACCTCCGAACTGATCAAGCGGGAGCGCAATTCCCGCGAGCGGCAGACGCCGCTGGCGGCGGAGTAGGCGAAGCAAACAGGGGCGCCTCGGGGCGCCCCTTTCCGATTCCGGCCGGGACGATTGACAGGAGCGGCGCGGCGGGAGATGCCGTAGGCCGATATTCCGCTCGGCGTCGAACCGGCAATGACGGGCGGGGACGGGAGACAGCTTTGCGCCGCCTCATCGCCACGGCCCTCATGCCGGCCTTCCTTTTCGCGGGCGAGCCCGTCCTGGCCAACGACACGATGGCGAATTTCGCCGCCGGCGGGCTGACCTTCAGCCGGACCGATGCGGTCGCCATGGTGTCGGAGGACCTGTACCTGTCGACGGACGAGGTGCGGGTCGCCTACCGGTTCCGCAACCTGACCGGCCGGGACGTCGCCGGCACGGTCGCGTTCCCGATGCCCGACATCAAGGCCGACCACTTCTCCCCCGTTGCCTATCCGGACGGCCCGCCCGAGAACCCCATGAGGTTTTCCGTCACGGTGGACGGGAGGAGCGTGCCGGTCGCACTGGCCAAGAAGGCCATGGTCGACGGGATCGACGTGACCGACACCCTTCGTGAGTTGAGGATCCCCCTCGAACCCTATGCGGAGGAGGTGGAAGCTGCCCTGAAGCGACTCGATACGGATAATCTCCGCCGCCTTGCGAGCCGCCGCATCATCCAGGTCCTCTTCGGCGACGGGTCCGAGTACGGCGAGAACGGTCGCGAGGGCCCCATCGACCCCGGATCGGAGATCGTCCCCAATTGGGTGCTGTCGGCCGCCTATCACTGGCAGCAGACCTTTCCGGCCGGCCGTGATATCGAGATCCGGCACCGCTACAAGCCGAGCGTCGGCGGAAGCGTGCTCCCGCTCGACGCCATGGCCCGGGCCAGGAACGAGGCCGAGCTCCTGATCGACGGCGAGGGCGCCTGTCTCGATCGCGACTTCGTCAGCGGGGCCCGCCGCTGGGCGGAGCGCGAGCGCAGGAAGCAGGGAGGGCAGCTGTCGCGGCGGATCGATTACGTGCTCGTCACCGGCGGCAATTGGGCCGGCCCCATCGGGAGCTTCACCCTCACGGTCGACAAGGGCCGGCCCGGCAACCTCGTCAGCTTCTGCGGGGAGGGGGTGAAGAAGATCGGCCCGACGCTGTTCCGCATGACGAAGACGGACTTCACCCCGAAGGAGAACCTCAGGGTCCTGATCCTCGACACCGGCCGTTCCTGACGCATCCGGTGCGGCTTCCGGGAACAGGGAATGCCCGGACCGGTTGACTTGGCGGTTCGAACGAAGCCGTCGAATGTCCACCGTGTCCGATAAGCCCTTCGATCCGGTCCCCAGCAGTACATTGGGCAAGGATTTCTCGATCTTCCGTGATCCGGGTTTCTGTTGGTCCTCGCCGTCTTCCTGCTGACGATGGCCATCGGGGCGGCCATTCTCGTCTGGGCCAAGACGGCCCACGGCATATCGCCCCTGCCGGAATGGCTTCGGGGCTGACGATCCGAGCTCCCGACAGGGGAAAACCGGTTCCCGGCTGTTCAAGCCACGTTTCCGCTGTCACCATGCCACCCGTCCGAAACACTTGCCCGGAGGATGCAATGAATGCTGGCGGGGGCCCGGCGTGAGCCGCATCGCGGCCTTCGCCCTGATGGCGCTCATCTGGGGCATGACGTGGCTTCCGATGAAGGTCGCCTCCGAGGTCGTTCCGCCGATCTTCCTGGCTGCCGCCCGCTTCCTGCTTGCTGCGCCATGCTTTCTCGCCGTCGCGCTTGCGCGCGGGCTGCCGCTGCACCCCGGCCGGTTCGACAAGATCGTGGTCGCCTCACTCCTCATCACCACCGGCTGCTACAGCTTCCTGTTCTGGGGCGTCGCCATGGCGCCGAGCGGCCTTTCCGCGACCGTGAACCTGGCGCTGATGCCCATCTTCCTGGTTCTGATCGGCGCCCTCTACGGGCAGGAGCGGATCACCAAGAGGCGCATCGGTGCGATCGGGCTCGGAATCGCGGGGCTGATCCTGCTTTTCTCCGGCCGGACCGGCACGGCGGCGAGCGGCACCATGGCGGCCCTCGGCCTCGCGGCAGTCGCGGTCGGGACCGTTTCCTATGCCTGGGGTTCGGTCGTCAGCCGGCCCCTGACCCACTCCATGCCGCCGGTGGTGCTCGCCTTCTGGGAGAGCCTGATCGGGGGACTGGGCCTCGTGCCCGTGTCCCTCGTCCTCGAAGGTTACGATCCGGCCCGCTTCGCGGCCCTCGCCGACCCGCGGGCCGTCCTGGGATTGGGCGTTCTGGTCCTCGGAGGGTCCCTGGCGGCCTTCTCGATCTATCTCTGGCTCGTGCGGGACTGGGGCACATTCCGGGCTGGGCTCTATGCCTTCGTCAGCCCGATCATCGCCGTTGCGATCGGCGTCGCCTATGCGCACGAGCCCTTCGGCTGGGCGGAGGCGCTCGGGATGGGAATCATGCTGGCAGCCACGGCCCTCTCCCTTGCGGAGCCGAGGGAAGAGGCCGCGGCTTCGGCCAGCTGACTGACCATGCGATGGCTCTCACACAATCGGCGCGGGAGACGAACTCCCGCGCCGTTGGCGATTCTCGTCTTGCCTCGACAGATGCAGGGCCGGAATCGACCCTGTCCGAACGATCAGCTCAGGTAGCCGAGGAAGAAAAGGATCAGAATAATCGGCAGGGGAATGCCGATGAGCCAAAGAAGACCACCTTTCAACATCTCTCATCTCCCAGTCTGTTCGTGGTGGAACAACGAACTAGGCTGTAGCGGGTTCCGACGAAGCTTTGGCTTTGCATCGCCGCTATCGACGGTCCCCGGCATTTCCCGGGAGGCCGCAAGGGGGAAGACCATATCGTCTCCCAGCCGAAAGCTTAGGCCGTCCATTGCTGCGCCGGGAGGAGCGCGCTACATCGTGAGGCCATGGCCCAGAACAGACTCAAGATCGCTCTCGCGCAGCTCAACCCCACCGTCGGCGACGTGGCCGGCAACGAGCAGAAGGCCCGGGAGGCCCGGGCCGAGGCGGCCCGGCTCGGGGCCGACATCGTGATGTTCGCCGAGCAGTACCTCGCCGGCTACCCGGCCGAGGATCTGGTGCTCAAGCCGGCCTTCCAGGATGTCTGCCGGGCGGCGCTGGAGCGCCTCGCCCGCGAGACGGCGGATGGCGGTCCCGCCATGCTGATCGGCCTGCCCTGGCGGGAGAACGGGGCGCTCTACAATGCCTATGCGCTCCTCGACGGCGGCACCATCTCCGTGCGCTTCAAGGTCGACCTGCCCAATTACGGCGTCTTCGACGAGAAGCGCATCTTCGAGCCCGGGCCGCTGCCGGGGCCGGTCAATTTTCGCGGCATCCGCTTGGGTCTTCCCGTCTGCGAGGACATCTGGAGTGCGGACGTGGTCGAGTGCCTCGCGGAGACCGGGGCCGAGATCCTGCTCGTGCCCAACGGCTCGCCCTATTGGCGCGGCAAGACGGAGGAGCGGTTCAACATCGCCGCCTCCCGCGTGACGGAGAGCGGCCTGCCGCTGGTCTATCTCAACCAGATCGGCGGACAGGACGAGCTGGTCTTCGACGGCGCCTCCTTCGTGCTGAACGCAGACTGCTCCCTCGCCTGCCAGCTGCCGGCCTACGAGGAAACCGTCGCCCTTACGGTGTGGGAGAAGTCGGACCTGGGCTGGGCCTGCGTCGAGGCGCCCAAGGTCACGGTGGAGGAGGGCGAGGAGGCGGACTACGCCGCCTGCGTCCTCGGGCTCCGGGACTACGTGGAGAAGAACCGCTTCCCCGGCGTGGTGCTCGGCCTGTCGGGCGGCATCGATTCCGCCATCTGCGCCGCCATGGCGGTGGATGCCTTAGGGCCTGACCGCGTCCATTGCGTGATGCTGCCCTTCCGCTACACCTCGGGCGAGTCGCTCAAGGACGCGGAGGCCTGCGCCGAGGCGCTCGGGGTCCGCTACGACACGCTTCCCATCGCGCCGGCCGTGGAGGGCTTCGAGGAGGTTCTCCGGCCGATGTTCGAGGGGCGCCCGCGCGACATCACGGAGGAAAACCTCCAGAGCCGCGCCCGCGGCACTCTTCTCATGGCGATCTCGAACAAGTTCGGCGCCATGGTGGTGACGACCGGCAACAAGTCGGAGATGTCGGTGGGCTATGCCACGATCTACGGCGACATGAACGGCGGCTTCAACCCGATCAAGGATCTCTACAAGATGGAGGTCTACCGCCTGTCGGCCCTGCGCAACCGCTGGAAGCCGAAGGGCGCGCTCGGTCCGGACGGCATCGTGATCCCGGAGAACATCCTGACCAAGGCGCCGACCGCGGAATTGCGCGAGGGCCAGAAGGACCAGGATTCGCTGCCGCCCTACGAGGTGCTCGACGATATCCTGCGCGGCCTCGTGGAGCAGGAGCTGCGCGTCAGCGAGATCGTCGAGAAGGGGCAGGATCTGGAGACGGTCAAGAAGGTGGAGCGCCTGCTCTACATTGCCGAGTACAAGCGCCGCCAGTCTGCGCCGGGCGTGAAGGTGACCCGCCGCAACTTCGGCCGCGACCGCCGCTACCCGGTCGTCAACCGCTTCCGCGACCAGGGTATGGTAGCCCACAAGAACGACGAGGCCCTGCAGCGCGCGGCCGGCCAGCCGCGGATGAGCGGTATGGACGTGTAGGGCAGGTCGCCACCCGCCGCAATTTGGGGCGAAAGCCGGTCCATTGTGTCGATCATGCTCCCGGAGCTTGGCTCAGGGCGGCAGCGTATGCGCATCCCAGGGGCGAAGCAGCACGAGGGTGAGGGGTTGGAGCCTCGTGCGCAATCTGATCGGAACATCCCATGGATATCGAGCGGCAGGTGGCAAGCCACTATACTCAGGGCAGGCTCGAAGGCGCGATCCTCGACGCGCTGAGGAGGAGCGGGAAGGATCCCGACAAGCTCGCCAACACGGATCTCTCGCCCGTCGACGAGTTCCATCTCGGCTGGTACGCGGAGACCGACGAGCTCGCGCGGGAGCTCGGCTTCTCCCGCGATGCCCACGTGCTCGACATCGGCTCCGGCATCGGCGGCCCGGCGCGGCATCTCGCGGTCGCGCTCGGCTGCCGGGTGACGGGAATCGACCTGACGGAGGAGTTCGTCCAGGTCGCGAGCTCGCTCACGAGCCGCTGCGGGCTCGCGGACCAGGTCTCGTTTCGTCAGGGAAGCGCCCTGGCGCTTCCGTTCGAGGACGGCACGTTCGACGGGGCCGTGCTCATGCATGTGGGCATGAACATCGCCGACAAGGCGCGGCTCTTCTCCGAGGCCCGGCGCGTGCTGAAGCCGGGCGCGCGCTTCGGCGTCTACGACATCATGCGGACCGGCGAGGGTCCGATCCCCTATCCCGTGCCCTGGGCCGCGACGGAGGCCACGAGTTTCGTCGAGCGGCCGGAGACCTATCGGCGGCTCCTGGCCGCCAACGGCTTCGAGATCGAAAAGGAGCGCAACCGGCGCGACTTCGCCCTCGCGCTGGCGCGCGAGATGCGCGAGAAGATCGCCAGGGAAGGCATGCCGCCCCTCGGTCCCCACATCATCAACCCTGCCATGCTGGAGCGCTTCGGCAACGTGATGACCGTTCTCGAACCCGGTACGATCGCACCCGTCGAGATGATCGCGCGGGCGATCTGAGCTGTCCGCGGCGGAGGCGGGTCATCGGGCTGTATAGTGAGGGTCTACGCGGAATGCGGAGGGGTCACCGGGGCGAGGGATCTCCTGCCCCTTGCGCCGTCGGCCGCCCTTCGCCATAGGGTTACGCATGTCAAAGCCCATCGTCCGCTTCGCCCCGTCCCCGACCGGGCTCATCCATATCGGCAACACCCGCGTGGCCCTGCTCAACGCGCTCTATGCGCGCCGGGAAGGGGGCACCTTCGTCCTGCGGTTCGACGATACGGACCTGGAGCGGTCGAAGCGGGAATACGCCGAGGCCATCGAGTTCGACCTGAAGTGGCTCGGCGTTCCACCGGACGTCACCGTGCGCCAGTCGGAGCGGTTCGAGCTCTATGACGACGTGGCCGAGCGGCTGCGGATCATGGGCCGTCTCTACGCCTGCTACGAGACGCCGGAGGAGCTGGAATTCCGCCGCAAGCGCCAGCTCGCCCGCGGCCTGCCGCCGATCTACGACCGCGCGGCCCTGAAGCTGACGGAGGCGGAGAAGGAGAAGCTGGAAGCGGAGGGGCGCCGCCCGCACTGGCGTTTCCTGCTCGACCACCGGGTCGTGCCCTGGACCGACATGATCCGTGGCGACTGCCACGTGGATTGCGGCTCGCTGTCCGACCCGGTGCTCGTGCGCGAGGACGGCACGTACCTCTACACGCTGCCGTCGGTCGCCGACGACATCGACCTCAGGATCTCCCACGTGATCCGGGGCGAGGACCACGTCACCAATACGGCGGTGCAGATCCAGATCTTCCAGGCGCTCGGCGCCGTGCCGCCGATCTTTGCCCATCATGGCCTGCTCACCACCGCGAGCGGCGAGGGGCTCTCCAAGCGCCTCGGTCACCTGTCGCTCCGCTCCTTGCGCGAGGCCGGGCTCGAGCCGCAGGCCATCGCGTCGCTCGCGGTCCTGGTCGGCTCGGCCGAGGCGGTGCGGCCGGTGGCGAATATCGACGAGCTCGCGCGCCTCATCGACTTCAGCCACATCTCCCGCGGGCCGGCGAAATTCGACGAGCACGAACTGGAACAGCTCAATGCGCGCCTGATCCACGAGATGCCCTACGAGAGGGTCCGCGAACGCCTCGCGGCGCTCGGGGCCGACGGCGGCGAGACGTTCTGGAATGCGGTGCGCGGCAACCTGACCAGGGTCGCCGACGTGGCGGAGTGGTGGAAGGTGGTGAACGGGCCGGTCACCCCCGTAATCGAGAACAAGGCCTTCATCGAGGCCGCCGCCGGGGCGCTGCCCGAGGCTCCGTGGGACTCCGCCACCTGGAGGGCCTGGACCGAGGCCGTGAAGGCGGCGACGGGCGTGAAGGGCAAGGCCCTGTTCATGCCGTTGCGCCTCGCGCTCACCGGCCTCGACCACGGCCCGGAGCTGGGCACGCTCCTGCCGCTCATCGGGCCGGAGCGCGTGAAGGCGAGGCTCGCCGGGCAGGTGGCGTGACGCGAATGCGTCACGCCTTGAGCTTGTAACCCGTGCGGAAGATCCAGGCGACGATGCCCAGGCAGATCAGCATGAACACGAGGGTCATGCCGAGGCTGATGGAGACGCTCACGTCGGAGACGCCGTAGAAGCTCCAGCGGAAGCCGCTGACGAGATAGACGACCGGGTTGAACAGGGCGACCGTCTGCCAGAACGGCGGCAGCATGTTGATGGAGTAGAAGCTGCCGCCCAGGAACGCCAGCGGCGTGACGATCATCAGCGGAATGACCTGCAGCTTCTGGAAGCTGTCGGCCCAGACGCCGATGATGAAGCCGAAGAGGCTGAAGGTGACGGAGGTCAGCACCAGGAAGGCGATCATCCAGAGCGGATGCATGATGGTGAAATCGACGAAGAGCCGCGCGGTGATCAGGATGATCATGCCGATGATGATCGATTTCGAGGCCGCGGCGCCCACATAGCCGATCACGGTCTCGACGGCCGAGACCGGCGCGGAGAGCAGCTCGTAGATCGTGCCGGTGAATTTCGGCATGTAGATGCCGAAGGAGGCGTTGGAAATGCTCTCGGTGAGGATCGACAGCATGATGAGGCCCGGCACGATGAAGGCGCCGTAGCTCACGCCCTCGATATTCGCCATGCGCGAGCCGATGGCCGAGCCGAAGACGATGAAGTACAGCGAGGTCGACAGCACGGGCGAGGCGATGCTCTGCATCAGCGTGCGCCAGGTGCGCGCCATCTCGAACAGGTAGATAGCCTTGATGGCATGGACGTTCATGCGCGCCCCCTGACCAGATCGACGAAGATGTCCTCGAGCGAGCTCTCGGTGGTCTGAAGATCCTTGAAGTCGATCCCATGCTCCCCGAGCCGACGCAGCAATCCGGCGATGCCGGTCTGCTCATGCTGCGAGTCGAACGTGTAGACGAGCTGCGTGCCGTCGGGCGAGAGCCGGAGCGGATAGGTGGCGAGGTCCGGCGGCAGACCCTGGAGCGGGCTCTGGAGATGCAGGGTCAGCTCCTTCTTGCCGAGCTTCTGCATCAGGACGTGCTTGTCCTCGACCAAGACGATCTCGCCCTTGTTGATCACCCCGATCCGGTCGGCCATTTCCTCGGCCTCCTCGATGTAGTGGGTGGTCAGGATGATGGTGACGCCGCTCTGGCGAAGGCCGCGCACCATCTCCCACATGTCCCGCCTCAGCTCCACGTCGACGCCGGCGGTCGGCTCGTCGAGGAAGAGGATTCTGGGCTCGTGCGACAGGGCCTTGGCGATCATCACCCGGCGCTTCATGCCGCCGGACAGGGTCATGATCTTGCTGTCCCGCTTTTCCCAGAGGGACAGGTCCTTCAGGATCTTTTCCAGATAGGCCGGGTTCGGCCGCTTGCCGAAAAGCCCGCGGCTGAAGCTCACGGTTGCCCACACGCTCTCGAAGGCGTCGGTGGAGAGCTCCTGCGGCACGAGGCCGATCTTGGAGCGGGCGGCGCGGTAGTCGCGGACGATGTCGTGCCCGTCCGCCAGGACGGTGCCGGTGCTCGGGTTCACGATCCCGCAGATGATGCTGATCAGGGTCGTCTTGCCGGCTCCGTTCGGTCCGAGCAGGGCGAAGATCTCGCCGCGGCGGATCTCCAGGTCGATGCCCTTCAGGGCCTGGAAGCCGGACGCATAGGTCTTGCCCAACCCGGAGACGGAGATGATCGGGTCGGCGGTGCCGGAGGCGCGGATGGGCTGGGGATAGTCAACCGGTTTCATGGCAGGCCTGATAGCACGAACCAGGAACGGACTGAACTCCGTCGGTGAGGGCCGGCGGGTGATTTCAGAAGTTATTCCCAGGTGGATCGGTGCCGAACGTCAGTTGGCCACGTTCGGGACCGGAATGATGTTGGGGGCGATGACTCGGATGGTGCGCTTTGTGCCGTCGCTGGCCACGACCTCCTGCTTCACGCCCTCGGCCTGGTTCACAATCATCTGATTCTCGATCGCCTGCGGGCCGATGCCCGAGGATTCGCGGCTCGCGGTCGGGGCGGCATCCGCGGTCGCGGCGGCGGCCTGGGTTTCCTCGTCCGCCTTCTTGTCGGCGGCCTTCTTGGCCTGAACCTGTTTCGGGCGCGACAGCTCCTCCGCCTTCTCGGCGGTCACGATCATGTCGCCCTTGCGCTGCTCGAGCATGCTCTCCGCCTTGCGCAGCACCACGGCCCAGCTCTCGTTCTCCTTCTTGCAGGCACAGCTGGCGTCGAAGGTCTTGCGGAACTTGAAGGCGTTCGCAAGCGACGTGTAGGGCTGGCTGGACGAGACCGAGACGGCCCGGTTGAGGCCGTTGTCGCCACCCGGATAGGCATAGGCCTTGGTTTCCGTGCCGGGGCAGAGAGCCTGGCACATCTCGTCGGCGCCCTGGCGCCCGCCGGGGGAACTGCTCAAGGGGAAGAAGGAGCCGTCGCAGGTCCTCACGCAGATGAGCCTGCCGCCTCCCAGGGACTGCTCGCCGTCGGCGATGATCGGCTGGCCCTCGGGCATGATGTCCGACGGCTGCGGCTGCTGGCCGCGCGGCGGGCCGAAGAGGGATTCGAAGAACCCGCGCGGCTGCTCCACGCCGCAGGTCTGCTGCACGGCGGCCTGGAGCTGGCGGCGGCGGAACTCGATCTCGCCGGATTGGGCGGCCTGTTGCGCCAAGCGGGCATAGCCGGCCTCCATCTGCCTGATCCGGCTCGCGATGGCGCCGCATTCGGCGGGTGCCGGGCCGGCCAGGAAGCCGAGGGGGCCGCGCTCGCAGCCGATGGAGCGGTAGTAGCCGAGGAGCCGGTTCAGCTCATTGCGCTGCGCCTGCATGGCGGCGGTCTGAGCCTGCCCGCCACTCCGGTCGAGGGCGGCGAGCTCCGCCCGGTAGCGCTGGCACTCGGGGGATTGGGCGATGGCGACGCCGCCGGTGACGAGAAAAGCCGCCGCGGCAACCAGGGAGCGGAAGAAGGGTGTCTTTGTCATCAAGCTTGTCGCAGAACCGGATTCGTCAGGGTGTCGTGTCGCGTGTCCCGTCGTATGACCCGTGAACTTGGCCCTAATGTGGTTAAACCCCTTGCCCGCCCCGAGAGAGGCCCCTTAGCCTCCCGTGAGAAACAATTCCCCGGACCGGATACGAGCCTCCCATGTACAGCCATACGACCATCGGATCAAATGACCTTGCCCGGGCCAAGGCCTTCTATGACGCCGTCCTCGCCCCGCTCGGCCTTGAGGTGCGCTATTCCAACGACATGCTGGTGGGCTACGGCCTGCCGGGCGGGCGGCCGCAGTTCATCGTCGCCAGACCCTTCGACGGGCGCGAGGCGACCCCCGGCAACGGCTCGATGGTGGCGCTGCTCGCCGCGAGGCGGGCCCAGGTCGACGCCTGCCATGCCGCCGCCATCGAGCGGGGCGGAGCGGACGAGGGCGCGCCGGGCCTGCGGCCCCACTATCACCGGAACTATTACGGCGCTTACTTTCGCGATCTCGACGGCAACAAGATCTGCGTGGTCAGCCACCATGCCGAGGAGCCCTCGGCCGGCTGACCCTCGCAAAGCACCCCTCCATCCCCCACATACGAGCTCGACGTTGGGAGTATGCAATGTTTGCTCGAATCGCTCTGGTCCTGGCCCTCGTCCTGGGCGCCACCTCGGGTGTCGCGGCACAGGAGCCGGATCTGATCTTCAAGAAGTCGACGGTCTGGCGGGCGCTCACGCCCGATGACAAGCTCGCGGTCTACGGGATCGACGACCCGCTCGTGGAGGGGGTGGCCTGCCACTACACGACCCCGGAGCGGGGCGGCATCTCGGGCACCTTCGGGGTGGCCGAGGAGGTGTCCGACATCTCGCTCGCCTGCCGCCAGATCGGACCCGTGAAGTTCAAGGGCAAGTTCGGTCAGGGCGACGTGGTGTTCAGCGAGCGGCGCTCCCTCGTGTTCAAGAAGATGCAGATCGTCCGCGGCTGCGACGCCAAGCGCAATACCCTGGTCTATATGGTCTATTCCGACCGCCCCATCGAGGGTTCTCCCAAGAACTCCACCTCCAGCGTCCCGCTCATGCCCTGGGGCACCGAGATGCCGGCGAAGTGCGGGGAGTGGTTGAAGGGCTAGAGCCCGGCACACCGGCGTCCTCGCCTCGCGCGGGAGGAGGGGTGGGGCGCGTCTCCGTGCACTAGGTATTGTGCAAACACATACGAAAATGGCCGGGACGAACCCGGCCATTTCAGAACTCTTCCGGCAAGGTGCTCAATTCGTGCAGGTCACCGAAACCGGCCGATCCTCAGGTGTGAGGGCGGCCTTCTGGACCGATCCGGTTGCCTCGGGAGCGGCGACCTGCCGGTAGGAGACGGCGCGGGCGTAGCCGTGGGCCTCGCACCAGGTATCCGCCACAACTTGGCCACAAGCCTGGTTTGAGATCAGGCACTCGGCAACCCCGTAGCCGTCGGCGGCGGGGATCAGGAAGCTGGCTTGGGTCGATGAGGCCCGGGTGCCGTTGGGCAGCAGGGTCAAGGACGCGGCTGCAAAGAGCATAGCACTGCCCAATCCGAGCATCGCAAATGCGCGGCGCATGGAAACCTCACTCATTTTACTCGTGATTTATTATCACGAAGGGGTATGAACAAAGCTCTAACGCTACGTTCGGAGTGGCGTTGCGTGCATTTTTGCAAACGGAATGTGCCCTGATGACAGGAACCTTGACGCCGCAAGGCCGAAAGGGCATTGATCTGCGTCATGACCACGGCAACGATCCTCATTTCTGGGATTATTTGCAGCTAGCGCATTTCGCTGGCTGGAGCCGTCTCGTTCTCGTTCCAAGATCGAAACCATCCTCCGGCCCGCGGCCTGAAGGGATTTGGTTTCATGGCGCCTACCTTGCGGCTCTACAACACCCTGACCCGGTCGAAGGACGAATTCGTCCCGATCGATCCCAGGAACGTGCGCCTCTATGTCTGCGGCCCGACCGTCTACGACTATGCCCATATCGGCAACGCGCGGCCGATCATCGTCTTCGACCTTCTCTTCCGTCTGCTCCGCCATGTCTACGGGGCGGAGGCGGTCACGTATGTGCGCAACATCACGGATGTGGACGACAAGATCAACGCGCGCGCGGCGCAGGACTATCCGGGCGTTCCGCACAACGAGGCGATCCGCAAGCTGACCGCCAGGACGGAGGAGCAGTTCCACGCCGACATCCGGGCGCTCGGCGTCCTGATGCCCGAGGACGTGAACGAGGCGGGCAAGCCTCCGCGGTTCGTCGAGCCGCGGGCGACCGAGCACATCGACGAGATGCGCATGATCATCGAGCGCCTCATCGAGCGCGGCGCCGCCTACGTGGCCGAGGACCACGTGCTCTTCTCGGTCGCGGCGATGGGGAAGCTGCCGAACGTGCCGAAATACGGCGCCTTTTCGAAGCGTTCCCTCGACGAGCTCCTGTCCGGCGCCCGCGTGGACGTGGCGCCCTACAAGCGCGATCCGATGGACTTCGTGCTCTGGAAGCCTTCCGGCCCGAGCGACCCCGCCTGGCCGTCTCCTGCAGGGATCGGGACGCCAGGCCGTCCGGGCTGGCACATCGAGTGCTCGGCCATGTCCTGGCGGCATCTGGTGAAGGCGTTCGAGACCAGGCTTTCATGCGCCGATCCGACGGAGCGCGAGGTCTTCGACATCCACGGCGGCGGCATCGACCTCGTCTTCCCGCACCACGAGAACGAGATCGCGCAGTCGTGCTGCGCCTTCGGCATCCCGCGCATGGCGAATGTCTGGATGCACAACGGCTTCCTGCAGGTGGAAGGCGAGAAGATGTCGAAGTCGCTCGGCAACTTCGTCACCATCCACGACCTGCTCAAGGATTGGCCGGGCGAGGTGCTGCGCTTCAACATGCTGCGCACCCATTACCGCCAGCCCATCGACTGGACAGCGAAGGGGCTGGAGGAGAGCGAGAAGGTTCTGGACCGCTGGTACGAACTGGCCGGCGAAGGCTCGTCCGCGGCATTTTCGGATCAGGTGGTCGAGGCGCTTTCGGACGACCTCAACACCCCGAAGATGCTGGCGGAGCTGCATGCCCTCGACGGGCAGGGGGCGCACGAGGAACTCGGCGCCAATCTCAGGGCGCTCGGCTTCCTGGCCGAGGGAGCGGCCGCCTGGAAGGCGCGCAAGCGCGCGTCGCTCGCGGTCGATCCGGCGGTCGTCGAAAGCCTGATCGCCGCCCGCAAGGAGGCCCGCGCGGCCAAGAACTGGCCGGAGTCCGACCGCATCCGCGACGAGCTCGCCAAGCTGAACGTCGTGGTGAAGGACAACAAGGACGGCACCACCACCTGGGAGGTTGCACGCTGATGGGACAATCATCGCAGAAACCGGGCCTGCGGCCTTTCCTGCCGGCCGATGTCGAGGCGCTCGTGGAGATCTACCAAGCCAGCGTCATGGAACTGGCCGAAGAGGATTACAGCGAGGCGCAGCGGTCCGCCTGGGCCGAGATCGCGGATGACGAGACCTTCGCCAAGCGGCTCGCCGAAGGGCTCACCCTCGTCGCGACCCTCGAAGGGGCTCCGGTGGGCTTCGTGTCGCTCAAGAACAACGAGCATGTGGACTTTCTCTACGTCCATCCGGATGCGGCAGGACAGGGCGTTGGCGCCATGCTCTACGACGCCGTCGAGAAGCTCGCCCGCGCCCGCGGCGCGACTCGATTGACGGTCGATGCCAGCGACACCGCCCGCCTGTTCTTTGAGCAGCGCGGGTTCATGCCTCAGCGCCGGAACACCGTCTCCCTCGGCGACGAATGGCTCGCCAACACCACCATGGAGAAGCGCCTCTCGGCGCCCGAGGACGAGAGGCGCCCATCATGACCCGGGAGCGCATCTACCTCTTCGACACGACACTTCGCGACGGCGCGCAGACCACGGGCGTCGACTTCTCGCTGGAGGACAAGAAGGCCATCGCCGCGCTGCTCGATCGGCTCGGCATCGATTACGTGGAGGGCGGCTATCCGGGGGCGAATCCGCTCGACACCACGTTCTTTGCAGAAAAGCGGACGAAGAGCGCGAAGTTCACCGCCTTCGGCATGACCAAGCGCGCCGGACGCTCGGTCTCCAACGATCCCGGCGTCGCTGCCCTCCTGGAGGCGCAGGCCGACGCGATCTGCTTCGTGGCCAAGGCCTGGGACTACCACGTGCACGTGGCGCTCGAAACGTCCCTCGAGGAAAACCTCGCCGGCATCCGCGACAGTGTCGAGGCCGCGCGCGCCAAGCGCCGGGAAGTCGCGGTCGACTGCGAGCACTTTTTCGACGGCTACAAGGCCAATCCCGATTACGCGCTCGCCTGCGCCCGGACCGCCTACGAGGCCGGCGCGCGCTGGGTCGTGCTCTGCGACACCAACGGGGGCACGCTGCCGCACGAGGTCGCGGCCATCGTGACCGAGGTGACGAAGGCGGTTCCAGGCTCCCATCTCGGCATCCACGCCCACGACGATTGCGGCTGCGCGGTCGCCAATTCTCTCGCCGCGGTGGAGGCGGGCGCCCGGCACATCCAGGGCACCCTGAACGGCCTCGGGGAGCGCTGCGGCAACGCCAATCTCGTCACCCTCATCGGGGCCCTGAAGCTAAAGGACGGCTATGCGTCCCGCTTCGAACTCGGCGTCACCGACGAGACGTTGGGCCAACTCACCCACGTGTCGCGGCAGGTGGACGAGATCCTCAACCGGCCGGCCAACCGCCATGCACCCTTCGTGGGCGCGAGCGCCTTCGCCACCAAGGCGGGAATCCATGCCTCGGCGGTGCTGAAGGACCCGCGGACCTACGAGCACGTGGAGCCCGAGGTGGTCGGCAACGTGCGCAAGGTGCTCGTTTCCGACCAGGGCGGCCAGTCGAACGTGCTCGCCGAGCTGAAGCGCCTCGGCTTCGAGCTCCAGAAGGGCGACCCGCGTGTCGGGCGCCTGCTCGACGAGGTGAAGCGCAAGGAATCGGAGGGCTTCGCCTTCGAGGGGGCGGATGCCTCCTTCTACGTGCTGGTGAAGCGCATGCTCGGCGAGGTGCCGGCCTTCTTCGATGTGGAGCGCTTCTCCGTGAACGTGGAGCGCCGCTTCAACGCGCTCGGCGAACTCGTGACCGTCGCGGAAGCCATCGTGAAGGTGCGGGTGGGCGACGAGGTGCTGATCTCGGCCGCCGAGGGCAACGGCCCCGTGAACGCCCTCGACCTCGCCCTGCGCAAGGATCTCGGCAAGTACCAGGACCTCATCCAGGACCTGGAGCTGATCGACTACAAGGTGCGCATCTACCAGGGCGGCTCCGACGCGGTGACCCGTGTGCTGATCGAGTTCGGCGACGCCTCCGGCGACCGTTGGACCACCATCGGGGTGTCGGCCAACATCATCGACGCCTCGTTCCAGGCGCTGACGGATTCGATGGTCTACAAGCTCCTGAAGAGCGGCGCCTCCCGTTAAGGAAGGTGGATAAGGCCGCCATCCTCCGACAAACGGCTGGCGCTGGGCGCGCCCTGCTGGCAGCTATGGAAGGGAAGGCTGCAAGGGGTGCTTTATGGTCGTGAGGCTGATCTTCATCCTGGCGGGTATCCTGTTCGGCCTCGCGTCGGCCCTGGCCGACGGTGTCTCCCTGCCGCTCTGTCCCGGCTCCTCGAAGGTCGCCGCCGCGGATCCGCTGCTCCGCAGCGCCCTGAAGGCCGCCTATCCGAGGGCTGTCGAGCGGAAGGGCAGGGCGAGGACGTCGGAGCCGTGCCTCTATCCCTATCAGGCGATCCTCTATGAAACCTCAGTGGTGCTGATCACTCTCGGCCAGATCCCGGGCGAGGGGTGTCACGGCTGCGGGGCGAAGGTCAGCGCGACCTTCCTGAGGAAGGAGGGGGCGGCGCTCACGCCGGTCGGCCGCCACGCCGATTTCGCGGAAGTGGGCACCTTCGCGGCACCTTCCGCCATCACGCCCGTGCGCTTCGGGGCCGACGACGGCGTCGTGATCGAGGGCGGGGGCACCTTCCAGGGCGTGAGCTTCAGCGTCATCGAACCCTTCGTGTTCCGCACCGGACGTGCGAGGCCCATCGGCCCGGAGAATGGCATTCCCCTCGCGTACGAGGATTGTGGCGCGAAGGTCGACGAGCCCTGCGCCAGCATCGGCGGGCAGTGGCGCGCCGATCCCGGCGGCCGCCTGCTCGTCGCCTATTCGGGCCGGCGGGCAGACAAGACGAATGTCGAGGCGACTGCCGTCTACGAGCGGAGAGGCGACGCGCTGGTTCTGGTGTCCGGCGCGAAGGTCGCTGCCGAGATGAGCGGGATGCGGCCCTAAAATCGCTCTTCGATCATCTCCTCGTTGCCCACGAGGCCGATCCGGCGGGCGGAGGCCTCCAGCATCGGTATCACCTCCTCGACCCGCTCGGCCACGAGGTAGTTCAGCTCGAGGCCCGGACGGATGAAGCCCTGGTCACGCATGTGGGCGAAGAGGGTGAGGAGCGGCCTCCAGAAACCCTTGGTGCTGAGGAGGAGGATCGGCTTGGTGTGCCGGCCGAGCTGGGCCCAGGTCATCTGCTCCACCAGCTCCTCTAGGGTGCCGATGCCGCCAGGCAGCGCCACAAAGGCGTCCGCCTTCTCGAACATCAGGCGCTTGCGGGTGTGCATGTCCGGCACGACGAGGGTCTCCTGTACCTCGTCGAGCAGCTTCTCGCGGGATTTGAGGAATTCCGGGATAATCCCCGTGACATAGCCCCCATGATCCAGGGTGGATTTGGCAACAGTGCCCATGAGGCCGACGTTGCCGCCGCCATAGACCAGCCTGATTCCCTGCTCGGCCATCGCGCGGCCTAATGCCGCCGCATTTTCCGCGAAAACGGGGTCGTCTCCAAAACCGGAGCCGCAATACACACAAATAGACTTGATGATTGACATGGGCACTTCAAAGGAGCGGCGGGCTTCCCGCGCTGAGTTGTAGAACATTGTTATTGTCCCTTATGGCCGTAGCCTTTTGAAAGATAAACGGTTTAAATGAAGGAAAGTGCCTGAGGTTGAGAAAAAGCATTATGGCTAGCGAGACACAGATCAAGGGAACGATCGCTGTTCTCGGCGCAGCAGCCGTTGCTGTCGTGGCCGTGTTGCTTGGCGTGCTTTATTTCGAACGGGCCGAGACGCCCGCGACGCCCCAGAGCGCCTCCGTGGCTCCGGCCGCGCCCGCCGGCCAAGTTTCCGGAACCCAGCCTCAGGCCGCTCCGGCCCAGCCGGGGGCGCCTGAGGCTGCCAAACCGGCTGCGCCCCCGGCCCCGGCCGAGAAGGCCTCCGACGCTCCCATCGCCCCGTCCTTCGACGTGGTGCGGATCGAGCCCGACGGGGAGAGCGTGATCGCCGGCCGCGCGGCGCCGGGCGCAACCATCGAGCTCCTGCGCGGCGACCACGTCCATGCCCGCGCGGCGGCGGACGCCTCCGGCCTCTTCGCCATCGTGCCGCCACCCCTGCCGCCGGGCTCGCACCAGATCGCCCTGCAGTCGATCGCCCCGGACGGGGCGCGCCAGCGCTCCCGCGAGAGCGTGACCGTGGTTCTCGATCCGGCCAAGACCCGTCCGCTGGTGGCCCTGACCGCGCCGGACAAGCCGACGGTCCTCCTGTCCAACCCGGAGCCGCCCGAGCCCAAGGCGGCCCAGGCGCCGGCGGCAGCCCAACCCGAACCGCCCGCGGCCGAGACGAAGGCGGCCGAGGCCCCGGCTCAGCCCGCACCGCCACCGCAGCAGCAGGCGAGTGCGGCGCCCAACGCCGCCCCGCAGGCGCCGGCCCCGGCCGAGCCTGCGGCGCCGCCTGCGCCCCGTCCCGAGATCAAGATCATGAGCGTCGAGGCGGAGGAGGGGAAGCTCTTCGTCTCCGGCCAGACCGCCCCGGGCGCCACCGTGCGCCTCTATCTGAACGAGAGCTTCGTCGCGCCGGGCGGGGCCGGAGGCGACGGCAAGGTGTCGTTCGCCATCGGCGGCGGCGTGAAGCCGGGCGATTACCGGGTGCGCCTCGACGACGTGGACCCGGTCTCCGGCCAGGTGAAGTCCCGGGCCCAGGTGAACTTCAACGTGCCCGTGCAGGTCGCCACCGCCCCCGCCCCGCCCTCCGCGCCGGCTGCGCCTCCCGCATCCGGTGCCGCCACGCCTTCAGGAGCCGCCCGGATCCAGCCGGCTCCTGCCGAGGGCGTCCCGAAGGTCCCGGCGACCGGCACGCAGACCGCCTCGGCGGGCGAACCCGTGCTGCCCGCCGGAACGGTCGTGATTCCCAACATCAACACCACCATCGTGTCGAAGGGCGACAACCTCTGGCGCATCAGCCAGCGGACCTACGGCAAGGGCGTGCGCTACACCGTGATCTACGGGGCGAACCAGGAGCAGATCCGCGATCCGGACCTGATCTATCCAGGCCAGGTCTTCGTTCTTCCGGGGGAAGAGGCGAAGCAGAACTGATCGGGGCAGCATCGGATCTGAGAGTGGACACCACTTTCGGGCTTCGCCCGATGCTCCCGGTTCGGAGAGCGCATCGTTCGTTGCGAAAAACCGGCATGCACTTTTCGCACGATGCGCCGGGCAGGGTGAATTCCCGCCCCCGATCATCTATATGCAGGTCCGACAGTTTGATCGGATTCTAAAAAATGTCCCCCTCCAGCGTCCCTGCCGCGAGCCCCCCGGCATCGCGGGCCAGCGGTTTGGTCGCCACCTTGAAGAAGCTCTGGCCATATCTTTGGCCCCATGGCCGGCCAGACCTTCAGCGCCGCGTCTTCCTGGCCTTCGCGCTGCTCCTCGTGGCCAAGGGCGTGACCATGGTGACGCCCTTCGCGTTCAAGTGGGCGACCGATGCCCTCGTGGCGGTGACGAGCGGCGGCAACGCGGAAACGGCAGCGGAGACGGCCGGGTCCTGGCTCTGGCGCGCCCCGGTCCTGCTCACCGTGATCTACGGCGTCACGCGCATCCTCATGGCGGTGCTGACCCAGGTGCGCGACGGGCTCTTCGCCAAGGTCGCGATGCACGCGGTCCGCAACCTCGCGCTCCAGACCTTCGAGCACATGCACCGCCTGTCCCTGCGCTTCCACCTGGAACGCAAGACCGGCGGCCTGACCCGGGTGCTGGAGCGCGGGCGCGAGGGCATCGAGGAGCTGTCCCGGCTCGTGGTGCTCACCCTGCTTCCGACGATCCTGGAATTCGTGCTGGTCCTCGGGCTCCTGGCCTGGGAGTTCGACTGGGTCTATTCGGCAATCGTCTTCGTGATGGTGGTGATCTACCTCGCCTATACCTACCAGGCGACCCAGTGGCGGATCTCGATCCGCAAGCGCATGAACGAATCCGACACGGACGCCAACACGAAGGCGGTCGACTCGCTCCTGAACTACGAGACCGTGAAGTATTTCGGCGCCGAGGCGCGGGAGGCCGAGCGCTACGACCGCTCCATGGAGAAATACGAAAAGGCTTCGACCCAGACCTATACCTCCCTCGCCGTGCTCAATGCCGGCCAGGCGGTGATCTTCTCCATCGGCATGACCGTCGTGATGATCCTCGCCGCGCGGGACATCATGGCGGGGCGCGTCTCCATCGGCAGCTTCGTGCTCGTGAACGCCATGCTGGTGCAGCTCTACATCCCGCTGAACTTCATGGGCATGCTCTACCGCGAGATCAAGCAGGCCCTCATCGACATCGAGGACATGTTCCGGATCATCGAGCGCAATCCCGAGATCCAGGACAGGCCGGGCGCCAAGCCGCTCGAGGTCGCGAAGGGCGTGGTGCGCTTCGAGGACGTGCACTTCGCCTACGTGCCCGAGCGCCCGATCCTGAAGGGGGTCAGCTTCGAGGTGCCGGCGGGGCACACGGTCGCCATCGTCGGGCCCTCGGGGGCGGGCAAGTCCACGATCTCGCGCCTGCTGTTCCGCTTCTACGAGCCGACCAGCGGCCGCATCCTCATCGACGGCCAGGACATCGCCGACGTGCAGCAGGCCACCCTGCGCAAGGCCATCGGCATGGTCCCGCAGGACACGGTGCTGTTCAACGACACCATCGGCTACAACATCCAGTACGGCCGTTGGGACGCCTCCGAGGACGAGGTGAGGGAGGCCGCGCGCCTCGCTCAGATCGACCGCTTCATCGGCTACCTGCCGGAAGGCTACGACACGCCGGTGGGCGAGCGCGGCCTCAAGCTCTCGGGCGGCGAGAAGCAGCGGGTGGCCATCGCCCGCACCATCCTCAAGGGCCCGCCGATCCTGGTGCTGGACGAGGCGACCTCGGCCCTGGACACCTTCACCGAGAAGGAGATCCAGGACGCCCTGGACCGGGTCAGCCGCGGCCGCACGACCCTGGTGATCGCCCACCGCCTGTCGACCGTCATCGGGGCCGACGAGATCATCGTTCTCGATCAGGGCCGGATCGTCGAGCGCGGCACCCACGCGAGCCTCCTGGCCCATGGCGGCGTCTACGCGGCCATGTGGAACCGCCAGCGGCAGGTGGACGAGGCCCGCGAGACCCTCAAGCGGGCCGAGCGGGAAGAGCACAGCAAGGAAAGCGTGGCGGGTTGACGGAACCCGCCCCTCCTGCCATCCCCCCTCCAACGAAATATCAGGGCCTGAGAGAGAATGACCGATATCCTCGAATCGATGCGCCGCATCATCGTGCCGATCCACAAGGAGGGATATCCCTTCATCCTCATCGCGCTGTTCGCGACCATCGTCCTCGGCTGGCTCTGGTCGCCGCTGGGCTGGATCGGGGCCATCCTGACGGTCTGGGTCTGCTACTTCTTCCGCGATCCCCCGCGCGTGACACCCATCCGGGAGGGTCTCGTCGTATCGCCGGCTGACGGGCGCGTGAGCCTCATCACCACCGCCGTGCCGCCGGCCGAGCTCGACCTGCCCCAGGAGCCGATGACCCGGATCTCGGTCTTCATGAACGTGTTCGACTGCCACGTGAACCGCTCGCCGGTGGCGGGCCGGATCACCCAGATCCTCTACACCCCGGGCCTGTTCCTGAACGCGGAACTCGACAAGGCGAGCGAGGACAACGAGCGCAACGCCCTGGTGATCGAGACGGGCGGCACCAAGATCGGCGTGGTCCAGATCGCCGGCCTCGTGGCCCGGCGCATCGTATCCTTCGTCAAGACGGGCGACACGTTGAGCGCCGGCGAGCGCTTCGGCCTGATCCGCTTCGGCTCCCGCCTCGACATCTACGTGCCGCTCTCCACCCAGGTGCTCGTGGGCCTCGGCCAGATGGCGGTGGCGGGCGAGACCGTGCTGGCCGATCTGACCGCGAAGGAGCCGGCGCGCCAGTACCGGGTCGGCTAGCCCGTGCTTGCCGCCCCCGGTGGCCGACCCTAGTATTCCCCCATGAGTGACCTGTTTCCTCCCTTCGCGCCCGACCCGGACGAGCCCAGACGGCGCCTGTTCAAGCCCGTTCCGGTCCGCGTCATCATCCCCAACATCATCACCCTCATTGCCCTCTGCCTCGGGCTGACGGCGATCCGGCTCGCCTTCGAAGGGCGCTACGAGCCGGCGGTGATCGCCATCGTGGTGGCGGCCCTCCTCGACGGGATCGACGGGCGGGTCGCGCGCCTGCTCAAGGGCACCTCGCGCTTCGGGGCCGAGCTCGATTCGCTGGCGGACTTCGTCAATTTCGGCGTCACCCCGGCGCTGATCATCTACAGCTTCGTCCTGCACGAGCTGAGGTCGCTCGGCTGGATCGTCGTGCTGGTCTTCGCCATCGCCATGGCGCTGCGTCTCGCGCGCTTCAACGCGATGCTGGACGATCCGCACCGGTCGGAATGGAAGAAGAACTTCTTCACCGGCATGCCGGCTCCGGCGGGAGCCGTCACGTCCATGCTGCCCCTCTACCTGAATTTCCTCGGCGTTCCCATGGAGGCGATCCTCGCCCCCGTGGTGCTGGTCTACCTGCTCGGCCTCGCCTTCCTGATGGTGTCCACCATCCCGGTCTATTCGGGCAAGAACATCGGCGGCCGGGTCCCGCGCCACTGGGTCCTGCCGATCTTCGTCCTGTCGGCGGCCGCCTTCGGCCTGCTGGTGAGCTTCCCGTTCGAGATGCTGACCGCCATTACCGTCCTGTTCCTCGGCACGATCCCCGTGGGGGTGATGCAGTACCGCAAGCTCGAGCGGATGCACGCGCATCAGCCCGACGGGCCGGAGGCCGGAGCCGCCGGAGCCGAGCCGCCGCCCCCGGCGGCTTGATCGAAGGTTCTTCCGTTCCATCTTGTGACCGGGCGTGAGGGCGACGCCGGTCCTGGCCGGAGCGGCAATGAAGCGCGAAGGTCTGGAGCGGACCTTGAGAGAATGTGGAGATTGTTCGTGGCGTCTTCTTCCGAGGTGTCGAATTCCAGCTGGCGTCCGAAGCTCGTCCTGGCTTCCGCCTCGCCCCGGCGGCTTGCCTTGCTGCAGCAGGCGGGAATCGAGCCGGACGCCCTGCTGCCTGCCGACGTGGACGAGACGCCCCTGAAGAGCGAGACCGCCAAGGAGCTGGCGCGGCGCCTCTCCCGCCAGAAGGCGGAGATCGCCCGCAAGGCGGCGCGAAACTCCGACGACCTGAAGGAGGCCTACATCCTGTCCGCCGACACGGTGGTGCTCGCGGGCGGGCGGATCCTGCCCAAGGCGGAGGTGATCGACGAGGCGGCGGCCTGCCTGCGC
Organism: Microvirga sp.; assembly: GCA_035645535.1. GTDB lineage: Bacteria > Pseudomonadota > Alphaproteobacteria > Rhizobiales > Beijerinckiaceae > Microvirga. The sequence goes on along the minus strand of DASQMJ010000002.1, from coordinate 57,255 downwards.
CTGCTCTCCGGCCGTGCCCACCGGGTCTACACCTCGATCTGCCTCGTGACCCCGAAGGACGCGGTGCGGGAGCGTCTGGTGGAGACCCGGGTGCGCTTCAAGCGCCTGTCCCGCGACGAGTTCGAGCGCTACCTCGCGTCGGGCGAATGGCGCGGCAAGGCCGGCGGCTACGCCATCCAGGGGCTCGCCGGAACCTTCGTGGTCAAGCTCGTCGGCTCCTACACCAACGTGGTCGGCCTGCCGCTCTATGAGACCGTGGCGCTCCTGGACGGGGAGGGGTTCCCGGTCCGGTTCACTTGGCTCAACGCAGCCTGACCACAGCAGGAGCGCGCCGTGACCCCCGCGAACGAGAACAAGCCTCAAGGATCAGCGGGCAAATGCCCCATCTGCGGCAAGCCGGCGGTCCTGGAGTACCGTCCCTTCTGCTCCAGGCGCTGCGCCGACGTGGACCTGAACCGCTGGCTCTCCGGCAGCTATGCGATTCCGGCCGTGGAGGACGACGAGGACCGCGACGAAGGCGACCGGGAGGCCTGACGAAAAATTCTCGCTCCTGTCGCAGAACCGGGTAGACAGGCGCCGCCGGTCTGACTATACAACCGGCCTCGACGCGAACGGCCAAGCGCCGACGCCGAGCGCCCAGGTAGCTCAGTTGGTAGAGCATGCGACTGAAAATCGCAGTGTCGGTGGTTCGATTCCGCCCCTGGGCACCATTATTTTTCAATGGCTTAGCAGCCATATCTCGAAGTGGCAGGTTGGAAGTGTTACCGCGGTTGTTACCGTTGCTTTGCTTGTCGGATCAGAATCAACTGCTGCTCAGCCCAGCTCAATTGAATCAAAGTTTTTACCAGTCCGGTGGTATCTCACATTTCGCAGCGCCTTATCTCGTAGTCTAATTGACGGACCTGACGAGGTGTGCGTACTGTCACGATATGCCTTTGAGAGGGAAACCGAACACGTCTCTTTGCGTTGTTTCGGTGAAGGAGTCTGACATATGGTGGACTTCAAAGTAGAGCGTCTAGATGCAGCAGAGCGTGCTGCTGAGAAGCAAGCAAGTCGTGAGCATGATCTCGCACGCCTGAACAGTGGCGAGGTGAGTCGCGCGCAGCTGCGCGCAGAGAACGGCTTTTTTTCCTCACTTAGGTTGTCTGAGCTCCGTATCGTGGCCATTGGGGGCAAGCCTCTGAGCGAAATGCGTTAATGTCGCTTGCCGAAGTACTTGCCGAGGCGCACCTCTCGGCTGACGAGGTGCTCGAGATCCTGGAGATAATACAAGAATTTGACCCGATCGTTGTTGGTGGGCAATCGATCAATTTGTGGGTTGACTTCTTCGCCGAGAGTGAGCCCGAGCTGTCCCAGTGGGGCCCCTACACCAGCAAGGATATTGATTTCTTTCGAAACAAGGAGGCAGCTACCCATCTTGCCTCCGCCTTGAACGGGAAGATGCGTGTCCCGACGTCAATGGACGACGCATCTCCAAATGCTGCGACAGTTGTAGGAACACTGGGCAATAAGCGCATCGAGGTCGACTTCCTGGGACGTGTTCTTGGGGTGGATGAGAGTTCGATTGCAGAGAATTGCGTCACCATTGAAGGTGTTGATCGTGTAACTGGCGAGAGGATCAGAATCCTCGTCATGCATCCGCTTGATTGCCTCCGGAGTAGGCTCTCAAATCTCAATGACTTGAAGCGTAGAGACGAGATCGCTCTCAACCAAGCCCGCGCCAGTATCGTTGTTTTGCGAGCATTCGTGGCCGATCTGCTAACACAGGGATTGTGGCGTCAGGCTCAGACTATCTTGCACGCACTGTATTTCGTGATCAGAGACGGCCATTGCGGCAAGGCATCCCACCTGCAATTAGGCCTTCAGCCTGAGATCATTCTTCGTCAATTCATAGATCATCCCGGTCTGGATGAGCGCTGGAGAGCGCTCATTCTACAAAAATCAATTGATCGTATTGAGGCGAAGCTCGCAAATACAGCAATCCGCCTTATTCATCGCGAGAAATGATATTGCTTAAGCTTCTTTGCCGCTGCTTGAGCCTGAGCTTAGCGACTCGGCTGGTTTGGACGATCTTGCCACGGTTGTAACGCATCGTCGTACTGAGCTGGGTGTGAGACGCGGCCTTCATGACGTCCTCGGCCTGCGCCCCGGCCTCGAAGGCCTCGGACACGGCACCGGCGCGGCTGTCCATGTTCCAGACGTCATCCGGCCACCCAGCCTTACGGGCGATCTTCCGGAAGGTGCGGCTGAAGTGAGACTTGCGCCACGGCAGTCCTGATCCCTCGTCGAGGATCACCGGCCCGATGCGGCACTCGGCCGGGATCCGGGCGATTTCGGTAATGATGTCCGGGAAGAGCTTCAGGTCGTGCTCTGCCGTCTCCGATCCGTTGGATTTGCTGGTTGGCTTCTTCAGGACGAGGCTGCTGTCGATGTGGCGCCAGGTGAGGCCCCATTCCCAGACCCAAGCGCCGTCCGTGATCGCGCCCTTGATTCGCTCTCGCTCCTCTGGCTTCGGCTTTACCCATTCGCCAATGACATCCTTCTGGCGTAGGCCCAAGTCGAACTGAAGGGTAACGGCCAAGGCGAGGGACGGGCGCCCGGCTTCGTGTGCGGCTTCCCGGAACGCGACGATCTGCTCAAAGGTCGGGCGCTTCTTCCGGGCTTTGGGGGAGGCGAACTCCATCCGCTCGAGCACCTGGGCCAGCTTCAAGCAGTCATCGTCCTTCAGCTCGCAGCCGTAGCTGATCACCCGGCGGAAGGTCTGGATGCACGCATAGGCGCTCCGGGAGCCATGGGCGGCAGTCCAGTTCTTGTGCCAGCGCCGTAGGTCAGTCCCGGTGATCTCCGCGATGCGTCGCTTCCCGACCGTCTTGATGATGGTCTTGATGTACCGGCTGTAGAAGATCTGAGTGTCCCGGCGCTTCTCGTGATAGGGGCTGTCCTCGTCGGTTTCGAACGCGACTGCCACCCAGGCGACCGTCCCATGTCCGTGTGGGTTCTTGGACGTCTCGGCGCCCCCAGCCCATTCCAGCATCTCGGCCTGGAAGCGCCGGCACATGGCGGCGATCTCCACCCGGTCGGCTTCGAGGTTCCAGTCGAGGCCGTGGATCCGGACCGTCTTCGGCTGGTAGCCCTTCTTTACGAGCTCCTCGTCCGCGACCCAGTAAAGATCGATGCGCCCATTGTGGCGCTTCATCCGTTTCAGGCCTGGCGCGTGCAGATCGGTATCGTTGCTCATCCCCAGTTCTCCTCCCCATCCGGCTCCTTCGCTGGGGTAGCGTCCGCGAGTCCGTGACGTCTGTCGAGGAAGGCCTTCACGGCCGGCCAGTAGCGGCCGCCAAAGAGCGGATCGACCTTCGGGAACCCGCGCTTCTCCAGGACGGCGGCGATTCCGTCCCAGGACTTCACGTTGCCCGGAGGAAGGACCGCCTGTGCGATCTGGTCCTCCGTGGGATAGAGCGGCATTGGCTGATCGGATCTGACCTTCCCCATTCCGCGCTCCTACCGATGTGCGCTTAATGCATGACCTGGTTGATCAATCAGGGGGTGCCGCTCAACGACAGGCGCAGGTAGAAGGCGCGCATGCCGTCGCTCTGTGGCGGTGCGCCCGCTTTGGGCGCGTTTCCTCCCTAAACTTTGGGCCGCTCGCAAGGGCGGCCTTTTTCTTTGCGTGCTTCCGAGCGTCGGCTCTATGGAATGCGTTGCGCTCATGGGTGCCATCAGGAAGTTTAATTTCATTTTCTTGGCTCTAGGCGTTACACCCATTGCCTGACTCGGATCCATGTCCGGGCCAGTTCCCTGTACAGAGTGAGGTCCTCTGTCACCTAAGGCCGCTGGAAACAGAGGCCTTTTTCTTTGGGGCGTCATGGGCCTGACTTCTCGGCTTTGACCTTCAGCTTCTCGTGTACACCAGAGTCGACGAGGGCTTGCCGGACGTCGCGGGCAAGACCTTTGAAGAACTCCTGGTACCGGCCCAATCCCTCTTCAGCCACGAGCCGAGCATCGTCGATGATCGCGGCGACACGCGGATCCATCGGCGGCTCGTCTCCCGGAAAGTCCGCGCCCGAGCCAGCCGGGGGGACGGACCCGGGCGCGGTAGTTGGCCGAGAATGCGTCAGGTCTTCTCGGCGGGAGGGAACGGGGGATCCGCCACGGGCCCACTCGGCAAGCAGCTGGCCGGACTTGCGCGAGATCGGCTCGGCCTCGGTGAACATGCCGCGGTGCTGATCCTGCAGCTTGTGGGGCAGATTAAAGTTCGGACGGCCCGGGCGATCAGGTGTGAGCGTGAAGCTCGCCGTCATTTCGTACATGAAGCGCTTCTCACAGATCGGCATCCAGCCGAGGGGGCGGACCTGCGTCCGGCCGCCTTCGCGCACGATCTCGATCTTCTCGTCGGCTCGGAGACAGAAGATCAGAGACGCTCGGCATTGGAGCAGGGCGTTCATCATCTTCTTGTGCGCGAGCTTGGGGTCTTTCCAGTTGCCCGGAGACTTCACGCCGCGCTCCGCCAGCTCGTCTGCCCAGTCCATGATGCCGCCTTCGCCGTCGTACTCGTGGCTGAAGCTGTCGATGATCACGACCTCAGCGCCGGCGGCTTCGGCTGCTCGGATGCCTTCGATGAACCGCTCCGGTCGGAAGGGCGGCCGCATGTCCGAATGCATGAAGGTGAACCGGTCGGCGTAGTGCAGGCCGCGCCGGGCTTCCGTGTCGATGAAGGCGATCTTGCCCTCGGGCGACATGCCGGTTGCCAGTTCTAAGGCGGAATAGGTCTTGCCGCTGCCGGAAGCTCCAGCCAGGGCGATGAGGAGCGAAACGCGCTCGCGCTTCGCGGGTGCGAACGTGAAGGTCATGGTGCGATGATGTCCAGTTGTTCGACGGGCTTGCGGACGATGACGCCGGGCCGCCCATAGACGACGCCAGCAAGGGCCGGGTCCTCGGTCTCGCGGAACTCCCACGAGGACGCCATGTACGGCGGGTATTCGGCTTGGATGATCTGGTTCGGGTAGCCGGGCCAAAAGCCGGTCTCGATGCAGCGCTGCCAGATCGAGATAGCGGCGGCGGCTTTGCGGCGGCCGATCTCCATGCCGACGTTGTCGAGCTCCACCGGCAGGAGCATGTGGGGCGGATCGTTTTCTACGAACAGCCAGCGGAAGCGGACGCGGCCGGCCAGCTCGGGGCGCAGGTTCACGACGACGCGCTCATAGAGCCCCGCCTGGATCTCCATGCTCAGGTTGGCGATGCGGCGGCCGATACCATGCGGCGCGGCTGACTGCTCGCCGGTCTTCACATCCCAGATCACGGCATGGTCGCCGTGGTCCTCGAACTTGTCGATCATAACCCGGAGCCAGGGCCCAAGCGGATCCTGCGAGATCGCGACGAGTTCGGGCGTCGCGCTGGCGAACCCTTCGCAGCCCTCAATGCCGCCGATCTGCTCGGCCACGGCATTGGCGATGCCCTCCGCTTTAGCGAGGTCGGCGCGGAGGATGGGAGCATGCCCGGACGCATAGGCTTCGGCGCGCTTTGCCTTCGCGGCGCCGCTCTTGTAGTCGTCAGCGTCGATCACGACGACGTCGCGGCCCTTGCCCAGCACGAGCTTGTGCGCGGCCGTGCCGATCTCCTTCGGGCGGGTCGGCTCGCTCTCCTGCTGCTCATTGAACCGTGGGTGGCAGTACCAGGCGTGGAGCGGGCTCTGCTCGAGCAGCACCTTTGCGATGGATGAGGAGAGGGAAGGCTGGACGCACGGATCAGCATAGTACTGATCTGCCGGCATGTCCGCGTAGAAACCGGGCTTGTCGATCATTGCATTATCCACCAAGAGCCCGTCATCAGGGCGGCGGCAAAAAGGGTGATGGTGACCGCGGCGATGGCCTCAGCGCGCCGCTCGGAAGGGGAGGCGGGCGGCATGTCAGGCCTCCTCGTCGAGGTACCGGAGCACGGCTCCGAGGAGCTGGTTGGCGTCCTCCGGTCCTGGGTATTGCGAGAGCACGAGGCGGATCGCGTCGGAGAGGGCGCGGACCGTTTCCTCAGTGTCGGGGACACGTCCATCACGGACGGACGTGAGGAGTTCCATGCCGGCGCCGATTGCCGCGTCTGATGCGGCAAGGAGGGCGCGCGCTTCGGGATCAGTGACGTTGGGCCCCTGCTGCTCCATCACGCCGCCTCCTCCACCTTCTCAGGCACCGGCACGGCGTTGATCGCGGCGGCGATGGCGCGGGCATACCCAGCCAATTCGGTGGGCATGAAGAGGTTGAACTTCGCCTTCTGCTGTTCTCCGTAGTAGCTCGCGCCTGACAGGTTGAGTGTTAGGCAGTGGCTATCGCTGAGGGCGACGGATTCCGCTCTGATGGCTTCGACGCAGTGTGCGCTGGGATCGTGGAAGTGCGCCATCAGACGCGCTCCTCAGCCTGGGGCGCCAACTCGAAGCCGAGGCGGCGGGCGTGGAACGCCGAGACCATTCCAGCGAACTCGGGCTTGGTGATCTGCTCCTCGGCCTGTGTGACGCGAGCCTTGATGCTCGCGAGGACGTCGGCATGGCGGGCGTGAAGGCCGGCGAGGATCTCGCTGATCTGGATTGCGTCGCCGTAGCGCGGATCGAGGGTCTCCTCGAACTTCTCGCGCTTCCGCTCGGTGCTGCCGATGCAGAGGTTCAGAAAGACGGCCTTGTCGCCGTCGTCGGTCATCGTCGCCAGACGGGCGTCAATCCGGTCGAGGTAGGTTTCAATACTGGTGTCGGGGTGCGTGAACATGCGCCTCTCCTGTGGATGGAGAGACGCTAAAACTTGAGGGGTAAGTGTGTCAACCCCCTAAGTTGTTAACCGGGCCTTCGCTAACGCCTGTAGTTCTTCCCGACCACGCGATGGCAGACAGGCCAATCAGCGCGACTGACGGTAAAATCTCGATCCTGACCCTCAGGTGGGTTCCACTGTCGCACGTGCCATTCGTCGGCCGTCACCCGAACCAGGCGCTTAATCATTGCCCGATCATCATGCGGGTCGTTGGTATAGAAGATGCAGGTAGAACCGGGGATCGGCGGGAGCTTCGGATTAACGTAAGCCTCGTCGCCATGCTCGAACTCAGGCTCCATCGAAGTCCCTACAACGTACACCGCATAGGCATTGTGTACCCCATTAAGAGCAGGGGGCCTTGCGACAGTTCCAATCGGATCCTGAGAGATCTTGAGGGCGCCAGCCCCTCCTTCAGCCGCCCCAAGTAGGGCAATTTCGCCGCCAATGGCCGCCGCCCTCTCAAGGACACGCATGTCGTTTGCGACTTTAAACGCCTCATGTTCCGCATGAGTAAGCACGATGCCATTGTCTGCGTCGGGTGCGTTGTCCCGCCACGGGCGGATGTGCGGCGCGGTCAGTGCACCGACCTCTGGGTCCAACTCTGATGCTTCAACTCCCAGCACCTGCGCAATTCGGTGTATCGCACGACTGGTGAGGGAACGGCCGTTCTCAATTTTATCGATAGTCGTTTGGCTGACACGCGCGGCATTAGCCAAAGCCTGCTGTGACAAGCCTTTTTCTTGGCGGAGCTGCCTGACTCTATCTGCTCTGATCGTCATGATACCAACTTACTACGCGCGGGGTAAAACCTCGCGACCACATTGGGGGTATTGACGGCCAACCACTCAGGGGGTAGAAGGGGTTGCTATGAAGCAGAACCCCCTTATCCAACGAGCTATCGAAGCCGCCGGCTCTCAAGATGCGCTGGCTAAGCGGTCCGGACTCTCGCAGCAGTTCATATCGAAGCTGCTGAACGGCGAGCGTCGTGTCTCAGGTGAAAGCGCCATCGCTCTTCATCATGCAACTGGTGGGCAGGTACCTTGCTGGCTGCTGCGTCCCGATATGTTTCCTACCGGATTCGAGCCGCCACCCCGCCCCAGTCTCGCCCCCGGTCGCGCCGGGGGAAAGCAGCGCGAGACTGAAGCCGCTGGAGCCGAGGCATGATCCGCGTTCGCGATGGCTGGCTTGAGCATCTGACGCATGACGGCTGGATCCGGGTTCGGAGGGTCGGCGCATGACCGGTTCACCGGGGTTCCGAGGCCATCAGCATTCGCGCGCTCATCTGGAGCGCTTCGGCGGCCGGGGTGCCCGGCGCCTTGTTGGCGAAGTCATCCAGCTCGTTCGCCAGGGTTTCAAGGATCTCGTTCGGCTTCTTCGAGCCGGGCGTGTTGAGCGCAGCCACGAAGCCAATCGCGAAGGCTGTGAGAGTGGCCGCCAGGTCGTCGGCGGTGATGTGAGTGTCGGACATAAGGAGACCCCTATGGATGGAATACCCCAGCGGTATCACCGACTGGTTGATGTTTCGCGTACCAAGCGCGCCGGTCTGAACGGAGAGGCTTGATGTCGAGAACCTACCCAACCTCGGCAGTAAACTCCTTCGGGTTCAACCGAAGCGGCCTCCCTGTGATCGAAGCGGTCGTCGCCGTCGCGCGCCGGCTCTGGCCAAACAAGACGGCGGTTAACCTGTCCAGCCGGGCAGGGGTGACACACAGGGCCGCGGAGTTCTGGCTTGCTCAAGGGACCGGCATGTCGGCCGACGCCCTGGCGGAGCTGCTTCGCTCCGATGCCGGCCGGGACATTCTTGAGGCCTTAATGGGCAACGCTCGGCCGTCCTGGTGGCCAGCCTTCCGGCGTGACCTCGCAATTGCCGATCTCGAACGTCGGCAGGATGAAACCGCAAGGGCGCTGGAGGAGCTGCGGAGTGAGCATACTGCAAGACGCGCTCGGTAGCGCGCTGTTCTGGTTATCCAAGCGCCTGTTAACCGCCAGCCAGAAGGCGGGGCAGGCTGCTCGGTGGGTCTGGGGGCTGGAAGGGTGGCGAAGACACCGAAACTAGGCGCCTGTCTTAGTACAACTGGATAGACGTTTCGTCTGCGCAAGTCGTTGCGCGGAATAGGTCGTGTTTTGCCTAAATGAAGAAGACGTATCTCGGGACAGTACCATACTGAGATACGAGACTGACACTAGAGGCTGTGCGCTGAAGTGTCGAATGAGCAGCGGTATTACTACTAACGGAGACGCTAACGATGAGTAAAGACCGGATTGATTTGAACTCCGAGACGATGACCGGAGACATTCGCGACTTCCTGCTGAGCCATCTACGTGACATGCAGAAGCCGTGGGCGCAGATGTCCCAGGCCGAGCAGAAGGCGAAGGTCGAGCTGGCCGAGAAGGCGGCCGAGAACCTCGTCAAGAACGCGCTCGAGACCGTCGCCGGCCGTGGGCTGCCGTTCATGGTGATCACGGTCGGCAAGTTCACCTGCGACGGCGCCGAGATGAAGGGCACCTACAGCGCCTATGCCTCGGACGAGAACCTGCTCCGGGCCCGGCACCTGTCCGAGCGCCGCGCGCTCTTCGTCCTGGCCGATCCGGATCTCTACTTTGGTGAGCGCCACGAGGCGAAGACGGATCCGGACGAGCCCGATCTTCCGCTGATGGACGAAGACGAGCTGGAGGACGCCTGATGTACGGCGCGCCGTTCCATCGCCGCAAGGGATTGTCCGGCGCGTCCGTTCTCGCGCTCGGCCGCCTCAAGACCGGCCATATGAACAAGACCGAGGCGGCGTATGCGCGCCACCTCGAAGACCGCAAGATCGCGGGTGAGGTCGCCTGGTACAAGTTCGAGGGCATCAAGCTCCGACTGGCCGACAACACGTTCTACAGCCCCGACTTCGCCGTGATGCTGACCAGCGGCGAAATGGAGATGCACGAGGTCAAAGGCCACTGGCAGGACGATGCCAGGGCCAAGATCAAGATCGCGGCCGATCTCTACCCCTTCCGTTTCATCGCACTGAAGGCCCGCGCCAAGAAAGACGGCGGCGGCTGGGCTGAGGAATCGTTCTGATGTTGGCTCAAGGCACCATTCAGCCCCACTCCCGGGCATACCGAACCTGCGACAACAACACAGTCACGGTCTCGGAGATCATCGCCAGGATCCGCTCGGATTGGCCGCATCGCGACACCTATTCGATCGCGCAGTCGCTGCGGGTGCATGAAAGCATCGTCGCGAACCTGCTTGCGCGGATGCGTGATGAGGGGCGGCTGTGATGGATACCGCTCGCGCAATCAAGGCTCGCGTCTGGGAGCGAGAGGAGCACGATCACTACGTGGAGCCCGAATGGGTATCGCGCCGTCTGTTCGAGGAGGAGCGGTTCGTCGGTAGCGTCTGGGATCCGGCCTGCGGCTTCGGTAGGATCCCTGAAGCTGCTCTGGCGGCCGGCCTCCACATCACGTTCTCGGACATCGTTGATCGGGGATACCTGTCGCTCGGTGTCCCCACCGTGGTCGGTGACTTCCTCACTGCGACACCGGCTATCGAGGCAGACAACATCGTCTCGAACCCTCCCTTCAACATAGCTGACCAATTCGCGCTGCATGCGCTGAAGCTGGCCCGCACGAAGGTCGCCATGGTGTTCCCGACCGCGCGGCTGAATGCAGCTCACTGGTTAAAGGGAACGCCGCTTTACCGAGTGTGGCTGCTGACGCCGCGCCCATCGATGCCTCCGGGCCACGTGATCGCGGCCGGCGGGAAACCGGGTGGGGGCAAGATGGACTACTGCTGGCTGGTCTGGCTCCAAGGCTACGAGGGTCAGCCCTCCGTCCGCTGGATGCGGAAGAACGCCGAGGTAGTCGGATGATTGCAATCTCAGGCCTTCAGGTCGAAAGCAGCCGTTGTTGCATTATCAAGTGCCGGACCTATGACTGCCTGCTCCCTACTTATTTCAGCATCGAGCCGGTCACACTTTGTGAGAAGATCGGCGACCTCCGGTTTGAGCGTTATTGTGGTGAGCTGCATGCTCGTCCTTTGCCAATTTGCTACTACGTAGTTCCCCCGGAAGTTCACGAGGATTGTGTTGAGCCTCTGTCGCACCGAGAGGATGCGCTGTCGCAGCGACAGGCACGAGGAACGGAGTTGATCCCGCGCCTTTTGCATGTCGCTGTTCCCCCAGTTTTTTGCGGAGATTTCAAGCAGCGCACGTTCAAGGGTGTTGAGAGCTTCATAGCGCTCCTTGAAGTCTTCCTCATGGAGAATGGCATAACTAGGGTCTCCTGTATTTCCGGTGAGGCCATTCTCAAAGATCAGACAGTACTGGGCGTTGAGCCTGATATCTCGCACAATGAGCTTCTCCTCCGAGAGCTGTACGTGGAGCGCACGCAAAACCTGGAAGGATTGCTGAGCAGTCTGTCGTTTCATCTCGGTCAGTTGGTGACGCATCTCGGTCAGTTGTCGCCAGACTGGTCTTGCAGCCAAGAAGGCTGCAAGGAGAGCACCGGCGGCCGCTACGGTTGTCTGGTACCGATTCAGCCAGAATTCGAAGCATCCCGCGGCAGCAGGCTTTTGGAGTTCAGAAAACGCAAATCCAGATCTGCAGCTCAACGATGCCGCAACAACCATCAGAAGTGCTGCTGCCAGCCCGAGGACGCCCCAAAATTTCAGCCCCGAATACTTGTCAGGCATCGTTGTGCTCCGTTCGATCCATATATTTCGAAGGGCAAAATCGATCCTTCGTCAATCTTCGTGCGCCAAGGTGGCTATCCAAGGGTTGACGAGGTGGCTGCATGACCACCTACGCGCGCCAGGTCGAAGTCCTGAAGATCACCGACGAGCAGGCGCTTGAGGGCTTCTTCTACTTCGCCCGGGTGCGCGAGGAGAAAGCCGACAAGTACAAGGACTACGTGGAGGCCCGGCAAGCCGCGAGCGCCACCCTGCGGCAGCTTGCGGCGATGGAGAAGGCCTTCGGTACCGAGAAGGTCCGGGACTGGCTCAAGGACGCCGTAGAGCGCGCGGGCCAAGAAGGGGGCGGAATGACCATCGACGCATTCGAACAGCACGAGGGTGCCTTCGAGCAGTGGCGGCAGGATTCGAAGCCGGTCGCGACGGGCAATCGCATTACCGTCTCTGATCACGCCATGCTGCGATACCTGGAGCGGGCCTGTGGAATGGAGATCGAGGCCATGCGCGAGGAGCTGGCCGGCATCCTCAGCGCGATCGTTCCGGCCGGGCAGGAGATGATTGACAGGGACGGGCTGCGGTTCGTCATCCGCGACGGCATACTCGCCACCGTCTACGTCCCGAAGCGCCACAAGAAGGCAGCGCGCACGGCCAAGGAGACGGGCGATGTCTGAGCGCAAGGTGGATCCCGACATGGCGATCTGGATGCGGCGGGCCGGTATCACGGTCGAGGCAGTCGCCCGCTATTTCGGCTCGTCGAACATGGCCGTCCAGCGCGCCACGAGAGGCCACAAGCCGCGGTACAACGTCGACGCCTACATGAACATCGAGGCGACGATCCTCACGCCCACGCGCAAGAGGATCCCTGACGCGATCCGGCAGGAGTACCGGAAGGTCAGCAAGATCATCGGTGCCGAACAGGCGCGCACAGCCTTCCCCGAGCTCGTCAAGGCGTTTCAGGAACGGCGGGAGAAGCTGCCATGAGCGATCAGGGCTGGTTCGCTGTCGATCGTGCAATCTGGGAGCACCCGGCGTTCGCAGACGAGAAGTTCTCAGAGCGGGAGGCCTTCCTCTGGCTCGTGAGCGAGGCCGCCTACAAGCCTTGGAAGGTGCGCATCGGCTCGGACGTCGTTGAGATCCAGCGCGGGCAGCTGTCGCATTCCCTGCGCTTCATGGCGAAGAAGTGGAAATGGGAGGAGCCGCGCGTCCGCCGATACCTCGAACGGCTCAAAAAGCATGAAGTCATTCTGACTGAAGTCTGGTCGAAAAACGACGCAAGGGGCGACGCACGCCAGACCATCATAACTATCTGTAATTACGAGGAATATCAGTCCCGGATTGTCGACCCCGACGCAGGGGGCGACGCGCGAACGACGCGCGAACGACGCGCGAGCGACGCAAAGAAGAACAAAGAAACAAGTAAACAAGATAAGGGTATATATACGCGCACGCACGCGTGGCCGGATGACTACCAGGAACGCATCTGGGATCTCTACCCCAAGAAGGCCGAAAAGAAGGACAGCATGGCTGCCCTGGAGGCCGTCTACAAAGCCGACAAGGTGCCCTTCGAGGTCATCACCGCCGGGATCGAGAAGCTGATCTCCCACGTCGAGCCGCAATACCATCCAGCCCTTCACCGGTGGCTCAAGAAGGAGCGCTGGAACGACGAATACCAGACCAGGGGGCCGCCTCGTCGAGCCAATGGCCGCGGAGGCAATGCGTACGCTGAACTAGCATTCCAGTTTGACCAACAGGTGAGGGAAGAGCAGAATGAACGAAATCACCACGCCATCGAGATCATCCCTCCCGACCGTCGCTAGCCGGGAGCTGTCAGACCTCGTCGCCCGATTCACGAACGCCCTCGAATACACGCCGGGCTCACATCAGCCGGAGATCTGCTCAGCCTGCGTTCCGAGCGAGGATGAGCGCCGGGTTATGCTGGCGAGGGTCGAGGCCCTCGATGCGGCACTCGTGCGCGCCACGGAAGCCGAGATCGGCCGGATGGTGTCCAGCCTGCGCGCCGCGTTCCCGGCACAGGGAGCCACGGACCCGGCTTCGGCGACGCTGACCGTGAAGCTGTTCATGTCCGCGCTCGCTGTCTACCCCGCCTGGGCCATTTCCGAGGCCTGCAGGCGGGTTCTGGAGGGTAGGGCAGGGATCAACACTGCATTCGCCGCTACACCCGCCCAGATGGCCGAAATTTGCCGCGAGATCGTGGCTCCGTTCCTGGAGGAGCGGTCGAAGATCACTTCGGTGCTGACGGCGAAGGTCTATTCGTTGCCGACCGAAGAGGAGCGGCGGCGTGTGGCCGATGGGCTCGCGAAGCTAGCGGAGGATCTGAAGCGCATCCCCGACGAGCGCAAGCGCAGTCCCGACGATCGGAAGAAGGCGTTCCTGGAAATGGATCAGCGCCTGATCCGCCGACAGCTCGCACTTGCGGGTGTTGGCGGCAACATCGTGATGAGCCTGCAAATGCGGGCGAAGCTCGAGGAGATCGCAGTCGACGAGAAGTACAAGGACCTGGTCAGCGCCGTTGCAGAACGGCGCGCCGGCTTGGATGAGGCTATTGGGGGCAGAGATGACGAAGCGGAAGGAGCAGGCGCAGAGCGCGCCGGAGACAGAACTGATGCCGGTACTGGCGACGTTCGGTGACTATGAGGGCCTGGTCGATGCGCTGCGGTCGCGGCGCATCACCTTGGGAATGTCCCAGATCGCGCTCGAGGACAGGGCAGGGCTCACCGGTGGCTACGTGGGCAAGATCGAGGGAAGGCCGGGGAAGCCCAACAGCCGGGCCATAGGCCGCGAGTCATTGCCGCTGCTGCTGGGGGCGCTGAACCTCGAACTGGCCGTTGTGGAGAAGGAAGCGCGTACCTTGCGCGTATCCAAAATTACGAGGCGCGGTAAGCTCTTAATAGGTGAAGAAGCAAAAAAATTCATGACAAAGCGTGGCCGTAAGGGAGCCCGCAAGGTTAATGCCATGAAGACCAAAGAGCAGCGCCGTGCAGCTGCTCGGCATGCAGTCAAAGCCCGCTGGGAGAAGCACCGTGCTAGCCAAAAGCGGCAATCGAGAGGCAAGGCGGAGCCGATTATCGTATCAAATATAGCGTACGAAGATGGCTCCCGTGATTTGAAGTGAAATCCCTGCGGGTTCAAGGGAAGTTGGATCCGAATTATCCGGAGACCGGATCACATTCTATGCTACGGTGCGTTGGAACTTAGTTGCGTCAAGGACGAAACCCACTTACCGCCCTGTTGATGCGATACGTTTCACGCCCGTTTGCCCCGTACGCCAAGCAAGCTCCGTTATCGCCCGCTGAAACGCCTCGGAGAATCCGGTTCGAGAGAATTCGAGCAGCTCGTTGAGGCCTGAAGGGCTAGTGAGATGGAGCACTTCATAGAGGCAAACAGGGATCTGATAGTTGTTTGCAAAGCGGCGATCCGGGCCGCCGCCTTTGTTCGGATGTTTCCATGTGTGGTAGACAACCTGCGCGTCAGCCGGAACTCTGCCCTCTTCGATGAAATGCGTGTCCTGCCAGCTTAAATTGAGTTCGGTATATCCGACCGCTCCGACGCGCTGACCGTCAACAACGAATAACGCATCGGGAAAGAAGTAAATCGTCTGACGCCCTACTCGCACAGATGGCGGGGTGATGTTGGTTTTGATGAAGCTTGGTGCGGCATAACTGAGGGTCGTCGGGCTCTTGTTTACGATGTGACCAGCGCCGGCATTGCGCTTCCATGTCGTGAGATCCCGAACGGCTCCGCCAGATGAAACGTGCCACTTTCCGGCACATGCCATCAGATTATCAAATGCACCTGTAACCGCCTCATAAGCTGCAGTTGCCTCGTTATCCAAGTCATAGAAAAGTACAGAAGTTCGCTTGTAGCTGTCGAGCCAGCCCCCAAGACCCCATGCTGGAAGTAACAGCGCGAACGCGTAGGCGCCTGTTGAGCCGAATGCGAACAGCGCAATTAGCCCTAGGCCAAGAGCCAATAACGTGAAAACCCCTGTGTAGGATACCTGAGATTTCTTCTGATTAATCTCATCAAGGAGTTCTGCGAAATTTTCATCCCGCATGGCTAAGACATCGCCTGAGTCGACTTCAATCATCTCGACATCAGGATGTGCGCGAACACTCTGCTGCGGTTCTACTTGAGTACGGTCGACGTTTTGGAGGTCTAGCGCTTGTTGTGTACTTCGAGGCCTCTGCCCGGCAGGGCCAAGCGAGGCACGGTAATAAAGGCCTCCGCGTCCAGCGTGGATGTAATGCCCTCGCGGACCAACGCCGACCCGAAGACCTTTGATGCCGACCGACAGTCCGACGCCACTTTTTGAAAGGTTGAAGCGAAACGGGCCAGCACTGATCGATTTGCGAATATAGAACGGCATTGTGCCCCCCTTTTTTCCTATTCTGCTTCTTTGGATGTCTACCGTGCAAGAGGTTTGCAATCTCATGTGTGGTTGATTGGAAGGGTGTGGCGTCCTGGCGTTCATCGTTTGTTCACGATATCCACAACCCTTTGGTAGATGTGTCAGGTTGACCCAGGGGTAGGCCGATGTTCCCATTATGTTCTCATTTTCAGAGGTGCATGATGGGACACACCGAAGGGCAGAACATCACCTACCACGTATTGCAGACATTCAGCTGGTACGACGGCGAGATCATTGCAGACGAGCCGCGTGAAATGCCAAGTGCCGCAGCAGCAAAGCTCGCGATTGAGCGGCTTCCAGATAGCAAAGTCGGCGGTCTTGCGTTCTCCAGGACTGGGAACCCGACCACAGGCGAGTTCGAAGACGCTGTGATTATCGCGCAGAAGGGCACGATCCCGACGGCAGACGAGGAGTTCTGCTGATGAGGCGACGGTTCAAGCGCATCGGGCTCAAGAAGAACGCTGCATTGACCGTCGAGCAGGTTCTTAGCGCCCGTCTCGAATACATCCGCGGGAACAGGGACTTTACGGCGTTGGCGAAGGAGCTGGGCGCCCACCGATGGTCGGTCAAGCGCGCGGCTAAAGGCGAATCCTACCGCACCCTGCCGATGCCACCAGGGCCGATGTGGACATTACTTTGAACCAGACTAAGAACCCCCGTCGAGCGTATGACAATGACGGGAATGAGATCCGGCCGATGACGCTCGCCGGCATGCGGGAGCACGGGGCCCGTTCGGTCGAGGCCATATGCGAGAGGCACGGCTGCGGCCATGAGGCTATCGTCAGAGTGGATGGTTGGCCGGATGACGTGCCGGTTCCCGATGTCGGTTTGAAACTCCGTTGCTCCAAGTGCGGAGGACGGAACGTCAAGACGATCCCCAATTGGGCGGCGCGTAAACCCCTGATGGGGCTGAGCGCTCGCTCATAAGAAAAGCCCCTCGCGCGGGATGTCGTCGCGGGAGGGGCTGAAAGGGTGAAGGTTGGGGGGCTCCTACGGGGTGGGTAACGGGCTAGGAGAAGGGTGGTTTCGTGAGCCAGCGCGTCTACCATTCTAGATAGCTCCGAATGATCGGAGGACCGGCAAATTGATCCGTATTCCTGACACAAGGGACACCCAGTCGAGTGCGGCAAACAACGCATCGTTTGCATCGTCTGATTCAATTCGAGCTAGAGAGTGTATCCAGTTGTTCCGAGCTCGCCTGATATCGTTCGTGCGCGTGTAAAGGTCCTCTGAGATAAAGCCACTTAGTTCGAGTACTTCAAGGCGAACTGCGGCCGAATAGGTCCTGGAGTCGAGTAGCAACTCACGCCTTCTCTTGTTGAATTTCTTGTCCTTCAGGAACCTGTCCCATTGCACGTTGCCAAGTTTTTCTGTCACCGCCCAACTCGTAATCAAGCTCGCTGGGAAGTCATGGGTTTCAAAAGCTACAGCAGCTCGAAGGAGTAGATCGATCAGCTCTGGTAAAATCGCGAGCTCGTGGGTTGTGATCGCTTCAAAGAGGTCGATGCTCGCGGCGATAACCTCTGCCGAAATCGTGGATTGCCGGGAATAGATTGGATCGGCCAGACGTTCGGCACCCTGTGGGGGATCTAGGAGTGGAGCTAGCATGAGACGGTCAAGCGCAACATTTCGTGCCATCCCACCCCATCCCATGTTAGTCATATCAAAATCACTTGACGATATCAAAAGATGGGGTGTGGCTAGCATCTTGGGAATAACTGCCCCATCAATCGTTCTGAGCGAAGAATATAATGCAACCAGATGGGTGTTGATCAAAACTAGCCGCTTTGTGAGCGCAGTATAGTGGGCGACACGCTCGGCTTGCGACTGAGGATGCTTCGGCGGGTTGAGTTCATTACCCGAGAATGCATACATGAGCAGTCCGCCTCGCCGTGCGCTAATCTGATGACCGGCTGAGGTCGTCCATCTGCCAATCTCTTGATTGAAGCACTCTTTGTTGAACGGATGAGGGAACTGCGGGGGCTCAGTTCCAAACCAAACGGGGGGCTGAAGAAAGCAGCAGCTTATTTCCATTGACGCATACCAACTTCGTTAGTGAGCGAAATCATTTCCGCTTCTGTCGCGGCTTGTTTGCCGGTTCATTCTTAATGCGGGCTAGCCTTGTCGCCATAGCTCCTAGCTGCCTTTTGCTCATCGGCGCCTGATACGGCCTGCCAGCCGTGACGCGCGTCACCTGCACCGTCCGACGTTCGACCAGTGCCCGCCTGGCCTTGATCGGATCGATACCGGCCCGTTGGCACATCTTGTAGATCGCCTGCCTTGAGACGCCGGCCATCTCCGCCGCCTCGGCCATAGTGATCTCGCCCCGCCTCAGCAGCTCTAGCCCAACAGCCCGTGTCAGCTCGTCCGTCATGGTTGACAAGTGTCAACCCGGCCATTCGCGTGTCAAGAGGGCCAAGCTTCAAGACCAAGGCCGCAATCGTTTCGAAGGCGATTTCCTAAGAGATTGAAATTGCGAGGAAATCAGCCTCGTGTGCGTGAGCATCGATCCTGTGCGGTGCCAAGAGCCAGCAATCAGACCCATTATCCCCCGCGTCGCCCCGCACGCCCGCGTTCTTCTCATCGGGAAGTGAGCGACCAGCGAACGAACCCCAATCCATTGGGGTAGATGATCAATGGCACAGACAGCACTCCCTAAGCTCGACGCAAAAGGACGAACCGTCCTCGCCATCCCCAAGGTCAGGCGCTTCCTCGATCTCATGGTCGAAGGACAGAAGCTCAATGACGCTGCCGACGCTGTCGGTCTCAGGCGTAAACGGGCCCGCCTCATCCTGAGAGATCCTGCCGTCCGTAAGCAGTTCTTCCAGGAGATTGAGGAGCTTCGGGAGAGCGAGAGAGCCCGCAACATTCTCCTCGCGGTCTCCATCAGGGACGATGGGATGACCGATGGCGCAACGGCCGCGAGCAAGAAAGTTGCTCTCGAAGCAGCTCGGTATCTGGACGGTGGTTCCGAGGGCGGAACGACAAACAACTTCAACGGCCCGACCGTGATCGCGGGCTACGTGATCAACCTCGAAGGCCCCTCTGAAGGGCCGAAAGTGATCTCAGATCGCAGTGCAGTGGGCGCTAAGTCGTTGATAGATCGAGAGGGCGTTACCGATGTCTGACGGTAACACGCTCAATCGGGCATCCTGTTGCGGTGCACATCCTCCGGTCGGCATCCCATCCGCCCGGCCCGAGCGCCCGGTGTGTGCATTCGTTGCTGCTGGCCATGGTGCCTGCGTTTCGCCTGAGCCCGGCATGGGAGGGGGTGGGGGAAAACCCAGCGCGCACACAGCAGCTCCTAAACCCCACACGCAATTTTCCTCCGAAAACGTCGGGGGTCGGTCGTCAGATTTTTCTGGGTTCAAAACATTCGAGGGTTGAGATGACTGCTCGCGGCGTACTCCGAACTGTTGAAGGTGGTGGCCTCGTGTTTCACTGCCCAGGTTGCAAAGAGAACCACATGGTGCGCGTCGGCGAGGGCGAAGGGCCGAGGTGGGGCTTCAACGGCAATTATGAGAAGCCGACCTTCACCCCGAGCGTCCTGATCCGCAGCGGCCATTATGCATCGGTTTTCGATGGCTCTTGCTGGTGCACCTACAACCGCGACAACCCGGACAACCCGGCCCCCTTCAAGTGCTCCGTCTGCCACTCCTTCGTGACGGACGGCAACATTCAATTCCTCGGGGACTGCACGCACGAGCTGGCGGGGCAGACGGTACCGCTGGAGCCTGCGTCATGAGAACCGTCCCCCTCGAACGCGACGAGACCGCGAAGCAGTGGCGCTGGAAGCAGTTCCTCGTGCTGCACCCTCGGAAGCAGCCGGCGATCCTGTGCATGCACGCTCGAGCGAAGTTCCGGCTGAAGGCCTGGAAGCGGCCGGCGCTGATTGCCGAGGCGCAGACGGCGCGTGCGGCCGATCCGGATGCGGATTTTGTGGCGGCTGTGGTGGAGACCGTGCAGTGAGCGACAACGTGATCCAGTTCCCTAGGCCAGAACCAGTAATGGAGCCAATGCCGGAACATCTGGCCGTCGCAGAGATGATGCTCGATGCGGGCGACCAGGGCTTGGTCCAGAGGTCCTGGGTGCATGCAGTGGCCTGTGCCATGACTACCGAGTACCGGCGCGGGTTCAACGAGGCGCTTGAGCAAGCCGCGCGCGTCCTCAAGGGCATGGCAACGAATGCCGGAGACGATCACGCCGCCTGCGTTCTCGCTCTCAAGCTTCCGGAGCAGCGATGAGCGACCTGCTCGAAGTGGATCCGCCGCCGCAGATCCATCGCGATCCAGAAGGGCGGCCGATCTACGTGCCGGATGGCAAGGTGCTCCGCGGCTTCATGAAGTCGAATGCCCGCGTGCGCATCATCCGCGGGCCGATCCGTTCGGGCACGTCGTCGATGTCCTGTATGGAGATCTACCGGCGGGCGTGCGAGCAGGCGCCCGGGCCGGATGGCTTGCGGCGGACGCGCTGGGCCATCGTGCGCAACACCTACCCGGACCTGCAGCAGTCGACGGTGAAGACCTGGCTGGCCTGGTTCCCGGAGAAGGATTTCGGCCGGTTCATCTGGTCGAAGCCGATGGTGCACACGCTGCGCAAGGGGGATGTGGTCGCGGAGGTCGTATTCATCGCCCTCGACAAGGCCGAGGACGTGAACAAGCTCCGGTCGACTGAGTGGACGGGCATCTGGTTCAACGAGCTGGAATACATCCCGAAGGAACTGTTCGACGAGGCCGAGTCGCGTGCTGGCTACTATCCGGCGATCAAGGATGGCGGCGCGACCTGGTCCGGTGTGATCGGGGACATGAACGCTCCGTCCGAGGATAACTGGGTGGTCATGATGGCCGGGGAGGTCCCTCTCCCGGAGGACATGCCCGAGGAGGAGCGGCAGCAGTACCGGTGGCCGGAGGGCTGGGATTACTTCGTCCAGCCAACTGGGCTGATCGAGAAGTTCGGCTCGGACGGGAAGACGGTCGTCGACTATGAGCTCAACCCGGAAGCCGAGAACCTGAAGTGGATCCCGAAGATCAACGGGCGGCCGCTCTACCTTGAGACGATCAAGGGCAAGTCGAAGCGCTGGATCGACAGCCGCATCATGAACCGGATCACCGCGCCCATCGAGGGAACGCCGGTCTGGCCGATGTTCGTCGAGGAGACGCACGTCGCCAAGCAGGTTCTGAAATACAATCCGGGGCACCCGCTCTATGTGGGCATGGACTTCGGGCGCACGCCGGCGGCGGTCATCGGCCAGATCATCAATGACCGCTGGGTGATCATAGGCGAGGTCATCGGCAACGACATGGGCGCGACCACGTTCGCGCCGATCCTACGCCGCTGGCTGTTCCAGAATTGCCCGGGGCTGGTCGACGGCGACAGCATCACGGCTCTGGAAAAGGCGGTGAGCACCGGACGGCTCCGGCTCTATGGCGATCCGAAGGGACAGGACAAGACGCAGGCCGACGAGCAGACGGCCTATGACGTGTTCCGGGATCACGGGATGCGTGTCACGCCGGCACCGATTCCCTCGAACTCCATTCAGACCCGCATCGAGGCCGTCGAGTTCGTTCTCAACGGCATGCGCGACGGCATGCCCCGGTTCCTGCTCTCCCCGAACTGCCGGACGCTCAAGATGGGCATGGCCGGCGGGTACCACTTCAAGAAGGGCGACACGGTGAAGGCGGAGCCCGCGAAGAACCGGTACTCGCATCCTTGCGACGCCCTGCAATACCTGATCCTGGGTGCGGGCGAGGGCCGGGTTATGACCGGGCGGGAGCGCCCCAGCAACATGCAGGCGGCTCCGGTCCAGACCCGGCAAGGCCGCCGATCCCTGCGGAGGGTCTGATGGCTGACGGCGATACCTCCCGCGTCGCGATCGAGCCGACGATGTGGTTTCTCGTCTTTCAGGACCGGGCGCGCACCTGGTGGCTCGATCTCCTGGCGCTCGGCCGGTTCAAGCACGTGACGGCCTATGGCTGGGTGCCGGATCAGGGGATGTGGGTGTTCTACGACGTCAGCCTTGGGAGCACCCGAATTGCGATCCTCCCGGCGGGTACGGTCGCCGCTCAGGAGGAGATCATGCGGCTGTCGGGGCAGGGTGTCACGCTCGCGATGAAGCCGCGGGGGAAGGTGTCTCGCTGGTTCCGGCTGGGTTTCTGGTGCGTGCCTGCAATCGCCCATCTGGTCGGGGTGCCTGGGTGTGCGGTGCGCCCGGATGGTCTTTTCCGGCAATGTCTCCGCCATGGAGCGGTGGAGGTAGATTATGGGCAACACATTTGCGCCGAGCGGGACGGCGGCCCGGAACCAGGCGACGGCTCAAGCGATCCGGCAGCAGCAGCAGCTGGATAGGCAGCGTGGGATTGCGGAGTCCCAGCAGGTCGCCTCGCTTCAGGATACGCTTCAAAGCGAAACGAACCGGCTCGCCCGCGTCTTCGGTACCCGGGCGCTCCTGGCCGGAACCGGCAGCCGCGCGGCGGTGAGGTAAGCCCCGATGGCGGAGAACGCGCTCGAAAAGGAAGCCCTCGATCGGCTGAAAGACTGCCGCGCCCAAAAGGCCATGTTCGAGCGCGACATCCGCGAGGCCTATTTTTTCACGGCGCCCCAACGGTGCCGCGACGTCTCCTCGCAGACTTCGCCGACCCAGACCAAGCCGGAGGACCCGGCGGAACTGCAAACCTCCCTTGGCATGGAGGTCGCGCAGGACTTCGCGACCGAGATGGTCAACACCTTCATCCCGCAGGCGATCGAATGGGCCCAGCAGAAGCCGGGCGTTGATCTCGACGAGGATGCGTGGGACGAGGTCGAAGAAGACGTCACAGCCCAGTCCACGACGATCCACGAGGCGATCAAGGCCTCGAACTTCTATGCGGCGGCGGCCCTGACGTTCTTCCCGGATCTGCCGGTCGGGACGTGTGCGATGTGGATCGACGATCTACGACCGGCCGAGCCCATTGTCTGCCAGCCGATTCCTCTTCGGGAGCTCGAAATCAACGTCGGCCCCTTTGGTGAGGTCGATGACCGTTTCGTGGTCCGCCACACCCGGCACAAGCACGTGAAGGCGCTTTTGCCGAACGTCCCACTGCCGGCCGAAATCGAGAAGAAGATCAAGGACAAGCCCAACGAGCGCTGCAAGGTGCAGTGGGGCTTCTGGCGCAAGTGGGATCGGACCGATGATGTGGTCTGGCAGGGCGTGATCCTGGTCGGCAACAAGAAGGTCTGGGATGGCGAGTTCGTGGGGGAGGGCTCTTGCCCGCTGATCGTCGGCCGCTTCGATCCCGATACCATGTACGCATTCGGCACTGGCCCAACCATCAAGAGCCTTCCAGAGCTGAGGCGCCTGGATGAGACCGAGGCGCTCAAGATCGAAAACGCCGATTTCCAGATCCATCCTCCATTCTCCTATCCGGATGACGGGATCACGAATTTCAGCGGCGGCATCGAGCCAGGAATGGGCTATCCGTCCCGGCCGGGTAGCGGGCGGGACTTCGTGAAGCTCTCGTTCGAGGGCAACGTCGATTTTGCCGAGTTCGAGACGGCGAAAATCGAGGAGCGGATCCGCCGGCTGCACTTCGTGGATTTCCCGGAGCAGCTCGGCAAGACGCCTCCGACCGCTGAACAGTGGCTCGACGAGCTGCAGCGGACCAAGAAGCGCATCGGCACGCCCGGCGCGATCTTCTGGCGTGAGTTCCCGGCCCAGGTCTTCCTCCGGTTCAAGTTCCTGCTGGAGAAGCGAGGCAAGATCGAGCCGGTGAAGGTCAACGGCAAGGTGCTGTCTCTTGTGCCTTATGACCCGACCGAGGTCGCCCAGGACCAGCAGGACGCGATGATCGCAAGCCGTCTCCTCGAGATGGCCCGGAACTATTTCCCGGAGATCAGCCAAGTGGCGATCGATCCGCTGGAGACGCTCAGCAATCTCAAGAAGAAGCTCCGCGACAAGGTCGTGAAGATCCGCTCGCAGGACGAGATGAAACAGGCCGTTGAGACGGTCGGCTCCATGATCGGCCCCGGCGGTGGGGCACCGCCCGGAGCGCCGACAGCATGATCATCGAGCCTCAAGAGTTGAAAGACGCCTGGACCCGGATCCTGACGGGCAGGCAGCAGCCGAATGACCACAAGTTGGCCATTCTCTGGCTTCGGCAGGTTCAAATGGAGGTCCTGCCGATGGATGCTCCGACCTGTGCGGTGCAGGATCACAACGGCCGTAGGAGGCTTGCTCGCGAATTGATCAACTTCGCGGTGAGCGACCTTGACGGACCACAAACGGAACCCCGAACCGAACCTGACGACGCCGCTGTCGAGCGCGGGCGCAAGCTCGCGGCCTCTCGTCCCAGTGAGCGCCGCCCACGTGGCGCCGCGCGCCGGGTCGATTAGCTGGCTGCTTTCGAGCGGCGTCGGCCCGCGCATCTTCCTGGCACCTGAGGGGGGCGAAGGCGGAGCGGGAGAAGGTGGCGACGCTGGGGCCGTCGGCTCCGGATCCGATACCGGTAAGGGCGCCAGCGGCGAAGGTGCCTCTGGCGGCGGCAACGACGGCGGGGCGAGTAAGCCCGAACGGCCGGACTGGCTTCCGGAGCAGTTCTGGGATCCGGAAGCCGGGGCGCCGAAGGGAGCCGACTTCAAGGCCTATGTCGATGAGCTTGCCGCCTTCAAGGCAGGCGAGGTTTCGCGCCGAGCAGCTGCCCCGGAGAAGCCGGACGGCTATCAGCTGCAACTCCCGAAGGATCTCGAACTGCCCGAAGGCGTGGCGTTCGAGTTCGACGAGAACGATCCGATGGTCGGTCTCGGCCGGCAGATCGCGCACTCCCTCGGGCTGGATCAGGCCGGCTTCGAGAACCTGATGCTCAAGCCGTTCATTCAGGCCCAGGTCGCGAACATGCAGGCGACGGCGGAGCGCGAAGCGGCTGCTATCGAGGCGCAGGACAAAGCCCTCGGCCCGAAGGCAGCGGACCGCCGTGCCGCCGTCGAGAACTGGATCGCGGCGAAGCTTGGTCCCGAATACCTCGACATCTTCAAGCACATGCTGCCCGTCGCGAAGGCGGTCGAAGGCTTCGAGCGGATCATCCGCAACAGTTCGTCTGGCGGTATGCCAGGCTTTTCACAATCGGGCCGGGCGAACGGAGCCTCGGGCGCGATAGACGGCTGGGACAAGATGAGCCCAGCCGAAAAGATCGATGCGGCGCGCGCTAAGGCCGCTGGTGGCAACAGGTAAAGGGGGCTCCTATGGCCGGTGAATTCGATAAGGCACTAACACTCGTCCAGTACTCTCAGGGCCTCGAGGAAGGCTCGATGGAGCGGGCGTTTGTCGAGACGTTCGTCCGCGAGTCCGACGTGATGTCGGCCGTCGTGGTACGAGGTGCGAACAAGGGCAAGCACGTGTACTTTCAGGAGGAGGAACTCCCCGACTCCAAGTTCCGTGCCTACAACGAGCCCGGCAACGAGAGCCAGGGCCGCACTTCCCGCCAGGAAGAGGGCGTCTTTCTGATCGACGAGTATATTAAGGTCGACCGCGCGATTGTGGACGAACTGGGTCCGCGTCATCGCTCCGAGCAGGAGGCGATGAAGGTCAAGGCCATGGCCCGCAACTTCACGCGTTCTTTCCTCCTCGGGGACAACACCTCGAACCAGCGCGAGCCGAACGGCCTCAAGGCGCGCGCGGCGAAGTCGGACCAGACGACGATCCACAACTCCACTGCCGCCGGTGGCGCTCCTCCCTCCTTCGGCAAGCTGCGCGAGCTTCAAAACGAGGTGAAGGATCCGACGCACTGGATCATGGATCGCGCCTGGAAGCCCTTGCTGGAGACGGCGGCGGCGGACCCGACGATCACGAACAACGTCTTGAACTACAACGCCGAAGACCCCTTTGGGCGCAAGGTTCTGGCGTTCAACGGGCTCCCGATCCTCTTCGGCTATCCGAAGTCCCGGGACGCGTCGATCCTGCCGTTCAACGAGGTAGGACAGGGTGGCGGCGCGGCTCAGTGTTCCTCGATCTACTGCGTGAGCATGTCGGATGACGGCGTGTTCATGATCGAGGGCGTGCCGATCTCGGTCCGCGACGAGGGCCAACTCCCGGGCATCCCGCTCCTCTCGACGCACGTCAAATGGGACTGGGGTATGGTCTCGAAGGAATATTCCATCGGCCGCCTGACGAGCTGCGCCTACGGGGCCTTCACGAAGTAATGGGCAGGCCCGGCTTCGGCCGGGCTTCTCCTTGGGGACAGGTTTCAGGAGGAACCAATGGCAAAGCGTTACTACCCACTTGACGTCAATACGCTGTTTGGCGAGGACGTCACCCTTACCGCAACCGGCAACTTCCAGAAGAACGCTCAGGACGTGGTTCTCAAGATTGGCAAGGGCCGCCAGGATATGGCTCTCGTCGTCGACGTGAGCGCGCTCAATGTCGCGGCCGATCAGAAGTACAGCCTCGCGCTTCAGGGCTGCTCGGTGAACACGTTCTCGGGCCAGCCCGTCGAGAACCTGGCGCTGATCGAGCTGGGTCATACGTCGGTTCGCGCCGGCGGCGCCCGAACCTCTCCGGTCGGTCGCTATGCGATCCCGGTCTCGAACGATCTGATCGACGAGTTCGAGTTCGTGCGGCTGCGCCTCGTGGCGTCCGGCACAACGCCGTCGATCACCTGCACGGCATACCTGAGCGAGTGCGCCTAAGGGCGCGCTCACCAGAGGGCAATTGAGAGGCGACGATGCCAAGCACAGTAAAAATTTATCACAAGGTCCACGGTGAAACCGAGACCTACACGATCAGTGCTCGCGAGGCGGTGAACAACCACCCCGACGAGTGGTCGTTCAAGCCTTGGCCCGCGGCGGCCGAGAAGAAGCCCGACGAGCCGCCGGCTAACGAACTGAGGGTCGTCCATCGCGGGCGGGGTAGCTACTCCGTCATGCGCGGTGATACCGAGCTGGTCGAAGGACTGACGAAGGATGAGGCCGAGAAGAAACTCGAGGAGCTCAAGGCCGGGTAATCCTGTTATAGGGTTGGGGGCAGAGGGGAGGCCGGGCCATGTGCCCGGCCTTTTCTATTTAGGGGCTGCGAACCGCCGCGATGTGGTTGTGGTATCGACCTAGCCTGTATGCGCACGAGATGCAGGCCCTAGTCCAGCCTACTAAGCCACAAGGGTAGTATAAAAACATTTCGATCTGATGTCGTATTGAAACGACCCACTGCCCAGTCCTGCGTTACGAAAATGGAAGAGTGCGGCTCTATCGGAGAAAAACTGATGTCTGACCGCCTTGGAAGCAACGATACGCCCGAGACTGCAACATACCTTGGGGCAGTTATGCCGCCAGGTTATCAGTCCGTTTATCCGATTTTCTCTAATAATTTTATTGAAATTGATAGCGCAAATTCGAACTCGTCCGATATCGATCCGGTTGATTACTTCAAATTTTCTGTACCTGAGGGCGTAACTAAGGTACGATTGAAGATTGATTGGACCGACAACGCAAACAACATCGCTGTTCAGTACGAGGCAACCATTCTGAACGCTACTGTTCTGAGTGGCCAAACCGTTGGACAGGAGGCTGTCGGATCTGAAGCTGTGCGCTTCCCAAGTCCGAATACAACGTTCGGCGTCGAGGCAGAGTGGGGTGTAGGTGCTGGTGACTACATCATCAAGGTTGATATTCGTAATATCGACGGCGGCTTTCCGTCCCAGTTGGGATACACCCTTAGCCTAGATGTTTGGGAATGGCAGACGACCCAGCCCAACACAGGTGGAGAACAGCCACCCGTAAACGAAGCAGATATTGATGGAACCAATCGGTCGGACATTATTTACGGGACAGACGGTGACGACAATATTTATGGATTTGATGGCAATGACAAGATCTATGGCTTAGGAGGAGACGATTCTTTGTTTGGGATGGGAGGCAATGATACGCTCTCTGGGGGCAACGGCGATGACTTACTTTTTGGCGGTGCTGGCAAAGATGCACTGAGAGGTGGCTCTGGATACGATGGATTTGTCTTCGCCGAAAAGCCTTCGAGAACAAACATTGACAAGATCTTAGATTTCAACGTCAAACACGATTACATCTATCTTTTCCGCTCAGCTTTTCCGAAAGTTGGCGCTGGAGAAACTTTAAGTAAGAACGCTTACTGGGCAAGCTCCAGCGGTAAGGCCCACGATAGATCAGATCGCATTATCTACGATAGGGACGACGGGCGACTTTACTACGATCCTGATGGCACTGGGCCTGCAGCGTCTAAACAGTTCGCACAAATTAGCGCAAACTTAAAACTCAAGCATACAGACTTCATTTTGGTCTGAGATAGCTGCTCGGCCCTGCCTTCATTTTCTTCGAAAGTTTGTTCGGTGCATGCCATGCAGGTTGCAGCACTTCGTCCGCCATCAGTGCGAGTAGTATGATAGCCAGTTTCGCTGCCAGTGAGGCATAGCCTACGTGTGCGGTGCACGGCGACGGCACTTGCCGCACCGTGTTGGCATGACGGACCGGCTCACTATCATCAACGACGCGTTGCTCGCTACGGGCAACAGCCCGCTCAATTTCGAGTACGACGGCTCGCCGGAATGGCAGGCGGCCGACTCGGCCTACCGGCGCGCGGTCCAATACCTGCTAAGCAAGCATCGGTGGAACTTCGCGACCACGACGGCCGACTTGGCGGGCCTTCTTCCTCAGTCGCCATCGGCGCTTGCCCTTTACTCTAAGGCGTACGCCCTGCCGGCCGACTGCCTGCACGTCGCTGGGGTGTACCTGAACGGCTATCCCCTCACGCAATACGAGATCGTCGATCACCGGATCTGCTGCGCCTACGACGCGGGGATGTCGGTCAAGTACGTCCGTACTCCATCGCCGGAACAGTGGCCGGATGGCTTTGTCGAGATCCTGACCATGAAGGTGGAAGCGCACCTTCTGCGGGGGCTCAACGAGGACACGGCCGAGGCCAGGGCCCGTGACAATCGCGTTGATGCCGAACTGGCTGAGTTCCGGTCTCAGTCCGATCAGGAGGAGGGGCGCCGGGTTATTCTGAGGTCGCGGACAGCGGACCGTCGGCGCGGGTTCCGGCGCCCGGCTGCCCGGTTCCCGTATGGGAGCTAAGCCATGGCCATGGATCGCGAGGTCAAGGCGCAGCGCGACTTCTCGGCCGGGCAGCTCGACCCGACGGCTCTTCGCCGTGACGACACTGATATCATGCAGGCAGGGCTTCGGACCGCCCGCAACGTCCGGCTGTTGAACACAGGCGCTATCGCGCGCAGGCCTGGCCGACGTCTCCTTTTTGCCACGTCGGGTATCACGGAGCGCATTCGGCCAGCCGTCAACGAGTACTGGTACATGACCTTTGAGCCGGGACAGGTGATCTTCCGAAGCGAAGGCCTCGCGGAATCGGCCGTGTTCACGGGCTTGCCGTGGAACGCCAGTTGGTTGAGAGATCTCCGTTACGACGTCAGCGGCGGGAATGTCATCGTGGCTCATCAGAAGATGCGGCCGCAGGTGTTCTCCTACGACGCGGTTGCCCGGGTCTGGTCACATGCTCCGTTCACGTTCGCCCTGGATGAGACCGGGGGACGTCGTGAGCCGTATCACCAGTATTTCCCCGGCAGCGGGATCACAATGCAGCCGAGCGCTAGGAGTGGGAATGTCACGCTGACGTTCTCCGGCCCAGTGCTTTCGAGTGCGCACGTCGGGGTTCGCTTTCGCTATGCGGGGCGGCAAGTCCGAGTTACGCAGGTCATGTCGCCGACATCCGCCAAAGCAGATGTCATCGAAAAGCTACCTCCGACCTATCGGATCCAGGTGGATAGTACCAACGGGTTGGAAGTAGGCGACGTTATCGAGGGCATCACCAGTGGCACGAAGGGGCAGGTGACGCGGATCAACCAGGATACCGCCAATGTCCTGATCGCGCAGAACTGGAATGGTTTCGACCTAACCGGAGGCACTCCTGAGGGGACTGGAGAGGCTATCGCTGGCCCTCGGTCCAAAATGAAGATCACCGCCCAAGATGAGATCGACCCGGCCCCGACGACCCAATGGGAAGAGGCCCTGATGTCGGACTACCGCGGCTGGCCGGGTATCGTCCGCTCGGATGCCCAACGGCTCATCCTGGCGAACTTCCCGCAGTATGGGCCCGGGATCTGCTGGTCAGCGGTCGGCACACTCAATGACTTCCTGGTCGGGGCCGACGCGGACGATGCAATTTTTGAGTATGTCCCGGAAAACTGCCAAGTGCTCGACGTGCTTGGTGGCGCGGATGAGTTCGTGTTCACGGATACGGGTGTCTACTACATCCCAATCTCGGCGGCCAATCCGCTGCGGCCCGGATCGATCGAGTTTCGCAAGATCTCCAAGGACGCCGCAGCTCCGATCCGCCCGCAGGATACAACGCAGGGGCTCGTGTATGTGAACGCGGGCCGGACGCGAATCCTCGCGGTGATTGCGACCGGGCAGAGCGCAGCGCCGTATGTCGTCGATGACTTGACGGAGTTTCACGGGCCGCTGATCAAGAGCCCGGTATGCCTTGCTGTGACTTCTTCCGATGTCGCAGCCCCCGAGCGCTATCTCTACGCTGTCAATGTCGATGGAACTATGGCCGTAGCGCGGTACGACCGCCGGCAGAAGTGGGTCGGCTGGGTTCCGTGGGACGGGCTCGGCGCTGTTCAGTGGGCGAGTGCGGCTGGGTCTGAGGTCATCGTCAATGCGTCCTATCAGACCGGTGCGGGCATCCTTCGCTACACCGAGTCGTTCGATGAGGATCTGCTCCTCGATGCGTCCCTCTCCTTGGCGAGTGCCACAGGGCACTCGCCGCTTGAGCTGGAGAACTGGACGCAGTTCACGACCGAAACCGGTGAGGCGCTGCTCGTCGATGCTTCTTACGCCTTCAACTGGGCGGCCGGTGTAACGCTGAGCGTGGTTCGGGAGGGATGGTATCGGGGCGATTATGTCGTCCAGTCTGATGGCTCCCTCTCTGGGTCTATCCCAGTCGCGAACGCAGTCGGATTGATGGGCGGCTTCAACTTCACAGTCGAGGTTGAACCGTTTGTCCCACAATCGCAGGAGGGACAGTCCCGGAAGCAGCGGCTCCGCCGCCGGCGGCTGACGCAGGTTGCTGCGGTGGTGCAGCGGTCGCAGGCCATTGAAGTGGCTGGGCGCCTCGTGCCGTTCTGGAATGCTGGCGAGAACGAGGAAGAGGCGCCGCCCCTGCGGGATGAGACCTATCGGGCGCGCGTGCTGGGTCGCGAGTGGGACCCGCGCTGGTCCGTGAAGCAGACCCTGCCTGGGCCGCTCACGATCCTGGAATTGACAAGCGAGGTGACCGTCTGATGGGCGAGCCAATTTCCATGGCGGCAGCGGCTTCGACTGTCGCATCTTCCGGACTGCGGATAGCCGGTGGACTGGCCGAAGGCCGCTCTGCAAAGCTCGATGGGCAGCTCAAGTCGCTCCGCTACAAGATGGCCGCGGAGACCGGCCGCGTGCGGGCGATCCAGACGGATGCGACCTATCGCGACGAATTGGCGACGACGTTGGCCAACATTAACGCGATCACCGCGGGACAGAACCGAGGGGTGGATAGTGCCACGTCACGTGCCCTCATCAGCAAGGCGGAGCAGATCAATTCGCGCGCCCGGCAGACCGCCGTCTCGAACGAGATGCTTAGGGCAATTACCGCCGACTCCGACGCGGCGATGGCCTACGAGGCCGGACGGCGCGCGATGGATGCCAGCATTCTGAAGATCCTGCCGGATGCCCTGAGCGCTGGGCAGGCAATTGCCCGTGGGCTTCCGAGGTAAGGTCTGATGGTCGATATCCTTCAAGCGTCCGGCGCCCGTCGCCCCCAGGCGAGCCTTGCCTCCTTGCCTGAGAACCGGGTCTCTACAGCTGAGGTCGTCGCCCCCTACACAATGACGGCACGGGCGCTGGGCTTCCTCGGAGATCGTCTTGAGCAGGCGACGATGCCGCTGCAGGAAGCGGCGGGCGCAGCGGCCGTGGAGATGGACAAGGACGGGAACGTTCAGGTCAACCGGCGTTGGTTCGAGTTCACGCAGGGCGACCGGGCCTACAACCATGCCGCCCAAATCTCCGGCCTTGCCATGGCCCGGACGAAAGTCAGCAACGACCTGACGCAACTCCGTCTCGAGTACGACGGCCGACCCGACGAGTTCCAGAAGGCAGCAGATGCTTATGTCCGGACGGTTGGGAAAGGCGGGGATGCGTTCCTCCGCCCATTGATCCAGCAGGAGGCCGGAAGCGTCGCCGGGCAGTTGGCCCGTGGCATGATGGTCGACAAGGAGCGCACGGACTTCGCACGCTTCACCAACGACCTGAAGGCCCGCGAAGAGCAGCTGATGGACCAGCTTGAGGGGCTGGCTGAACAGGGCGGTGTCAACACACCGGAATTCCTGGAGAAGCAACAGGAGCTCGTCGACCTTCGCGCCCAGCGCGCGGCAAACCCGAAGTTCGCCTATTCGCCGGAGCAGGCCGGGGTCGACAACGGCCGAACAGGGGAGCACCTGAAGGCGCTCGCCATCGTCGGACAGTACCGGCGGCAGTACCTTGAGACGGGCGATCTGGCTGGGACGCTGCGAGAAGCGGAGGAGCGGCTCAACGCAGCGGACTTGAAACTTCCTCCGGACCAGCGGGCGAAGTATCTTGGCGCGATCACCGCTCGGACGCAGGCTGCCGCGGCTGTCCGTCAGGAGACCATCCGGCAGGCGGCCGATCAGGCAGACCTTCTGATCACGGCCCTGAACAGTGAGGATAGGGTCGATCCGCGCACGGTCGATGATACGATCGCGACGCTGCGGCAGTACCGGCAGTATGCCAAGGTCACCCAGCTTGAGACGGCGCGTGTTGTCAACGAGATCGCGCCTATCCTGCGGTCAGGGACAGCGGTCGAGAAAACCGCTGCCATAGCGAGGTTGCGGAAAGGGGCAGCCAGCGGCGATGTCCAGGCGGCTGCCGTCATCCGTGAGTTCGAAGGATTCCGGTCGTCGCCCTATTGGGACGTGAACGCGCACCGCGTCGGCTACGGCTCGGACACCATCACCCGGGCGGATGGGACGGTGGTCCGGGTGACGCCAAGTATGACGGTTTCTCGGGAGGACGCGGAACGGGATCTGACCCGCCGAATTGGCGAGTTCCAGCAGGGCATCCGGCAGGAAATCGGAGAGGACGCCTGGAACAGCCTGACCCCAAACGCCCAGACGGCGCTCACATCTGTCGCCTACAACTATGGTTCCTTGCCGGATCGGGTCGCACGGGTCATCCGAGAGACGACGGACACGGAAGCGATCGCCCGCGCGATAGAAGGGCTGAAGCGCGACAACGACGGGGTCAATGCCGGCCGTCGCCAGCGCGAGGCGGACATCGTGCGCGGCGCGGTGTCTGGGCTTTCGAGCGGCCCTGTCTATGCGTCGGCGGTGAAGCAGCTCCAGGCGAAGTTCAACTCCGAGGTCGAGGAGGTCTGGACGAAAGTCAAGACGGCCTGGGACAAGGGTCAGCAGCCAACGCAGGAGGAGATCGAGAACGTCGTCGCCCTAGCGCCGCTGCTCTCGGACCCGAAGAAGCGGGCCGAGATCGCAGAGCGCTTCGAACATGAACAGCTCCTGGAACGGGTCGACGGGCAGTCCGTCGTCGCGGTCAGGGCGGCGGTCGATGAGCTGAACAAAGCGGCCGAGGCGGGGGATCTCCCGCCGGCCGGGCGCGCGCTCGCAGAGGGTCTGGCGAAACGCGAAGAGATCCTGACGAAGAAGCTGCGGGAAGACCCGCTTTCTCTCGCCGGGACGGGTCCACTCGCCGGGGAACTCGGAACCGGCGTGCGGGAATCAATCGGGCCGCTGCGGTTCGATGATGTCGATACACTGCGCGCCCAGCTCCAGCAGCGCGCCATCGTGGCCCGTACCGTGTCGAACTTCCACGGCGAGCCGCTCGGCTCCGTGCTGCGCCCCGACGACGTGCCTCAGGTCCGGCAGATCCTGCAGAGCGGGGACGGGGGCACCGTCTCGGCGTTCTTCAGCGCCATCGGCGGGCTCGACAACGACGTCCTGTTCGCCACGCTAGCGGATGCCAAGTTACGGCAGACGGTCGAGGGCCTCACGAACACGACGGACTACGGCAAGTACACGGCGGCTATGTCCGGGATGGATCAGCTGCTGCGCCGGAACCCGGAGGCGTTCGTGCAGGCCTTTGGTGCCGATGCCGTCGCAAAGGTTCAGGGCTGGCAGGCCCGCCTTGCCTGGGAGACGCCGGACGAGGGGGCGAAGCGTCTAGGCAAACTGGCGGACGGGCGCTCCGGCAAGATCATCGAGGAGATGCGCTCCGAGGCTCGGGAGTGGGCGAAGAAGAAGGGCGACGAGGAGGCGATCAGCGAACTAGGGGTGGACCCGTCGGCGCGGGCATCGTTCCTGGCCGATTACCGGCAGCTGATCGAGGACGCCAATGTCGAGGCCGGCGATCCGGAGGCGGCCCACAAGGCTGCCCTGACCACGCTCAAGACCATCTGGAAGGAATCCCCAACGAATGGCGGCAGGGTCATGAAGTATGCGCCGGAGCAGTATTACCCGACCATCGACGGGTCGCATGATTGGATGACAGGACAGATCCGGGACACGCTGATCGCACGCCTGGATCTGAAGCCTACTCGGGCTGGCGGCAAGGGCGGGTCGGTCGAAGTGCCGCCCCGGCTGCCGGCCTATACCCTCGTCAGCACACCGGAGACGCAGGCCGATATCGCGGCCAAGCGCCCGCCTCGGTACCAGATCGTCTACACCAATCCGGCTACGGGGCGGCTGGAGATGTTCGACGCGCGGTTCAACATCGACCGGGCGATGGCGCCCGTCCGTGAACGGCAGACCCGGGCGCTTGACCAGGACCGCCGCAATCTCAGGCGCGAGCAGATCAACCGAGACGTCAATGAGGCCATGCCGGGCTTTGCGCCGGTCGATCCCGTCAACCCCACAGGTGCCCTGCAATGATGGACATTATTGAGCCAGCGGCTGGCGCCGGCGCTCGTCTGCCGCTCGGTGTCGACGCGCCGCCGCCGCGGGATCCGGGTATCGGCGAAACCCTTGGCGCCGCGTTCCGACAGTCCTCGACGGTCGGCTCCGCAATCGCGGCAATGCACGATCCATTCGTCCCGGAGGAGGGCTACAACCCCCTCACGGACATTAAGGGCACCCGCTATGAGTTCGATTATGGCGACCGGTTCGCCGCCTCGCGCTCCCGTGCCGAGACCGAATGGCTGAAGTCGAAAATCGATCAGGAGAATCGCGACGAGCAGACCCTCGCAGCCTCGGGCGCGTTCGGCATCGTGGCGGCCATTGGCATGGGGCTTGTTGACCCGACCATCGTGCTCCCCGGAGGCGCGATCTATCGCGGGGTGAGGGGCGGTGTATCGGTCGGACGGACGGCGCTTGCGGCGGCGGGTGCCGGGGCCGTCCAGGGCCTCGCATCCGAATCCATCCTGCAGGCGACCCAAGAGACTCGCACGACAGAGGATCTACTCGCGTCCGTGGCGACGTCCACGATCCTGTCCGGCCTGCTCGGGGCTGGGGCGGCTGCGCTTCTATCGGGGGCCGAGCGACGCGCCCTGGAGACGGCTCTCGACGTTGATCGGGTATCGCTCGGCGCTTCCCCGGAGCCGGGGCTTGCCGGCGCGGTCGGCGCGGCGGCGGCCGATACGCGCGTGGCTCGCCCGCAATCCTATTTGCTCGACCGGGTGCCGTGGCTCGGGGATGCCGTCGAGCGGGTTTCCCCCGTCCTGCGCACGATGCAGAGCGAATTGACAAGTGCGCGCCGGGCCGCTGTGGACCTGGCGGAGACTGCACTCGCCACCGTCGACAACAGGCTCGGCATCCCGACGACGCGCGGACCATCCGCCGAACGGGAGATCCGGCTTGCCCAGCGGCAGACGGCCGTCCAGCTCGACGATCTGATGGACGATGCCTGGAAGCGGTACCGGTTCGGATCAGCCGATGCGGCGCCGATGGGTGCACGGCTGACGGACGCCGCCGGCGGGCTCGTGGGCCGCGCGGGCGAAAAGCTGTCCTTCAGCCAGTTCGACGAGGAAGTCGGCAAGGCCATGCGCCGGGGCGATCAGCACGAGATCCCGGAGGTTGCCGAGGTCGCCCGCTGGGTCCGTGGCAACGTCTTCGAGCCGTGGAAGGAGAGGGCAATCAAGCTCGGGATGCTCCCCGAAGGCGTCGACGTAAAGACGGCCGAGTCGTACTTCACCAGGTCGTACAACCGGGACAAGATCACGGCGCGCATGAGCGACTTCGTGCGACGCTCGGCAGACTGGCTTGAGCAGGAGCAGAGCCGCAAGTTCGAGATCCAAGGGCGAATTGAGGCGCTAGATGCAGAGCGCCGGTCTATCCAGGCAGAGGCGAAGAAGCTTGAGGCGAGACTCGCCCGCGCTGAGGAGCGCATCCAGAACCTCACTGCTGCCGAGAAAGAGCGCAGCATGGAGGTCAACCGGACGGCGGGCCGGGTGGATGATCTTGAGGAGCGTCTCGGCGATCAGGAGGCGGAGCTGTCCGAGTTGGCGGAAGCCGTTTCGGCGTTTCGGGGGCAAATTCAGGATCCGGAACTGCGGGCCCGGATCGATGGACTGGAACGGGAGGTGAGGGCTCTTCAGCAGGAGGAGCGCCGTTCGCGCATGTCGCCGGCGGCCCTTGACCGCGCCGAAGAGGCCGAACTCAAGGCGCGCTTCCTCGCCAGTGAGGAAGATAAGACCCTAGCCGACATGGTCATCGGCCGGCGGAAGGCTCCGAAAGAGCCGTCGCTCGTCGGCTGGATCGTCAAGGAGGGTGGTGTTCTCGATACCGGAGGCGACCTGCGCGCCGGGCTCGGCGGAAACACGCATCCCGGCCTGCTCAACCGGAATGGCCTTTCCCTCGATGAATGGGGCGAAAAGCTCTGGAACCGCTTCCCCGGCTGGTTCACCGAACGCCCATCGCCTGATGAGGTCCTGCGCTTCATTGAGGATTCGGTGAGTGGGCAGCAGCCGCATTGGTTCGTCGAGACGCGCCTTTCGCCGGACGATACTCGGCTGATCGAGCTGCAGAATGTCGCGGATGACACACGGGCGGAGATGGTCCGGCTCGGCTACCCTGTTGAATCCCGGATCGATGTTGCCCGCTTCCTGGCGGACCATTCCGAGCCGATGCCGGCGGGGA
This sequence comes from Microvirga sp., assembly GCA_035645535.1. Taxonomy (GTDB): domain Bacteria; phylum Pseudomonadota; class Alphaproteobacteria; order Rhizobiales; family Beijerinckiaceae; genus Microvirga. Next base: position 20,223 of record DASQMJ010000002.1, on the reverse strand, counting down.
TGGAACGGGCCGTCGATCCGGGCATGCCTCCGGTCCCGGCGTCCATCCGCCTTGAAGCGGCAGGCGATGCGCTCGCCCGCGAAAGGGACGTCATTGCCCAGGCCCGCGATGCTATCACGGCAGCCCGAACCCGGACGGCGCAGGTCGAGAATGCGGCCGGTCGAAACCGTACCCGACTGAGCGAGGCCGGATCGGCGGCTCGGGTGAACGAAAAGCGGGCCGCGACCCTTGAGGAACGTAGAGCCATTGCGGAACGCAAGCGCGAGCTGCTGAACGATGCACTTGCCATCGCTCGGGACAACGAGGCGGCTGTCTTCTCCCGGATCGAGGCGGAGCTTGAAGGCTGGGGCGGCAAGTCGGCGCGTGAGGCGCTGTCCGCGATCAGGGCGCGGGCCCGAGCGATGGAGGGGCGGGAACCGAACCAGCCACGTCTGACGAGCGCCGATGCGGACGTCCTAACCGCGGTGCGTCGCATCCTCGGCTCAGACCGGCAGATGAACCGGATGGAGCTGGAGGCGAGGGCGCGGGAGATTGCGGACCGGATCATCTCTTCGCCGGACGGTCGGCTGCCGTATGGCGATGCCTCGACTGGCGGGGGCGGGGTGCCCGTGGGGCGGGATGCTCCTCGAGGAGCACTGGCTCAACGTGAGTTCATGATCCCGGACGCGATGATCGAGGAGTTCCTTGATGATAGCGTGGGAAATGCCGTCCGGAAATTTCTCCACACGACCGTTCCGGACATCGTGCTTTCGGAGCGGTTCGGAGATTTCAACCTCACCGAGGTCATTCGGAGGATCAACGACGAAGCACAGGCGCTCGCGCAGGGGGTAGACGAGGCTAAGTCGGCGGGGATCTTCAGGAACCGTGACGCGGCGATCCGGGACATTGCCGCCATGCGGGACCGGATCCGGGGTACGTTCGCGCTCGGGAGCGGGGGCAGTGCTGCCCGCAATGCTGGCCGGGTCGGCGCTGCCGTCCGTGCCTACAACATGATGACCGATCTCGGCGGCGCGGCCATCTCCTCTATCCCGGACGTGGCCGGCGCGGTGTTCCGCTGGGGCTTCACGACGGTGTTGCGGGATGCCTACCGACCATTCCTCAACGGACTGATCGGAGCGTCGGACGGGTTCAAGCAGGCCAAGTCTCAATACCGGGCCATGGGCATCGCCACCGAAATGGTACTCTCGACCCGTGCGCGGGCGATCAACGATATCTCGGCCAATTACCGCCCGGAGTCGCGACTTGAGCGCGCCCTTCAGGCCGGAGCCGAGGCCTCCCAGGTGCTCAACCTGCAAGCGCCCTGGACGGACTTCACCAAGACGGTCGCGGCGATCACCTCCGGGAACGAGATCTTCCGGGCGGCTAAGGCGGTTGCAGAGGGCAGTGCGAGCGCCAAGCAGATCGAGAACCTGGCAGCGTCCGGCATCGACGAGCACATGGCGAAGCGGATCTGGAAGTCGTTCGTCGAGGGCGGCGAGATCGTCGACGGTGTCTACCTGCCGAACACGGCGGACTGGCGCGACCGAGCGGCGCGGCTGGCGTTCGAGGGGGCCGTCTCCCGCGAGGCCGATATCGTCGTCGTCACGCCGGGACAGGAGAAGCCGCTCTGGCTGAGCAAGCCCATCATCGGTCTGATCGGGCAGCACAAAAGCTTTATCTTCGGGGCGACCGAGCGCCTGATGCTGGCGAACCTTCAACGCCGGGATGCGGCAACCCTGTCCGGCCTGATCACCGCGGTATCAGGAGGAATGCTTGCAGCGGCCATCTACTCCGCCGTTTCCGGCAAGCCGTTGCCGGAGCGCCCTCAGGACTGGATCAAGGAGGGGCTGTCCCGCTCTGGCGTCCTAGGCTGGTTCGATGAGGCAAACGCGATCTCAGCCAAGGCAACGCGGGGCGGGATTGACATGTATCGGCTCATCGGGGCTGGCCGGCCACTGACCCGGTTTTCGTCTCAGACCGTCCTCTCTCAGCTGCTTGGCCCATCCGCCGGCAAGATTGAGACCATGACAAAGACGACGGGGGCGGCCTTCGGCGACGAGGACTGGGGCGCCCGGGACACGGCGAGCGCCCGGCGCCTCATCCCATTCCAGAACCTGTTCTACCTGAGGCGGCTGCTGAACGAAGTCGAAGACGCAGGGAATCAACTGTTCGGGATCGATCCGCTCGAGCGGCGCTGACCTGTGCGGTGCAGGGGCGGGGTCATGATCGCATTCTGCGGCCATGACGATACCGAACATCCCAGATGCGCCGCGCTTCGTCGACTACGACGCTGCAAACAGCGCCGGGCCATTCCCGGTGCCGTTCACGTTGTACGACAGCTCGCCCGAAGCCCTCTGGGTGACGCTTGACGGGGTGAGAGTTACGAACTTTTCCCTGGCGGTTAGTCCGGTGCCGGGGTTCTACGGCGCCCCGAACACTTGGACCGGGGGCACCATTACCTTTGCCGCTCCTATTTCGGGCAAGCTCCGGATCCGCGGCTGGCGCGCTCCTCGGCGGGTGGCGAACTACCAGGAAGGCCGAGGCATCCCGGCCCGTGACCAAAACACCGAGTGGAACATCCTCACGGCCGGGCTGCGGGAGATCTGGGACTTCTCCAAGGATGCCCTTGAGGCCGTTGGAGAGATTGATGAGGCGCGGGGTCAGACCCTCGGCGCTCGTGATGAAACAATCGGTGCCCGAAATGCCACGCTTGCAGCTCGTGATCAGGTCTTGCCCGCGCGTGATCAGACGATCGGAGCGCGGGACCTAACGCTGAACTACCTGAACCAGACCCAGACCGCACGTGGCGAAACCTTTGGCGCCCGTGATGTAGCCGTGCAGGCGTCCTCGAACGCTGAGTTCTACGCCGATCTGTTCGCGGCCTACCTCTACGACTTCAACATGCCTGGTGGCGATCAACTCGACTGGAACGACGCATGAGCCTGACCACTCCTGGCCGGATGCCCCGGCGTTTTGCGCGCGGAACGTCAGCTGAAGTTGCCGCCTATACCGGGCCGCTCGGCGAGCTCGTGGTCAACACGGAGACGAGGCGGATTCATCTTCAGGACGGCGTCACTCCTGGCGGCATGGCGATGCTCCGGACGGATGAGGCGCCTGATCCGAAAGCCGCCCTGACATTCGCATCGCGCGCCGACGCGATTGCATCCAATATCCCGCCCATTGCGATGAATATCCGTTCAGTCGGCTATACTTCGCCCGGGGACGGAGGTGGCGCCTATTACAAGCGCCTCGACGCTGTTCCAGTCCCCGCAAAGCCGTGGCACTTCCAAAGCGCGGACGAGGCTTGGTGGGAACTGGCGGAAACCGTCGTCAGCGTCAAGATGTTCGGCGCGAAGGGCAACGCGGCCGGCGATGATCTGGCCGCAATCCAGGCCGCAGTTGACTTCGTTGGTGCTCGAGGCGGCGGCAGCGTGTTTTTCCCAAACGGTTACTACCGCATTACGGGAGCCATCACCATCGCCGACGCCAATGTGGTCCTGATCGGCGAGAGCCGCCACTCGACCGTGCTGCAACAGGCAACTCCCACGGCGGGCATTCTAAACATGACGGGGCTCTACTGCGGTGTGAAAGGTCTGGCATTTATCTACCTCGGGACGCCAGATGCCTTGGCCGAGGCCATCCACTCCACGGGCTCCTTTTGCATGTTCTCGGACTTCGTGATCCGCAGCGCCGGCATCGGTATGGCGCTCTCGAATTGCTCTGGTGTGAAAGTGACGGAGTTCGAGGTCTTCGATTACGAGACTGCCGGGGTGACTGCCGAAAGCCTGAACGACCTGTTTCTGTCGAAGTTCATCATGAATGCGGGCACCGAGGCGCGCGGCACACTCGGCGGTCTGCGCCTCGTGAACCAGGTCGAGGCTTTGATCGCAACGGATGGGGATATCCTCTCCGGGCAATGGTCAATGACAACCCATGTCGACAGCTACGGCCCAGGCGCGCGGCCGGCTTACAACAATTTCGTGAACGTCTATTTCGACGGTTCGATGAACGGTGTCTTGATTGATGGCCTGGTTGAGACACCGTTCACTGGGTGCTGGTTCAGCGGGGGCAGAAGCGGATCCATGCCGGGTTGCCGCATCGGTCGCGCCGATGGCATCAAGTTCACCAATAGCCGGTTTTTCTCCAACGGCACCACAGGTGCCACAGTCACAGCAGACGCTAAGCGTGTCTCCTTCATTGGCTGCTCGTTCAATGGAAACTGTGTCTCGGCACCAGGGGGAATTGCACTTGAGTTCGAGCCGAACACCACGAATTTCCAAGTGATCGGCTGCACTCTGACGAACGGGCTCGGCCTTGGGACACAGGGCTATGGCATCAAGATCCACGCTGGCTGCGCTGAATTTAGGCTGCGGGACAATGATGTCGCCGGCAATACTGTTCTTGGGATCTTGGACGAGTCATCCGATGCCGCTGACAAGATCATCAGCGGGAATATAGGTTATGTGACCACGAACTCTGGGCAGGCGACTATCGGCGCCGGGGCGCAACAGGTTCAAGTCAGTCACGGTCTGGCAGCTGCGCCACGTTCACAAGATATCGTGCTGACGCGAGCGGGCAGCAATCAAGGCTCGGAGGATCTGTACGTACATTCAATCACCGCGACGACCTTCATCATCCAGACCGCGCCCGCTCCATCAAGCGGCTTGTCGATCAATTGGCAGGCGCGGATCAAGGGGGCTTAAGTAGGCGCCCCATCTGTGCAAAGCTGGGAGGGCTCTTGTCTGAATCGGGGCCGACGCGCCGGCCAACTTGCGCCGGCGCGGGAAGTCCGAATGGCGAGATCGTCCAAGAAGAGGTCGACGACTAGCGGCCTCTCCTTACTACAATGCCAACCGAAGTAGACACAAACCCACCTAGACGGAGCTTTAGGTGCGGGTCGTTTAGATACGGAGGTAGGTCAATGTAGTGATCGATCGGGGTCGCGCCGGGAGTAACAACAAGAGGCAGTACCTCGTGCCCGCGCCTCCGCAGATCTTCAATCAACTCTTCCAGATCACGACGCCGAAATAGAGACATATGCTCCGATTCCAGGGTATCTTCGTTAGATGAGAGATTCAGCTCTGTAGTGTGACAGGCCACGCCTCCGATTTTCAGGGTCTTCTCGACGCTGTTGATGATGAAGTCGAGGCCATGCCGTAAGCTCCCTAGGTGCTCGAGGCAACAGGCCGACCAGCAGAAATCGAATTCCTTCAAGTGCGGGCTAATAGCGTTCATGTCGCAAGGTTCGAACGTCACCCGCTCGGTGAAGAGTTTATTGTCAATTATCTCCGGCTTGGCCAGCTTTCCAATGTTGTCTGAGTGTTGAGCGGTCTCAATCCACTTACCTAGTACAATTTCAGCGGGAGCGTCTGTGGCAACGATATGGCTTCCCCGCTTGGCAAAAAAGGCAGGTAGCGGCTCCTCGCCGGCCCCAAAGCACAGTCCTCGCTTGCCGGGGCCAAGCGCCCCCATCCGCTCGAGATGATGCGCTATGTACGCGAATTCCCAAATCTTTCGATGAATCTGGAATGGGTGCCTGATCCCCTCCAGGAATCGGCTGAATTCTGGGTGCATGAAGTCGCTTGCAAGCGGAATTGACGCTGGCATGTACTCGCCGGCATAGGTCCCGGCAAAGACTTCCGTTGGAACATAAAGATTGCCGGTTCCTGCTGTGAGGTAGGGCTGCCCCGAGCCAGGCGGGTTGATGCGGCGCTGGTACTCCTCGCTTGAGGCGATGGCTGCAAGCAATTCGGCTGCGCTGCCGTGCTGGAGATGCGGGGCAATTGCTTCCGGGCCCTCCGGCTCCCGACCCAGCATGATTCTATAGAACGTGATCACATCACTTTCAGTGACCGCATGGGTAGTTTTGTCGAGCATATTCCCATTTCCCGGAGATCTAGTCTTCCAGTAGATACGGTGGAAACACCTGTCAACGCTGCCTTAGGGCGGCTCCCCCTGTGCGGTGCCTGTGCCGCTCCTCCCCCTGATACTCGCCCCCAGGTCAAAGGGGGCGGGTATGAGGCTCATCGAAAACTGGAAAGAAGTGCTGACGAAGGCTTGGAGCGTCCGGCTCATCGCCTTCGGCGGCATGGCAGAGCTGTTCCTGGAATATCTGGGTGACGGCCTCCCGCGGTGGGCGATCCTCCTTCTGCTGGTGCTGATCCTCGGCGCCCGGCTCGTGTCGCAGGACCTGGACAAGGCCAAGACCGAACCGGAAGAGCCTATTGGGATCTGACTCGTGGCTCAGAAGCGAGCGACGCGCATCAAAGCGGCGGCTGCGGTAGCAGCCCTCGGATGCGCGGTGGTTGGGGGCTACGAAGGCCTCCGGCTGAACACCTATCTCGACGTCGTCGGAATCCCGACCGTCTGCTACGGCGAGACGCGCGGCATCAAGATGGGCATGAAGTTCACCAAGGGCCAGTGTGACGCCATGCTGGTCGAGGGGCTTGATCAGTTCGCCCAGAAGATCGAGGCCTGCGTCCCGTCGCTGGCTGACCGGCAGACCGTCACAGACAAGCGCTACGTGGCGCATCTGTCCCTAGCCTACAACATTGGGACCGGCGCTTACTGCAAATCCACCGTAGCCCGCCGTCAGAACGCCGGGGATCAGCGCGGGGCCTGCGATGCGTTCATGATGTGGAACCGCGCCGGCGGGTTCGTCCTCAAGGGACTGACGAAGCGCCGTGAGGGCGAGCGGGCCCTTTGCCTGGAGGGGCTGTGATGTTCGAGCGGCTCCTTCTGAACCCCTACGTGCTGGGCGTGGGGGCTCTCCTGCTGGTCGTGTCCCACGGCTACGCTGTGAGGGTCGGGTATGCCTGGGCAGATCGGGCGGCGGAGGTTGCTGAACTGAAGGCCGCGCTCGAGGTCGCGTACCAAGATCTCGATGCCCAGCGCGTCGCCGCCGAACACAGCCGCCGGGCCGCCGAAGAGAATAGCCGGGCAGCTGCGCATGCACAGGAACGGATCAATGAATACGAAGCCGAGCTACAGGCGCGCGGCGCTGATGCCCGCTGCCTTATTGGGGACGATGATCTGCGCTGGCTGCGCGAGTCCGGGGTCGGTTCCGACCACGCGGCGTCTCCCCGCCGCTGATCTGGTGGTCCCGGATCCGGTCGCTCGGCCGACGATCCGGAAGGGTGACGACGCCCGGATCGTAGCCAGGAAGGCACTTGATTACGGCGACCAGAATGCCGCCCGGCTCAGACAGGGACGGACCGCCTATGAGGCGCTCGCCAAGCAGTATGGCGGCACGAAATAGCAACAAGACCCTGACCTGGAACAACCGAGGCAGGGCAGCGTAAACCGGGGGCAATGATTGTGGGCAAGGACCAACTGCCAGAGACGAACGAGGGCTACCTCGTGCTGCCTCGCCGCATAGGCTGGGCAATAGTGGTAGGCGGCGTTCTGTATGCAGCTGGGACGGGCTGGGCAGCCAACGGCTATGTCAGCCGTCTGGAAAAGCTCGAAGACACCGACGCCCGATTCTATCGAGAGAGAGACGAACGGCGTGCTGCGGTCGATCAGCGTCTTACCCGCCTTGAGCAAAATCAGGACCGCATCACACGCCTTGAAGAGCAGGTGAAAATCTCCATAGAGATGCTCAAGGAGATTAAGGACGAACTGAAGCGCCGCTGATGTGCGGTGCTGGCTGCGAGCGCCAGGCGGATAGTACCGTCGAGAGGATCAATCCATGCCCCAGCTTAGCGAACTTCCTGCCGCGCCAGCCGAGGTCGTAGACGGCGAATTGCTCTACGTGCGCCTGCCCACCGGAGCTAGCCCCAGCCGGCGGCGGTTCGCCTCCGACCTGATATCCTATATCCTCGGTCGCACGCCCAGCACTCCCCGCGGCTTTTTTGGCGCGGCTCCAGTGGTGCAGCCTTCCGGCGCTGCGCAAGCCGCAGTCCCGTCCTCACCGATCTCAGGGACGGCCGGCGCGACCTACTCCGCGACGGAGCAGCAACTCATCAACGATCTGAAGACCCAGGTGAACGCTTTGACCGTCCTCGTTAATGCCCAGAGGGCGGCCCTCGTAAGCCTCGGGTTGATGAAGGGCGGGGCTTAGGCTTGCGGCCTAGGGAGTTTGTACGAGGGCAAGAACTTTTAGACGAGGTGGGGGATCGTGTCCGGTCCATTCAAGGACTTCTTCGGAGAGCGTTGAGCAAGAAGTAGAGGCGCCAGTGTTATAAGCCAAGCGGGGTGTTGGTGGCTAGGTGTCCCTCGCTACGATAGTAGTAACTCATCATCACCACAATAAACGTTAGTTGATCCGACTTTCCATCGACTAAATTACTTAGGCATTGGATGGGCTCGGAGTTTTGCCATGAGGAAGATGATAGCCATCACGGCAGGATGCCTGCTTGCGCTTTCAGGATGTCAGATGTCCTCGAGGATTGGACCCACTATTGGGACCGGAGCAAGATCCAAAGCATTCCTCATCGCAAATCACGATATCCTGCGTCAGGACGGAGTCCCGGCTGTCAGCCTCTATAATGCGACCGGTAGCATCGTTCAAACCGAAACCAAAACGCTGTTCGTCCTCGACTTCAATCGTAAGAATCACTGGCAGTCGGGGGAAGGCGGCCAGCCGATACGAGGGACCTTCGCGGTAACTGGCTTCGACCGTTCTGGCAACGGCTACCTGCTCGGATATTACCAGACTGCTACTTTGATGAATGGCGGCTGCTACTACACGCGGAACGACCGTCAATTTGCACACAGATCCGATCCGAGCATTTTTGATCGTACGGTTGATATGGTGTTCGTCTCTACTCCAACTAGTGGTAAGATGGGTAAGTGCTGACTGGTCACAAGCTTTCTGGCGCTCGCGATGTTCTTTCGTCCACATTCGGCTCATGTGGACCCGAACTGCTCCGATCCCGCCCCACGCGATTTCTCATACGGGCTCTCAGACCCAAGGTAACAGGCTTGAATAATTTCAACAGGATAGGCCCGACTGAAAATCGCAGTGTCGGTGGTTCGATTCCGCCCCTGGGCACCATTCTTGCCTTAAATCAGTGACTTAGCAGATCGACTTCGGTGTCGTCCTTTGTAGATGTTACGGCTGTTGCCAGCATTTTGTCGTAGCAAGATCGTATCAGATCTCTCAAACTTGAATGAATCCAAGCACTTGTGCTCACCTGCCATGCGATTGCTAATCGCATCGCCGCTTTAGGCTGGATCAGTGCAGTTGGATGATCGCTCGTGGCAGAGCGCGGCTAGTATCGAACCTGCAGTATCTGCGGTCGTTAGCATCATCCGGACCCGAATCACGACGGCTGCGCCGATAAGCGGACTTGGTCTCGCGTTTGTGTGCTTCCTCGTACCTCTTCACGGCCGAGAATACCTCGACCTGACCCTGACTGAATTGTGTGTTCTGCCTCAGGAGTGAGGAGACGGCTCTTTGCAGGGAGGCTTGGGTGATGTTCCTCAGGAAGAGGAGGCGCTCCCAACCGAGATCTCGTTCCTCTGCGTGAGAAGCTTGGCGGGCGGAAGTCGACCCTGATCGGTCCCAGTCCAGCATGGCGCGGATCGCAGACGCGGAAATTGGTCGACCAGTTGTCTGCTTGTGGTTTTGCATTGCCTCAAGGCAAAGAGCCATCTCCTGATAAAGATCCTGTGGGCGTCCTGCTCCCCTCGTGATGCGCAGAAGATTGGCTGTGAGTGCGCGCAAGCAGTCGGCTGTTTCGTCTTCGAGTAGCGTTCGGTGTCGTCCGTGATAGGGTTTGACATAGCTCTTCCTCCTCTGTTCAGATTTGGATTGTTCGCGTTGGGTGCCCACCGAACAAAAAGCCCGGCAATTGAGCCGGGCTGCTGTCGAACTCAACCGCAGTTCCGCTCTGATCGCTCCGCTTTGCGGATCAATTCGTACGTTCGGGAGACGATAGAAGGCACGAGGGAGTATCTAAGCCGGACAATCGTGATGCTGCTGAAAACGCGCTGCGCGCCATACTAACGGCATCGTCGATCGACCAGGCGCCGATGCATGCAGACCCGGGCGCAGACAGGTGAGGCTCTGCTCCATACGGTTACGAGTGGGCTCTCTGATGTCCAACTTAGCTTCACACCCAGCGATGGTTCTTCGCATCGTTTGCTCGAGCGGACAGAGGACGACAGCAGGGTCCGGGAAATGGCTAGCGGAGCAAATGAGTTTGAGAGATCGTCCGGATGGTTTCACGCTCGCAGGAAAGCCGAAGGAGCCGGAGGCGATAAGCCCGACATTATCGTGTCGTCCACGGCTGATCAGGACGAGGTCGCGGTTGAGTGAAGCACGTGGGAGACATTGGACCGTCCAGAACCTGAAGAAGGCTCCAACCAAGCAACTCGCAGAAGGCCATACCAAGCCAGTAACCCAACGGCTGGCTTTCTGGTTTTGATGCGTCGTGGAGGCCGTGCATGGCAGGAGCCGGAGCGTTGCTCGTCGTTGGCCTTCAATGACCCGATCAGTCGTCTGCAGATGCTTGCGACAACTGTTGTGGCGAACAGGTGGGCTGTCGAGGTTAGAGCATTTGGGGTCGACACATTCTCGGAGCGGCGTCCATGCTCTGTTTAATGTAAATAGATTGTAGGGCTAGCGTAAGCTTATCATCGCCAAGCACTGTTATTTTATAATGTAGAGATGCTGGTGAATAGTGCTAGAAGTTGTAGTGGAAGTTATCAACGGCTTTTCCACATACAGAAATTCACCTAAGCAACTGCTCTGATTGGAGATTGGAACGCAACCCCGTCCAAGTACTGCGTCAGATTGACTCTGCGTCAGATGCGAACATAATAAGAACATCGCGAAAGATGACAGGGCTTGGGCAAGGCGCATGGGTGTCGGGCAACAGAGGATGCTTGCCGATCTGCGGCACCGGATCGAGCGCCTGGACGGCGGGCGGCACCGCCGCCGCTCTCTGCCCTTCGCTCTTTCTGTCATCGATGAACGGCTGCCGCAGGGCGGGCTCGCCCTCGGCGCCCTGCACGAGGTGATCGAGGCGGGCCCGGCGGCGGAGTTCGCCGGTGCCGCCACCCTCTTCATCGCCGGCATCGCGGCGCGGCTCAAAGGCCCGGTGCTCTGGTGTCTCAGCCGCCGCGATCTCTTCGCGCCGGGCCTTGTGAATGCGGGCTTGCATCCTGATCGCGTCATCTATGCCGAGACCTTTCGTGAGCGCGACGTGCTGGCCGTCATGGAGGAGGGATTGCGGGAGAGGGGGCTTGCCGCCGTCATCGGCGAGGTCACGCGCCTCGGCCTCACCGCATCCCGCCGCCTGCAATTGGCCGCTGAGCACTCGGGCGTGCCGGCGCTGGCGCTGCGGCGTTGGTGGACGGTCGCCGAGAAGGAGCTGACGGGCCTGCCGTCCGCGGCCGTCACGCGCTGGCGCATTTCTCCCTTCGCGTCCCATGCGCCGCCAACTCCCGGTCTGGGCCGTGCCCGCTGGCACGTGGAACTCCTGCGCTGCCGCGGCGGCGAACCCCATTCCTGGATTGTCGAGGCCTGCGATGCGAAGGGTCGTCTCGCTCTACCTGCCGACTTGGCCGACCGACCGGTTCAGGCGCCGCCACGGCGGGCCGCCGCCGGATGAGCCGCTCGTCACCGTGACGACGGAAGGCTCGCGCCGCCTGATCGGCGCCGTGGATCAAGCCGCTCATGCATTAGGTCTTCGGCCGGGCCAAACCATCGCGCACGCGCGGGCTCTGGTGCCGAACCTCCACATCGTCGAGGCGACACCCCAGGAGGATGAAGCCTCGCTCACCGAGCTGGCACGCTGGTGCATCGGCTATTCGCCCATCGTCGCGCCGGATCCACCCAACGGCATCTGGATCGACATTGCCGGCGTGGCGCATCTCTTCGGCAGCGAGGAAAAGCTTGTGGCGCATCTCGTCGGCCGCCTCGTCGCGCAAGGCATCCAGGCCACGGCGTGCGTGGCCGATGCGCCCGGCACGGCCTGGGCGGTTGCGCGCTACGGCAATGAGAGGATCGTTCCTCCGGGACGCTCCATCGAAGCCGTTGCCAGCCTGCCGGTCCCGGCTCTGCGTCTGCCACAGGAGACCGTTGAATCCCTTCACCGTCTCGGCATCGAGCGGATCGGGCAACTCGCCGCCATGCCGCGAGCGCCGATGGTGCGCCGCTTCGGCAAGGAGGTTGCGCTGCGGCTCGACCGAGCCTTCGGTCACGCCTTCGAGCCGCTCGATCCGCTGGTGCCGAAGGAGGTGCCTGCCCGGCGCGTCTCCTTCGCCGAGCCGGTCGGCCGGCTCGAGGATCTCAAAGCGGTGGTGCAGCGTCTCGCGGATCGCCTCTGCCAGGATCTCGCGCGGAAAAGCCTCGGCGTGCGCCGCCTGGACCTGATCTTCGAGCGCATCGACCGCCGTAGTGTTGCGCTGCGCATCGGCACCGCGAAGGCGACGCGGGAGGCGAGCCATCTCGCCAAGCTCTTCGACGAGCAGCTGCAGACGGTCGATCCGGGCTTCGGCATCGAAGCCGCGGTGCTCATCGCCAGCAAGACCGAGCCATTGAGCGAGACGCAGGTGGAGGCGAAGGGACTGGCGGGCGATCAGGCATCGGTCGTGGATCTGAGCCGTCTCGTCGATCGGCTCGGCGCGCGGCTCGGGCCCAAGCGCGTCTACCGCCTGGCGCCGGTCGAGAGCCGCGTGCCCGAACGCTCCATGAAGCGCGTGCCGGCGCTTTCCCCGCTGACGGGGCTCGTCTGGCCCGAAACCCTGCCGCGGCCGACACGCCTGCTCGATCCGCCCGAGCCCGTGGCGGCAACTGCATTGCTGCCTGATCATCCGCCGACCTTCTTCGTCTGGCGCCGCATACGCCACCGCGTGGTGAAGGCGGACGGACCGGAGCGCATCACGGGCGAGTGGTGGAAGTCCGAGGAAGAGCGGTCCTCCTTTCGGGATTACTACCGGGTCGAGAACCAGGAGGGCGCGCGCTTCTGGATCTTCCGCGACGCACCGGCTGACGAGGGTGGGCGCTGGTGGCTGCACGGGCTCTTCGCATGACCTATGCCGAGCTCCAGGTCACGACGCATTTCTCTTTCCTGCGTGGCGCATCGAGCCCGCGCGAGCTGTTCGAGCAGGCGAAGCTCTTGGAGCTTCCGGCACTCGGCGTCACCGACCGCAATTCGCTCGCCGGGATCGTACGCGCCTACGAGGCCGCGAGGGAGACGGGCGTGCGCCTCGTGGTCGGCTGCCGGCTCGACCTCGCCGACGGCACGTCGCTGCTCGTCTATCCGACCGATCGGGCTGCCTATTCGCGCCTGTGCCGCCTGCTGAGCCTCGGCAAGGGCCGGGCCGGGAAGGGCAAGTGCGCGCTCACATGGGAAGATGTCGAAGCTTGGAACGAAGGCCTGCTCGCGGTGCTGCTCGGCGACCGTGCGGACGACGCTCTTTCCGTTAACCTGCGGCGTCTCAAGCGCACCTTCGGCGATCGCGCCTACATGGCATTGATCCGCCGCTTCGCCCCCGACGAGCACCTGCGCCTGTGGCAGGTCGAGCAGGCCACGCAAGCTGAAGGCGTGCCGACGGTCGCCATGGGTGACGTGCTTTATCACCACCCCTCCCGCCGCATGCTGCAGGACGTGGTGTCCTGCATCCGCCAGGGCTGCACCATCGACGAGGCGGGTTTCCGCCTGGAGCGGCACGCGGACCGTTTTCTCAAGGATCCGGCCGAGATGGCGCGCCTGTTCGAACGGCATCCCGAGGCCTTGCGGAGAACGGGCGAGATCGTCCGACGCTGCCGCTTCACCCTCGACGAGCTGCGCTACCAGTATCCAAGCGAGACGGAACCCGGCGAGACCGCGCAGGAGAAGCTCGAGCGACTGACCTGGGAGGGCGCCAGGCGCATCTATCGGCAGGAGCTGCCTGATCAGGTTGCGGCGCAGCTGCGGCATGAGCTGACTCTGATCGAGAGCCTCAACTACGCACCTTACTTCCTCACCGTCCATGCCATCGTGAGCTTTGCCCGCTCGCGCGGCATCCTGTGCCAGGGGCGCGGCTCGGCGGCGAACTCCGCCGTCTGCTACGTGCTCGGCATCACCTCCATCGATCCCGTGCGCTCCGGGCTCCTGTTCGAGCGCTTCATCTCGCAGGAGCGCAACGAGCCGCCCGATATCGACGTCGATTTCGAGCACGAGCGGCGGGAGGAGGTGATCCAGTGGATCTACGACACCTACGGCCGCGATCGGGCCGCACTCACGGCCGTGGTGAGCTGCTATCGCGCCAAAGGCGCGGTGCGCGAGGTCGGCAAGGCGCTGGGCGTGCCTGAGGATGTCACGTCTTCCCTTGCCAGTCTCGTCTGGGGTTGGGGTGATGACGGCGTGACCGAGGAGGAGGCGAAGGAGCTCAACCTCAACCTTTCCGATCCGCGCCTGCGCCTCACCCTGGAGCTGGCGCGCGATCTCATCGGCGCACCGCGTCATCTCTCCCAGCATCCGGGCGGCTTCGTGCTGACGCAGGATCGCCTCGACGATCTCGTGCCCATCGAGCCTGCCGCCATGGAGAGCCGGCAGGTGATCGAATGGGACAAGAACGACATCGAGATCCTCAAGTTCATGAAGGTCGACGTGCTGGGTCTCGGCATGCTCGGCTGCATGCGCCGCTCCTTCGAGCTGCTGCGCGAGCACAAGGACCTGGACTACGACTTGGCTTCGATCCCGTCCGAGGATCCGGCGACCTACGCCATGATCCGCCGCGCCGACACGGTCGGCGTGTTCCAGATCGAGAGCAGGGCGCAGATGGCGATGCTGCCCCGGATGAAGCCGAAAACCTTCTACGATCTCGTGATCGAGGTCGCCATCGTGCGGCCGGGCCCGATCCAGGGCGACATGGTGCATCCCTACATCCGCCGCCGCGAGGGCCGGGAGGAGGTGTCCTATCCGACCCCGGAACTGGAGCGCGTGCTCGGCAAGACCCTTGGCGTTCCGCTCTTCCAGGAACAGGCGATGCGGGTCGCCATCGAATGCGCCGGCTTCACGCCCTCCGAGGCCGACCAGCTACGGCGCTCCATGGCGACCTTCAAGTTCAAGGGTGACGTCTCGAAGTTCCAGGCCAAGCTGATCCAGGGCATGCTGGCGCGCGGCTACAGCCGGGACTTCGCCGAGCGCATCTTCAAGCAGCTCGAGGGCTTCGGCTCCTACGGCTTTCCGGAGAGCCACGCGGCCTCCTTCGCGCTGATCGCCTATGCGTCGTCGTGGATGAAGTGTCATCATCCGGACGTGTTCTGCTGCGCGCTCCTGAACTCGCAGCCCATGGGCTTCTATGCGCCGGCGCAGATCGTGCGGGATGCGCAGCAGCATGGGGTCGAGGTGCGTCCCGTCGACGTGAACCATTCCCGCTGGGACTGCACGCTTGAGCCGACCGGCCGGAAAGGTCGCCTTGCCGTGCGTCTCGGCCTTCGCATGGCGAAGGGACTGGCCAATGCCGACGGCGCCATGATCGCTCTCGCGCGGGCCGATGCTCCTTTCGCCTCCATCGAGGACGTCTGGCTGCGGGCGAGGGTGCAGGTCGCCTCCCTCGAGCGCTTGGCCGAAGCCGATGCCTTCGGCTCGCTCGGCCTCAATCGGCGGGATGCGCTGTGGCGGATCAAGGGCCTGAGCGATGCGCCCCTGCCGCTCTTCGCGGCGGCCGACGAACGCGACGGGCAATTGCGCCTGGAGGCGACGGAGCCTGCCGTGTCCCTGGTGCCGATGACGGAAGGGCGCGAGGTGGTCGAGGATTACCGCTCGAAGGGCCTGACCCTGAGGCGCCATCCCGTCGCCTTCCTGCGCGAGGACCTGGAGCAACGCCGCATGATCTGCTGCGCGGATCTCCGGCAGATGTGCGATGGCCGGCATGTGACCGTCGCGGGCCTCGTGTTGGTGCGTCAGAAGCCGGGCTCGGCCCGCGGCGTCACCTTCATGACGATCGAGGACGAGACCGATGTGGCGAACCTCGTCATCTGGCCGTCCCTGTTCGAAAAGCAGCGCCGCCTGATCCTCTCCGCCGGCATGATCGCCTGCCGCGGCCGTGTCCAGCGGGAAGGCATAGTGATCCACGTGGTGGCGGAGCACATGCTCGACCTTTCGGATCTCCTTAGGAGCGTTGGCGATCGCGCAGAGCCGTTTCCCTTACAGCACGGGCGCGGCGACGAAGCCAAGCACGGCAGCCGCCCGGATCCGCGCGAGGCGCCTGCGCTCGGCCGCAAGCCGCGGGACATCTTCGTCCCGGACCTGCGTCTCGACAGCGGCATCAAGGTCAAGACGCGGGACTTCCGGTAGGGAGCTCTCATCCCCACGTGCGGCTGCAACCTAGCGGATGTGTGAAGGCTCTTCGGTGCAGCATCGAACATGCAAAAACAGCTGCGGAACCGCAATGGTTATTTATGATCGGACGTTCATTTCATTGATGGTTGTCGGTCTTCGAGTGATCCATCGTCGTCACGAGCGGTTGAAGAAGCACGAAGAGCAGGAACAAAGCTGTGACGCCCTCCGAGTGGGCCGCCTGGGTACAAGCGATCGGATCGATCCTCGGTTTTGTCATCGCTATATCGCCGATCGCTTTTGGAGAGGTATTGTCCTCCACGAGCTTCTTGATGTGGATATCCTTCGACGCCTCTCAGAAGACGCTGAGAAATAACGACCGCGCCGCGATGCGGCCCAGTAGGATCAAGACGCCGTAGGAGGCCGCGACGACCGTTAGAACGGCGACATACTCTTTCAAAAAATCGCAATGGTTCATGGCCACACTCCCAAAACACAGTGGCCAAAAAGCCCATGGCTATTACAGCCGTATGACAGCAGCGACGACGGAACGACTACGGCGCTTCCTCGCTCAGATCTTGAGAGAGAACCAGCTTCGGTTGCGGTGCTCTGAGATGCTGCGGGAACAGATGCTCATCATCGCGCTGCCGGGCAGACTGTGCGAGGCTGCGGCATCCAGACTAGATAAGCATCTCGATGAACTCGGACAGAGTGACGAATCCCAGACAGGACGCGATCAGGACTAAGAGCCATATCGTAGCCTCTCTCTGTCGTTTGGCAATTTCGTTCTGTTGAACAAGGGTCCGTAGTAACTCGCGCGCAGTCTCAGGCTCGCCTGATCTATCCTTCATGCGCTGTCTCTCCGGTTGTTGCGCGGCAGTCCCATTATCGTGCAACCACCCACGTGGCAACCGGCCGCGTCTCCATACGGAGCCCCTAGATTACGGACCAAGTCACAAAGGACACGATGTTGAATGCAGAGCAGGGTAACCGATGGCGATGACCAAGATCTCCCCGGCACGCATGTCGAAGAGAGGATGACTGAGACACCGGCGGTTGTTACGGTAGTAGAAATTGGTCACAACGGATCTTCGCGACCGCCTCGTCATCTCTCTAGAAGCTGAGGATAACGAATACTTTTTCAGGCTTGCCAGCACCAGCTAACGTTCTGCAGAAAATCCTGCCAGCTGTTTCCCACTCACTGTTGTCGGTTTTTACCTCAATCCAAGGCCGCCCTCTACTGCTTCCTCACCCGATCTTGAGGGGAAACACAGACGAGTTCCGCCGTCCGGAACGGTTGCGAGACCAGATCTACATGATTGATGCCGAGAGCCAGGCCATCACGCGGTGGCTGTTACTCGATTCAATGGGGAAGTCGCGCCCTCTGATTCGAGGGGCTACGATAAGAATGACATTCTCGTCTGTGCGTTGGCGCACGTGAATACGGACGGAGCGTGACCATATCTCAGCTCGGCACGGGTATTGCCCTGCCTACCACTGCCGGCCTTGAACCGGTCAATGGAGAATGTCATGTCGAAGAAACTTCTCGTATCTATCGCGTTCGCTCTAATTCCTGGTCTTGCATTTGCCCAGGGCTCCGGCACAGACCGTGATCGCGTCACCCGTGAAATCGAACTGATGCAGCGGGACGGTCGTTGGGAGCGCCTACGGGCCGAGGGTCAAGCCAACAGGGAAGCATTCGAGAGACTGCGCCAGGCTGATCAGGGTGAACAGCTGTCCCAGCCACCGACTGCATACGGGTCTATCCGCCCCCGCCGTCGCAGGTAACTAGGGGCACATAACGATCGAGACTCATTCAGACCGTGGATGCCAAAGCCCTTGCCCGCGGACCCCGACATAGGGAATGGAGAGCCAGCGCAAGAGAAAGCGGCTACCACCCGATGGGAAAAGGCCCGCAAGGTCTACCTCGCATTCCAAGCTCTATGGCAGTGGGTACGCGAGAGGGTAGGGTTACGGCAGCCACGGTCACCGATCACATCATTCCGCGCAAAGGAGACCAGTCTCTCGTCTGGGATAGCAACAACTAGCGGTCTCTCTGCAACCCTCGTCACGACAGGGACAGGGGGCGAGAGGGGCGAGGGCGCCCCCAGGCTGTAGGAGAGAATGGGTAGCCGCTATGACTGCTTGAAGAATGGCAAGCCTTTGAGCCTCAGGAGCACAATCGGATAGGCCATGAGGATGGCGCCAACTGCGATAGAGCCGGCAATCCCTGTGAACCCGAGAT
The DNA here is from genome assembly GCA_035645535.1 of Microvirga sp. Classification (GTDB taxonomy): domain Bacteria; phylum Pseudomonadota; class Alphaproteobacteria; order Rhizobiales; family Beijerinckiaceae; genus Microvirga. Next base: position 1,779 of record DASQMJ010000002.1, on the reverse strand, counting down.
GACCTGCATTGAACGCAATGGCATAAGCTGAGATCGCGGCCGGATAGAAGAGGAACACGGCTGTAATCAAGCCAGGCGAGAAGCGCCAGCGGAATAGGACAAACGGCAGGACGTGGAAGAAAGTAGCGTTGATCAGCATCAATGCCGCATAGCTCAGGCCAAGGATGGGAAGCTCATCGGCAGTCTGTGCCGCCACGATCCCGAGCACAACGACCCCGGCATTCGTGACGTAGAAGGTCGGCCAATCCACGGGCAGCTTCAGTACGGCCTGGGCCCACGCACGCCAGTCGAGTGCAAACTCCTCAAGGACGTGAATCATATAGGCTGCAAGGAGTAGCCAGCACATTGCTTGGAAGCTCATTGTCCACCTCCGGCTGCGGGGCAGCGACCCTACGTAGGAAAGTCTCGGTTGTTCGTGCGTCAGCCAGCGGTGTGGCTTCGTCCAGTAGGCAATGCTTGCCCGATTTGAGCAAGACTTTCAGTCGGGAAGGCCGAGAATGTGCACAGCAGGAGTGAGTATTGTCGCTCTGGCCTGGCGTATGATGGCTGACCCATCGGGGAGGGGCATCTGAGAAATTATCTGTAGATGAAAATCGAGCGAGCCTGCGGGATCGCGGTCGACCATTTGAACGAGCCAAACTATGGTCTGACGGAGACGACTGCGCGCCATCCAGTACAGGTCGCGACTCTACTGGTCCTGACTGTGCCGTGGGACGGCCGTAACGGCGATCAGGGCGGCAAATGCCTCGCACCCGAAGGGGCCGTGCGTGGCTGCTCGCCGTCACGCGACTCGGCGGATGACCTAATCTCCGCACATCAATCGGCGGCTCAGATGGTTAGGTGAAACGCCTCTTTTATTCCTGTGACAACGCCGTTGACAGCAACGCTGGCGAGAATAAGGCCCATAACCCGGCTGATCACGCTTGCCCCGGCTGTTCCGATAATCTTGATGATCCTGGACGCTACAAGCATAAGCCCGAGAGTAACTATCAATATTAGGAGCATCTCGACCACGGTTTCGGCTTGCTCGAGAACGCTGAACTTGCTGTTGTCCGTCAGCGTGACGACAGCGAGCATTGCCCCTGGGCTGGCGATCGACGGAATGGCCAAGGGGTAGACGGAACGATCCACATCGCTGCTTTCGATCTCCCTCTCTTCGGTCGTAGACTTTGGTTCACCGAAGATCATCGTCATTGCAAACATGAAGAGGACAAGGCTGCCCGCGATTTGGAAGGCTGCCAGGTCAATTTCCATAGCTTGGAGCAGGGCCTGTCCGGCCACGACGAAGAAGAGCAGGACACTGAAGGCTACGATTGTCGCTCTGACGGCCGTGCGTCGGGCGGCTTCAGCGCTCATCCCGGCCGTAATTGCCAAGAACACAGGTAAGGTCCCGATGGGATCGATGACAACCCATAGGGTGATCAAATCCGTGATGTACTGACTCATACCTTGCCTCCTGTGCGCTGCCTGAAACAGCCATCTCGCTCCGGGGCTCAGGTCCGACGAGTTGACGAAACGGCAAGTAGACCAATCACACTTCAACAACCACGGGTGGCGCTGCGAGAACGTGGCGACCTGCCATGGCGGCATGAGACTAGCCCGACCGACTTCTGTCGATACCAATGTCTCGCAGAATGTGCGCGCTGAACTGCCGCCGCATCGACTCGACGAACTCGGACGTCAGCGCGGGCGGCTTATGGTCGTTCGCAGGTTTCCGGGAGACCCGGACGAACTCAAAGCGAAAGACAAACCCTGCAAAGGGCAGCGGGAATACGATCG
>DASQMJ010000001.1:0-3411 GCA_035645535.1 Microvirga sp. | reverse complement strand
TCGACGTAAGCACGTTTCATGGCAGTGGAAGGCCAGGGCCCGCCCCTTGTTGTCAAGCTGGGAATGACTAGTCTAGAGCATGATCCGCAACCGGAAGCCCGCAGACGCACAGGCAGGCTTCGATCTTCCGGCACGGTCATGCCGTGGTTGAAGGATGGAGCGGCCACGCCGATATGAATTGGCCGGTGCCGCTCCGGCGCCAACTCGTTTCATCGTGTCGTTGAAGGGTTTGAGATGTCGAATGCCAGCCGCCTCCTCGTCGTGGACGACGATCAGGACCTGCGCGACACCCTCGCCGAACAGCTCGGACTGTACGAGGAGTTTCAGGTCACCACCGCCGAGACGGCGACCGGCGCCATCGAGGCCGTCAAGGGCGACCGGATCGACCTCGCCATCATGGACGTGGGCCTGCCCGACATGGACGGGCGCGAGGCCGTCAAGGTCATGCGCCAGCAGGGTTTCCGCAGCCCTATCATCATGCTCACGGCGCAGGGATCCGATACCGACACGGTGATGGGCCTCGAGGCGGGCGCCAACGATTACGTCACCAAGCCTTTCAAGTTCGCGGTGCTCCTCGCCCGCATCCGGGCGCAGCTGCGCCAGTACGAGGCGAGCGAGGACGCGGTGTTCCAGATCGGCCCCTACACCTTCCGGCCGAGCTCCAAGCTGCTCACCACCGAGAAGGGCTCCAAGCTCAAGCTGACCGAGAAGGAGACGGCGATCCTGCGCTACCTCTACCGGGCAGGGCAGGCGGTGGTGGGGCGCGACACCCTGCTCACGGAGGTCTGGGGCTACAACTCCAACGTCACCACCCATACTCTCGAGACCCACATCTACCGGCTGCGGCAGAAGATCGAGGCCGACCCGTCCAACGCGCGCATCCTGGTCACCGAGCCTGGCGGCTACAAGCTGGTTCCCTGACATATCATGGCGCTCGAAGACGACATCGCGATCCTGTCGAGGGCGCCCCTGTTCAACCTGCTCGACCGGGACGCCCTGCGCCTCGTCGCCTTCGCGTCCGAGAACCGGATCCTCCGGGCGGGCGACATGCTCTTCCGCAAGGGCGACCGCTCGGACGGCGGCTACGTGGTAAGCAACGGAGCCATCGCCCTCGACGCCCGCGACGACGGGTCCCCGGCCGCCCTCGTGGTTGGGCCGGGCTCCCTCATCGGCCAGGCGGCGCTCTTCACCCGGATCGTGCGGCCCGCCACCGCCATCGCCCGGGAGGCGTCGACCGTAATCCGGGTGCCGCCGAGCCTGATGCGCCGCGTGCTGGAGGAGTTCCCCGCCGCCGCCGTCGCCATCCACCAGGTCATGGCCGAGGAGCTGACCCGGCTGACCGAGGGCCTGGAACAGGTCCGCCGGGATCTCATCGCCATCGACGGCGAGGAGATCCCGGCGAAGCCGGAGAATGACGAGGCGTGAGCCGGCCCGGCCCACCCCCGCGTCGACGTCCTAAGCAGCCTTGACGCCTGAGAGGAAGCGGTCGACCTCGCTTCCGAGGCTGGCCGAGTGATGCGCCAGCTCCTGCGCGGCTGCGAGCACCTGGGCGGCGGCCGCCCCGGTCTCGCCCGCACCCTGCCGCACATCGGCGATGTTGCCGCTCACCAGATCCGTGCCGTGCGCCGCCTCCTGCACGTTGCGGGAGATCTCGGCGGTGGCCGCCCCCTGCTCCTCCATGGCGGCCGCGATGGCGGTCGAGATCTGCGACATCTGTCCGATCGTCCTGACAATGCCCTGGATCGCCCCGACCGAGTCGCCGGTCGCCTGCTGAATGGCGGCGATCTGCGCGGAGATCTCCTCCGTGGCCTTCGAGGTCTGGCTGGCCAGCTCCTTCACCTCGGCAGCCACCACCGCGAAGCCCTTGCCGGCCTCGCCCGCCCGGGCGGCCTCGATGGTGGCATTGAGCGCCAGCAGGTTGGTCTGCGAGGCGATGTTGTTGATGAGCTGGATCACGTTGCCGATCTTCTCGGCCGTGGAGGCGAGCGTCTGGACTGTGAGATCCGTGCGCTTGGCATCCTCCACCGCCTGACCTGCGATGCGCGAGGATTCGGCCACCTGAGAGGCGATCTCCCGGATCGAGATCGACAGCTCTTCCGTGGCGGCCGCCACCGTCTGCACGTTGGCCGAGGTCTGCTGCACGGCGGACGCCACGCTCACCGTCTGGTCCGTGGTCTGGTCCGCAATCGCCGTCATCGACTGCGCCGTCGCCTCCATCTCGGCGGCAGCGGCGGACAGGCTCTGGGTCATGGCGGACACGTTGGCCTCGAACTGCTTCGTCAGGTGGTCGAGGGCCTGGGCCCGGCGCATCTTGGCGTCGAGTTCTAAGGCTGCCTGTTCATCGGCGGTTCTCTTGGCGATCAAGGCATCCTTGAAGACCTGCACGGCGCGCGCCATGGTGCCGATCTCATCCTTGCGTTCCGCGCCCTCTATGGATGCATCCAAATCACCGCGCGTGAGCGAACTCATGTTCTCGACAAGGCGGCCGATGGGACGGGAGATGCTGCGGCCGAGGCCAAAGGCGATGCTCACTAGGATCACGGTCGATACGCCGACAAACGCGAGGAACACGCTGCGGTAGGCGGCATTGATGACGGCTAGGTCGTCAACGTACATCCCGGCCGCTACGACCCACTCCCACTGGGGGAAGGAGACGGCATACACCGTCTTCGGAGACGGCACCGTTTCATTCAGCTTGGGCCAGAGGAAGTCCACAAATCCGCCGCCCTTCTTGCCGGCCTCGACCTGCTCGCGAGTGATGTAGGTCCCGTTTGCGTCCTTTACATCTGCAAGATTTTTACCTTCCGTTGCCTTGTTGGGATGCATGACAACAAAGCTAGTGTAGTCGAGGACTACGAAATAATCGTTTCCATTATAGCGCATTGTGCGCAGGGCGTCCGCCGCCCGCTTCTTAGCTTCTTCGATGGAAAACTCGCCTTTCCTGGCGCGCTCCTCGAAACCAGCGATGAGGGTCGTAGCAGACTGGGCAAGGTTCCTGAGCTCGGCCTGCTTGCGCTCGGTCAGGATGGTGGAGATCGTGACGGTGCCGTAGATCGCGAGGGCGATCAGCGCCAGGATGCCAGCCGCCATGCCGGCATAGAAGCGGCCGGCGACGCCGGAGAATGCACCCGTCAGCTTGGTGCGAGGGGAAGAGGTAGGAGATGGCATCTTTCCGTTGTTGGCCCGCCTGCATCGCCGCAGGAGGCGCGTGCCACTGCGGCACGCCAGGTTCAGGCACGCCGAATATCGGCCACAACCTCTAACCGTAACTTAACCTGATGTCGTGGATGGCGCCCTCCACCAGCGTCAGACATGCCAGAATGGGCATGTTGGAGAACCGAAGAGGAGCCCTCATCATGCCTGAGATTGCCACGATCGGCCTTGACATCGCGAAGAACGTCTTCCAGCTGC